>NZ_JACDUS010000001.1:0-600000 GCF_013761005.1 Desulfosalsimonas propionicica
GGGCTGCAATCATATTTTTCGGCTTTTCAAGTGACAAATCGAGCTTAATTTCAGAAGTTTAAACTGAATTTAGCTCCTCAGAAAGTTGAGTTAAACCGTATTGTTCTTTTAACTGAAGAATTGCCAAAATCTTTTAAGAATTTGAATTGCTCAAGATAGAATCGCAGCGTGCTTTTCGTCCATGAAGTGACGATATTTTTCAGTTTCTGACGTTTTTTGTCTTTTGATTGCGCAAAAAACGCATAAAGCTTGTCCAATAAAGAACGGCACGAAAGAACCATGCAGATCGATTCTGCACCAGGGGTCAATACAGGCATGATGTTTGGATGTATAAGTAAAAGAAGTTGAAGGCAAGGTCCTGCCGGCGGGAAACGTGGTATTTACAAAGCTGTCAAGGTTGATGGCCCCGACATCTGAAGTTAGACTTTTAACGTGCCATCAAGGTCGTACTTTTTTAACGGCCGGAGCTATAACGGATAGGTGGCACTGAAGATGGTGCCGTTTTCAGGGGAGCTGACAACGGAAATCCAGCCGTTTAGATACCGCTCAGTCAGCAGTTTCATGCTGTAGGTGCCAATCCCCCGGCCCGGACCCTTAGTGGAAAAGGAGCGCTGGAAAAGCTGGAGTTGATTTTCTCTGGACAAGGGAGTTGGATTGTGCACCTGGAATTCCACTTGGTCTTTTATGATCCGGGTTGAAAGGGTAACGGTCTGCTCCGGACTGCTTGCTTCAAGGGCATTTAGCAGCATGTTGCCAAGTACGCGCTGCAGTAGTCGGGAATCGGTGTTCAGTGTCACTGTGTGACCGGGTTTGCGGACGACGATACGATGATCGGGAAATCGAAGCTGATATGTTTCAGCCGTCTGCCTTGCCAGCGCAGCCGGGTCTACCGCCTGCTTTTTAACCTCCAGTTCATTGCTTTCAGCCGCCAGCAATTCCTTTTGAGAACTGATCTCATCGGCAAGCTGCTCTATGCCCGAAAGCAGGTTCTGCCGAAAGCTTTGCGCGTTTTCATGGTCCGGGGAGTCGTTTAGCATCTGCGCAAACACCCTGATACTGGCCGCGGTATTCAGGGTATCGTGAAAAAAAACACGCTCCAGCACCCGTCTGCGTTTTTCATGACTGATATCGGTAATGGCCACGATACTGAACAACTGGCCCTGTACTTCAAGGGGAGTGGTCCGCACCAGCAGTTCAAGGGCCTCCATGGACTCGTCTTTCAACAGGCGGCACTCCTGAAGATCATCCCTTTGATTCAGGGCAGAAAGAATGCTGTTGACACCCCCGCACTGGGTACAAAACCGGCTGGTCCCGCAGCCGCCGGGATTGCTGCAGGCATACATGCATCCCATGGCTTCGCCCGGTCTGAGCCCGTACAGGGTTTCAGGGTCATCCACATTGAGCATGGAAGGAAAAAAGGAATTGAAAAACACGATCTGCCTGTTGGCGTTCACGATTAGAACGATTTCGCACACGGCTTCATACAACTGCCGGAGCGAACCCTGATACTCGGCCAGCAGTTTTCGCTGGCGATCAATGGCATCTTTGTCGCTTCGGCTGGCAGGGGCATATTCGGTAACAGGATTTTGTGTCATGGCCGCCCGGGAATATGAAAAACAGGATTTAATTTATTTTTGCCCGTTTGATTTAACAGAAATCCAGCAAACAAGCAACAATGACTTATCTGCGGCAAAAACGGCAATCGGCTTTGCACCAACTTGTAAAAAACGGTTGAAAAAATATTTCATGCCGCTTAATTTTCCACGGAACCATTCATTTTTCCGGGCATTGGAAAAAATTGAGAAATGCATTTGCTCCCTGTTTTTTTAACACCATGAAAAGATGGGAAAAAGGCCAAATGACGCATTCCAGCGACAACAACAGCCGCCTTGTCTATTCCACTGAAAAAGGCCGCATATGCCAGAAATGCGGCAAACCGCAGGATGCCTGCCAATGCCGGAAAAAAACAGCGGCATCGCCGGGCGACGGCATTGTGCGCATAAAGCGGGAAACCAAGGGCCGCAAGGGCAAGGGCGTCACCTTGATTACCGGAACCGGCCTTGACCCGGAAGCGCTGAAGCAACTGGCCAAACAGCTGAAAGCCAGGTGCGGCAGCGGCGGGACAGTAAAAAACGGGCAAATCGAAATCCAGGGCGATCATCGGGAAATGCTGGCCGAAGAACTCAAAAAAGAGGGTTTTGCCGTAAAACGCGCAGGCGGCTGAATCCGGCTTTAAGATTGATTCTTGTTTACATCCACGCATCTTCGCGCGATATAACGGCCTGAAGCCTCCTCAAATACAGCATCTTCCTGATGCACCAGCTGCGGTGTGTTTCCCCAATCGCCGCAGGCCGGCACAACCCTTTCGCCCAGGCTGAAATACTTGCCGCAGGCCGGGCATCTTGGCGTGGTGCTTAGCTTTTCGCGATCCATTAAGATACTCTGAGCTTTGCGTTTATCCATGGTTCCCTGCTCCTTTTTCCTTGCGGTCCTGTTCCGCTGAACTGTCATTTGCCATTTAATTTAAGCACACAATCCACCAACAGCAAGGCATCCCCCCCCCCTTTTTTGAGCCCCGCTTCCACCCCGTGTTTTTCCCCCGCCTACTGGTTGCCGAAACCGTTTAGCCCGCCGCAGTCCGGGCAATACCAGGTGATGGAGTTACAAGACATCCCCCAGAGATTTTCAAGCATGCACTTCTGGCAGATGGCAAAGCCGCACCGGCAGGTCCAGCAGAACATCACGGTTTTGCCGCAGCATTGGCATGCGCGGTTTCTCGCCCGGTTGCGGCCCCGGGCGGGCCGGCCGGCAGACGATTTGTCAGGGGCGGTGTTCATGGGCAAAGCAGATTATAGCCACGGTCTGGTTTCGTCAATGCATATTTGCCCTTTCGGGAATTCCGAGGGAAAAAATCAACAACAGATCTGTTTGCGGCAAATGCAAAAAACCCTTGAAAATTCAGGACGCCTTTAACAACCGGCCGGTCGAGGTGACCGAAAACACTTTTGAAAGCCAAATCGTCAACTCCCCTGTACCGGTGCTCGCTGTTTTCTGGGCCCCTTGGTGCACGGCCTGCCGGGCGGTTTTGCCGGCTGTGGACAGAATTGCCTCGAACCTGACCGGCAGAATCAAGGTGGCAAAAATTCATATGGAACAGAACCCGGCCCTTGCATCCCGCTTCCAGGTCATGAACGTACCCTTTATGATCATTTTCGATAACGGCGCGGAAAAAGACAGCATGGCGGGCGCAGTCCCGGAAACCGATATACTCAAAAAACTTACCCCCTACTATTGATTGATAAGCCTGCAAAAAGTCTTTTTGCAAGCAGTGTTAAGTTTTAAGTGGTTAAGTGTTAAGTAAAATCAAGAAGTTACTCTTTTATTGGTTGTCGGTTATATAAGACTCCGGACTTCTAAGTAATTTCAAAAAAATTGCTGTTAGTGCTTGGTTCTATAATTTTCGCATGATGCCGACCCGGTGGCGATTTGCTCCCTGCTGACCGCTTGTGCGCTCAATGCGACTCGCAAACCGCCACCGGGCCGGCATCATGGGCAACTGTGCGCAAAATTTCACCCGAGGGGGTCCGGAACAACATATCCAAATCGTAAAAAGCGTTGTTTTCATGCCCGGTCCCGTGGGCTGGCCCGGCAAGAACCCTTCCAAGGGAGCCCGGGGGCGGGGTCGGTTTGTGAAGCGACATTGAGCGTTTCCGGGATAAATTCAGCCAATGCCGGAGCGAGTAAAATTTCAAATTGCCCGGGGCTGGATGGAAGAAACCCGGAAACGGTCAGGAGCGAAAAAACCGGCGCCGGTCCCAGGGCTTCCTTCCTGACAAATATCGGGTGCGGTAAAAAGCTTTTTACGGTGCAATCATTGATTGACGCAGCAGGCCTTGACATCGGCCTGGGGATACGTATTTTGTAGCCGAAAGGCCGGCTGATGAAAAAACAAGCAGTTTTTTGCAGCCGGCATCGGGTTTGAAAAGGAGGGATGATTATGTTTGATACATCTCTGAATGAACTTGAACGAGACGCAACAGGCCACTGTAAGGGCGAATGCAGGGATCGCGCCAGAGAAGGCGAGCAGGACCGTCAAACTGCAATCAACAGAGAACCCATCGACTCACCCGAGGATTATCCCAGCGTGAAATGGGCCCAATCCAGAGACATGCAGCCCGGCGTCTTCGGCGGTCACGGATAACTTTTGAAAACAATAAAGTAAACAAATTCGATGGGCAGCAGCCCATCGACTGAAATACAAAAGGGAGCCTTTGGGCTCCCTTTTTTTATCAGGCCACTACATGGAAATCGATCCCTTACGAAAATCCGTGCCGCCGATTACGGCATTGACCAGTACCGGATGCCCGTTTTCAGCCGCTGTTTTTGCCGCATCGATCACAGAATCGATTGCCTCGGAATCTGAGACAAAAAAACCCTTTACACCCAGGCCTTCCGCGATTTCATCGTATTTATTGTGCCTGAGCACAGTGCCCACGTCATCTCCGAAAATCTTCTTCTGCTCCCTGGCAATCTGGCTCCAGCCGGCATCATTTCCCACAAGGGCGATAACCGGGAGCCCATGGCGCACAAAAGTGTCAAACTCGATTACGCTGCAGCCCGCAGCCCCGTCACCGCACAGGATCCAAACAGCGCTATCCGGCCGGGCAAGAGCGGCTGCCAGAGCAAACCCGGCTCCCACGCCAAGGGTGTCGTAGGGGCCGGAATCAAACCAGCAAAGCGGCCACCATAAACGTTACCCCAACGTCCGGGTAACACGTGTAACAGCAACACATGGAAACCACTGTTTTGCACCCCGCCGGGAGCGCAAAAAAATCAGCAGCGCACCAGGCCGGCAATTCCCGGTGCGCTGCTGAATCAGGAAGGTTGACAATTAAGGAGGACAACTTAACTGGTCAACTGCTCTTACCTTAGCAATCTTTGTGCCATCATAAAAATCACCAAAAAATATGTTCCACTCCATTTGTCAGAAGATCAATCCTGCACCTGCTGCTTTTTTCAACGGCTGCAGGATTGTGCCTTTCACTATTGCGGCTGAAGGTATATATTTATTTGCAGCAGATCCACACTCCAAACCGATCCGAATCAAACCACAGGAGCCAGGATGGGCACTTTTGGCACAACAAACCACCGGAACAAAAAACTGGCAGCGGTTTTCCGGGACAAGCCGGAACTGGTCACTGCTCTGCCCGAATGGATGCTGCCGCAAAAACACATAGAGGCCTATCAGCAGATGCAGGATCTGGCCATTGTTGAAATCGCCGGCCGGGACAGTGTGGCCGCCGCGGTATGTGCGGCCGAACAAAACGGATACAACAACCTTTTGCCGGTCTATGCCTATACCGGAACCGAGTACGGTCAATGGCAAAGCGTGCCGGAGGCCGTGGGCCGCCTTGCCCGGCGCCTGCCGCAAGTCCGGGTGCACCCGCTGCTCATAGTGGGCTCGCCTGAATTCTGGCATACGCTAAACGGCCGTTTTATAAGCGACTGTGTGGAGCGCTTCGGCAAATATTCGCCGTGCCCGGGCTGTCACCTGTACCTGCACAGCGTGCGCGTTCCCCTGGCCGGAAAACTGGGCAATGCCGATATTGTCGCAGGCGAACGGACCTCTCACAACGGAGCCGTCAAAATCAACCAGGTCAAAAATGCCCTGGATTTTTACTCAGAGGCTCTCGGTTTTTTTGGCATCCGCTTAAACATGCCACTGGCTGAAATTGCTGACGGCACTGAAATTGAAAAAATCCTGGAAATGCCATGGCAGCAGGGCAAAGAACAGCTTTGCTGCAGCCTTTCGGGAAATTACAAAAAATGCACGGGGGCAACAGGCGTGGACATCGAACCGGTTATGCGCTATTTTCATGAATTTGCCGGCCCGGTTGTCCGGGAGATTGTAACCGCCTATATGCAAGGCCAGATACCAGAGCATCAGAGAATCGCAAGCAAGGTCATGAGCCAATGGATGAATCAGAAATAAAGAAATTCAAAAAGCCGGCGGTAAAAATCGCCATGTGCAATTTTATGAAAAATCCCCGGGACCTTTACGCTTTTGCCCGGAGACACGGATTTGACGGAATTGACTGGTCATTTGATATCGCCGGCATACCACAAAGCCCCCGTGAAGAAAGCCTGTGGGCAAAGCAAATCAAAGCTCTGGCCCCCCTGGAAATCCGTTATCACTGCCCGTTTGACCGGGTGGATATCGGTCATGAAGATCCTGCGCAGCAGCGGCGTGCCACTGCCCTTTTTCGAAAAATCATCCGGCTGGTCGCCAAAACAGGGGGCGGTTACCTAACCCTGCATGTGGGTCTGGGCCGGGATACCACCCGGATTCTGTCATGGAACACCACCATTGAAAGCCTCCGGAATCTTGTCAATTATGCCGCAGGCTTAAACGTGCGTCTCTGCCTGGAGAACCTTGCGTGGGGGTGGACAGCAAAGCCCAATTTGTTCGAAAAACTCATCCGGTACTCTGGCGCGGGCATCACCTTTGACATCGGCCATGCCCGGGTCTGTCAGGCCGTGCAGACCCAGCAGTACAGCCCGGAGGACTTTTTGTCCCCGCACAAAAACCGCATTTGCAGCGCCCATGTCTATCACGAAGAAATTGAGGGGAAGGGACATATTCCGCCATCAGATATTGCCGACATTGCACAGCGTCTGGATCTTCTCATGGACACGGGATGCACCTGGTGGACCCTTGAAATCAGAGAACACGAAGGATTGATGCAAACCCGAAAGATCGTTGACCAATACCTGGCCGGCCCGGGGGCAAAAAATCAAACGAGTACCATCGCACTTTAAACCCGATTGCCCGCGCCCCCTAATGGAGAATCAAAGCATGAAGGTGATCCTGGTTTTGTTAGACGGTTTGGGCGACCGCACTTATGCCCGGCTGGGGCACAAAACCCCCCTGGCCGCAGCCCGCACCCCCAGCCTGGACAGAATTGCCGCCATAGGGGCCAACGGGACCTATCACGCCCTGTCCCCGGGGCGCTGTTTGCCAAGCGAAATGGCCCATTTTCTGATGTTTGGCTACACCCTTGCCGATTTTCCCGGCCGGGGTCTGCTGGAGGCTGCGGGTGAAAAAGTCCCGTTTGCCGATTCCGAGGTACTGGTGCTGGCCCATCTCTGCCGGGTCGGAATTGATTCAAACCAGAGGGCGTTTCTGGAACAGGGCAGGGATGATATCGTTGGGGACCGGGATTTTTTAAGCCGGTTTTACAAACAGATCAGCGCATATGAATACAAAAACATCGGCTTCCGGCTCCACCAGACCGGGCGCAATGACGCAATCCTGGCCATCTCCGGCCATGTGAGCCCGGATATTTCAGATTCGGATCCCGTTTTGAGAAAAAGCCCCATTGCCAGGATCATGCCCCTTGCCCGTACCAAAGAGCCGGACCGGGCGGCAAAAACCGCCGACACCCTAAACCATTACCTTGCCTGGTGCGCGGATCGGTTAAAGGACTTGGACGCAGCCCCCGGCGCCCCGGGACCGGCCTTGAACCCCAATTTCCTTGTGACCCAGCGCTCAGGCCGAAAAAAGCCAATTGCCGGGTTTGGGGATAAATGGGGGTTTTCACCGGCCATGATCGCATCCGGGGGGGTATACCAGGGTCTTGCCACGGAACTGGGATTTGATTTTACCCGGGTGCGGAATTCGGCAAATCCCGGAAAGGACATGGCCGAAAGAATTCAAACCGCCATTGACGATCCGGATCATGATTTTATCCACGTGCACACCAAGGCCCCGGATCAGGTCTCGCACAGGGAAAGCCCGGAGCGCAAGGCAGACGTCATCTCCGCATTGGACACCGGGTTTGCCGGCCTTTTGAATATGCTGGAAACAAAAGAAAAAGACATCCTTGCCGTGGTCACAGCAGATCACAGCACACCCAGCGACGCCAAACTGATTCATTCAGGCGAAACCGTACCTCTGGCCATGGCCGGCGGCGCCATCCGAAAAGACCCGGTGCACCGGTTTGACGAAATCGCCGCAACAGCCGGCAGTCTGGGCCAGTTGCGCGGTGCGGATCTTATGCACATGATTTTAAACAGCACCGACCGGGCCATGCTCCAGGGCCTTTGCCTGGGAGCGCACAAGCGCGCCTACCGGCCTGAGAACTACCCGGCATTTACCATGAAAAAACAGAAAGGAAGCAGGCAACTTTCATGAACACGGTCAACATATTTTTTCTGCTACGGGCAAAGTCCTGCAAGCGGCTTTTTTTTGCCATACTGGTATTCATAACGGCCTTTGCCGCCCCTGTACACGCTGAAACCCTTGAGCAAAAACCCCTGTGGGAACTTGGCATCGGCGTTGCCCCGTTGACCATGCCCGCCTACCGGGGCTCGGAAAACCAGGAATTCTATCTGGTGCCCATGCCCTACGTGATCTTCCGGGGCGATTTCCTGAAAGTGGACCGGGAGGGCATCCGGGGACTTTTGTATGATACGCCGAAACTCCGGGTGGATATAAGTGCAGACGGGGCCATACCGGCTTCCAGCGACAAGGGCGATGCCCGGGAAAACATGCCGGACCTGGATCCGGTGGGGGAAATCGGCCCGTCGATCAATTACCTGCTTTACGAAAACAACCGCGCCCGGCTCCGCTTCCGCCTGCCCATTCGGGCGGTGTTTGCCTCGGATTTCACTTTCATTGATCATGAGGGCTGGAAGGCCCATCCCCAGATCAACCTGGATCTCATGGACATGGCCGGTGGCTGGAATTTTGGGGTCACCCTGGGCCCGATTTTTGCCGATCGGCGCTATCACGCCTATTATTATGAAGTCAAACCCGAATACGTCACAAAAAACCGGCCGGCCTGGGAAGCCGAAGGCGGCTACAGCGGCTCTTCCCTGCTGTTTTCTGCCAGCCGCCGGTTTGAAAACACCTGGGTCGGCATGTTTGTCCGATACGACAACCTGGCCGGAGCCGTGTTTGAAGACAGTCCCCTGGTGGAAACCCGCCACAGCTTCATGGCGGGCTGTGGCGTGGCATGGGTGCTGGGCCGCTCGGAGCGCAGTGTTTCGGCAGAACAATAAAAGCCGCCGGCCGCTGGTCAAACGCGGCCCCCTGAAAACTTTACAAATCCGCAAACCAGTGTTAATTTAATAAAAGAGAAGTGCACGGGCCTGCAGCAGGCCGGGCAACCTTGATGCACTCGTAAAAAGTCGGTTTTTAGACGGCTTCGTAAAAAGTTCAAGATCAAGGCTTGCGCGATTTTGAAGAATGCAGCGTACTTAGCTGTACGTGAAATTCTGAAAAATCGCGCGTAACACAGATAATGGGATTTTTACAAAGCCGTCAACCTTGAAACTTTCAATCGCCAATCCGGGGAGTTCGGCTGATGGAATACATCAAGATTCGATTCACCAATGATTTTGACGAATCCAATTTCCAGAAAAACATTTCAGACCTGTTTCAATCCATGAGCCCGATGTTTTCCTTTTCCTCCCAGGCCACCTGGAAACCTCAGCTCGATATTTATGAGACAGCGGAAAAGATCTACATCACAGCCGAGGTGCCCGGCGTGGACAAGGAGGACCTGGAACTGGAAGTCAACCCCAGGGCCATACGGATCTCCGGCCGGCGGCAGGGGGCCCCGCCGGCGCCAAATGGCAGATACCGCCTGGCCGAAATCCAGTACGGCCCTTTTGAGCGGATCCTTTACCTGAAGGCCCCTGTGGATACGGAAAACATTACCGCCAGGCATAAAAACGGATTTCTCTACATTGAGGTCGCCAAACTGCCGTCCCAGAAACGGCAAACCATTCCGATCAGCTCGGACTAGACCCGATCCTTGTATCCATTTCAAACGGACAGATCCGGAGGCAAATAAATGGCACAAAGCCCGCAGCAACAAACTCCGAACCTTGACAATATACCCGAGCAACTGCCGATTCTCCCGCTGTTTAACGTGGTGCTGTTTCCCAAGATGGTCCTGCCCTTAATTGTCATGCAGCAGGAATCCATCCAGCTCATTGACGAGGCCATGTCCAGGGACCGGCTGGTGGGCGTGGTGGCCTCACGGCATACGGACCCCAAAAACGAATATAGCGCAGCGGATCTCTACGAAGTAGGCTGCAGCGCGATGATTCTGAAAATGGCCAAGGCAGAGGACAACCGGGCCCAGATTCTGCTCCAGGGCATCGGGCGGTTTAATGTCCGGGAGTATCTGGAAACTCAGCCCTATCTCAAGGCGCAGGTGGAACATGTGCGCATCGAGGAAGCCCGGGACAAGGAAACCGAGGCCATGATGTCCAACCTGGTCTCCCAGTACCAGCAGGTGGTACAACTGTCCTCTGCCCTGCCCGACGAGATGGGCTCCATGGCCAAATCCCTGGAGGAACCCGGCACGCTGGCCGACATGGTCACCTCCACCATAGACTCCGGGGTTCAGGAAAAGCAGGAAGTGCTCGAACTCTATGACATCAAGGCCCGGCTGCGCAAGGTCACCCAGCTGGTGAGCTACCAGTTTGAAATCCTGGAAATCGGCAACAAGATCCAGTCCCAGGTCAAGGGCGACATGGAAAAGCAGCAGCGGGAATACTACTTGCGCCAGCAGCTCAAGGCGATTCAGCAGGAACTCGGGGAAATAGATGAATCCGGCAGCGAAGTGGAGGAATACCGCACAAAGATCCATGAAAAAAACCTGCCCGAAGAAGCCAGAAAAGAGGCCGAGCGGGAATTAAACCGGCTGAGCCGCATGCATCCGTCCTCAGCCGAATATTCCGTGGCCCTGACCTATCTGGACTGGATGACCGCCCTTCCCTGGAATGAAACCACAGACGACAACCTGGACCTGGAAAGCGCGGAGAAAGTCCTGGAAAACGATCACTACGGCCTGGAAAAGGCAAAACGCCGGATACTGGAATATTTGGCCGTGCTCAAGCTCAACCCGGAGATCAAAGGACCGATTCTGTGCCTGGTGGGCCCGCCCGGAGTGGGCAAAACATCGCTGGGCAACTCCATTGCCCGGGCACTGGGACGCAAGTTTGTCCGCGTGGCCCTGGGCGGCATCCGGGATGAGGCGGAAATCCGCGGCCACCGGCGCACCTACGTCGGGGCCATGCCGGGACGCATCATCCAGGGCATCCGCAGATCCGAATCCAAAAACCCGGTATTCATGCTCGATGAAATCGACAAAGTGGGCGCAGACTTCCGGGGAGATCCGTCATCTGCGCTTCTGGAAGTGCTGGATCCCGAGCAGAACTATTCGTTTACGGATCATTACCTGGACGTGGCATTTGACCTTTCAAAGGTCATGTTTGTCACCACGGCCAATATCCTGGATACCATCCCTCCGGCCCTGCTCGACCGTATGGAGGTCCTGCGGCTGTCTGGCTATACCATGGAAGACAAACTAAAAATCGCCACGCGCTTTTTGATTCCCCGCCAAAGAACCGCCCACGGCCTGAAAGCCGACCAGATCAACATCACTCCGGGGGCTGTCAAGCACATTATTTCCGGCTATACCCGGGAGGCGGGCCTGCGCAATCTGGAACGGGAACTGGCCAACGTCTGCCGGGGCGCGGCCACAAAGATCGCCAAAGAGGAAGCCGAATTCGTAAAGGTGGGCCGCAAAGATGTGCGCGATTATCTCGGCCCGGTGCGCTATTCCTTCGACGAAATCAAAAAGCGGGTTGCCACCCCCGGGGTGGTGATGGGACTGGCATGGACCGAGGCCGGCGGGGATCTTCTTTTTATCGAGGCCACGGCCATGAAGGGCAGCGGCAAGCTCACCCTCACCGGCCAGCTCGGGGAAGTGATGAAGGAATCGGCCAATGCGGCTTTAAGCTATATCCGGGCCAATGCCGGCGTACTCAAGATACCCGAAGACTTTTTTGACAAACACGACCTGCACGTCCACGTTCCGGCCGGAGCGGTTCCCAAAGACGGGCCCTCTGCAGGCGTCACACTGCTGACCGCCATTGCATCGCTTCTGACCAACACGCCCACATCCAAGGACCTGGCCATGACCGGTGAGATCACCCTCCGGGGTCAGGTCATGCCGGTTGGCGGAATCAAGGAAAAAGTGCTGGCCGCACACCGGGCCGGAATCAGAAGCATCATCCTTCCCAAGTTCAATGAAAAGGACATGGAAGACATTCCGGCCAATGTCAAAGAAGAAATCGAGTTTCATTTTGTGGAGAAAATGCGCCAGGTGCTGCGCATCGCCCTTGGCAAATAGCAGGCTGGCTTCAAAAGGACCAAAGGATTTTCTGTTATGACCCTGTCTCCGGGTACGGGCCGGCGGTTTGCCCTGATTCTGGCTTTTGCGGCAGCCGCCGGCCTCTGGCTTGCCGGGTGCCAAACAACCCCGCCGCCGGCGGAAAAAACATCCAAAAGCTATCAGATAAACGGTCAGTGGTATCATCCCATACCGGATTCCCGCGGGTTTCGCGAATCCGGATACGCTTCGTGGTACGGCCACCCTTTTCACGGCCGCAAAACCGCCAGCGGGGAAACCTACAACATGGACGCGCGCACGGCCGCCCATAAGACCCTTCCCATGGGCACGTACGTACTGGTGAAAAACAAGCGCAACTACAAGCAGACTGTGGTGCGAATCAACGACCGGGGCCCCTTTGTCAAGGGCCGGATCATTGACCTGTCCCGCCATGCCGCCCGGCAAATCGATATGATCGGGCCGGGCACGGCACCGGTGGAAATCGCAGTGCTGGAAAAAGACCATCCGCAGCGCCAAAAGGCCTCCGGCAGCCACGGCGATTATCACACCGGGGATTTCACCATCCAGATCGGAGCGTTCTCGGAAAAGGATCTGGCAGAAGCCATGCACGCCACTCTTGCGGCGGCGGATTACAACCCGGTGACCGTCACCGAGGTCAACCGTGCTGATGCCACATTTTACCGTGTCCGGGTTGGCCGGTTTGACTCCCTGGCAAAAGCCCGGGACACGGAACTGCATTTGATCCGGGCGGGTTATCATGACGCGTTTGCCGTTGCAAACGATGGCCGGTAGCCCGACGCCATGATGGAAATCCAGGGCCGGATCCGACGGATCACATTTCACAGCACAGATACCCATTACACGGTTGCGCAGATGGAAGCCGGGCCGGACAGGGCCGGGGTCACCATTGTGGGACACCTGCCCGGAGCCGCCCCGGGCCAGGCAATAAAAATTCTTGGCAAATGGGTGACCCATCCGCGCTACGGGGAGCAGTTCGCGTTTCAGCAGGCCCAAGTCACCCGCCCCTCGGAGGTGGACGGAATCCGGCAGTACCTGGGCTCCGGCCTGATCAAGGGCATCGGTCCGGGCCTTGCCGAAAGCATTATCGAAGCTTTTGGCACAAAAGCCCTGGATATCCTGGACAACCAGCCTGAGCGGCTCCGGGAAATACCGGGTATCGGTGAAGCCCGGGCTGCGGATATCGCCCGGCAGTGGGAGCATCACAGAAGTATTGCCGATATCATGGAGTTTCTGCAGCAGCACGGCATTGAAGCCGCATATGCGGGAAAGATATTCAGACAATACGGCGTTGAGGCCATGGAAGTGCTCACCCGTGATCCTTTCCGGCTGGCAGAAGACATTCCGGGCCAGGGCTTTGTGATCGCTGATGCCATTGCCAGACACGCGGACCTGCAGCCCGATCCGGAAGTGCGGGCTGCGGCCGGCATCGAGCATCTGCTTTATCAGAGCGCATCTTCCGGTCACATGTTTTATCCGGAAGACGAACTGTTTCGCAAGCTTGAACAAAAATTCGGAGTCGACAACCAATCCGCCGGCCTGGGCCTGGCACAATTGCTTGCTGCCGGCAAGATGTACATGGAAGCCGGCAACGGCGACGGTCAGTCAAATGACAAATGCCGGCATATCTATCTCCCCCTGCTCCACGAGGCTGAAACCGGCATTGCAATGCGCCTTTCGGCCATGATGTCTTCTTGTCCGGAACCGGCTCTTTTAAACAATATTGATCCGGCAGAACAAATGGAGGACCGATTCGCCGTCCGGCTTTCAGATGAGCAGAAACAGGCACTGGAAGGGGTGCTGGCCTCCCCGGTTTCAGTGATCACCGGCGGGCCGGGCACCGGCAAAACCACCCTGGTCCAGTGCATTGCCGCGGTTTTCAAAAGCGCAGGCTTCCGGGTCTGTCTGGCAGCACCCACAGGCCGGGCTGCCCGGCGCCTGACGGAAATCACCGGAAAAACCGCCCACACCATCCACAAGCTGCTGGGCTATCATTTTGAAACCGGCTGTTTTGACAAGTCCCGGGACAACCCGGTTGAGGCTGATGTGATCATTGTTGACGAAGCCTCCATGATCGATGCGGAGCTGATGTACCACCTTGTGGGCGCCACGCGATTCAATGCCCGGCTCATCCTTGTGGGCGACGTATTTCAGCTGCCGCCGGTGGGGCCGGGAAATGTGCTGGCCGACATTATTGCGTCCGGCCGCATTCCGGTGCATTTTTTAACTGAAATCTTCCGGCAGGCCGCCCGAAGCGCCATTGTCCGCAACGCCCACAATATCCGGCGCGGCCGCACGCCTGAGCCCGAAAACATGGATGCAAACAGCAGCAGGCAGGAATTTTGCCTGCTTGAGGCCCACACGCCCGAGGAGGCGGCAGAAGCCATCGTGGATCTTGCCACCCGAACCCTTCCGGATATTTACGGTCTTGCGCCCGGCCGGGACATCCAGGTGCTCTCACCCGTGCACAAGGGCCCGGCGGGCACCATCAGTTTGAATCAAAGGCTGCAAAAGGCCCTAAATCCCGGCAAAAAAGGGATCAAGTCCCTGGATCACGAGTTCTGCGTCAACGACCGGGTCATGCACCTGAAAAACAATTATGCCAAGGAGGTCTTTAACGGGGATATCGGCATTATCACCGGCACGGAACCCGCAGATCCGGTTTTGCGGGTGGACTATGACGGCCGGCAGATCTCTTATGAAGCCGACGAATTCGACGAACTGACCCTTGGATACGCCATTACCGTGCACAAATCCCAGGGATCGGAATATCCGGCCGTGATTTTGCCCATGGTCACCCGGCACTATGTCATGCTACAGCGCAATCTGCTCTATACGGCCATCACCCGGGCCAGGCACCTGGTTGTACTGGTGGGCAATGCCAAGGCCATCGGTGTTGCCCTGAAAAACAACAAGCCCGCCAGGCGGCTTTCAAACCTTGCAGCGCATCTGCAGACCTGCGGTCCGTAGCAAACGGGCCGGGGATTTTGTCTTGCACCGCGCAGGCAGATTGGGTATGTTTTGTTTTTACATCAAACCTTGAGGGCACCGTAAAAAATCCTAAAACTGGTATAATCGCCAAACAATAAAAAAATAACTTTTTGAGTTTACTTAACACTTCATCACTTAAAACTGAACACTGCCTGTGAAAAGTCTTTTTACAGGCTTATCAACCTTAAAGGAACCGGTAATAATATGAAAAAAACGGCGATTGTTTTTATTCTCGGATTTTTGTCCATATGCATGGCAGCCCCGTCCCATGCCGAGACCCGCTATATCGGCGATCTGATGGAAATCACCCTTCGGACCGGTCCCGGCCTGAATTACCGGATCATTAAGATGCTCAAATCCGGCCAGACCGTGGAAACCCTGGAAACGGAGGATAACTGGACCCGGATTCGCCTCTCAGATAACACCACCGGTTGGGTGTTTTCCCGTTATGTCACCAGGGGAAAGCCCAAAAGCCTGGTGGCCGACTCCCTGCAGGAGGAAATCGGGCCGTTGCGCACAAAGGTAAAGTCTTTAACCGAGGAAAACCAGCGCCTGATCAAACGCAACCAGGAGTTGGCCGATGAGCTGACAAGCACCCGGGAGGAACTCCAATCCCTGGAAAATGAATATGCCACCCTTCAGGAGGAATCCGGAGATTACCTAAAGCTCAAAGATGAGCACGCCAGCCTCACAAAAACCCTGGAAGAAAAAGATCAGCGGATCCAGACCCTGGAAAAGCAGGTATCGGACGCGTTTTTCTCGGCGGGCCTGAAATGGTTCCTTGCCGGGGCCGGGGTTTTGCTGCTGGGAATGATCATCGGAAACCGCATCGCATCCAGGAAAAAGCGCCCTGGCCTGAGATAAAAAAAAGAGCCCATCTATGGAACACCGATTTGACTTTTTGGTCATCGGAAGCGGGGTTGCCGGGCTTTTGTTCGCCCTGAAAACCGCCGAGCACAGCCGGGTGGCCATTGTCACCAAAAAAGGCCTCACGGACAGCAACACGGTTTACGCCCAGGGCGGCATTGCCGCGGTGCTGGATCCGGATGACACATTTGAATCCCATGTTGCCGACACCCTGGCCTCGGGCGACGGGCTGTGCAACCAAAACGTTGTGGAAATGGTGGTTTGCTCGGCCCCGGACCGAATCCGGGAGTTGGCCGAAATCGGCGTGGGCTTTAACCAAAGCAATGACGGCCGGCTGGAACTGGACCTGTGCCGGGAAGGCGGCCACGGATTTAACCGGATCGTTCACGTCGACGACCTCACGGGCCGGGCCGTGGAAGAAGCCCTGGTCAACCGGGCAAGGCATCATGAGCGCATTGACATATTTGAAAATCATATCGCCATTGACCTGATCACCCGCTCCACCCGGCTAAAGCGCGGGCAGACCATCACCGGCCACGAGGATCAATGTTTTGGCACATACGTGCTCAAACGCGATACCGGTGAAATCCACACATTTCTGGCCGGCATCGTTGTGCTGGCCACGGGCGGTTCCGGCAAGGTCTATGCCTATACCAGCAACCCGGATATCGCCACAGGCGACGGCATTGCCATGGCCTACCGGGCCGGGGCGGCGGTGGCAAACCTGGAATTTGTCCAGTTTCACCCCACCTGTCTGTTTCATCCGCAGGCAAAGAATTTCCTGATTTCCGAAACCATCCGGGGAGAGGGCGGGATTTTGCGCAACTCCGACGGCACCGCCTTTATGGCCGACTACACCCCCCAGCGGGAACTGGCCTGCCGGGACGTGGTGGCCCGGGCCATTGACTCGGAACTCAAAAAACGCGGCGATGAGGCCGTGTTTCTCGACATCTCCCACCGGGATCCGGAATTTGTGCGCTCGCGCTTTCCCCATTTGTATGCAAAATGTCTGGAATTCGGTTTTGACATGACCCGCCAGGCCCTGCCCGTTGTGCCGGCGGCCCATTACATGTGCGGAGGAGTATCCACGGACATCCACGGCAGAACCAGCATCCAGCGTCTCTACGCCATCGGCGAAACCGCCTGTACGGGTCTGCACGGAGCCAACCGCCTGGCCAGCAACTCCCTTCTCGAAGGGCTGGTTTACGCCCACCAGGCGGCCCTCACGGCTGCAGAGGAAATCCGGGATACGGATTTTTCCGATATCGCCGATATTCCTGTGTGGGATGATATGGGAACCATGGACAGCGACGAAGCCATTGTCATCACCCACACCTGGAATGAAATCCGCAGGCTCATGTGGAATTACGTGGGTATCGTCCGCTCGGATAAGCGCCTGGCCCGGGCCCGGCGCAGAATTGAGATCATCAGCGACGAAATCCAGGAATACTACTGGAACTTCAAGGTCACCCCCAACCTCATTGAACTGCGCAACATCGCCATCGTAGCCGAACTCATCATCCGGTGCGCCATGCACCGCAAGGAAAGCCGCGGCCTGCACTATAACATCGCATACCCGTATAAAAACGACCAGCGCTGGAGAAAAGACACGGTGCTGCGCCGCCCCTTTGTGGGATGACCCGGCCGATCCATCGCGCAAAGCATGTCTGCCGGGAATTTTTTGCAGGAAACCCGGATTGCAGTTATAATAGGCAGGACTGAAAAACACCATGGCCATTGTAGTTGCCGGCGCGGCCGGCAATATACGGAAACCCGGAGATTGAAATCATCCATGAAACGCGCAAGCGCCCAGATATCCTGCGGACTCAAGATTGCCGGCCGTCCGGAGCATTTTGTGGACAGGGCCCCGGAACCCGAAACCGTGGCATCCGCACCTGAACGCATCCCCCTGCTAAAGGCCCGGCTGCTGAAATCCAAGGGCGACCGGGTGAACCTCGGCACACCGCTTTACGAGGACAAACAAAACACCGATATTGTATTTGCTGCTCCCGGGGCCGGAAAAATCGCGGATGTTGTATACGGGCCCAGGCGGGTGATCCGCGAGGTTGTCATCCGACTTGACAAAGAGCAAACCACTGAAGATTTCACCCCGTATCCGGCAGACAAACTCGACGGGATAACCCCCGGCGCCCTGACGGAAATTTTGCTAAAAGGCGGGGTATGGCCGGTTATTCGGGACATTGTCTACCGGGGGGTGGCAAATCCGGGCCAAAGCCCTGCAGCTATCTGGATTGCAGCCACCAACCAGGACCCGTTTCACCCGCCGCCGGACACCTGGTTGCAAAGCCCTCAAGACAACCGTTTTTTCCAGACCGGCATCAACGCCCTGGAAATTTTATGCGGCAGCTTGTTTGTCTGCTGCGCTGCGGATACCGCCCTTGGTGACCAACAAATTGAAAGCCGGGTCACCCACCGGGTTTCAGGGGGCTATCCCTTTGATGATCCGTCCGTGGTCCATTATCATGCCAAGATCCGCCCTGAGGACAATCATGCCTGGTTTGTAAGCGGCCAGGATGTACGATTGATCGGCGAATTTCTGGAAACCGGAAAATTTCCGGTCCGGCGCACGGTGGCCGTGTCCGGAAAATCCGTCCGGGGCTGTTACCGGCAAACCCGCATCGGGGCGCCTTTGGGCATTCTGGCCGATCCCGGGGAAAGCTCCGGCTCCAGATGGATTGCCGGTGGTTTGTTTCGGGGCTATTCCAGCGGTCCGGATTTTCATCTCGGCTTGTATGAAACCGCCGTGGGCATTATCACGGAATCGGCAAAGCGGGAGATGCTTGGGTTCATGCGCCCGGGGTGGAACAAGCCCACATGCTCGCGCACGTTTCTGTCTGTTTTCAATCCCCGGCCTTTGCCCCTTGATGCGGACATGCACGGATCCGTGCGGGCGTGCGTGAACTGCGGCAACTGCACCCGGGCCTGCCCGGTCGATATTCTGCCCCAGTTCACCTATAAATGCATCCGGGCCGGGGAAATCGAGGAGGCCCTTTCCCACGGCATGCTCGACTGTGTGGAATGCGGGCTTTGCTCCTATGTGTGCCCGTCGAAAATCGAACTGTGCCAGACCTTTCAGGAAACCAAACAGGCTTATTTCAGGCAGCGGATTTAGCCCATGGGATGGATTGAGAAAAATTTGCGCAAAATATTTGATGTGCCCCGCAAACATTTTGAATCCGGGGGCCGGCTGGAAAAACTGGGCCCATTATTTGAAGCCATTGAAGACGTGTTTTTCTTTCCCGCAGAAGCCACGAAAAACCGCCCCCTGGTGCGCGACAGCCTGGATCTGAAACGGTTTATGAGCTCTGTGCTCGTGGCCCTTATCCCGCCCCTGCTTTTCGGCATTTACAACACCGGATACCACAGCCGCCTGGCATCTGAGATGTCCACGGCGTTTATACCTTCATTTACAACGGGTCTGGGCACTGTTCTGCCCATCATCCTGGTATCCTACGCAGTGGGGCTTTTCTGGGAACTTTTGTTTGCCGCCATCCGAAAACATCCCATCAGCGAGGGATTTCTGGTCACGGGTCTGCTGTTTCCCCTGACCCTGCCGCCCACCATTCCCCTGTGGCAGGTAGCCGTGGGCATCACCTTCGGGGTGGTTATCGGCAAAGAAGTATTCGGCGGAACCGGCAGAAACCTGTTTAACCCGGCGCTGACAGCCAGGGCGTTTGTTTTTTTCGCTTACCCGGCCCAGCTGTCGGGAAATGCCGTTTGGGTGGCGGCAAAGCAAAAGGCCGCCGGAGCCGTGGATGCGGTCACCGGCCCCACCCCCCTGGCCGTGACCGAACTTCAGGCCCCGTTTAACAGCATCCAGGAAATACTCACTGACCAGGGCTACACGTTTGCAACGCTGTTTTGGGGCCAGTACCCGGGCACCATCGGCGGCACATCGGCCTTGTGCTCTCTTCTGGGGGCCGGACTTCTCATATTGCTCGGCATTGCCAGCTACCGCACCATATTGGGGGCGGTGGCCGGTCTGCTGGCCACCGGATTTCTGCTCAACCTGGCGGCATCCCCGGACACACTGCCCTGGTTTTCGGTCAACCCGTTCTATCATCTGGTGGCCGGCGGCTTTGCCTTTGGAGCGGCTTACATGGCCACAGACCCGGTTACCGCGCCGGGCACGGACCGGGCCAAATGGATCTACGGCTTTCTCATCGGGGCATTGACCGTGCTGATCCGGGTGGTCAACCCGGCGTTTCCGGAGGGCGTGATGCTGGCCATTTTGTTTATGAACATGTTTGCACCCCTTCTGGAGTACACGGAAATCCGGCTGCGGGTAAAAAAAAGGATTCCCCATGTCTGAGACCCTCAAATCCATCGGTTTTGCCCTGGGCATGTGCCTGGTCTGCGGGGTTTTGCTGACTGCCGCAGCCACGGGACTGCAGCCGATGCAGGAAAAAAACCGGCTCAGTGACCGGCAGAAAAACGTCCTTTATACCGTGGATCTGGCATCCCGGGACAAGGCTTACACCCCGGAGCAGATCCGGGATATATACGAAAAAAACATTGATAAAATCCGGGTGTCTGCTGCCGGCGAAATCGCAGAGCCCGCAGAGGACAAGGCCGGGGACGGACAGGTTCTTACCATTTACCTGTATACAAAAAACGGGGAGATCCAAAACTATATCATCCCCATTGAAAGCCAGGGCCTGTGGGGCAAGATTTACGGTTACATGGCACTGGAAAACGACGGTTCCACAGTAGCCGGCTTTACGGTCTACGAGCACTCCGAAACCCCGGGCCTGGGCGGGGAAATTGAAAAGCAGTGGTTTCAGGAAAATTTTGAAGGCAAAAAAATCGTTGATCGCACCGGCCGGTTTGTGGCCGTACAGATTGCCAAGGGGGATGTGGACAAACGTGTCCCGGAGGAAAAAGAGTCCCATTACGTCGACGGCATCAGCGGGGCCACCCTCACGGGCCGGTATCTTTCCAAAGGGCTTGAAAAAACCCTGTCCAGATATGAACCCGTATCCCTGTGCTTTCGCAAACAGCGCCTGAGCTGTCGTCTTCAGGAACCAACTGACCCGGGGGAGAAATGAAACTGACCCGCACCAAAGCATTTAAGACATTTGCCGGACCGGCCTGGTATGAAAACCCTATTAACATGCAGATGCTGGGCATCTGCTCGGCACTGGCCGTGACCGTGCAGTTAAAGACCGCCTTTGTCATGACCCTTGCCATGACATTTGTGGTCTCCCTGTCGAATCTGATCATTTCCCTGCTGCGAAACGTGATTCCCGGCAATATCCGCATCATCGTGGAGCTGGCGGTGATTGCTTCCCTGGTAATCCTGGCAGACGAGTTTCTGCGGGCCTATTATTTTGAAATCAGCAAGCTTTTGTCTGTATTTGTGGGCCTGATCATCACCAACTGCATCATCCTGGGCCGGGCCGAAGGCTTTGCCCTTTCCAACCCGCCGCACCTGGCGTTTGTTGACGGACTGGGAAACGGGGTGGGCTACGGCTCGGTGCTGATGAGCGTGGCCCTGATCCGGGAATTGTTTGGCTCGGGAAGCATTTTTGGATACACCGTGGTACCCGAACGCCTCTATGCGGCGGGCTACGAGGACATGGGCCTGATGCTGCTGGCGCCTGCGGCCTTTATCATCATCGGGCTGATGGCCTGGCTGCAGAAATACCTAGTTAATTCAAGAAAATAGCGGAAAAGGTTATGGTCGAACTGCTCAGCCTGTTTTTGAATTCCGTTTTTGCCGGCAACATTCTGCTGGCCTATTTTCTGGGGATGTGCTCGTTTGTGGCGGTGTCAAAAAACATCGAAACCGCTGTGGGCCTTGGCTTTGCGGTGATTTTTGTGCTCACCGTGACCACACCCGTCAACTGGCTGATATTCCACGGGCTGCTGTCCCCTGGCGCCCTGGCCTGGGCCGGGCTGCCGGATGTGGACCTGAGCTTTTTAAAACTCATCATTTTTATTTCGGTGATTGCCGCCATGGTCCAGGCCATTGAGATCATCATCGACCGGTTTTCCGCTTCCCTGTATGCGGGTCTGGGCATTTTTCTGCCCCTGATTGCAGTAAACTGCGCCATTCTGGGCGGCTCGCTGTTTATGGTGGAGCGCAACCTGACCTTTATTGAATCGGTGGTCTTTGGCTTTGGCGCGGGTGTGGGCTGGATGCTGGCCATTGTGGCCATGGCCGCAGCGCGCATCAAGCTGCGCTACGCGGACCTGCCAAGCGGACTGGAGGGATTTGCCATTACCATGATTGTTACCGGACTGATGGCCATGGCGTTTATGCTGTTTTCCGGCATTACCATGTAACACGGGGGAAACTTGATTTACCTGATCAGCATCGGCACATTTTCCGGGATCATCCTGGTACTGGTGACTTTGCTGCTGCTTGTGGAATCCCGGGTGGCGCGCAAGGGTCAGCAGCAGATCGTCATCAACGAGGACAAGCAGAATCCGATTTCAGCCAAAGCCGGCACATCGCTTTTGGCGGCCTTAAACCAAAACCAGATCTACCTGCCCTCGGCCTGCGGCGGCAGCGGTTCCTGCGGCCAGTGCAAGTGCCGGGTGGTGGCCGGGGGCGGCGATATCCTCCCAACGGAACTGCCCCACCTGTCCCGGGCGGAAAAGCAGGACAATGTTCGGCTGTCCTGCCAGTTGAAAATCCGACAGGACATGGAAATCGAAATTCCGCCGGAAATCTTTGCCATTGAAAAATACGAAGGCACCGTGACCTCCAATAAAAGCATCGGCACCTTTATCAAGGAACTGGCGGTCAATATCGACCAGGACCGGGCCATTGAATTTGAGGCCGGCCAGTACATGCAGATCGATATTCCGCCCTACAGGGTGTCTTTTTCAGACTTTGAGATTGAGCAGCCCTTTAAACAGGCCTGGGACGAATATGACCTGTGGAGCCTTGAGGCTGTAAACGAAGAGCCCGTATACCGGGCCTACAGCCTTGCCAATCCCCCGTTTGAAGCCAATCCCCTGATGTTTACCATCCGCATCGCCACCCCGCCGCCGGACCAGCCCGGCGCACCCCCGGGTGTGGGCTCGTCTTATATTTTCAGCCTCAAGCCCGGCGACCGGGTAAGCTTAAGCGGTCCGTTCGGCGATTTTCGGGTGGCCGACAGCCGGCGGGAGATGTGTTTTATTGGCGGGGGTGCGGGCATGGCTCCCCTGCGCGGCCAGATCCGCCAGCAGCTTTTGTCCGTGAAAACCCACCGGCCCATGACTTTCTGGTACGGTGCCAGAAACCGCCAGGAAATGCTCTATGACGAGGAGTTCAAAAAACTCGACAAAGAATTTGACCATTTCGCCTATCACGTGGCCTTATCCGACCCCCTGCCCGAAGACGAGTGGGACGGGATGACCGGGTTTATCCACCAGAGCCTGGAAGCGCATTTTCTCCAGTCCCACCCGGATCCCTCGGAGGTGGAATATTATCTCTGCGGCCCGCCCATGATGCTCAGAGCGTGCCTGGAAACCCTGGACAACTACGGTGTGGAACCTGAAATGATCGCCTATGACGAATTCTGATCCTGCCGGCTCCCCCTAAAGAAGAATCCTTTTCCCACGCTGCTGCAAGCCAATCTTGAAAGCCCGAAGGAGGAAAGCCCTGCGGCCGGGGCCGGGTTTTTTCGCTCCGGATCGTTTTTGCGGATTCAGCCAATGCCTTCGCCAAAATTTACAAACTCGGGCGCAAGCGCCCTCAAACAGTTTGAAATTTTCCGGCTCCGGCATTGACTGAATTTTCCCGCAAAAACGCTCAATGTCGCTTCAAAAACCCGCCCCCCGTCCTTCGGGCTTCCCTGGGGACCTTATTCCGAATTCAACAGCTCTGCAAAAAACATTGAAAATACCCTTTCAAATCTACCCACCTCAGACCGGTATCCGAAGATATTTGCTGCCGGACATTTCCAGTGCGCTGGCCATGGGGCGGGGCGGGGGTGGTTTGTTTGACTGCATTGGAGCGGTTTGGCCAAAAGATTGTCCCGGGGCGATGGCGTCCGGAATTTCAAACTGTCTGAGGGCAAAGCCCGAGTTTTTGAAATTCCAGCCAGCGCCCCGGGACAATCGGCCAAAGCGATCCGCAGACAAACAAATCACACCCGACCCGACACATGCGAAAACCGTCTGAGCTTCCGGCTTTGAAGGCTGCCGGGCTTAAAAACACCGATTTGAAATCATTCCGGCACAGCCGCAATAAACCTACATCCGCGCGATCACGCCGGTAGGCAGGATCTTTAGCAGCCTTGCCACCACGGCCCAGGGCCAGGCGGGCACAAACGCGGACCGGGTCTTTTTTTCGATCCGGTCGGCAATGATCCGGGCACCTTTTTCAAGGGAAATCAAAAAGGGCCGGTTTTTGAGCATGTTGTTTAAGGGCGTGTCAATGTAGCCGGGATACAGCACCGTAACATCAATGTTTTTGCCAAGGGTCTCGGCACGCAAAGCTTCAAGATAAACCGCAATGCCGGCCTTGGAGGCCGAATAGGCCGAACTTTTGGGCATTCCCCGCAGGGCGGCCACAGAGGAGATGCCCACCACGTGCCCGCCGCCTTTTGCCAGAAAATAGGCAACAGCCGCATCCACCGTGGCCATGGCGCCGGTCAGGTTAACCGCAACGGTTTTGCGGGCCTTGTCAAACTCGTTTCTGCCGATGCGCTCGCCCAGACCCACGCCGGCATTGGCAAAAACAATATCCACGCCCCCGATCTCTTCTGCCAGCTCAGCAAAAACCGGCGCCACCCGGTCAGTATCAGCCACATCCAGAGCCCGGACAGCCATTGGCACATCAATGCCCTTTTGCTTGATTTCATCACGCAGTTGTTCCAGGTTTTCCACCCGCCGGGCCGCCAGAGCCAAGCCATATCCGCGTGCCGCCATCTCCAGGGCCACAGCCCGCCCGATGCCCGAGGACGCACCGGTGATAAAAATTTTTTTTGTCATGCAAACCTCCTGTGAAAATATTTCAGCACTTGCAAAGCCACAAAGTACTGACCCGCAGGACCCGGCGGAAAAATGAGCCTGGCAGAAAGGACAACCTGTTGCGGCAACAATTTGGCTTTATTCCCTATACCCCTTCGGGTTCATGGACTGCCAGCGCCATGTATCAACGCACATTCTGTCAATGCCGTGTTGGGCCTGCCAGTTTAGCTCCTTTTGCGCAAGGCCGGGGTCTGCATAGCATTCGGCGATATCGCCGGGCCGGCGTCCGGTGATGCGATAGGGGATTTTTTTGTTGCAGGCGTTTTCAAATGCCACAATCATTTCCAGCACGGAATAGCCCCGTCCCGTGCCCAGATTGTAGGTAACACAGCCGCAGTTTTGCCAAAGCTTTTCCAGAGCCCGCACATGTCCCTCTGCCAGGTCCATGACATGGATGTAATCGCGCACGCCTGTGCCGTCGGCGGTGGGATAGTCATTGCCAAACACCTGCACTTCAGCCAGCCGGCCCACAGCCACAGCACTGATATAGGGCATCAGGTTGTTGGGAATATCAGCCGGGTCCTCTCCGATCAGCCCGCTGACATGGGCGCCAACCGGGTTGAAATACCGCAGCAGGGCCACGTTCCAGCGCGGGTCTGCAGCGCTCAGATCCTTGAGAATCTGCTCGATCATCAGCTTGGTGCGGCCGTACGGGTTAAAGGGCGCAACCGGGGCGTCCTCTTTAATGGGCACCTGCTCCGGGCTGCCATAGACCGTGGCAGAAGAGCTGAAAACCAAGTCCCTGACCCCGAGATCCGCCATGACCTCGCAGAGGGCAAGAGTCGCCCCCAGGTTGTTGTCATAATAGGACAAAGGCTTTTGCACGGATTCGGCAACGCTTTTTAACCCAGCGAAATGAATCACGCATTCGATCTGCTCATTGTCAAATATCTGTCGCAGTTCCGTCTTGTTGCGCAGATCTGTTTGATAAAACGGCACACAGGTGCCGGCGATTTTTTCCACCCGAAGGACTGATTCAGCCCTGGCATTGACCAGATTGTCGGCCACAACTGGCCTGTGGCCGGCCGCAATGAGTGAAACGCATGTGTGGGTGCCGATGTATCCGGCCCCGCCGGTAAGCAGGATCTTCATGAAACATCCCTTTTTGACAATTTTGTCTGATTTTGCATTTGGATCTGGCAAAATCAGAATTTGGCTGATAAAAACCGGTCCATGGAAATCCTTTACATGGACACGCATTTTGTGGCTGTCAACAAGCCGGCCGGTCTCATGGTGCACAGAAGCCGCCTGGTGCCCCGAAACACCCGGTTTGCCCTCCAGATGGTGCGCGACCAGGTGGGCTGCCATGTCTACCCGGTCCACCGCCTGGACAAGCCCACCTCCGGGGTCCTGATTTTCGGGCTTTACCCGAAAGCCGCCGGGCGCCTGGCCCAATGCTTTTCAGACCGCCAGGTCACCAAGCTCTATCTGGCCGTGGTCCGGGGATGGGCGCCAGAATCGGGCATCATTGACAAGCCCCTGGCCAGATACCGGGACAAAAAAAAACGCACCAACATTATCCAGCCCGCGCTGACCCGGTTTTTGCGCCTGGGCACCATTGAACTGCCCTACCCGGTGAACCGCTATCCCACCAGCCGGTATTCGCTTATCCTGGCCCGTCCGGAAACCGGCCGACTCCACCAGATCCGGCGGCACCTGCATCATATCTCCCATCCGGTCATCGGGGACCAGCCCCACGGAGACGGTCGTCACAACCGCTTTTTTGCCAGAACCTTCGGCTGCTCCCGGCTTTTGCTGGCAGCGGTACGGGTGGTGTTTGATCACCCCTTCACCGAAGCGGCAATTACCATCGACGCTCCCCTTGACGGTCGTTTCTGCCATGTTTTAAACAGCTTTGGCTGGCGCGCGGCCGCCTCCAGACACATGGTGCCGCCCTTTTTTCCCTTGCTGACCTGATCTGTTTATACGCCATTTATTGTCCCAGGGCAACAAGGGATAAGGGATTTAAAATCCAATAAAAAGATTTTGACCTTTGCTGCGTTTTTAAGATAAATTTATTTTTTAATGCATATTTCTAAAAATAAACCTCAGCAGATAAATGCGCCTTTCTGTCACCTGCATCCCACAGGCAGCCAACATGGCACTGCCAGAGGAGATCCATGAAGCTGAACCGTGATCCCAAACCGCCCTTTCCAGACATTTCCGAAAACACCAATCTGCTTATACTGCTCATCGACAGCCAGCGGCGGGTACAGAATCTGATCATGCCTGAAAACCCGGATTCTCGCGAGCCTTTGGACGACATGGGCGGAAAGCCGCCGGGCGAGGTTTTGTGCTGCTGTAATGCCGAAGATTATCCAGAGGGGTGCGGAAAAACCCCTGCCTGCGGGCAATGCGAAATCAACCAGGCCATCAGAGAAGCCATGGAGCGCCGCGCCGCCTGCTACCGCCGCAAAGCCCGCCTTAACAAGCAATCCGAAGAGACCCGGTTTAGCTGCACGGTTTTTGTCTCCACCATGTGCATTGATAATGGAGAAAACCAGGCCGATCCCCGCATACTCATGTGCGTGGAGGAAACCCAGCAACTGAAACAGGCCATGACCGAGATTGCTGAACAAAAAGCGCAGCTGAGCAGCCTGTTTCACACATCTCCCATCGCTCTGGGCTTCGTGGAGCCCATGATGGAAAACGAGATTGTCCGGGACCGGATCATCCGGGACGTCAATGAACGGCTCTGCGAGATGACGGGATACCGGCGGGATCAGCTGGTGGGAAAAAGCGCCCGGATTCTGTACCCGGAAAAAAGGGATTACGACCGGGTAGCTCTGGAGATACAGGAGCAGATTGCACAAAAGGGCCTGGGCACGATGGAAACCAGATGGCAGACCAAAAACGGCCAAAGTTTGGAAATTTCCCTGAGATCCGCCCCCATTGATCCCCGGAACCTGTCCCTTGGCCTGAGTTTTACCGGCATGGACATCACGGATCAGAAACAGGCCGAAAAAGAGCGCAAAAAGCTCGAAGAACGGCTGCGGCATAGCCAGAAACTGGAAGCCGTGGGCAAGCTTTCAGGCGGAATTGCTCATGAATTCAATAATCTGCTCCAGATCATCAACGGTTATGCAGATCTTATGGCCGATGAACTGGAACAGCACCACCCGAGCCGGGCGTGTTTAAATGAAATCAGCGCCGCCGGCAGCCGGGCAGCGGACATGGTCCGCCACCTGCTGGCATTCAGCAGAAAGCAAATCATGCAGATGAAAGAGGTAGAAATCAACGGGCTCATTGAGAAAACCATATCCATGCTGCGGGGTCTGATCGGAGAAAAAATCGAAATCGACTATATCCCGGGGCGGCACGTGGGCCGGGCACACCTTGATGCCGCCCATATCCAGCAGGTGTTGCTCAATTTATGCCTCAATGCCAAAGATGCCATGCCCGAAGGCGGCACCGTAACCATTGAAACCGAAAATGTGCTCATCAACGGCCAGTACTGCCGGACCCATGAATGGGCCGAACCGGGACGGTTTGCGCTGATCAGCGTCACAGACGCAGGCTGCGGCATGGATTCCCAAACAGCCGCCAGAATTTTTGAGCCGTTCTTTACCACCAAACCACGGGAGAAAAACAACGGTATGGGTCTGTCCACAGCTTACGGCATCATCTGCCAGCATCAGGGCATGATCAATGTCTACTCCGAGCCGGGCCGGGGCACCATGTTTAAAATCTATCTGCCGGTAACCCAAAGACGGGCAACGGATGTGGAGGTCAACCTCCAGGGGCGGGTAAAGGGCGGTACCGAAACTCTCCTGGTGGCAGAAGATGATAAAATGGTCTGCGACTTGATGCAGACCGTGCTAAGCCGGGCCGGATACAAGGTCTTTTGCGCAAAAGACGGCGAGACAGCCATTGAATTGTTTACCCAAAACCGTGACAAAATCGATCTGGCGGTTCTTGACGTGGTCATGCCCATAAAAGACGGCCGACAGGTTCATGACGCCATCAAGGAATTCAGCCCGGATTTCCGGGTACTTTTTTCCAGCGGATACAACGGAAACGCCATTCATACCAATTTCGTACTCCACAAGGACATGCAGCTTCTGCAAAAGCCCTTTACCACCGATGAACTGCTCAGAAAGGTCCGGGCTTTGCTGGATGCCGAAAAACCGCCGAAACAATAGGGCTGAAAAAACGACTACCCGGTCTTTGCTTCCGCCAATGGACCTTTTCCGGTCAGCAGAAACTCGATCCAGTCAAATCCCAGCCCCATCAGATCCGTATCCCGGGCTTCAACTGCAGCCTTCCGGCTGGCGGGGATATCAAATCGCTTTAAAAACGAGCTGGAAAACACAAACTCCCTGAAGCGGTCCGGGTTAAAGGCGGCCATGAAAACCATTTTTACGGCCGGATTCTCCAGGCCTTTGGCTCCCCAGGGATTGGCGCGCAGCAAAGCATCAATGGCAGCCCAGCGTCGATTGTGTTCAATAAAGGGACCCAACTCCTGGTCTGCGATCCACTGTTCCACGCTCTGGTACGGGTCCTGCTCATGACCCTTGCAGTAAGGATGGCGCACGACAAAATACCGATCCGGCCGGCGCCCGTCCATGTCCCTGGAAAGGGCGGGTTCCAGCGGATAGGCGCGGCATGAAAAAGGCCGGTCCGCATAAACCGTGCATCCCTGCCCGGTTAAAAAGGAACACGGACGGTCCTGTTTTTGGCTCATTTTAAGCATTACGTGCGGAAACCAGGGATTGTCGCGCACGGCCGTATAGGTATGGGTGTCAAGAAAGGTTTCCGAATCCATTGCCAGCCGGGATTTGAGCCGGATGATATCATAGGGATACAGATACATGTCCGGATTTTTGCAGCAGCGGGTAAAACAGGGCACCCCCGGGTGACAGGCAAAATAAAACCCGCCGCCGGTCACTTCGGTGCGGCTGCCGTATACAACCTTGTCAGGCGATTGTTTCATAAGCCTCAGATTCGTTGAAATTCAAAGAAATGCCATAAAAATCCCGGGCGTTTTTCCACATGAGCCGGGCCAGAAAATCCCGGGAAAAACCGGCTGCGGCCAATTCTTTCAACTCCCGATCCCAGGCATAGGGGATGTTGGGAAAATCCGATCCGTACAAAACCCTGTCTGCGCGCATCTCCGAAAGCCTTACCGGGTTGTCAATGGGTAAGTAATCGGTAACCGCCATGGCCGTGTCCAGCCAGAGCCGGTCGCTGGATTCAATGAGCCGGGCATAGGCGGAAAACTCGTCAGCTCCGAGATGGGGCACGCAAAGCCGTAGATCCGGATGGGTGTCAAGCATTCGGTCAATTTTTTCCACCGCGCAGATTTCATAAGGATCACAGGCATAGGCCGGACTTTTGGGCTCTCTTCCGGCGTGGATGAGCAGGGGCTTTTTGGCCCGGCTGCAAACACGGCAGATCTCGTCCATTTCCGGGCTGTTTAAGTCAAAGCACTGGACATGGGCGTGCAGTTTGACCCCAGCCAGGCCGGCGTCAAAGGCTTTTTCCAGGATTTTGGGCGCATCCGGCTCTCCGGGAAAAACCGAGGCCAGACCAGTGACCCGGCCCGGATAATCCCGGCAGATATCAACCATGAATCGGTTTAGCGCCTCTGCAATGCCGGGCTTGTGCGCATACTGCAGGGCCACCACATGCCCCACCCCGCGGGCCAGCAGAAAATCGAACACCGACCTGGCATCGAGCCGGTAGCGTATGGGCCAGGCATGGGCGTCAAACCATTTCCAGACGGCCGAAAAAACGGCCTGGGGAAACACGTGCACATGGGCATCGATCACAAAACCCGCCTCCTGTGGAACCCGCTGGCCCTCGGCATCGTTTAGCGCGGGCATGTTGGCCATATTGGGCGCTGATTGTCCGGATCCGGTGCTCATTGGCGGCTGACCGTTTCTTTCTGCCAAGCTCGGCTGCTTTTTTTTCTGCGGCATTGTTTTTGTAGCACTTCAGATCACAGGGAATACGGGGTCAGACTTTCAAACCCGTCTTCTGTAATCACAAAGGTCTGCTCAAACTGGGCGGACAGTTTGCGGTCCGCGGTCACGGCGGTCCACCCATCATCTTCCACAAACAGCTTGGCCGTGCCCAGGTTGATCATGGGCTCAACAGTAAAGACCATTCCCGGCACCAGCACCACGCCCTGGCCTTTTTTTCCGTAATGGGGCACCTGGGGCGGTTCATGGAAATCAAAACCCACGCCGTGGCCCACAAACTCTCTTACCACGGAGCAGCCGCGGCCCTCTGCATATCGCTGGATGGCCCATCCGATATCGCCGATGGTGCGATCCGGGGCCAGCATGTCCATGGCCGCTTTCAGGCTGCCGGCGGCCACGCCCACGATTTTTTCCGCATCCGTTCCCGGGGTGCCCACAAAAAAAGTTTTACTGGCATCCGCGTAATAGCCGTTATAAATATGGGTGATATCCACATTGATGATATCGCCGTCCTTTAGCACGTAATCGCCGGGGATGCCGTGGCAGATCACCTCATTGACCGAGGTGCAAACGCTTTTGGGGAAGCCGCGGTAGTTGAGCGGGGCGGGGACGGCATTGTTGGCCATGGCATGGTCGTGGACCAGGGTATTGATCTCCTCAGTTGTCATGCCGGCTTTGAGTTCGGCTTCCACCCGGTCCAGTCCCTGGATCACCAGCCGGCCGGCAGCCCGGATGGCCTCGATGTCTGCTGGCTGCTTGAGCTCGATGTTGTATTTCTGGCGGTACCATTTGCCAATATCAACGGGATTGGCATTTTGTTTGCCCATGCAGCATTTCTTGTATTTTTTGCCGCTGCCGCAGGGACAAGGGTCATTTCTGCCGATTTTGGTCATGTTTTTCATTGTCTGTTATCCGCATTGGCCAGGCCGGGCTGATTTTCATGGATTTTTCAAAGCCGGCAGCCCGTTTTTTCCAGCATTCATCCAATTGGCTTAAATCACAAGGACTTTATTATTAATCCAGGCAACCCTGCCTGTCAAGCAATTGCACGGCAAGGTCTTTTCTGGTATAAAAGGGATTGTTGCAATCTGCACTTCCAAACCCTGTTAAACAAGGCCGGATCATGAAACAAGACGAACTGATCTTAAAGACCGTCAAGGAAATCGTGGTCAAATTCATCGAGGTGGGAACGGTTTCACCTTCGAGTTTCCATGACCATTTCCGCAATATATACAGAACCGTGGAAAAATCGGTGCATGAAACCCATTCGGAAAAACCCGGCCAATCCCGGTCTGAATAATCCGCCTCCCGCATGCGCAACCGGAGGGCATTGATGAATATTTGCCTGCGATGATCAGTGGGCTGCCGCCCAGTTGCTGCCCACGGCCATATTGACCTTCAAGGGCACGGAGAGTTCGGCGATATTTTCCATGATCTGCCGGACGCGCTGCTGAACTGTTTCCAGCTCATCTTCGGGCACTTCGAATACCAGTTCGTCATGCACGGTCAGCAGCATGGCCGTTTTCAGACCCTGTTGTGAAAGATCCGCATCCACTTGGATCATGGCCAGCTTCAAAAGATCCGCCGCCGTGCCCTGGATAGGCGTATTAATGGCCGCGCGCTCGGAAATCCCGCGCATATTGGCGTTTTTGCTGTTAATATCCGGGACATGGCGGATCCGTCCGAACCGCGTGGAAACCCGCCCGGTTTGGCGGGCATCTTCAATGGTCTGATCAATGAACCTTTTCACCCCGTTGTAGCGCTCAAAATAATGATCAATATAGGTTTGCGCCATTTTCCGGGTGATGCCCAGCTCTTTGGACAGGGAATAGGCCCCCATGCCGTAGATGATACCGAAATTGATGGTCTTGGCCTGCTGGCGCAGTTCCGCGTTCACGTTTTGCGAATCCGTGAAAAACACCTCTGCCGCGGTTCGCGCGTGGATGTCTTCATCATTGGCAAATGCCGAAATCAGAATTTCATCGCCTGAGTAATGGGCCAGCAGACGAAGCTCGATCTGGGAATAATCGGCAGCCAGGAAATGCCAGCCCTGTTTGGGAATAAACGCCCGGCGCACATCCCGGCCCGCCTCAGTGCGGATGGGAATGTTTTGCAGATTGGGATTGGAACTGCTCAGCCGGCCCGTGGCCGTTATGGTCTGGTTAAAAGAGGTATGAATCCGACCGGTTTCCGGGTTAATCAATCCGAAAAGCGCATCCACATATGTGGACTTGAGCTTGGCCAGCATCCGGTGGTGCAGCACCAGCTCCGGCAGTTCATGGTGCCGGCACAGGGCGGTGAGCACCTCCACATCCGTGGAATAACCGGTTTTTTTCTTTGTTTTTTTCTGGGTGGGAAGACTGAGCTTGTCAAAAAGAATACGGCCAAGCTGCTGGGAGGAATTGATGTTGAATTCCTCACCGGCCATGGTGTAAATATCGGCTTCAATTCGCTCAAGCTCCCGGGCCAAATCCACGGACATGGCCTGCAGCCGGTCTTTGTCCACCCGGATACCGGTTTCCTCCATTTTCACCAGCACCGGCACCAGCGGCAGTTCAATGCCGGACAAAAGTTCGGACAGGCCCGCGGATTCAAGCGTGGGAGAAAGCTTGAAATAAGCGGCCAGGGTAATGTCTGCATCCTCGCACGCATAGGTCACCGCCTTTTCCACAGGCACCTGGGCAAAGCTTTCCAGCCTGGCTCCCTGTGCTGAGATGACCTCGTCATAGGTGATCATACGATGATCCAAATAATCCATGGCAATCTGGTTTAATCCATGAGCCCGCTTTTCCGGGTTGATCAGGTAGGAGGCCAGCATGGTGTCAAAGATCACGCCAGCCAGATTTGCCCCGCTGCGGCGCAGAACCGTCCAGTCATACTTGATGTTCTGGCCGATTTTTCCGATTTCCGGGTTTTCCAGCACCGGGCCAAGCCTTTTTAAAACCTCGGTTTTTGAAAGCTGGGAGGCGGCATCCGGACCGGTGTGGCCGCATGGGATGTAATAGGCAGAGTCGGCTTCCATGGCCACGGAAATGCCCACCAGGTCTGCGCGCACCGCCTCGGTTGAAGTGGTTTCCGTGTCAATGGCAAAAAAGGGACTTTTTTCCAGTTTTTCCGCCAAGGCCTCAAGGGCGGCGGCATCGCGCACCACACGGTAATCCTTGGCAGACAAATCCGAGACCACGGGATAGTCCTCCTGGAGCTTTCGAAACTCCAGGTCCCGAAACAGCCGGGCCAGATGGTTGGCATCCGGGGCTTTTTTGGCCAGATCCCCGGGGTTGAAGGCAATGGGCGCATCCGTGACAATTTTGGCCAGCTTCCGGCTCAAAAACGCCTGATCCTGAAATTGCTCCAGTTTCTCCCGCTGCTTGCCCGCACGGATTTCATCCAGGCGGGCATAAAGTTCGTCCATGCTCCCGTAGGTTTGCACCAGTGTGGCAGCGGTCTTGGGCCCGATTCCGGGCACGCCCGGAATATTGTCGGAAGAATCTCCGGCAAGACCCTGAAGATCGAGCATCTGGTGCGGCTCAACGCCCTTTTCAGCCAGTACGCGGTCCCTATCGGTGACCTGGTCCTTCATGGGATCCCACATGGTGACCTTGTCGGTAATCAGCTGGATCATATCCTTATCCCCGGTCACCATGACCACTTCAAATCCCGCCGCCTCTGCCTGTCGGGCCAGGGTGCCGATGAGATCATCTGCCTCATAGCCGTCCATGAGGAAAACCGGGACGTTAAAACCTTCGGTGATCTCGTGGATTACCGGTATCTGCATGGCCAAATCTTCGGGCATCTCGGGCCGGTGGCCCTTGTAGTCCGGGTAGAGTTCATGGCGGAACGTGGGTTTCCGGCTGTCAAAAACCATGGCCACGTATTTGGGGTCCCGGTCCTGGATAAGCTTGATCAGCATCCGGGCAAACCCGTAGGCCGCATTGGTGGGAAATCCCCTGGAGGTGGAAAGGGACCGGATGGCGTGATAGGCCCGGTGAATGTAGGTGCTGCCGTCGACCAGATAAATGCGTTGTTCATCGCTCATGGGCTGTGTCCGGATCTTTTTTGCCGGGTTATTGCTGCCGGCTGACTATGATGGACTTGATCTCTGATAACCGGTCAATGTAGTAGTCCGCAGAAAGCCCGGGATTGCGGCAGGCGGCAAAGACCACGCCCGCAGCTTCGGCCGCGTATTGATCCAGTTGCGAATCGCCGATGTAGAGCACCTCTCGGGGGCCGGCCCGGAAACGCTCCATGATGGAACAGAGCTGCTCAGGGTGCGGTTTTGGGTTGGCGACGTCCATGGCCGTTACCACCAGGTCAAAACAATTCTCCAGGCCGTTTTCTTCCAAAACCCGGTTCATGGTATCCGAGCGGTTGGTGGCCACGGCGGTTTTCAGAACCTTTCTGCACCAGCAAAGCACGTCCTTTAAGTCCGGGGCCATTTTCATGTAACGGATGTAAGGGCCGTAGCCCCTTTTTCTGCGAAAGGCCTGGGCTGCGGCAAATTCGCCGGGATCCGGGAAAAGATGGGCTATGGCCTTATCTGCGGTGTGCATCTGGCAGTAGGCAAACTGCGCCCCGGTCATGGGCGGTTTTGAAAAATGGGCCAGGATATCGTTGTAATAGGCCTGGTTGGCCGCTTCAGTGTCAAACATGACCCCGTCGCAGTCAAAGGCCGCAACCTTCAATGCTGTCATGCTTTACCCTTACTGTCTGTTTTTTCCCGGTCCCGCGGGCCGGAGCAAACCCGAAACCACAATGGAAATGGTGCCGGCCACATCACTGTCTGTTTTCAGAAAAACAGTATCATAAAACCGGCCGGGTGTGTCCCGCTGGTTTTCCACGTGCAGGGCATAGCCATTTTTGCCGTTTTCCCGGATCTGGTTCAGGCGATAGTCGATATCCACCCCCCGGGCTGCGGATAGCCCGGTAATGTTGAGGCCTTTATCAGTTTCCGGAAAAATTTTAACGGTTTGGGCAATGCTTTCCCCCTGCCTCCCCTTTAAAATCACCCTACGGGGGGAAACCGTGACATAAGCCTTTACTTTGCCGTAAATCCTTAACTCAAGCTGCGGATTTTCCGAATCACTGGTATCCACCTTTATGGTTTTGCTCAGATCATGGCCAGCATTGCCGGAACTTGTGGTGACCTGTACTTTTAATTTTCCCTCCTCGCCGGGAAGGATGCGGCCGGGCTTTTCGACCGTGGCACACCCTCACCCGGTGCGCACAGACCCGATCTCCAGGGGCGCATCCCCCTGATTGGCGATAACAAAGGAATGAATGATCTTTTCACCGGCATACACCGCGCCCCAGTCATGCACGGCATTTTCCACCACTGCCCGGGGCCGGGAGGCATTTTCCTGCGCCGGCACTGGGGCCGGCATGCAAAGGGCTGCTGCTACAAGGGCAATCAATGCGGTGCCCAGTATCCGATACTGCAGCATATTGTATTTCCTTTCATCATCAGATAATGCAAAACGCTTTGAAAGCGTCCGGACCTTTTCCATGGGTAATACGGAATCCCGATGTCAATGTCAAGGCCTGCCGGGCAAAACCGGATACAGGGCTTGCCGCATGCCCGCCTTTCTGATACGAATCTGAATATCCTGGAGATATGGACAACCTCTGATCCGGAGACAAAAGACATCATGGAAATCCAATCCGCCCTTTCACGGGAAATCCGTTTCATGATTGCAGCCGCCTGCTTTGTGGTGATCGTGGCGGGAATGCGCGCGGCTGCCGGAATCCTGGTGCCGTTTCTGCTGTCGGTATTCATTGCCATCATTTTCACGCCCCTGCTGTTCTGGCTTCAGAGAAAAAGACTGCCCAAAATCGCTGCCATCGGCGTGATCATGGCCATTATCATTGCCCTGGGAACGCTTTTGATCCAGTTTGTGGGCGGTTCTGTGGGGGAGTTCACAACCACCCTGCCCATATACCAGAAACGCCTGCTGGCCGAATCCTCAAAACTCATATCCTGGCTAAATAACCGGGGAATTGTGGTTTCTGAACAAATGTTTCGGGAATACCTGGATCCGGGCATGGCCATGCAGATGGTCTCCCGGACACTGACCGGCCTTTCCGGGGTTCTGACCAACGCGTTTTTAATCCTGCTGACCGTGATTTTCATCCTCCTGGAAGCCGCCCGGTTTCCGGAAAAAATCCGCTCCGCATTCAAAGACCCGGAAAAATCTTTGGCCAACTTCAGCCGGTTTACCAAAAGCGTCAACCGCTACCTGGCTTTAAAAACCCTTTTCAGCCTGGCTACCGGCATTTTCATCTGGCTCTGGCTGTCTGTACTGGGCCTGGATTTTGCCTTTCTCTGGGGTCTTCTGGCGTTTCTGCTCAACTATGTCCCCAATATCGGCTCCATTATCGCCGCTGTTCCCCCCATTCTGCTGGCTCTGGCCCAGCTGGGCGTCTGGCCGGCGGCCCTTTGCGCCCTGGGTTTTGTAGCGGTCAACGTGGTTATCGGCAACCTGCTTGAACCCCGGTTTATGGGAAGCGGCCTGGGCCTTTCCACCCTGGTGGTGTTTCTCTCCCTGGTATTCTGGGGCTGGGTGCTGGGCCCGGTAGGGATGCTGCTGTCAGTGCCCCTGACCATGATTTTTAAAATCGCTCTGGAAAACAGCCCGGAAGCCAGGTGGCTGTCTGTAATGCTCGACAGCGAGGCCACGGCTTCTGCGGATGCCAATCCAGATCAAAACGCACCGGTTTTGCCTGAAAGCAAATGATGTTTCCAAGCCAGAGACCTCCCATACCCCTGAAATACACCCTAAGCACCTTGTATTTTCTTTACTTCGGGGTACTGGGCATCTATCTGCCCTATTTCAACTTATACTGCTACCGGCTTGGATTTTCCGGGTTTGAAATCGGCTCCATTTCGGCCATGCGCACCCTTGCCACCGCCCTTTTCCCCCTGATCTGGGCCGCGCTGGCAGACCGGTTTTCCATGCGCCGGCCCATATTTATTTTCTGCCATTTTATCAGCACAGCCATATGGGCATTTTATCTGGTCTTCACCGATTTTGCCACCATGTTTGTGATCACCGCCTTTTACGGGGTGTTTTACGCGCCCTTGATTTCCTTTCTGGAATCATTTTCAATGGATCTGCTGGATACAGAGAAAAACCGCTACGGCAACCTGCGGGCCTGGGGGTCGATCGGCTTTATCCTTATGGTCACGGGCGTGGGCCGTGCCATTGACATTTTTTCCGTGCAAATCATCATCCCCCTGATCCTGATTGGTTCTTTGCTGCAATCCATCCTGGCCTTCAGGGTGCCGCCAACCACCAAAGGGAAAAAGCTCGATTTTTCCGCAGGCGCCCGGTATCTCTGGAACAAACGCGTGGTTTTTTTTCTGATGGCCGCGTTTCTGATGCTGGCCAGCCACGGCACATATTACGGATTTTTCTCCATCCACCTGGAAAACCTGGGATTTACAAGCACATTTATCGGTTTTGCCTGGGCCCTGGCCGTTATCGCCGAAATCGGGATCATGATTTACTCCAGGCCCATTTTCCAGCGATTTTCCCATGAACGGGTGCTCATTGCCGCATTTGCCTGTACCTGCCTGCGATGGTTTGTGGTGGCAGGCGCCCAATCGGCCTGGCTCATTATTGTCACCCAGATGCTGCACGCCTTTTCCTACGGCGCCTTTCATGTGGCCAGCATCCTCTACATCGACGAACTGACCCCGGCGGCGGCCAAGACCCTGGGCCAGGCGGTCAACAATGCGGTCACTTACGGCCTTGGGATTATGATCGGTTTTTTTGTCAACGGGATTTTTTTCGAGATTATCGGGGCGCCGGCCCTGTTTATGGCAAGCGGCGTGCTGGCATTGCTTGGCGGGCTGCTTATGGTATTTGAAACCGCCACCCGAAAGCAGGCGCCATAGGCGGGCCTTTATCCGGATTTTGGCAGAATCACCAGATAATAAATCCGCCCCCTGTGCTGCATGTGACCTGCGGCCATGCGTGCACTGGCCCCGGAGCCCCAAAACAGGTCTGCGCGGTTTTTGCCGGAAATCGCACTTCCCGCATCCTGGCTGCAGGCAAAGCGGCAAAAAGGCACCCAGTCATGCTTACGGCCGGCCGCATTTTTGTCTGTCGGCTTTTTTGCGCAAATAAACAAAAACGCCCCTGCAGGGGAAACATCCCGGTCCAGAGCCACTGAACGGCCGGGGGTCAGGTCCACGCCCAGAGAACCTTTCGGACCGCCCCGGCTTTTTTTGAAAAACACGTACCTTGGATTGGAAAACAACACTTCCCGGATGTCCCCGGGGTGTTTTTCAAGATAGGCGGCAATGGCCTGCATGGACATGTTGGACCGATCCATTTTTCCCTTGTCTATCAAATATTTGCCGATGCTTTTATAGGGCCGGCCGTTTGTGATGTCAAAGTGCACGGCAATCATGTCCCCGTCCCGCAGGCGAATCCGGCCGGAGCCCTGTACGTGCAGGAAAAACAGCTTTACCGGATCCGCCGCCCAGGCAATCACCTCCGCCCTGGATTGGAGCAGATCAGTTGTATCAATGGTGCGCCGGTCATAATAAGGAACCACCCGGCCGTCTGCCACACGGCCCACGGCGGACCGGCTGTCGCATCCGGCATCAAATGCCGACAAATCCAGCTCAACCAGGTCCTTTGGCCGGCCGTAAACCGGATATTGGAACAAGTCGGTCTTTTTTCTGCTGCCTTGGATCACGGGTTCATAATAGCCTGTAAACAATATCGAAACCGGTTCGCTTTGCTCAATGTGGGCATAGACCCGGGCATTTTCCCGTAAAAATTTCTGTACCGCCTCTGCAGAAGGCTTTTTTTCCATAAACTGATCAAACCGCCGCAATCCGGAGATCAGATCTTCCACCGTGTAAGCATCCGGGCCATAAGCCATCCTGCGGGAGGAGGGCAGTTTTTCATAATAGGCAATGGTTTGCCCGATGGCCCGGGATAGCCCGGCATAGCCAAGATCATCGACAAACACGGGATGTCTGGATGGGGACAATTCGGCCATTTGCGCGCTTGCCAGTGCCGGCAGTGCCCACAGGACCGCAAATAAGGCTGCGGCTATCAGCCGCTGAAACACAAAAACCGGGACAGATCGCCGGCAATTAGTCATCAGTGTCATTTTCCCCCGCGTTGTCCGTTTCCATCTGTCTGGCCTTGTTGTCCACCGGCCCGGGCGGATTTAAATCCTTTCGGTCATCTTCCACCACGCCCATTTCCCTGAAACGGCGGGCGGATACCAACACCCGGCGTTCCAGGGTACCAACGGTCTTGTTGTAAGCGGCAATGCTTTTGTCCAGGTCCCGCCCCAATTGGTTGAAATGCCGGACCATGGAGTAAATCCGCCCGTAAAGCTCGCTTCCCAGGTCAATGGCGGCCCTTGCGTTTTCCACCGCTGATTCCTGACGCCAGGAATAGGCCACGGTTTTGAGCAATGTGATCAGGGTGGTGGGCGTGGCCAAAATCACACCTTTGGCCGCCCCTTCCTCAATTAATCCGGGCTGGCAGGACAGGGCTGCGCTGAAAAAATTTTCCCCGGGCATAAACAGCACCACGAACTCGGGTGTGGGCTCAAACTGGCGCCAGTAAGATTTCTGGGCCAGACGATTCATGTGACTTTTGACCTGGCCGGCTTGGCGCTCAAGGGGTTGTTGCGTATTTTCCTCATCACCGTTATCCAGGGAATCGAGATAAGCCGACAAGGGCACCTTCGCGTCAATGATGACCTGACGGTTCCCCGGCAGCCGGACAATCATATCCGGCCGCAGCATCCCGTCTTCGCTGGCAGCAGTGGGCTGCTGGTAAAAGTCGCAATGATCCTGCATGCCCGCAATTTCGGCCACCCGGCGCAGCGTCATCTCCCCCCAGCGTCCCCGGACCTGGGGAAGGCGCAGGGCCTGCACCAGCCGTCCGGTTTCCCGCTGCAGATCCTGCTGGGTGCGGGCCATGGAGGAAACCTGCTCTGTGAGGCTTCCGTAGGCCTGCTGGCGGGCCTGTTCCATTTCCCGAACCTTTTGCTCGTATTTTTCCAGGGTGTTGACCAGGGGCTGGACCATATCGCCCACTGCCCTGCTGCGGCCTTCCATGTCTGTCTTTGCCGCGTCCAGGTACCGGGAAAACGTTGCTTTGGCCAGGTTCATGAACGCCTGGTTATTTTCCTGCAGGGCCTGCGCTGATAGTGCAGAGAAACTTTCCGCCATCCGGTCCCGGGCCTGCTCAATCATGGCTGACTTTTCCCGGGCCGCACTCAACTCCATCCGGCATTCCGTATATTGCTGGTGCAGATGATTGTGCCGGACACGCAGACGCCGAATGCGGATACCCAAAACGATCAAAACAGCCAATGCCCCGGCAATAAGGCCTGCGGCCAGATACAGAATTTCAACAGAAAAAGAAATGCGCATCAATGATTGCTCAAACGGATCATGCCTCAGAATCCTCCGGGATTTCGGGACTGCGGACAAAATGTCCGCTTTTTCCGCCGGATTTTTCCACAAGACACACCTTTGAAATGGTCATGGCCCGGTCATGGGACTTGCACATGTCATAGACGGTCAGGGCGGCAACAGATGCGGCCGTCATTGCCTCCATTTCCACACCGGTACGGTCGTCTGCCCGGACTGCGGCCCGGATTTCAAAACAGCCGGCATCCTTGTCCGGGTAAAAATCCACCTGCACGTGCCGGATACAGATGGGATGGCACATGGGAATAAGCAAATGGGTCTGCTTGGCGGCCATGACCCCGGCGATTCTGGCTGTTTCCAATACATTTCCCTTGCGGCTCTGATTGGAAACAATTTTTTCAAACGTGGCGGCCTGCATGGAAACCACGGCGCGGGCCACTGCAAGGCGGCAGGTGACATCTTTGCCGCTTACATCCACCATCCGCACCCGGCCCTGCTGATCCAGGTGGGTAAACTGGGCCATCTATAGCACCCTCCTGCTGTTTTTATTCATAATACTCGGTTTTGGCGGTCACGCGCTTTTTAACCGCATCGATCATCCGTGCCATGCAGTCCAGAACATTTTCCCGGAAATCGCCGGCCACGGCAATGAGCATGATATCATCGCCCACCGCCAGCTCGGTTGTTTCCGTTATTTCCACCAGAATTTCCACAATCCCGGGCTGCTGCTTCTCTGTATCAATGATCTCGTCAATCCGGTCCCGGTTGACTTCCAACCGCACCCCGGACACGGGGCGCCCATCGCGGGAAGTGGCCCGGACAACGCCGTGGTGGGTCAGGATCATGCCCACCCGGTCATAGTCCGCAGATGTCTTGATCTGGTTTATAAGCCGGTTTTGATCCATAGTGCTAAGATCCTTTTTTCTGTTTTTCCAGGCGGGATCTTGCTGTTTCCAGGTCCGCCGGTGTGTTGATATTAAAAAACGTATCCAGTTCCGGATCGGCCTCCATGACTTTTTCCGCCGGAATCACCTTGACCCGGAGATTTTCAAACACCCGCCGGATCTTGAATTTTTCCTGCCGGAGATGGCTTTCCACCACGGCAAGGCTTTGGCTGGCATACGCGGCACAAAGGGGTTCCAAGCCCGCAGGTGTCTGGGGCATGACCGCATCGACGCCCGGCTCCAGTTCGGATAAAACCAGTTCCACCACGGCTCTCCGGATAAAGGGCGTATCACAGGCCACTGCGAAAATATAGGGGGTTGGGGAATAAAACAGCCCGGCATGAATGCCGGTAAGCGAACTGCGCGCTGAAAACAAATCCGTCACCAGGCCGGCATCCCAGGGCAGGTAAGCCAGGGGATCATGTGTTATGATCAGCACCCGGGAAAACATTTGCCCAAGCAGGGCCGCAACCGGCTCTATCACGGGCCCGCCGTGCAGGTCCACAAATGCCTTGTTAATGCCGTTGAACCGGGAACTCCGCCCCCCGGCCAGAATCACCCCGCTGCAGGAAAGATCCATCTTATCTCCAGAAAAACAAAATCTTGATCTAATGGGCAGCAATAGTATAGACTGCGTTTATTTTCAATTGTTTTATGACAGACGGCCCGGTACATGGCCATCTGTCATATCCTGGTTGCTGAAAAAGAGCGGCTGAAAACAAGGACGCTTCAATGAACAATACCGGCAAAACCCTGTATCAGGCAGCAGACATCAAAGATGCGCTCGACCGGATGGCTGCAGATATTCTCAGTTCCCGTAAAGACGCAAAAAATCTAGCCCTTGTGGGGATCCACTCCAGAGGCGTATTTCTGGCAAAGCGGATCCGGCGGCAGATTGCCAACATGGCTGCCATGGACGTGCCTGCCGGGGAAATGGACATCAATCTGTACAGGGATGACTGGACCGGCATCAGCCATCAGCCCGAGGTGCGGTCTACGCGCATTGATTTTGATGTCAACCACAGGCAGATCATTCTCGTGGATGATGTTCTTTATACCGGCCGCACCATAAGGGCAGCCCTGGATGCGATCATCGACTTTGGCCGACCCGAACGCATAGAACTGGCCGTGCTCATTGACCGCGGCCACAGGGAACTGCCGATTCAGCCCGATTATACAGGTATGCTTGTCCAAACCCGCAAAACCGAAGCGGTCAATGTTTTGCTCACTGAATACGACAATGTTGACCGGGTGGACCTGATTGCCGGATAACCGTACGCCGGAGGCGTATTTCATAAGGCCAAAAATTCTCATGGGACGACAGCAGCATCTTCACCACGCACCAAAAAACATTGACATTGGCGTGATAACGGTCTCTACCACACGCACTGCCGATGATGACAAGAGCGGGCTGTGGATAAAAAAGCAGGCAAAAAAAGAAGGCCACAGGATTGCCCGCTATTGCATTGTATCAGACAGCCGGGAGCATATTGTCCGGGCAGTGGCCGACAGCGTCTCCGGTCATGGCTTGCATGCCCTGATACTGACCGGGGGTACGGGCATGGGTTTTGCCGATGTCACCATTGAAGCCGTCAGCCCCTTGTTTGACAAGGAAATGAGCGCATTTGCAACACTTTTCACCCAGCTCAGCTTTGAGAAAGTCGATTCCGCTGCATTGCTGTCCAGGGCCGCGGCCGGTATTGTCGGCAAAACCGCCGTATTCTGCCTTCCGGGGAGCCTCAATGCGTGCAAACTGGCCTGCAATGAATTAATTTTTCCGGAAATCAAACATATCGCCGCCCATCTCATCACATAGATCCAAGCGGCTCATATGGAAGATCTTACTTTAACAAGGAGAACATTGCCATGTTCGGTATCGGCATGCCCGAACTGATCGTGATTTTAGCCGTGGCGCTGATTGTATTCGGCCCCAAAAAACTGCCGGATCTTGCCCGGTCCCTGGGAAAAGCGATCAATGAATTCAAAAACGCAACACAGGATTTGAAGGATTCGGTGGACAGCGAATTCAAAGATGTTAAAAAACCTTTCGAGGATGCGACCAAAGACGTCAGCCAAATAGAGAATCGACCCAGGCCTTCGGCAAATAACAGTTTTTCGCATGATTCTGAAAAAAAGGAACCTGTAACCGCAGACCCAAACAGCAAACCGTCTGACAGGGCACCGCAAGACGCAGATACCGGCGCATCTTCGTCCTCTTTTGACCCGGATGCCCAAACCCAGAGCCCAAAAAACGAACACGGCCATGGATGAAGAAGAAAAACTGCCCTTAACCGAGCATCTCGAGGAATTGCGAGACCGGCTGATCCGGTGTTTTATCGCCATATTCGCCGGTTTTGTCATCGCCTACGTTTTCAAGGAAAGGCTGTTTCAGATTTTGACCCGACCCTTGATCCGTGTCATGGAGCAGGGCGACACCCTGATTTTCACCGGGATTCCGGAAGCTTTTTTTACTTACCTGAAAGTGTCGCTGCTGGCAGGCCTGATGCTGGCCGCCCCTGTTGTAATCTATCAGTTCTGGATGTTTTTGGCCCCGGGCCTGTATAAAGAAGAGCGGCGGCTGATGATACCCATCGTGTTTGTCTCTGCCTTTTTTTTCATCGGCGGCGCCCTGTTTGGATATTTTCTGGTATTTCCCTTTGGGTTTAAATTCCTGCTCGGCTTTGCCTCTGAAACCATCCGGCCCCTGCCGTCCATGCGGGAATATTTGAGCTTTTCCGCAAAACTTTTGCTGGCCTTTGGGTTTGTTTTTGAACTGCCCATTGTCATCACGTTTATGGCCCGGCTGGGCCTGGTAAACGTGCCCTTTCTGAAAAAAAACCGGAAATACGCCCTGCTCATCTTTTTTGCCGGATCCGCCCTTCTGACACCTCCGGATGTTGTCACCCAGATTATGCTTGCCGCCCCCATGATGGTGCTTTATGAAATCAGCATTATGGGCGCCCGGGTTTTCGGCCGATCCCGCCAGGCAGAAGACCCGGAAGAGCAGAAGGATAAACACAAAACCGGCGGCAATAAAGATGCCTGATCCCGGGTTTCAGGCTTCATCAAATATAATTGACAGGCTTGCCAAATGCTGCTATAAAAAGACACCTGAAGAAAGAAAATTTAGCGGATTGTTATAGGTGAACGATTCCACACAAATATGCTTTTAACCAGTTTGGCGCAAGGAGGAGGACAGAATGAAAAAACGATTTGCGATCCTGACAGCAGCTGCATGCATGGTCGCGGTATTTCTGGCGGCTGGCCTTTATGCCGGCACCGGAGACAGCTGCCCGGATGTAATCACGATGGAAAATCAAGAAGCGTTTGACGAGCACCGCATGCCCATTGTCGAATTTGACCACGGCGCGCATCTCAAGGCCGATCCGGATGGATACGGTATCGGCTGCGGCGAATGCCACCATGATGAAAACGGCGAACCCCTGGCGGATCTGCAGGCCGGCGACGAGGTCCAGGGCTGCTTTGAATGCCACGATGGTACCGGTGCCGGCACCCCCAAGGATTTCATGGGCCCGCCGCCTGATGCAGAGGCCTTGAATTCCTACTATACCGCAATGCATGTCAACTGTGTGGGCTGCCACAAAGAGCAGGGCGGCCCCAAGGCATGCAACGAATGCCACGCAAGGGAATAGCAAAAGCAAGCGGTATAAAAGCGGTTTTTTGAAACAAGCCAGTAAAAAAAAAGCCTCGTAAAGCAAAGAATGTTGCTTTACGGGGCTTTTTGCTTCCTTATTTTTGCGCCTGATGCTGATAGTTTCTGGCAGCCTTTATAAAAGCAGGCGCCCAGCCCGGCATGCCCAGACAGTGAATATGGGTGTAGGTGGCAAGCACGTTTTTATAACATAACCCGTCTCTTTTGTTGACAATCCCCCGGCCTTTTTCCATGCAAAACACCATGTCCGATTCCCTGCCCGTAAATTCCAAAACCCGGGAGTAATGAAATTCATGACCCCGGATTCGCGTGCCTTCGGGAAAATACAAATTCGGTCCGTCCACATCCGCAATGGTGTAACCGTGTCCCTGGGGTCGCCCGGAGGAAAACCCGAAAACAAGGGGAAAAACACCAGTCATGGGATAGGTTTCGCCCTCCAGAACAAGAGATTGTCCAAGATACATAAGTCCGCCGCATTCGGCATAGATGGGCAGTCCACAATCCGCCGCAGCCTTGACCGCATTGCGGAAAGCAATGTTTTGAGCCAGCTGAAAGGCATGGGTTTCCGGAAATCCCCCGCCAATATAAAGACCATGGACATCGTGCAGACCCGAATCCGAAAGCGGACTTAAATTAACGATTTCCGCCCCCAAGGCATCAAGGGCCGCCAGGTTTTCCGGATAATAAAACTGGAAAGCCGAATCACGGATCACACCGATGCGCACATGATTCTTATCACACAACGCATCTGTTTCCCCTTGGTCCCCTGCGGAAAGGGAAATGGGGGCGCGGGCCTGCTGCCTGGCATTGCTGCCGCTTTCGGATGCAAAAGGGTTTTCCGCAGCCTTGCGGGCGGTCTCAACAACACGATCCAGATCCACATTGGATGAAACTGCATTTGCCACCGCCTCCACCGCCCCTGCTGCAAGGGCGTGCTCCGGGGTGGGTATCAGCCCCATGTGCCTTTCGGGAAAATCCTGGCCGGGGAGCTTGGGAATAGCCCCAAATACGGGAACATTGCAGCGAGATTCAATACTGCTGCGTAAAATCCGTTCATGACGGGCCCCTGCCACGCGGTTTAAAATCACGCCACAGATATTGACCATGGGATCAAAATGGAGGCAGCCCAGGATAATAGCGGCCATGGTGCGGGTGGTCTTGGTGCAGTCAACACACAGAATCACAGGTGTATTCAAAAGCTTGGCCAAAGAAGCCGTAGAGGTGGTCCCCTGGGCATCCAGGCCGTCGTAAAGACCCCGATTGCCTTCGATTACGGAAAGATCGGCATCAGCGGAATGCCTGGAAAAGGATGCTTTGACACAGACATCAGAAAAAAGGAAGGGATCCAGGTTGTGGCAGGTCCGGCCGGCGGCCAGAGCCAGCCAGCCTGCATCAATATAATCCGGGCCCTTTTTAAAGGGGGCAACAATGTAGCCCTGCCGGGCAAGGGCCGAAATCAAACCGATTGAAACAACGGTCTTGCCTGAGCCGCCCCGAAGGGCGGCAATCAGAACCCGGGAAATCTTTTGTGCCGGCTCCATCAAATGCTATCCAGCCCACCGGCAGGAACCATCAGGCTTGCTCAAAAAATCATAGCGAATTTCAAGTGCGGCCTGCCCAATGCCGCGTATTGCCATGGATTTACTCTTCATGCTCAGCGGCGGACTGCTTGCCCGCGCCTTTGAGACCATACATGGAAGTGCTGCCGCTTGACCAGAACACCAAAATGCCTTCTTCCACCATCTGGGTGACAATCTTTTTGGCTTCACGGGGCTTGGCGTCCATCATCTTGGCCAGGTCGCTGAAATAAAACTTGGACTTGGATTTGGATTTTTTCTCGATGCCATCAAGGACCTTTTGCTTGCATTCTTCGTAGTCCAGTGCCATTGGTCTGTTTCCTCATTGGTTGAATGAAATGCCGGGTTGCTGCGCATCCGCATTGGCTGATGCGCAGCAACACCTTTGTAGCCTCACCGCCTTTTCCAGCAGCTGGGTATCCTGTTTTTATTAAAACTTAAACTGCGAAGTCTGGCGCCAGGTGTAGTAAGCCGGATCACGGAAGTCATCAATGAGATGATGGGTGAATTCCAGCCCGGTTTTCTCAAAAAACCGTTCCCAGCCGATCCGCTCGGCCCACTCGCCCAGGCGCTCGTATTTGTTGGCGTCTGCTGCGTAGGTTTCAACGATCTTTTTGATGGTTTCCGCGGTTTTAGGCCAGCGGGGCGGTTCATTGGGAATAAACGCCACAGCCACCTTGGAGAACTTGGGCGCGGAAATCCGGTTGGACACCTTGCCGCCGACCATCAGCACGATGCCGTCGCCTTCCTTGTCGGCCAGGGGCAGACAAGGGCACATGGTGTAACAGTTGCCGCAGAACATGCAGCGGCTCTGGTTGACCTCGACACTGTTGACAGTCTTTCCGCCGACTTCCACCTTCTTTGGCTTAATGGCGGCAGTGGGGCACGAGGCGATTGCCAGAGGAATTTCACACATTTTGTCCAGATATTCATGGTCAACCATGGGCGGCTTGCGGTGATAGCCCAGGATGGCGATATCCGAGCAATGGACCGCGCCGCACATGTTCAGGCAGCAGGCCAGAGAAATCCGAAGATGGGCGGGCAGCCGCATGTTCTGGAAGTCCTCGAAGACCTCGTCCATGACCGACTTGACCGGACCCGATGCATCTGTTGCCGGTGTGTGGCAGTGAATCCAGCCCTGGGTGTGGATAATGTTGGTAATACCTGCGCCTGTGCCGCCTACGGGAAACTTGTAGGAACCGCCGGCAAACTTTCTGCCCTGCAGGTCATCGATCAACGGCTGGACCTTGTCCTTGCTGTCAACCATGAACTCAACGTTGTTACGGGTGGTCCAGCGCACATAACCGCCGCAGTGCTTGTCGGCAATTTCGCAGATTTCCCGGACAAGAGAAATACTCATAAGGCGGGCACCGCCCACGCGAACCGTGTATACCTCGTCGCCGGTTTCGGAAACATGCACAAGCACACCGGGCTGCAAAACTTCATGGTACAGCCACTTGCCCTTGTTGTTTTTGATGACCGGCGGATAAAACTCCTCGTAATTTCGCGGACCGATATCGGTAATCCGATCCTTCATCGGATTTTCGGGATCGTATCCTGAAGATATAAAAGCCATGCTCAACCCCCTTTGTTATCGCAGGTGATGTTTGCGGAATTCATTGATGTCGCGTTCCCAGCCGCCCTCGACTTCTTCTTCCTTCCAGAAGATGTACGGATTGTGCCGCGGTTCCTGTACATGCTGCGGAACCGGGTCAATGCCCGTGACTTCAAGCAATTTCTGGAAGCCCTGGCGCTTCATGAGCTCGCCGAGGCGCTCGCGATTCTTGCCCTCTTCCATCCACCAGTCCCAGATGGCTTCGATGACATCCTTGATTTCCTGGTAGTCGTTGTCCTTGTTGACTTCCACAAAGGGCACCAGCAGGGAACCCATCTGGGCGCCGTCAAGGATTGGTGCCTTGGCGCCGACCAGGATGGAACAGCCGGTCTGCTTGCCGGGACGCAGGGCGCGGGGCATAACGTTGATGCAGTGCATGCACCGGGTGCATTCCTTGTTGTCGATCTCCAGCTTGCCGTTTTCATACCACATGCATTTGGTCGGGCACAGGTCAATGACTTCCTTCTGGATATCGAACTTGCCCCAGTCACGGCCGGCATGAGCGCCGGCATTGGGCTTGAGCTCGCCTGCCACATAGGCCTTAACGGCTTCCTGGTCAATGCGGATATCGTCTTTCCAGGTACCGATAAAGGACATGTCCGCCCGGGCGATGGAGGCCACGCAGCAGTTGGGGCAGCCGTCGAACTTGAACTTGAACTTATAGGGGAAGGCCGGCCGATGCAGCTCATCCTGGTATTCCTGGGTCAGGTGGTTGCACAGATCCTGGGTGTCATAGCAGGCATATTCGCAGCGGGCTGCGCCGATGCAGTCTGCCGGGGTTCTCAGGTTGGAGCCGGAACCGCCCAGGTCCTGGTTGAGATTATGGGTCAGCTCAAAAAAGATTTCCTCGAGCTGCTTGGTGGTGGTTCCCAGGAAAATGATGTCGCCTGTGGAACCGTGCATGTTGGTGATGCCGGAACCTCTCATCTCCCACAGATCACAGAGCTGCTTGAGGTATTCAGTGGTGTAGAACTTGCCCGAGGGCTGGTTGACCCGAAGGGTGTGGAAATGCGCCACGCCCGGAAACTTTTCCGGCTGGTCGCAATAACGGCCGATAACACCGCCGCCATAGCCGAAAACACCCACGATTCCGCCGTGCTTCCAATGGGTTTCCCCGTCCTTGTAGGAAAGTTCAAGCACGCCCAGCAGGTCTTCGACGACATCCACAGGGATCTGATAGTTAATGTTGTTTGCATTCTTTGCCCTTGACTCAGCTTCCTGCTTCATGTCCGATACAAAACTCGGCCATGGTCCGCTCTCCAGCTGATCGAGCAAGGGGGTTTCATGTTTTGCCATTGTCATACCTCCCTTTCATTAAAATTAAGCCACGTGTCTATCCAGATATAAGACCCTTTTACTGCTTTCTTACATCATCCGTCCGTATCAACAACTATGGAATACAAAAGGTTCTTTTATAAAATGATTCAGCCCGCATTGTCAATAAAAAAGGGCGCTGCTTTGGATTTGTCTCTACACGGCGCGTGCGGTTTCAATCTCCCGGACAATCTCCGGAGCGACCTCATAACCAAGCTGTTGCGCCCGGTGGCAATGATGGGCGGCTTTTTCCGTATCTCCTTTTTCCAGATACGCAATGGCCAGGTTGTTGTGGGCCACGGCAAACGTTTCATCAATTTCTATGGCTTTTTGCCCTGCGGCAATGCTTTTGTCCACCTGGCCGTCAAAAAGATAGGCATTGGCCAGGGTGGCATAGGCCTGGATAAAATTGGAATTATACTTGATGGCCTTTTCCAGTGCGGAAATGGCCTCGTCAATTTTGCCCTTCTGCATCTGCACAAAACCGATATTGCCCCACCCTTCGGCAAACGCGGCCCGGACTTTCACACTTTGTTGATTGTAGGCCAGACATCCGTCAATATCACCGCGCTGCAGGCAAATACCGCCCAACTGCACGTAGGCTTCGGCAAAATTGGGACTGCACCGGATGGCCTCCTTGAATTCTTCTTCGGCCTCGTCGAATTTGCGCAGCCCCAGCAGGGCAGTGGCCAGATTGTAGTGGCTGTTGCTGCATTCCGGATTCGACATGATGGCAAAACGCTGTTCCTCGATATATTGATCCACTGTTTTTTCGGTCGTCATAAAACTCCCCTCTGAATTTGTATTTGAACGCTTCTGATTCTGACAACTCAGTGCGTTACATGCTTTCTTACAGCTGGAACCCTAGATAAACGTTGTCTGTTGAAACTTAAAGAAAGCCGGCACAGATTGTCAAGAAAAATCCCCGGCCCTTTGCTTTGGCCTCCAATACCGATTTTTTATTTGACAGGGGATTGCCAAATTCATAATAATAAAAATCATGTTAAACAATAACTACCTATAAATTATAAATATCACATCGTCCGGTGAACGCAGCGGCAATCCGGCGCACCACAAAGCCCGCCCTCGGATTTGCCCGGCAATGGGAATCGGTTCAGATGTGCCACAAGAGGAGGATTTATGCAGCCTGGATGTTATACCGCCCTGATCACGCCGTTTAAAAACAATGAAATTGATGAGGCGGGGCTGGAAAAACTGGTTTCCTTTCAACTGGCAAACGGCATTACCGGACTTCTGGCAGTGGGCACCACCGGTGAGAGCCCTACCCTGAACTGGAATGAACACATCAGCGTAATTGAACGCATTGCCGCCAAAACCCGGGACCGCTGTATCTGCATTGCCGGAACCGGCAGCAACAACACCGCCGAAACCCTGGAAGCCACGAAGCACGCAGTAAAATCCGGGTGCGAGGCCGTACTCCTTGTGGACCCTTATTACAACGGTCCCAGCTCGCTGGAAATCCGGCGGGAATACGTCGCGCCGGTGGCCGCGGCCTACCCGGACACCACCATAATCCCCTACATCATACCGGGCCGTACCGGCGCCCAGATGTTTGCAGAAGACCTTGCCATCCTTTATAAGGAGCATCCCAATGTCAGCTGCGTCAAGGAGGCCACCGGCAGCCTGGAGAACATGCGCCGGACCCGGCAGTGCTGCGGGGACACCTATCTGATTCTCTCCGGCGATGACGGCATCACCCATGACATGATGGCAGATAAAACCATCGCCGGCGACGGGGCGATCTCGGTGATGTCCAATATTGCCCCGGGCCCGGTAACGGAAATGATCAGCTCCCTTCTCGCCGGGGACACTGAAGCGGCGAAAATCCAGTTTGATGCCTTAAAACCCCTGTTTGACCTGGTTTCGGTGAAAACCACGGAAAAAACGCCCCACGGCGAGGTGGTCTGCCGGTCACGCAATCCGGTCCCGGTCAAGACCCTGATGCAAATCCTGGGGATGCCCGCAGGTCCCTGCCGCCGGCCCCTGGGAAAAATGACCCGGGCCGGGATGGACAGGGTGCTGGCAGCAGCTCGCCGGGTACACACGGAAAATCCCCATATCCTCCGGCCTGCGGCCGAGTTTTTCGGGGTGGACATCGACCAGCGGCTAAATGATCCGGGCATTCTGGCGGAATTGACCTACGAGACCTATTAAATTTGATGTACATCCCTTTTTTCTCCAGGGGCGGACCCATGGATCCGCCCCTGCATGTCCGGGGTTTGGGGTTTCAAACTGATTGTCTGATTCAGCTGCGTTTTCCGCGGGCCTCGGCGGCTTGCTGATTGATGGCAAACTCCTCACCCTCCTGAAACAGCACCCATTTGAGCCACCTGAAACTGAAATTTAACAGCTCCAGTTCATCAGACCGGATTTTTTCAACGGTTTGCGGATCCACTTCGTAGACATCCAAAAACGAGCTTTCAAAGACAAAGCGCCGGAACCGGTCGATGTCATAACTGGCCGTGAAAAACATGTTCTTGGTTTTCTGGGTCAGACGGATATTGGCGGGTATGGAGCGCTTCCGGACGATGAGTTCAGTCCACGGGGCATTGATGCGGTCATAAACATCCACGCCCTGATCACTTCGCCACTGGTCAACAGTCCACTCCGCATCCTCTTCAAAGCCCCTGCAGTGGGGCTCGTTAATAAAAAAATAAAAACCCTCGTCGGCTTCATCCTTATGGCTCAGGGAAGCCACGCCCAGAGGATAATAGCGGCAGGTGGTGGGCCGGTCCTCGTAGACAATGCATCCCTGGTCCTCCCGGACAAAGGGGCAAACCGGTTCTCCGGGCTGATCATCGAGCATGCGCAGGGTCACAACCGGCAAATCCGTTTTTTCCAGAAGCTGCGGAGTGGTGTAAATGGCCAGAAAGTCCTCTGAGCTCAACTCCAGGCGATTTTTCAACCGCACGATATCATAGGGGGTCAGCATGATGTTAATCCCCCGGCAGCACTTGGTAAAACAGGAAATCTCCGGGTGGCACCGGAAGTGAAACCGGCTGTTGGCGGTTAGTTTTACCGGCGGAATCCCGGCTTGTTCTTCGGTCTCCATTATTGCACTCCTTGTTTTAATAAAATATTTTTAAACTTTTTAACAGGCAGTACGCTTCATCTTGTCAAAACCCGACTTGCTATACCACACCCTCGGGCATGGGGGCCACGTGCTCGCCGCCCAGAACATAGCCGCCGTCCAGCCGGATCACCGAACCGGTCATATACGGCGCATCCTTTAATAAAAACAACACCGCACGGACCACGTCATCGGTGCGGCCGGTCCGGCCCAGCAGGGTATGGTCAATTATGGCCTGGTGCTGTTTTTCCGAAAGCAGCCCCCACCCCCGGGTCCCCTGGGCGTGGCGGGTTTGAAAAATGCCCAGCATCAGCTCATTGACGCGGACTTCGGGGGCACCCAGCCGGGCCCAGGTTTCAGTGAGCAGGGAAACGCCCCGGTTGGCCGCTGAATAGCCCTCGTTGAAAAGGTGGCTGGCCGGTCCGCTACGGCCCACCAGGCCGGCAATGGAGGAGAAATTGATCACGCAGCCGTTGCCGCTGTTTTTCAGGTGCGGCAGGGCGGCCTCAAAGACCCACTGTTTGGCCCGCAAAGTGGTGGCCATCTCCAGATCCCACTGCTGCTGTGTATAAGGGCCATGGACCACCGGCCATCCGCCGCGTTCAATATTGTTGATCAAAATGTCAATGCCGCCGAAATGTTCAGCCACCCGGTGAACAAACGGGGCAATGGCCGAAGTCTCCAGCAGGTTTACCCGTTGGATAAGATGGGGCGTGCCAATGGCGGCAAAGTCGCGCTGCATGGAATCCAGGGATTCCTCCCAGTCATACCAGGTCAGTCCCAGCCGCACCCCGTGCCGGGCCAAAGCCAGGCCCGCGGCCTTGCCAATGCCCTTGATGCCGCCGAGCACCAGGGCGGTTTTACCATCTAAGTCCATGGCATTTCACCCCCGGAATCCGAATCGGCGCCGGCGCTATACCCCTGGGCATGACACAGAATTTGCCCGGCGTATTGAAGAGCAAATTCCAGCAACTGGTCATCGTCCTGCCCGTCTATCGCCTCTGAGGGTATCCCGATACGGCGGCAGTCAGCGCCAACCGGACCGTAAAGCGCATGTCTGAAGGCATCCAGGTCATAGAGACTCATGAAAAGCTTTTCTCCCAGCTCTCCTTTCACCGGCCCCGGAAAATGCTGCTGCTTTACGGCAATCACCCCGATCATGGCATCATTTCCCTGATTGTAAGGCACCAGCCCCTGATCACGGATCCATTGCCGAACGGTAACCGGATGGCCCTGATCAAAACCCCGGCAGTGCGGCTCGCAAATCAGCACATAACTTTCGGCAAGCTGCCCGGTCTGCCTGGATCGCCGGAGCATTCTGGCCAGCGGGTACATCCGGCATGAGCCGGGGCGGTTTTCATATACCCGGCAGCCCTGGTCTGTCACAAAAGGGCATTTTTTCTCATCACCGGCGGCCGGTTTGAGCCCCACCACGGGAAGCCCGGTCTCCGGGCCGTCGTGAGAGATCGTATAGGCCCGAAGAAATTCACCCGTGGACATTTCCAGGTGCCGGGCCAGGCGCAGCACATCATAGGGCGTCAAAAACTGGTTGAGATCCCGGCAGCAGGCATTGAAACACGCAACATGGGGACCGCACATAAAATCAAAGGCTGCGTCGATATCTACGGGGCGGATCGTGTTTGACTCTTCCATAAAACCGGCCTTTCTTTTTGCTGAAATAAACGCCCCAACCATATGCATTTTCGCCTGCAGGATCAATGGATTTTTGATAAAAAACCCGGTCCTGTAACTATTTTTCCTTGCATCTTGAAATCAGTGTGTTATACATTTTTGCTCAAAATACACAGGCCGGGGCCTCCGGACCGCCGGCAGAAACAAGGGACAAACAGGTATATTTTTCAGGGAGGTGCCAAATAGCCAAGGCAAAGACCAACGACAAACGGGTGAACATCAACAGCGAAATCAAAGCCAGAGATGTGCGGTTAATCGATGCAGAAGGCAACCAGCTCGGAGTGCTGCCCATCTCCACCGCGCTTTCCACTGCGGAAAATGCCGGGCTTGACCTGGTGGAAATTTCCCCGAATGCAAACCCGCCGGTTTGCAAAATCATGGATTACGGGCGTTTCCGGTACCAGCAGGACAAAAAACAGCAGGAAGCCCGCAAAAAGCAGGCGGCCCTGCAGGTCAAAGAGATCAAGGTGCGACCCAAAACCGACACCCATGACCTGGATATCAAGCTGGGACACATAGAGAAATTCATCAGCAAGAAAAACAAGGTCAAGGTTACGGTCATGTTCCGGGGACGCGAGATCACAATGACCGAACGGGGTCGCTGGGTGCTTGAACAGGTTGCCGAAAGGGCAGCGGAGTTTGCCACAGTGGAACAGTACCCCAAAATGGAGGGCCGAACCATGACCATGCTTCTGGGCCCCAGATAAACAAAACAAGCCGGCTTTTTTTGAAAATCAGCGTTGGCAGCACCGTAAAAAGTCTGATTTCAAATGGTGCCGTAAAAAGTTCAAGATCAAGGCTTGCGCAATTTTGAAGAATGCAGCGTACTTAGCCGTACGTGAAATTCTGAGGAATTGCGCGTAACGCAGATATTGGACTTTTTACGGCACCATCAGCGTTGGCAGCCGCCCGTGTAGCTTCGTGCAGAACCCGGCAGATAAGCGAGGGGAAACGTGTTTCCCTCGCTTTATATTTTTTTATTGACTGGGCTGAAAAGATATTGCATATTTTGTTGTTTCTAAAATTTATGCATTGTTGCGGAACCATTTCTGCTTTAATGAAAATTTTTGTTTAAAATCGATGTTGTTTTTAAGGGAGAGCCATCATGCCGAAAATCAAAACCAACCGCGCGGCAGCCAAGCGGTTTAAGCGCACCGGTTCAGGCAAATACATGTTTGCCAAATCCCATGCCAGCCATATTCTGACCAAGAAAACCCGGAAACGCAAAAGAGCGCTCAGAAAACAGCAGGTTATGGATGCAACCAACCGCAAAGCCGTCAAGCGGATGCTTCCGTACGGATAACAAGGTGCAGGCAAAGGAGTTTCACCATGCGAGTCAAAAGAGGATATAAGGCGAGACAACGCCGTAAAAAAGTGCTGAAACTGGCCAAAGGATACCAGGGCGGCAGAAGCAAGCTGTACCGCACCGCTGCCGATGCCGTGGACAAGGCGCTCGTCTACGCGTATCGGGACCGCAAGGTCCGCAAACGGGATTTCCGACGCCTTTGGATTGTTCGAATCAATGCAGGCGCGCGCATGAACAATCTGTCATACAGCAAATTCATCAACGGACTCAAGCGTGCGGATATTGAACTGGACCGCAAAGTCCTGGCTGAACTGGCCGTATCTGATCCCTATGCGTTCTCCCAACTGGCGCAGACTGCTTCAGCCCAGCTTTAACCATGCGATCTGACGGAAAAAACCGCGGGTGATGCAGCGTGAACGCCTCCATCGAAGAGATCCGAGAACAAGCCCTGTCTGAGCTTCAGGCCGCCAAAGATGCCGATGCAGTCCAGACCCTGTCGGTTGCCTACCTGGGCCGCAAGGGACGGGTAACAGCATTTTTGCGCAATATTTCCAGCCTGCCCGCAGAGCAGCGGCCCGCTGCCGGTAAAAGGGCCAATGAAGTCAAAAAAGAGCTGGAAGCCGCTTTTTCCGATGCACTTGAAAAACTGACCGCATCCGGGGAAGATGACCGGGCGGCCATTGATGTATCGCTTCCCGGCCGGCCCTCGCCCGTGGGCAGTCTGCACCCGATCACCCGGATAACCCGGACCATCGCACGGATTTTTGAGCGCATGGGATTCGGCATCGCCGAAGGCCCGGAAGTAGAAGCGGATTACTACAATTTCGAGGCGCTCAATATCCCGCCGAATCATCCGGCCCGGGACATGCAGGACACATTTTATGTTTCGGACAATGTGGTTTTGCGCACCCACACCTCTCCCATCCAGGTCCGGTATATGGAAGCCCACCAGCCGCCGGTGCGCATTATTGCCCCGGGCAAGGTATACCGGTGTGACTCGGACCTGACCCACACGCCGATGTTCCACCAGGTGGAAGGACTCCTGGTGGATGAGCAGGTCTGTTTCGGGGATTTGAAAGGCATTTTAACCGCATTTGTCCACCAGATTTTTGATCCGGATATCCGGGTGCGTTTCCGGCCCAGTTTTTTCCCATTCACCGAACCCAGCGCCGAGGTCGACATTCAGTGCGTGATCTGCCGGGGAACGGGTTGCAAGGTCTGCTCGGATACCGGATGGCTCGAAGTGCTGGGATGCGGAATGGTACATCCGGCCGTGTTTGAAAACGTCGGCTATGACACCAGCCGGTATTCAGGATTTGCCTTCGGCATGGGCGTGGAGCGCATCGCCATGCTCAAGTATGGCATCAACGACATCCGCATGTTTTTTGAAAACGATATCCGTTTTTTGAGGCAGTTTTGAAATGAAGGTCAGCCTGGAGTGGTTACAGCAATATGTAGATATTGATATCAGCGAAAACGCCCTTGCAGACCGGCTGACCATGGCGGGCCTGGAAGTGGAGGCTGTTGTCCGGCCCCATTCCCATCTCGACGGCGTTGTTGTGGGAAAAATTATCGAGGTCCGGCCGCATCCGGATGCAGACAGGCTTTCCTGCTGCCGGCTGGACGCGGGATCACAAACCCTGGAAATCGTTTGCGGGGCCCCCAATGCCGCCGCCGGGATGTACGTGCCCTGCGCCACGGTGGGAACAATCCTGCCCTCTGGAATGGAAATCAAGAAAACCCGCATCCGCGGTCAGACCTCCGAGGGGATGCTCTGCAGCCAGAGCGAACTGGGCCTGGGCGAAGATGCCTCCGGGCTGATGAACCTTGGGGCGGAACATGCTGCCGGCACGCCCGTTGCCTGGGCCCTTGGCCTGGAAGACACGGTTTTTGAAATCGGCCTGACGCCCAACCGGCCCGATTGCCTCAGCCATATTGGTGTTGCCCGTGAAATCGCCGCGCTGCTCGGGAAAAAAGTGCATCTGCCCGAAATCCCCTTCCTGCCGGTATCCGGCGATATTGCCCAGCAGACTTCCGTGACCATTGAAAACCCGGAACTCTGCCCCAGATACGCGGCCCGGCTGGTATCGGATATCACTGTGGGGCCTTCCCCGCAATGGCTCCGTCGCAGGCTGCGGGCCGTGGGTTTAAAGCCCATCAACAATATCGTGGATATCACCAACTACGTGATGATGGAAACCGGCCAGCCCCTGCATGGATTTGACTTTGACCGGCTTGCAGAAAAACGCATCGTTGTGCGCACCCCGGATACGGAAACCGAATTTACAACACTTGATGAAAAATCCCGGCCGCTTGACGCCGATACCCTGCTGATCTGCGACGGGAAAAAACCCGTGGCCATTGCCGGGGTCATGGGCGGGGAAAACTCAGAAATTCTGGAGACCACAAGCCGGGTGCTTATTGAAAGCGCCTTCTTTGACCCGGTTTCCATCCGCAAAACCGCCAAGCGGCTCGGCATCTCAACGGATGCTTCATACCGGTTTGAGCGGGGCGTGGATCCGGACGGCACCGTGTACGCCATCCAGCGCGCTGCCGTGCTCATGGCCGAACTCGGCGGCGGCCAACTGATCGGCTCCTATATAGATGAACACCCCCGGCCGCCGGCCAAATCCCCCATCCGGCTGAGCATCCGCCGGACAAACCAGCATCTGGGAACCGGGCTGAGCCAGGCTGAAATCACGGACCTGCTGCAAAGCGCGGCTTTTGAAATTCAAACCGTGGATGCGGACCAGCTTGCAGTCACGGCGCCTTCCTATCGGGTGGATGTCTTCCGGCCCGAAGACCTCATGGAGGAAGTAGCGCGGCTCTGGGGCTACAACCGCATTGCCACCACATTTCCCGGAATCACCGCCCAGGCCGAGGCGCCCGGAAAGTCCCTGAGAGTCCGTGAACAAATACGCGACCGTATGGAAGGATTCGGGTTTCATGAAACCATTCACTATAGTTTTATCAGTCATAGCGCGGCCGATCACATGCTGCTGCCCGAAGACGATCCCAGACGCCGGACAGAGCCTGTTTTAAATCCATTGACCGAAGATCAGTCCGTTATGCGGACCAGCCTGCTCCCGGCTCTGCTGGAAACCGTGCAGAAAAACATCTTCCGCCAGGAAAAAACACTGAAGCTCTTTGAACAGGGCAAGGCTTTTTATCACACACAACCCGGCGCCCTTCCCCGGGAAATTGAAATGCTGGCCGCCTTGTGGACGGGATTGCAAAAACCCCTGACCTGGCACACCAAACCGATTGAAACCGATTTCTATGACCTAAAGGGCGTGGCCGAGGCTCTGCTGGCCGCCCTGGGCATAGCAGACGGGGATTTTTCAGCACTGCCCGCATCAGCCTGCAGCTATACCCAGCCGGGACAAACCGCCCAGATTCGCTGCAAAGACACTTTCCTCGGAATCATCGGGGAAATCCGGCCTGCTGTCCTGGAAAAATTTGATATCCGCCAGCCGGTCTTCGCCCTTGAACTTCACATGGAAGCCCTGGTGCCGATTGTTCCCGAAGCCACCCAATTTGTTGCGGTGCCGAAATTTCCGGCCGTTACCCGGGACATTACGATCATTGTCGACCAGGACGTGGAAGGCAGACAAATCCTCGATCATCTTCGGGAGGCGGAAACCCAATGGCTTGAAGACGTATTTTTGTTTGACGTCTACTCCGGACCGCCCATTGCCGAGGGGCACAAAAGCCTGTCAGTGCGGCTTGTATACCGCTCAACGACCCGGACGCTGGAAGACGCCCAGGTCAATGAACTGCACCGGAGCATCACCCAAAGCCTGCTGACGGCCTTTAATGCAGCGCTTCCGGCGTAAACCGGTGCGAACCCGCTAACGACCCCCTAACCGGTGGCGGAAGGTTTTTTCGTGGCTTCCCAGGCTCCTATACCCGACAAGCTCTATTACCGGATCAAGGAGGTTACCGAGATCACGGGCCTGGCCGCTTACGTGCTGCGGTTCTGGGAGTCGGAATTTTCCGCCATCCGACCCAGGCGCAGCGAATCCGGCCAGCGGCTTTACCGCAGAAGCGATATTGAGGCCATCCTGGAGATCAAGCATCTGTTGTATGAAAAAAAATTCACCATCGAAGGGGCCCGCAAGCACCTCAAGAAGCGGGGTTCACATCGATCCCGGAATGCACAGGATCCGCTGATAGAGCAAATTCGTGCAGAGCTCCGCTCCATTCGGAACATGCTTGACGAATAAATCCCTTCTTCCCTCCCCTTTGCCCCCGGACCGGACCCAAAACCGTGCCGGTTTCGGACACAAAACTGTTTTTCACCAATTCTCCGAAGGTTGTACCTGCTTTTGATTGTTTTTTCATATTGACAATTTTTATTTTATTGCTTACTGTTGCCAGGTATATTTTCGAGCGGGCATAGCTCAGCTGGTAGAGTACAAGCTTCCCAAGCTTGGTGTCGCGAGTTCGAATCTCGTTGCCCGCTCCATCTTTTCCGTGGCGATCAGCCGGGGGAAGCTTCCGGAAAATTTTTCCGGAAAAGATGAAGCGCCAAAGGTTGGAGGAGTTGATCAAAACGGGCAAAATGCCCGTTTTTTATTTCTATTTTAAAAAACGCAATGAAAACGAAAAAAAAGACACATTCACAACCAAAGACTGAAAAAAACAGCGCTGTATCCAGCCGGCAGGTGGCAAAAGTGGCCTGGGAACTGGGGGATCCGCTGTGCGCGGCCGAAGGCCTGGAATTAATCCATGTGGAATATCAGCGTGAACCCGCAGGCTGGGTCTTGCGGCTGTTTATTGAAAAACCCGGCGGCGTCGGGGTAGAAGAATGCAGCCGGGTATCCAGGCAGCTCGGAGATCTTCTGGATATCAAACTTGACACGGATGTATCCTATACTCTGGAGGTTTCCTCCCCCGGGCCCCAGCGGCCGTTGTCGAAAAAGGCCGACTTTGATCGTTTTGCCGGGGAAATGGCCCGGATCCGCACCCGGCAGGCCCTGGGGGGGCAAAAAAACTTCAAGGGCCTACTTGCCGGTACAGCCGATGACGCTGTCCGGCTGATACTGGATTGCGAAACCATTGAAATACCGTACCAAGAGATCACCAAAGCCAGGCTGACGAATTATCACGGAGACGACAAATGCTGATCACAGATATGAAACGCGTTATTGAGCAGGTAAGCCGGGACAAAGGTATTGATTTTTATGTCCTGGTCAAAACACTTGAAGAAGCCCTGCGCTCCGCGGTCAAAAAAAAGTTCGGCAATAAAATTGATATTGAAATCCAGTATAATGAAGAATCCGGAGAACTGGAAGTCTTCCAGTTTAAAAACGTCGTGGAAACCATCACAGACCCGGATTTTGAAATCAGCCTGGAGGAGGGCCGGAAACTGGACCCTGAATGCGAGATGGGCGACAGTCTCGGCACCAAGATGGATACCACCACTTTCGGGCGGATTGCGGCCCAGTCCGCCAAGCAGGTCATCATCCAAAAGCTCAAGGCGGCTGAACGAAGCGTGGTCTATCAGAATTTCATCGGCCGCAAGGGGGAAATCGTCAACGGCATTGTCCAGCGGGTCAGCCGCAATGAAATCATTGTCAACCTCGGACAGGCAGAAGCGGTTTTGCCCAAGCGTGAGCAGATCCCCAACGAGACCTACCGGCGGGGCGACCGAATCCGGGCTTATATCCTGAAAGTCCACGATGAAAGCCGGGGCCCTCAAATCGTGTTGTCCAGGACTCATCCGGACTTTCTCATCAACCTGTTTAAAACCGAGGTGCCGGAAATCAGCGAAGGCATGGTCAGCGTCATCGGCGCGGCCCGGGAAGCCGGCAGCCGTGGGAAAATCGCCGTGCGGTCCAATGATCCGGATATTGATCCGGTGGGCGCCTGCGTCGGGATCAAGGGCAGCCGTGTTCAGAGCGTGGTCCAGGAATTAAAGGGCGAAAAAATCGATATCATCCCCTGGCATATCGATCCGGCCAAGTTCGTGTGCAACGCCCTGGCTCCGGCCGAAATCTCGCGGGTCATCATCGATGAGATCAACCACGTAATGGAAGTGGTGGTCCCGGACGACTCCCTGTCCATTGCCATCGGCAAACAGGGCCAGAATGTGCGGCTGGCATCCAAATTATCCGGATGGCATCTTGATGTTATCAGCGAAAAGCGATATAATGAACGGTTACAACTTGGATTTGCTTCCTTGATGGATTTGCCCGGCATGACCGAACCCCTTGCCAATCTGCTGTTTGAAAAAGGCTATTTTTCCACCGAAGACGTCAGCAAAGCTTTGCCCGAAGAACTGGCCCAGGAGTTCAACCTGTCTGAGCCGGAGGCAAGGAACCTGGTTGAAGCCGCCGCAAACCAGCAGACCATGGCAGAACCCGAAGATAATGCAGCCGATGGGTCTTTAGACAACAGCGCCGAAGATGATGACAAAGACAAGCAAAATCAGGAAATATAAAGGCAGCCGAAAGTGTTTGACGCGGCGCCCTGGACAATCAAGGGGGATGGATGGCAAAACGCAGAGTATTTGAGCTTGCCAGAGAGCTGAACATGGGCAACAAGGAACTGCTCGACAAGATGCAGGAAAACAACATCGAGGTGTCCAGTCACCTCAGTTCTCTGGAAGACGACACTGTCGAACAGATTAAAACTGCTATCTTCGGCCGAAAAAAGGAGGTTTCGGTGGAAGATACCCGGGTGAGGCCCAATGTCATCCGCAGACGCAGGAAAGCTGCACCCCGGCAGACCGAAACGGCTGAAGAAGGGGGTTTAGAACAGCAGGGCGCCCAACAGGCAGAAGAAACAACTGCCGAAGAAACCGCCCCGACACCCTTAGAAGCCGGAGAAACCGAAGAAAAAAGCGCTGAAAAATCCGAGGAAACCGAGGCCGAGACCCCACCATCCCCCGGGGAAGCCGAGGCGGACACAGAGGCAGCGCCAGCGGCGGAAACAGAACCGGAAACCGCAACCCCGAGGGTTTCCGAAGAACCCGAAGCCAAGCCGCCGGAAACCGATGATTCTGCTGCCCCGGAACCTGAAGAAACTCCCCGGAAAGAACCCGAGCCAACGGCTCAGGCCCGGCCGGAAGAACCGGAGGCTGAAACCCCGGCCGCTGCGTACGAGTCCGAAGAAATTCCCGAAGAAAAGCAACAACCCCTTGCCGGGACCGTGGAAGAAACTTCCGCGCCCGGCAAAGCCCAAGACGCACAAGAGCCGGCATCTGACACGGAAACCCCTGCGGAAAACCGGTCGGCCGAGGCTTCGGAAGAGGCCCCGGAGTCTGCAGAATCCGGGGAACCGGCTGAGACGGAAGCCAAAAAAGCCGCAAAGATCAAAAAACCCAAAAAGAAATCCAAAAAGGGCGAGCCGGCCAAAATCATCCGTCTGCCCGAACCCGAGGCCGAAATCGCCCCACCCGCACAGGAAGAAACCGCCCCGGCGCCTGGGCCCAAGGCCAAAGACAAAACCCCGGAGCCTCCGGCCACGACCGGAACCGAAGAGGAAAAGCGCCGTTCCAAAAAGAAAAAGGCTGCTGCCGATACCGCCGAGGAAGCGGATAAGGTCAAAAAAACCGCCAGGAAAAAAGCCGGGTTCAAGCGCAAGGAAGTTGTGGAAGGCGATGCCTTATATGACCAGCGCTTCGGGCGGGGCCGGAAAAGCAAAAAAAAGGGCAAGGCTGCCCGGCCGGCATCTGACCAGCGGCCCCAGATCACCACGCCCAAGGCCATCAAGCGGCGCATTAAAATCGATGACACCGTGGTGCTCTCGGATCTGGCCAAGCGTATGGGGGTTAAGGGAAACGAGCTGATCAAGCGTCTCATGGAAATGGGCATGATGGTGACCCTAAACCAGAGCATCGATTATGAAACCGCTGAATTGCTGGCCTCGGAATACCAGTTTGAAGTGGAAAAGGCCGCATTTGAAGAAGAAACCATTTTTCAAAGCGAAGAAGACGCCCCGGAACAACTCCGGCCGCGGCCGCCGGTGGTCACCATCATGGGTCACGTGGACCACGGAAAGACTTCGCTGCTCGACGTGATCCGCCATTCCAAGATCACTGAAAAGGAGGCCGGCGGCATCACCCAGCACATCGGAGCTTATCGGGTGCCCTATGAAAACGGCGACATTATCTTTCTCGACACCCCAGGCCATGAGGCATTTACCGCCATGCGGGCCCGGGGAGCGAAGGTGACCGACCTGGTGATTCTGGTGGTGGCCGCAGACGACGGCGTCATGCCCCAGACCATCGAGGCCATTGACCACTCCAAGGCCGCCGGCGTGCCCATTATTGTCGCCATCAACAAAATCGACAAGCCCGGCGCGGATCTGGATAAAATCAAACGGGAGCTTGCGGAAAAAGACCTGGTTCCCGAGGAATGGGGCGGAGATACCATCTGCGTTCCGGTATCCGCCAAGCAGGAAACCGGCCTTGACGAATTGCTGGAGATGGTGCTGCTCCAGTCCGAGGTCCTGGAACTCAAGGCCAATCCCAGCAAGCTGGCCCGTGGCTTTATTGTGGAATCCAAGCTTGAAACCGGCCGGGGTCCGGTGGCCACAGTGCTGATCAGCGAAGGCACCCTGCATACCGGAGAACCCGTGGTTTCCGGGATCTACTACGGAAAGATCCGGGCCATGTTCGACGACATGGGCAAAGCCGTCAAAGAGGCCGGGCCTTCCTACCCAGTTGAAATCATCGGCCTTTCCGGAGTTCCCATGGCCGGCGATGAGCTTATGGCCGTGGCTGACGAAAAGGACGCCAAACAGGTCAGTGAGCACAGAATGGAAAAACAGCGCTCCAAGGACCTGTCCAAAACCACGCGCATGAGCCTGGAAAGCCTGTATGAAAAAATGCAGGAAGGAGAGGTCAAGGACTTAAACCTGATCATCAAGGCTGATGTTCAGGGCTCCATTGAGGCGCTGAGGGATTCTTTGACCAAGCTGTCCACAGACGAGGTCAAGGTCAATGTGGTGCATTCAGCCGCCGGCACCATTCACGAATCCGACGTGTCCCTGGCAGCCGTGTCCAATGCCATTATCCTGGGATTCAATGTCCGGCCCTCGGCAAAGGTCTCGCATTTGGCCGAGGATGAAAATGTGGATATCAAGTATTACAACGTCATCTACAATGCCATCAAGGACATCAAGGATGCCATGGTGGGCATGATGGACTCCCGGTTTGAAGACCGCGTGCTTGGCCGCGCCGAGGTGCGGCAGGTATTCCACGTGCCCGGCACGGGATCAGTTGCCGGCTGCATGGTGCTTGAAGGCAAAATCCAGAGAGGCCAGCCCATCCGCCTGGTGCGCGACGGCATTGTCATCCATGAAGGAAAGCTATCTTCATTGAAACGATACAAGGACGATGTCAGGGAAGTGACCCACAATTACGAATGCGGTATGGGCATTGAGAAATTCAATGATATCAAAATCGGTGACATCATTGAGTCCTACTGGCTGGAAGAAATCAAACCCGTAATTGAATAAAAGGCTTATGGTAATCGGCTTCGGCACCCTGACCTTCCGGCTGCACGAGTGCCAGGGATTAAAGGAAAAACGCAAAATCATCAAGTCGATTATTGCACGGAGCAGAAACAGCTTTAACGCGGCCATTGCCGAAGTCGACTTCAATGATATGCATCAGCGCGCCAAAATCGGCTTTGCCCTGGTGGGAAATGACCGGCGGACGATTAATTCACAGATGGACAAGCTCTATGACTTTATCTGCCGCCTGGAACTGGCCGAAGTTACGGATATGGAAACGGAGATTCACAACATATGAAACCCTACGGCCGTGCCGAAAGGGTCAGCGGTCTGATCCAGCAGGCCCTTTCTGAAATACTGCTCAAATCAATCAAAGACCCCCGTCTGGCCTCGGTTTCCATTACCGGTGTGAAAATGACCGGGGATTTGAAACTGGCCCGGATTTATTTTGTCACTTCCGGGCATTTTTCCTCCCGGGAGGATGCGGCCGCGGGTTTCCGAAAAGCCCACGGCTTTATCAAAAACAGTCTTGCCCGTGAACTGGAACTTCGGTATATGCCGGATTTGGAATTTTTCTACGACGAATCCATTGACTACGGGATGCATATCGACAGCGTGCTCAAGCGGTTGCACAATGAACATGAACCAGATCATCCAACAACTAAAGAAGAGTAGACGCGTACTGCTGGCGACCCATATCCATCCGGACGGCGATGCCATCGGCTCGCTGCTGGCCCTGGGACTGGCGCTGGAAGAAGGGCTGAAGAAAAAAGTACAATTGTACAATGAAAGCGTGCTGCCTGCGGTCTATCATTTTCTGCCCTCGATCCACCGGATCAAAAACGAGCCCGGGGATATAAATGCCTATGACACGGCCGTGATCCTTGACTGCTCGGATCTGCAGCGCGTGGGCAAAGCCGCCGAGGCCATCAGCCGGATTCCCACCGTCATCAATGTCGATCATCACGCAACCAATACGCGGTTTGGCAATTACCAGTTCATCGACCCCAGGGCCTCGGCCACCACTGAAATTCTTCACCGGCTGCTGCGGGAGATGGAAATGCCCATCACCTGCGCCATGGCCTATGCCATTTATACGGGAATCATGGCGGATACAGGCTCCTTCAGATTTTCCAATACCACGCCGGAGGCCTTTAAAATCTGTCATGAAATGGTCTGTCAGGGAGCTGATCCCCATAAGGTGGCGCATCACGTATATGAAACAACTTCACTGAAGCGGATCAAGCTGCTCAACATGCTCTATGACACCATAGAGGTGTCGGAAAACGGCCGGCTGTCGATTATGACATTGACCCAGAACATGCTCCATGCTACGGGAACTTCAATCACGGATGTCAACGGCCTGATCAACTATGCCCGGCGCATCGAAAACGTCAAGGTTGCGGCCCTGCTTTATGAACGCGCAGGCAGTCGTCAGATGCAACGCCAAAGAAGCAGCGTCTTTCACGTAAGTCTGCGGTCTGACGGATCAGTGGATGTGGCCAATCTTGCTGCGGTTTTTGGCGGCGGCGGGCACCGGAGTGCTGCTGGATTTGACGTTCACAGCTCTCTTCTGGATTTAAAAAATGAGCTTTACTCCATGGCCGGCCATTTATGATAAGCATGCACGGCGCCCGGACCCAGGAACGGGAAAACAGTGTGCGCCAGACAGTAACACAGGCCACGGATCGACCTGACGGCATTCTTTTGGTCAACAAGCCGGCGAACATGACATCTGCAGCCGTGGTCAGCCGGATCAAGCGGCTGCCCGGGGTTAAAAAGACCGGACACACCGGCACGCTCGATCCCTTTGCCACCGGGATGCTGATCTGCCCGGTCAACCGTGCTACGCGCCTGTCGAGGTTTTTCCTTCACGGGACCAAGCAATACCGGGCCGTGCTGAGCCTGGGCACAGAAACCGACACCCTGGACTGCACCGGTGAGGTCACAGCCCGCCGCCCGGTAAAAGCTTTGAGCGAGGATCGAATCCGCCAGGCAGTGCAAAGCTTTGCCGGAGACATCCAGCAGGTTCCGCCGGTATTTTCGGCGCTAAAGCACAATGGCGTGCCGCTTTACCGCTACGCCAGAAACGGCACCCCGGTGGAGAAACCCGCACGAACAGTGCACATCGAAAGCATTCGGGTCACGGACATTGATCTGCCGGATATTTGTTTTGAGGTAACGTGCAGCGCCGGAACCTATATCCGCAGCCTTTGTGCGGACATCGGCCATGCTCTGGGCTGCGGGGGGCATCTGAGCCGGCTGATGAGAACCGAAAGCTGCGGATTTGGTATCGCTGATGCGGCGGAGCTGGCAGATCTGGAAAAGGTGCAGACTCCTGCTGAATTGCAGCCATGGATCATTTCCATGGCCGGGGCCATCTCAGACATGCCGGAATATAATGCAGATCCGGGACTTTTGGAAAAAATCCGGCATGGCCGGCCCATTGCCGCAGAAGACATGCAACCGGAACCGGCCACCAATGCAGGCGGCCGGATCCGGATTCTGGATCCGGAAGAGCGCCTGGTTGCGGTTATTGAAAAAAAAACAGGCAAAAGTCCGGACAAAATTGACTATTCATATTGTTGTGTCTTTCATTACACCTGATACCTGTGATATAGAGACTAAAAAGAAAAAAGATCTTTAAGGAGGCCAAATTGAATATCGCCGTGGAAAACAAACAGAACACCATTGAACGATTCAAGCGCCACGAGGTGGACACCGGCTCACCGGAAGTCCAGATCGCCCTTTTGACAGAGCGGATCACCAATCTCACCGAGCACTTGAAAACCCATAAAAAAGACCATCATTCCCGCCGCGGGCTGCTGGTGATGGTGGGACGCCGCAGACGCCTGTTAAACTATTTGAAAAACCAGGACATCAACCGTTATCGCGATTTGATCAAGCAGCTGGGCATCCGGAAATAGCCAACACTCAGCGTTTCAAATTTTGAAATTTTTTATTTGTCTATTATCGATGCGCCTGTAAAAAATCTTTTTTACAGGCAGCATTAAGTTTGAAGTGGTTAAGTGTTAAATAAAATCAATGAGTTATTCTTTTATTGGTTAGCGGTTATACCAGTTTTAGGACTTTTTCCGGTGCCATCATTATTGCATAGAAATAAAAAATTTTTGGCGGTCTGCGGCTTTGGCCCGAAAACACGCAGGATCAATAAAACCGATTTCGCGCGCGCTTTTTTAGCGCGTCAATGCCGGAAATGCCGGAAATGCCGGCAAATCACTTAAACAGGGTCCTCAATATTATAAAAACCCGGCTTTTGCGGCCCAGCCGCCATTGGCCGGATAAAACACTGCAAGTTTACATTATTGTTGAGAGGCTCAGGAGCTGAATATGGAAATATCATTTAAAACCCAGATCGGCGGCGAGACGCTGAGCATCCAGGCCGGCAAGCTGGCCAAGCAGGCCTCGGGCTCGGTTCTGGTCCAGTACGGGGAAACCATGGTGCTGGTAACGGCCGTATCCAATACCGACCCCAGACCGGATGCCACATTTCTGCCGCTTACTGTGGAATACCAGGAAAAAATCTATGCCGCGGGCCGAATCCCCGGCAATTACTTCCGCAGGGAAATCGGCCGGCCAAGTGAAAAAGAAACCCTTACCTCCCGGCTCATTGACCGGCCCATCCGACCGTTATTCCCCAAGGGCTACAACTACGAAACCCAGGTCATTGCCACTGTGCTTTCCATGGACAAGCAGAACGAACCCGATGTTCTGGCCATGATCGGCGCCTCGGCCGCCCTGGAGCTGTCTGACATCCCGTTTGACGGCCCCATTGCCTGTGTGCGGGTGGGACGGATTGAAGGCAGCTATGTGATCAACCCGGCCATTGACCAGTGGGAGCAGTCTGATATCAACCTGATTGTGGCCGGCTCCAGAAACGGAATCATCATGGTGGAAGGCGGCGGCGACTTTGTTTCCGAGGCAGAAATGATTGAGGCCATCTTTTTTGCCCACAAGGAAATGCAGCCCTTAATCGATATCCAGGAAAAGCTGCGCGACAGCATGGCAAAGGAAAAACGCTCCTTTGCCCTGCCGGAAAAAGACGCAAGCCTGGCCGAGCGCCTGGAGCAGCTGGCTGCAGACAATATCCGCCAGGCCCTGACCATCGCTGACAAGCTCGAACGCCGCCAGGCCCTGTCCAATGTCAAAAAGCAGGCCATCGAGGATCTGGGCGAAGAATTTGCCGAGCGCCAGTCCGAAGCCAAAGAACTTTTGGGGGATCTGCAGAAACAAATCTGCCGGGACATGATCCTCAAAGAGGGAAAGCGCATTGACAACCGGGCAACCGACCAGGTGCGGCCCATTTCCTGCGAGACCGCTCCTCTTCCCCGGGTGCACGGAAGCGCGTTGTTTACCCGGGGCGAAACCCAGGTGCTGGCCGCCCTGACCCTTGGCTCGGGCCAGGATGAACAGCGGGTGGAAACGCTTCTGGGCGATGAAACCTATCCGTTCCTGCTGCATTACAACTTTCCGCCCTATTCCGTGGGAGAGGTCAAGCGCCCCGGCGGTCCCAGCCGAAGGGACATCGGCCACGGCGCGCTGGCCAAGCGGGCCATTGAAAAGGTGATTCCGGCAAAGGAAACCTTTGACTACACTATCCGCCTGGTTTCAGAGGTACTGGAATCCAACGGATCCTCTTCCATGGCCACGGTTTGTGCATCCAGCCTGGCTTTGATGGACGGCGGAGTCCCGGTGACCGCACCGGTATCCGGAATTGCCATGGGCCTGATCACGGACGGGGAAAAATCCGTAGTGCTCTCAGACATCCTGGGCGACGAGGATCAGTTCGGGGACATGGACTTCAAGGTGGCTGGCACCCGCAAGGGCATCACCGCCCTGCAGATGGACATCAAGATCAAGGAACTGTCCCGGAGAATCCTGGAAACAGCCCTGGATCAGGCCAAAAGGGGGCGCCTCCACATCCTGGACCGCATGGAGGAGACCCTCAACGCCCCTCGCGAAGAGCTTTCTCCCTATGCCCCCAACGTGACCACAGTGCAGATCAGCCCGGAGCGTATCGGAGAACTGATCGGACCCGGCGGCAAGCACATCCGCCAGCTCCAGAACGACACCAACACCCAGATTGAGATCAACGACAGCGGGCTTGTGAAAATCGCCGCATTCTCCAAGGAAGAAGGCGAGGCTGCCGCTGAAATGGTCCGGGATATCGGCTCCGAGCCGGAGATCGGCCAGGTATATGAGGGCACTGTTGTCCGGATAACGGATTTTGGCGCATTTGTACAGATCAAGGCCAAAACCGAAGGTCTGGTGCACATCTCCGAACTTGCCCATTACCGGGTCAAAAGTGTATCTGACATTGTCAAGGAAGGCGATAAGCTGCAGGTCAAGGTCATTGACATCCGGGACGGCAAAATCCGCTTAAGCCACAAGGCCCTGCTTGAAGCCCCGGCAAAGGAGGATGGCGAATCCAAATCCAAGGATAACCGCGGCGGCAAGGACAAGGACAACCGCTCCCGCAGGCCGCCCGGGAAAAACGACAAATAAATGGCTTTTTCATATGTCAGACAAACCCGTGATCCAGTGCCGCCGGATACGGCCGGAATCGGATGCAGACATTGCCGCGCCCGAATACATGACCGCCCACTCGGCGGGCATGGATTTGTGCGCGGCGGTAAATGAACCCGTGGCTGTTGGACCGGGAGAAATCCGGCTGATTCCCACGGGTTTTGCCGTGTGCCTGCCTGCTGATCACGAGGCCCAGATCCGCCCCAGATCCGGTCTTGCCGTCAAGCACGGCATTGGACTGATCAATTCTCCGGGCACCATTGATGCCGACTATCGGGGGGAGATCCAGGTGGCGCTGATCAATCACGGCCAATCGGTTTTTATGGTCAACCGCGGCGACCGAATCGCCCAGATGGTCATCAGCCCGGTGAGCCGGGTCAGGGTGGCACTTGTGGACCGCCTCCCGGACTCGGCGCGCAGTTCCGGTGGATTCGGGCATACCGGCATATGAAACAGCAACCCCCTTTTGGCGCATCTGTTTCCCGGTCGTGCGTGTCATCGCCGAAGGGCTCCGACCGCCTCTGTATCTGCATGCTGGCCAGCGGCAGCAAGGGCAATGCCATTTATGTGGCCTCCGGCCAAACCGCTGTATTAATTGACGCCGGCCTTTCCGGGATTCAGATCGAACGCCGGATGCAGCAGCAGGGCCTTTGTCCCCAAAACCTCGATGCCCTGGTGGTTTCCCATGAGCACAACGATCATGTAACCGGTGTGGGCGTGCTGGCCCGGCGCTACAACCTGCCGGTTTACATCAATGACGGCACCAGAGAGGCTGCAGCCCGCCACCTGGGCCGCATTGACGCGTTCTGTCCGTTTTCCTGCGGCACCCGGTTTGCCGTCAACGATCTTGTTTTCCGCCCCTTTTCCATCTCTCACGATGCGGCCGAGCCCGCTGGCTTTACCGTGGAAAACAAAGCCGGCAAAATCGGCATTGCCACGGATCTGGGCATGGCCACGGCCATTGTACGCCACCATCTGCAAGGCTGTGACCTGCTCGTGCTTGAAGCCAATCACGATGTGCCCATGCTCGAACAAGGCCCCTATCCCTGGCCCACCAAGCAACGGGTAAAGGGGCGCACCGGCCATCTTTCCAATGAAGCCGCCCGGGACCTGCTAATGGAAGTCATCCACGACCGGCTTAAAAATGTGATCCTTGCCCATATCAGCCAAACCAACAACACCCCGGAAAAAGCCCTGAGCGTGGTGGCCGAACCCGTTAACGGCCGTCGCCTGCGATTTTCCGCAGCCTGCCAGGATGCATGCGGCCGCATGTTTGAAATCACAAAAACAGCCTGACCCACCCATATACTCATTTCGAAATAACAGCGCTTATGCCTTTTTGAAAACTTTTTTGAACTTTTTCTTGACACCATAGGCAACAGGCTTTTATTTTATTGAAAACTACAATCTGAAATCGCCGTTGGGGGTGCCGAATTCCGGCTGAGAATCCGAAGATCCGCGGATAACCCTTTAAACCTGATCAGGGTAATGCCTGCGCAGGGAAAACGCCGCAAACACATCCATCCGTGGCATCTGATCGCAAATGGAAGTTAAGCCGTTTTCCCGGCCGGGAAAACGGCTTTTTTGTTTTTTAACGCAAACCCAAGGAGAAGAGAATCATGGCACTTGACGAAATTCTGATTTCCCGGGCCATCATCGAGCGATATCACCAAAAGCTCACAGAAAACCTGGAAACCGACGTGGCCATCGTGGGCGCAGGCCCCTCCGGCCTGGTTGCGGGTTATTTTCTGGCCAAGGCCGGCAAAAAGGTGGTCTTATTTGAACGCAAGCTCAGCATTGGCGGCGGCATGTGGGGAGGCGGCATGCTGTTTAACGAAATCGTGGTCCAGTATGAAGCCCTTGCCATCCTGGATGAGTTTGGCATCCGTTACCGGCAGTACCAGGACGACTACTACACCGCAGACGGAGTCGAGGCAGTCGCCTCGCTGACCGCAGAAGCCGTGCGCGCCGGGCTGACCATATTTAACTGCATCAGTGTCGAAGACGTGATGATGCGGCCCGACCGGGTCGAAGGACTGGTGATCAACTGGTCGCCGGTGGAAATGGCCGGCCTGCACGTGGATCCGCTCACTGTGCGCGCAAGCTACGTGATTGACGCCACCGGCCATGACACCGACGTGGTGCAAATGGTGGACAAAAAAAACCCGGGCCGGCTCAACACATCCACCGGCGGCATCATCGGTCAGAAGGCCATGTGGGCGGACCGGGCCGAAAGCGACACAACGGAAAACACAAAGGAAATCTTTCCCGGGCTTTACGTGGCCGGTATGGCGGCCAATGCCACAGCCGGCGGGCCCCGCATGGGACCGATTTTCGGCGGCATGCTGCTTTCCGGCCGCAAGGTGGCCCGGGAACTGGCTGAAAAACTCTGATTGGCACGGAAACTTATGATAAAAACGTATCTTTGATGGCACCGTAAAAAGTCTGATTTCAGATGGTGCAGTAAATACCATGTTGGTCCCAAACGATGTTAGAATAAGGAAGTCAACATTAACTTATTCAACAAAGGAGGGAACCAACATGGTATTTACTGCGCCATCAATCTTTAGTGAATAAACAAACAAAGACAGGAAAATCCCATGACACAGCTGGAATCGGCCAGGGCCGGGCGCATCACCGATGAAATGCGCCAGGTGGCGGAATATGAACAAATCCCCCCGGAGGAACTGCGCGATAAAATCGCTTCAGGCCGCGTGGTGATACCCAAAAATGCCGCCCGGCAATTTGTCCCCCGGGCAATCGGAAAAGGGCTTTGCACCAAGGTCAACGCCAATATCGGCACATCGCCGAGCCGGCATGACCCCGCCCGGGAACTGGCCAAGCTCGATGCAGCCGTGGCCGCGGGCGCTGATGCGGTCATGGATCTGTCCACCGGCGGGGACCTGGATGCGACCCTGCGGTCCATATTGGACAAAAGCCCTGTAATGGTGGGCACGGTGCCGGTTTACAAGGCAGTCAGCCGAATGCTGGCAGCAGGACGGACCTGCATTGATTTGACTTCTGATGATATTTTTGATGAAATTGAAGCCCAGTGCAGGGAAGGAGTGGATTTTATCACCGTGCACTGCGGCATTACCCAAAACACGCTGCAGGTGCTTAAGGGCTGCGGCCGGCATTTGGGCATGGTATCGCGCGGCGGGAGCCTGATTGCCGAATGGATGGTGCGCAACCAGGCGGAAAATCCGTTATATGCCCAGTATGATCGGCTCCTGGAAATCACCCGGGCCCATGACGTGACCCTGTCGCTGGGCGACGGCCTGCGGCCGGGCAGTATTTTTGACGCCCAGGACCGGGCCCAGATCAGCGAGCTGGTGGTGCTCGGACAACTGGCCCAACAGGCCCGGGATGCCGGGGTTCAGGTGATGATTGAAGGACCGGGGCATGTGCCTTTATCCAGAATTGCCATGGACATGAAGCTGCAGCAGCAGTTGTGCGGACAGGCCCCTTATTACGTGCTCGGACCACTGCCAACAGATATTGCTGCCGGCCACGACCATATTGCCGGTGCCGTTGGCGGCGCCATTGCCGCGGCCTCAGGCGCAGATTTTCTCTGCTACGTGACCCCGGCCGAGCATCTGACCCTGCCCGGTTTGGATGAAGTGCGGGAGGGCGTTATTGCCTCAAAAATCGCCGCCCATATCGGGGACCTGGAAAAGGGCGTGGCCGGCGCATGGGACCGGGATCGGGAAATGACCGCAGCGCGAAGAGGCTTTGACTGGCCGGCGGTTTTCGCACATGCCATTGACCCGGAAAAAGCCCGGGCCATGCGGGCCCAAAGCGAGGACCACGACAAGGACGTCTGCACCATGTGCGGTGACTTCTGTGCCCTGAAAACCTATGGCCGGGCCTTGGAAGAAATCAAATAACAGTGCAACCCTTAAAGCAAAGGAGTCTGTGATGGCCGAGTTTCATTATCAGCCCATGTTCCCCCTGGGAGCCGATGACACGCCGTACCGAAAACTCAGTGATGCAGGTGTTGGCATGGCCGAATTTGAAGGCCGGACCGTGCTCAAGGTGGCTGCCGAAGCCCTTTCCGAGCTTGCAAAAACTGCTTTCACAGACGTGGCCCACCTGTACCGGACCCGGCATTTGCAGCAGCTTGCAGATATTTTAAATGATCCGGAAAGCTCGGACAATGATCGGTTCGTGGCCCTGGAAATGCTTAAAAACGCCGTTATTTCAGCAGAATTTGTCTTTCCCATGTGCCAGGACACGGGCACGGCGGTGATCATCGGCAAAAAGGGGGAGCAGGTCCGGACCGGCGCAGATGACGAAAAAGCCCTTTCCAAAGGCGTGTTTGACGCCTACAGCCAAAACAACCTGCGCTATTCCCAGAATGCACCCCTGGATTTGTACACGGAAAAAAACACCGGATGCAACCTGCCGGCCCAGATCGAACTGTACGCCACCCAGGGCGATGCGTACAATTTTCTCATGATCGCCAAAGGGGGGGGATCGGCCAACAAAACCTACCTGTTCCAGGAAACCAAGGCGGTATTAAACGAAAAAGCCCTGATTCCGTTTTTAACCGGGAAAATGAAATCCCTTGGAACAGCGGCCTGTCCGCCCTACCACCTGGGCGTTGTTATTGGCGGCACCTCTGCTGAAGCCAATCTCAAGACCGTGAAACTGGCCACTGCCGGCTATCTCGACACCCTTCCGGTCTCGGGCAACGAATACGGCCATGCCTTTCGCGATCCGGACATGGAAGCAAAGCTTCTGGCTGCATCCCAACAGCTGGGTCTGGGCGCCCAGTTCGGGGGGAAATATTTCTGCCATGACGTGCGCGTCATCCGCCTTCCCAGACACGGGGCATCGTGTCCCATCGGCATCGGGGTAAGCTGCAGCGCAGACCGCAATATCAAGGGCAAAATCACAAAAGACGGTGTTTTTGTGGAAGAGCTCGACACCGACCCGGCCCGGTTTCTGCCGGATGCCCCGGCCGTGGACACCCCGGCGGTGCAAATTGATTTAAACCGGCCCATGGACGAAATCCGCAGGGAGCTTTCCGGCTATCCGGTTACCACCCGCCTGCTACTTTCCGGCGACATCGTGGTGGCCAGAGACATCGCCCATGCCCGGATCAATGAGCAGCTGGAAAAAACCGGGCTGCTCCCGGATTACATCAAAGATCACATCATCTATTATGCAGGCCCGGCCAAAACCCCGGAAGGGTATGCATCCGGAGCTTTCGGCCCCACCACGGCCGCGCGCATGGATCCTTACGTGCCTTTATTTCAAAAACACGGCGGTGCATTTGTCACCCTGGCCAAGGGCAACCGCTCAGCCATTGTCAAAGATGCGTGCAGGGATTACGGCGGATTTTATCTGGGCTCCATCGGCGGGCCCGCGGCCAGGCTGGGCAGGGACTGCATCACAAAAGTGGAGGTGATCGATTTTGCCGAACTGGGCATGGAGGCGGTCTACAAGATACGGGTGCGGGATTTTCCGGCGTTCATCATCATTGACGACAAAGGCAATGATTTTTTCGAACAAATTTTGGGCTGATAGCCGGTACTGCTGCAGCAGTGCAGGCCCGGGCCGCCCTTTTTGCCCGGGCCTGCACTATGCCGCCAAAATCAGTCCACCCGCTCAAAGGCCTTACTTTTGGCCTTACAGACCGGACACACATCCGGGGGCTCGTTGGCCACGGTGTTGCCGCAAAGGGAGCAGACATAATAGCATTCCACGTCCTCGCCCCGGCCCAGTTCATCCAGGGCCTTTCGATAAAGCCCGGCATGTATCTGCTCGACTTCGTTTGCCCAGGTAAAACTCTGGTCAGCGGCTTTCTCCCCCTCTTCCCGGGCGTCTTTGATCATGTCCGGGTACATGGATTTAAATTCATAGGTCTCGCCTTCGATGGCTTCCTTGAGATTTTCCGCTGTACTGCCGATACCGTTCATGGCCCGCAGATGGGCGTGCGCATGGACGGTTTCCGCCGCGGCCGCAGCCCGGAAAAGTCTTGCCGCAGCCGGATAGCCCTCTTTGTCCGCCTGCTTGGCAAATGCCAGATACTTGCGGTTGGCCTGGGATTCACCGGCGAATGCGTCCTTTAAATGCTGCATGGTCTTTCCCATTTGCTCCTCCTTGGATTCATGTATTTTTGGATTTATCGTTGCAAATCATTAAAATATACATCCCGCATCACTTTTCAAGTTTTGTCAAAAGTATTTCAATTTTTGTGCCACAAGGCAGGGTCCAATATTTCAGGCTTTTTTTGGCAAACTTTTCCCTCCCTGTCTCAATGAGACACTGCCCACGTGATACACCCGGTTCCCGGCTGAGACAAAGAATCGTCGCCATGGTATCAACTTGTATTGATGCCCGGGCCGGGCCTGTGTTATGTAAAAGCCAAAAAGACGGAGCAAGCCGTCACAGATTAAAGGAAGGCGGATGAAAACTGCAAAACAACGCATTGAGCCATTAATAAAGGTGGATTTACTGGTTTCGGCCGGCAAGCGCCCATCCGGCACCGAAGTCATGGACCCGGAGCCGGTGGGATTTATTTTCGGTATTGGCAAGGCGGGCCTGACCCCCCTGGAGCGAAAAATCGAAGGCCGGTACGCAGATGAGCATCTGAGCATGGAAATCAGCAAATCCGCCATACCCGATTTTTTCGGACATATTTTCCCATTTCCCCTGCGCTTGAAAATTGCCCTGGATCCGTTTTATCTGAACCTGAAAATCGTATCTGTAGCCCCGGCCGATGCCCGGGAGGTGGTGCGGGCCATGGCGGAAATCACGGCTTGCAGCGGATGTGACTGCGGATGCGGAGGTCATTTTTAACCAGCACAGCCGCCGGGATTAATCAGACAAAAGCCTGCCTATGGTCTGATCCTTTTGGGCCCACAGCTGATCCAGCCATTGATAAAACCGGTCCCGGCCCCGCTGATCGGCAAAATACCGGCCGTTTTTCAAATCTTCGGCAATGGGCCGCAGTCGGACATCCACCCGGACACGACGGGTCCGGCCGCAAAAAAAATCCCACAGGCCGGGGATACCATCGGGATAGGCAATGGTGATATCCACCAGATCCTGTAGCTGATCGCTCATGGCGTAGAGTATCATGGCTGCCCCGCCCGCCCGGGGCTTTAACAGGCGCCGGTAGGGCGAGCCCTGTTTTTTTTGTTTTTCCCGGGTAAACCGGGTGCCTTCCACAAAATTCATCACCGCCACAGGAGTGTGGCGGAATTTCTCGCAGGATTTGCGTGTGGTTTCCAGGTCCTGCCCCTTCAAATGGGGGTATTTTTCCACCACATGTCTTGGATAGCGTTTCATCACCGGAAAATCCAGTCCCCAGAAACATTGTCCCATCAAAGGCAGCCACAGCAGTTCCTTTTTGATAAAAAACTTATATGGCGGGACCCGGCCGGCCAGCACCCGGATTAACACCAGGATATCCACCCAGCTCTGGTGATTGGAAACAATCAGGCACCAACGGTCCATGCGCAGATCCGCCTGCCCGCGGATATCATATTCCACCCGGCCCAAAATCCGGTGGGTCCAAACGGAGCAGGCCACCCACATGCCGCTGGCAATCCGGTCCAGCGCCCGGCTGGCGTGCTTTTGCACCGCTTTTACCGGAACCAAAAATTTCACCGCAGCCACCAGGAAAAAAAGCGCGCACAGCACCACAGTAAAGATCACATATACGGAAAAGGTCGCCAGACCCCGCAACACCGAAATCAAAGCAAGTCGCATCAGCAATAACCTGCCCGGGTATGAGCAGCCGCCCCGGATGAACACAATGACTGAAAAATGAACATCGATTGCGCCATTTGTTTTTTTAAATTAACAAAATATCATATAATTTCAAGTTGTTTTCGGTATTCCAAAAAATGAAAGAGGCTTTTTGCACTTCAGCCGAATTGACAATCTATTAAAATTGTAGTAAAAACTATCAGTTATCAGAAAAGGGGAAACAGGCATACAGTACTATATCAAAAACTTATTTCATAGCAGGGATAAATTTATTTGATTTTTTTCCCTTTGCCAATAGTGTTTTAACATGAGCCCATGTTAGGCTAAACGATTTTCGAAACCGGACTTTTCAGGGGCGTAAATTAAAAATTTTTTTCCGATCATTCCAAAAAGAGGATAACAACCATGGGGAACGACTCATCAAATGGCCATCAACGCCTTGTGGTGGAAAACGCCTACAAGATTTTCGGAGGCGATCCCGGCCCGGCCTATGAAATGCTCAAACAGGGTAAAGGCAAAGATGTAATCTACAAGGAAACCGGACTTACCATCGGGGTGCAGAATGCCAATTTCTCTGTTTATGCCGGAGAAATTTTTGTAATCATGGGGCTGTCCGGCTCAGGCAAATCAACTTTGGTACGGCTGCTCAACCGCTTAATCGAGCCCACATCCGGCAAGATCCTTGTGGAGGACCAGGACATCACCAAGATGGACGTCAAGGAACTGACGGAAACGCGAAGAAAATACATGAGCATGGTCTTTCAGTCTTTTGCCCTGATGCCGCATCTGACAGTTCACCAAAACGCCGCCTTTGGCCTGGAGATCATGGGTTTTACAGAAAAAAAACGAAAAGAGCGGGCCATGTCCGCCCTCGAACAGGTTGGCCTCGACCATGTGGCCAACAGTTATCCCAAATCCCTTTCCGGGGGCATGCAGCAGCGCGTGGGACTGGCCCGCGGCCTGGCCGTTGATCCCGATATCATGCTTATGGACGAGGCATTTTCCGCCTTAGACCCCCTGATCCGCACGGAGATGCAGGACGAACTGCTCAAACTCCAGGAAGGAAGCGACCGGACGGTTATTTTTATCTCCCATGACCTGGATGAAGCCATGCGCATCGGCGACCGCATCGCCATCATGGAAAGCGGCCGGATCGTACAGATCGGCGCACCCGAAGAAATCATGCGCAACCCGGCTGACGATTACGTCAAGGCCTTTTTCCGGGGGGTGGATCCCACCAATGTGTATACCGCCGGCGACATTGCCACCACCACTCAGGTGACATTCCCGCTGCACAAGGCCGGGCTGCGGGCGGTGCGCCAGCGGCTCAATGAATATGACCGGGAATATGCCTATGTGCTGCGCAAGGACCGCACCTATGTGGGAGTGGTATCCCTGAACAAAATCCAGCAGGCCCTGGAAGATGAAAGTATCAATTCCCAGGACATCACACCGGCCTACCTTGAAAAAATCGAACCGGTCCGGCAGGATGCAACCCTTCAGGAAGTGCTGCCCAAGCTCACTGAATATGAATGCCCGGTTCCCATCGTGGATTCCGCCAACAAATACAAGGGCACCATCTCCAGGCATCTGTTTTTGCGGACCCTGAGCCGGGAAACCAATTTTGACGAACAATACGCATAGGAGGCACCATGTTTGATATATTCCGATACACCATTCCCCTGGATGACTGGATTGCATACGCGGTTGACTTGCTGGTGGGCAATTTCCGGCCTCAGTTCCAAGCCATAAAAATGCCCATTCAGTGGATGCTAAACGGCATCAACGACCTTTTGCTGTGGCTGCCGCCGGAAATCGTTCTGGTGCTGTTCCTTGTAGGCGGCTGGAGGGCTGCTGGCTGGAAAGTGGGGATTTTCAGTTTTATTTCCATGGGCTTTATCGGCTTGATCGGATTGTGGCCCGAGACCATGACCACTTTGGCCATGGTGATCTCCGCTGTTGTGGTATGCGTGTTAATCGGCGTTCCTTTAGGCATTTTGTCATCGAGAAGCGATCGGTTTGCCAGTTCTCTGCGCCCGATTTTGGATGCCATGCAAACCACCCCGGCATTTGTCTACCTGGTGCCCGTGGTCATGCTGTTTTCCATCGGCACGGTGGCCGGCGTGATTGCCACCATCATCTTTTCCATGCCCCCGATTATCCGCCTGACCAACCTTGGGATCCGCCAGGTGCACCCGGAGCTAATCGAGGCCACCTACTCCTTTGGGGCCACCCGGAGCCAGGTTTTATGGAAAGTGCAGATCCCCCTGGCCCTGACCACCATCATGGCCGGATTAAACCAGACCATTATGTTGTCATTGTCCATGGTGGTCATTGCATCCCTGATCGGCGCCGGCGGTCTGGGCGTGCCCGTGTTTGAGGGATTGAACAGCCTGCAGGTAGGCCTGGCCGGCATCGGCGGTCTCGGCATTGTTTTGATGGCCATGGTGCTCGACCGCATCACCCAGGCGCTGGGGCAAACCAAGTATGATGAATAACGCTTTGCCGGGTGTGGATCATGTACCCGTCAAACAAAACCTGTAACCATTGACAGGACAACACCAAAAAAGGAGGATTCCCATGAAACTGGCAAAAAGAATCGGTCTTGCAGGGCTTGTGATAGCCGCCTGCATGATGGCATTTTCCGGCACAACCATGGCAGAGGACCTGCCCGGCAAGGGCAAAACCATTGAACCGGCTGCGGCCACATGGACCACCGGGTTTTTCCTGGAAGCCCTTTATTCAAGGGCCTGTGAAGAACTCGGCTATGAGGTCGAAGAGGCCAAAAAACTCGGCGGCCCGATTTTTTACCGCTCTTTGGCCAATGGCGAGGTGGATTTCTGGGCCAATGGCTGGTTTCCCCTGCACGCGGAATTTCTACCCAGAAACTGGGACAAACGGATCGTTATGGCCGGCACGGTTGTAAAGGCCGGCGCTGTCCAGGGATACCTGGTGTCCAAGGAACATGTGGAAGAATACGACATCAAGTCTCTGGATGATTTCCGGCGCGACGAGGTCAAAGAAGCTTTTGACGCCAACGGCGACGGAAAGGCCGATCTCGTGGCCTGCCCGCCGGGCTGGGGATGTGAGAAAACCATTGCCCATCACATGGACGTCTATGATCTCCACGATGACATCAACCTGATCAAGGCCGGATACAGCGCCGGCATGGCCGATGCCCTGGCCCGTTACGAGGACGGACAGCCGGTGTTTTTCTACACCTGGACCCCCAACTGGACGGTCTATAAGTTCAAGCCGGGCGAGGACGTCATGTGGATCAACGTGCCGGAAATCATTCCCAAGGAAGGCCAGAAGGGCCTGGAAGACGCCATGATCGCCAAGGGGCTGACCGGAACAGTGACCGATCCCTGTAAAATGGGCTTTGTGGCAAATGACATCCGCGTGGTGGCCAACAAGGATTTCCTTGAGGCAAATCCGGCTGTGAAAACCATGTTTGCCCTGATGTCTGTTCCCTTCCCCGACATTGCCGCCCAGAACAACCGCATGTTTGAGGGCGAAGACAAGCAGGAAGACGTGGAAAGACACGTGGACGAGTGGATCGAGGAAAACCAGGACAAGTGGAACGCCTGGCTGACAGCGGCCAAGGCCGCGGCCAAATAGACCGTGCGCTTCAAACCCGGCCGGAGCCGGTCTGAAAATCTCTCTGTGACCGGCCAGCCGGCATCCAATAATTGTTGACCTAAAAAATCTCCCGGGGTAAAAAGGATTAATCCGTTTGCCTTGGGAGATTCTTGTGAAAAACCGCAAAAACTGAAATCTGAAAAGATGTTTATTTAATTCAAACCGTTTTCCCGCAAAGACGGGAAAACAAAAAACAACGGCAAAACAGAAACACAAACGAAAGGAGCAACAAATGCGCAAATCAAAAAGGAACCTGTTTTTAGCAGGGCTGCTGGTATTATTACTGGCATTCCCCGCCGGCGCCATGGCCATTGAACTGGGCCCCCTGGACGTAGGCGGCGCCATCAGGGCCAATTATCTGATTGGTGATTATGAAGATGAGGATCCATCAGCACCTTCTAGCGCAGAAGATGATGGCGGGAATTTTGTTCTTGACACGTTTCGCATCAATCTGGATTACGAGCAGGATCAATGGGTGGGCAAAGCCGAATACCGGTTTTATGACGGGTATCACTTTCTGCATACCGGCTGGATGGGCTACAACTTTGACGAGAAAAGCCAGCTTCAGGTTGGTGTCAACCGCGTGCCCTTTGGTCCCGGCCCTTACGGCGTATCCCAGAGCTGGCTGTTTGACCAGCACTATTACGTGGGCCTTTCTGACGACATGGACCTGGGTGCCAAATACATCACATCCTTTGGCAAGCTGAAAATGGATTTTGCCTATTATGTCATGGATGAGGGCAATTATTTTGGCTCCACAGAAGACAGCAGTCGTTATTCCTATGACGTGGTGAATGAAAGCGGAGACGGTTACGAAGAAGAGCACCAGTTCAATATCCGAGCCGTTTATCCCGTTGAAATGGGCGCTGTCAAAACTGATTTGGGAGGTTCCCTGCAGTACGGAATGCTGGACAGCAACGGCCCCCAGGATGACGGTAGTCACTGGGCCGGATCCATTCACGCGGTCAATAAGTTCAACAACTGGAACCTGACTGCACAGCTTACCTATTACGATTATGACGTAGAAAAGCCCGACGGCAGCACTGCTGACCTAGTTCAATTTGGTGCATATGATTTTCCAACCCTGGTAGCTGCAGAGGCCTGGATTCCAGCTGTCTCCCTGAGCTACTACCTGGAAACCCCGCAGATCGATTTTCTTGACTATATGATTCCGTATGTTGAGTATTCCTCCATTATCAAGGATGAAAGCGACTTCAATGACAGTGAAATGTGGGTCCTGGGTGCTGCCTGGGCCCGCGGCGGATGGTATATATATACCGACTTGGCTTACTCTAACGGCAATGATTTTGTCGGTGGCGAACCTTTTAATGATTCCTATAATAATCGATTTGGGGACAATCCGAATGATGAATGGCAGTACCGCTTCAACATCAACTTTGGCTATTATTTCTAAGCAAATGGCGTAAAGCCAAATTGCACTAAAAAAAGCATGACCTGAAAAGGCCCGGGTTTCGAGAAATCGAAATCCGGGCCTTTTTTTTGCCGGAGCGCGCCCGTCTCGTGCGGCCCGGCGTTGGTGCCGCCCCCTGACGGTCGCGCACTCGGGCCGGGCAGTTCTAAGGCTTGCTCCGCTGCGGCCGAAGTAATTCGGCCGCGGCCGCTTCGCTTCGCCAAGAACTGCTGGCCGGCCCAACGTGCAATGCGCCGCCAGGAGGCGGCATCAACGCCGGACCGTACGGGAAAACGCTTGTTTCTGTCCGGACCAGGGAAACCGAAGGCTTTAGCCAAATCGGAAATGCTATGGCCATGCGTGTCCCATCGACATATAGATCTACACGCTGTGTACCACTAATATCGAGGGTTTTCGGATTTTTTTCGGAGTTATCGATTTCAGCTTTAACCAGAAATGGCATATATAAAAATCAAGCACTTATATCCAATATTTTGGCTTTTTCAAAATCGATGGGACAGTAGTGAAATGGGGAAAATACCCCGAGAGGCTGGACAACGGGGCGCGGGCGGGGGATGGTTTGTGAATTGCATTGAGCGCGCCAGCGGTCAGCAAGGCACAAACCATACCGCGACCGGCCCCGTGCGAAAACCGGGGCAAATTCAAAATCCGGGGAAAATGCGAAAATCTTGAGCAAACAAGAGCCGCCGGTCAAACAGGTTATAAATCTGCTCTAATCCTTGAAAACAAGCTTTCCACCGATTAAACCGGCTACCACTGCTGCGGCCAGCATAATCAGATTCAAAAACACAAAACCGGCCTGACGGGCTGCCCCGCCGGACAAAATCTCCGGGTTGACAACATACCAGATCACCACCAGCAGACAGGTGACGGTCACAATCAACGCGGTGATGATCTTGAAGATAAAAATAGTGGTCCATGAACCGCCGTATTTGCGCTGCCAGGCATTGTAACCGGTATAGAGCACTGCCGGCATTGCGATTAACACCACCACGCTGTTGTAAAACGCTGCCGTGGCAAAACCCTGGCCTGTGCACCAGAGGGCGAGAAGGACAAACAGAACAGATACCGGCAGTACCCCGTTGGGGATGTGCACGGACACGGGATGGGCATGATGCCGGATCATCTGGCCATTGGCAAACTCGATCCAGCCCTTTTTGCCGGAACCCTTTTGCCCGGATGCGCTTTGTCCTGTTTGGGACTTTTGTTTTGAACCCGGGCTTTGGGCTTTTGCCTTCTCAGCCATGGCCTTTTCCCGCTCAAGCTGTTTTTCGCTTTTTTTGGCCTGGATCTCTTTGGCTTCCGCATCACTGACTTCAACAAACTTGCTTTTATCCGCCCCGCATACCGGACAGGTCTCCGGCGGCTGATCCCCCTCGTGAATGTAGTTGCAGACCGTGCACCGCCATTTTTTCATTTTGGACTTTCTCCTTTTTTTAAAAATAATGAAAGGGTCACAAACGTTTTTTCCATCGCTTGATGTTTTTCAGGAAGAAAGCCCTGCGGTCGGAGTTTTGGTTTTTTCGCTCCTGACCGTTTACGGATTCAGCCAATGCCTTCGCTAAAATTTCAAAAACTCGGCCTGCCGGCCTCAAACAATTTGAAATTTTTTAGCTCCGGCATTTGCTGAATTTTTCCGTAAACGCTCAATGTCGCTTCAAAAACCAAAACCCCGACCTTGGCTTTCTTGGAAACTTGTTGGAAGATTGTCCCCGCATAACAATATATGATTTTGCTTAAAAATGCTTCTCCGGACCGCATCCCGGGACCAAGCTATAACAGTAACTTTTTCTGAAGTTACTTAGATGTGTTGCTCCGGACCCCCTGGTGTGAAACTTTGCACACAGTCGGCCATGATGCCGGCCCGGGGGTGGTTTGCGAGTCGCATTGAGCGCGCCAGCGGTCAGCAGGGAGCAAACCGCCGCCGGGCCGGCATCATGCGAAAATCATAGAACCAAACACGAACAGCAACTTTTTTGAAACTTACTGGAATTTCAGTTTCTTGCCCCGGGATCACTTGCCATCACCCGCGCCGATCAGAGGCAGGGTCTTATCCACCCGAAAAGTGACCAGATAAAGATCCGTATTGTCCGGGTCCGCATCTGTTGTGGGACACCGCCGCTTCATGGACCGGATTTTCTCAACATCGCTTTCCTCGCCGGTTCTTGTCAGATACAGCCGGCAGCCCTTGTAGCCCGGGCCCTTCTCCATAAACAGAAAGGATGCCTTTGGATTTTCCAGCAGATTTTTCCGGGTCAGCCGATCGCGCATGATCATGGCCACAGAGCCGTCTTCGAGCACATGGGGCCTTGCATAGACAGCAGCGTTGACGTTTCCGGCCGCATCGGCCGTGGCCATGATGCCGGTGCCTTCAGTTTCTTCAAAATACGATTTCAGATCCTTCTGCATTTGTCCTCTCCTTGTGATGCAATGGTTTGCTATTTCAAACATAAACTTCGTATCGGATATTTTCCACAAATATAGCAATGATTGCGCCTGTGCGCAAAAAGAATGCAGGAGATATGCGCAAAACCCCTTTTTTCAGAAAAATCAAACCGCCTCCTGTCCTGGATGCTTGACACCCCGGCATCAAACGCTATACTTGAATACAGACCCGCATATAAGCATCGGCAACCCGGAAAAAAACGGAGAAAAAACCAAATGACGGAAAAAAGCACCTGGTCGCTGAAATCTTTCATGGCGCAGGCAGACGTTGGAAAAACCGTCAGCAGCGCCAGTTCCGCCTTGTCAGAACGCCTCGGATTCATCCCCCCCGTATGCGAAGTCTTCAAATCCCCTTTTATCCGGCTGGAAACAGAAAACCGTTATGGTTTCCAAATCCACCCCTCGGCCCGGGAAAGCCTGCCCGATATCATTGACAACCCGGTGGAGGGCATTGTGGGCGCAGATCAGCCGGACCCGGCAGCCAAACCTTCGGACAGGCGGCTTAACATCGGCATTGTGTTTTCCGGCGGGCCGGCCCCGGGAGGGCATAACGTGATTGCCGGGGTATTTGACGCCATGTTTGCGGCCAATGAAAACAGCCGCCTTTTCGGATTTCTTTTGGGTCCTGACGGTATCCTGGAAAACAATTACATGGAAATCACCCGGGAAAAAGTCGATGCCTACCGCAACCTGGGCGGCTTTACCATGATCGGAACCGGAAGATCCAAAATCGACACACCGGATAAAATGGCTCTGGCCCGCCAGCACTGCCTTGATTTGAACCTGGATGCCCTGGTGATCGTGGGCGGCGATGATTCCAACACCAATGCCGCGTTCATGGCCCAGGAGTTTTTCAATGACGGCATACAGGTCATTGGCGTGCCCAAGACCATTGACGGGGACATCCAGGTGCGGGACAAAAACAGCGAGTTGTTGTGTGCCATGTCCTTTGGCTTTCACACCGCGGCCCGGGCCTTTGCCCACAATGTCAGCGGGCTGTGTGCGGACTGCAGCTCAGATGTGAAATACTGGCATATCTGCAAGGTCATGGGGCGGGTGGCCAGCCACCTGGCCCTGGAAGTGGGCCTGCAGGTCCATCCCAATATTACACTTATTGGCGAGGAAGTGGCTGATTTCATTGACGAGGAGCGGATTGAAAAAGCCCGTGAGCAGGGAACCGTGGATTACACCGCCTATGGCATGACACTTCGGCACGTCTCCCGGCTGATCTGCGACGGCATTGTCAAGCGGGCGGCTGCGGGCAAAAATTACGGCGTGATTGTCATGCCCGAGGGGTTGCTGGAATTTATCAATGAAATCCAGGTATTTATCATCAAGCTCAATACCATTATCGCAGACTACAACCAGACCCATGACACGGATTTTCACTCGGATTTCCCGACCCTGGACGACAAGCTCGACCATTTGCGGCGCATGGCCCGCATGGCCCGGGAAAACCATATTTTCACGGTCTGGAATACCCGGGATGACGACCTGTTTAATGTCCTGCCCCCGTTTTTCCAGGAAGGCCTGCTCACGGAGCGAGATAGCCACGGCAACTTCCAGTTCTCCCAGGTGGAAACCGACAAGGTGATCATGGGCCTGGTCAAGGATTACCTCAAAACCCTGGCCGAGCAGGGCGTCTATAAAATCGGCATCGAACGGGGCTGGTATGCCCGGACCATGGAAAAAGGCGGCCTGGATCCGAAAACCTACGGCCGGGCCCTGTTTCAAAACTTTGACACCGATGATGCCTTTCTGCTGGTCAAAAAATCCGCGGTTTCGGTAAAAACCTTAAAACAGACCCTGGCCCGGGAAGGGGTTTTGGATGAAAGCAAAGACATTCCCAAACCCATTGACAAAATCTACAAGGCCTCCATGCCCAAATTCAAAACCCAGAATCATTTCTACGGCTATGACGGCCGGGGAAATGATCCCACCTGGTTTGACTGCACCTACACCTACAATCTGGGGCGAACCGTATTTGCCTTGATCGCCTGCGGAGCCACCGGGCAGATGGCAGCCATTAAGAACCTGGAAAAAGATTTTTCCGACTGGACGCCTCTGGGCATCCCCATTGCTCCCCTGATGCACCTCGAGGAACGCAAGGGGAAACTGGCCCTGGTGCTGGAAAAATCCCTTGTGGACATTGAAGCCCCGGCCTTTCGGGTGTTTTCCGCAATGCGGGAGAAATGGCTGGCCGCCGAACCCGGACCGGATTGTTACCGCAGGCCCGGACCCATCCGCTATTCAGGCGAAAGCGAGGATTCCCGGCCCATTACCCTGGTGTTAAACGAACTGGGACGCCAATAAAAAAAAGCGGGGCGCATGCAAAAACACTGCGCCCCGCCCTCATTTTCCAATCGGGTTTCTAAACCGATTTTTTCCCGGCCGAATCTTTTGGCCTAAGCTGAGTTCAGGATTGGATCAGCTTGCCCATTTGCTCCACGATCCGGTCAAAGGCCTGTGTCACAGCCGAATCCGCGTACGCACGCATATAGGACTGGCCGGCATCGCCGGACTTGACCATGTTGGCATCAAAAGGAATCCGGCCCAGAAAATTGAGCCCGAACTGCTGCGCGGTTTTCTCTCCGCCGCCGGAACCAAACAGCTCAATGGTTTCGCCGCAGTGGGGACAGGCATAGCCGCTCATGTTCTCGATGACGCCGAATACCGGCATTTCCACCTTGCTGCAGAAGTTGATGGATTTGCGCACGTCTGAAAGGGCCACCTCCTGGGGAGTGGTCACGATAATGGCCTGGGCGTCGGGAATGGTCTGGGCCACGCTCATGGGCTCATCTCCGGTGCCCGGAGGCGAGTCCACGATCAGAAAATCCAGTTCCCCCCAGTCCACGTCAGATACAAACTGGGTGATGGCCGAATGCTTGAGCGGCCCCCGCCAAATAACGGCTGAATCCTTGTCCGGCATGAGCCCCTCAATGGAAATGGCCGCCAAGTGGTCGCTGTAGCGCATTGGGGCGAGCTTTTTGCCGTCTCCGGTGAGCATGCCGGACAAACCCAGCATCCTGGGCACATCCGGGCCGTGCACATCCACATCCATAATGCCCACCTGATATCCCTTTTCTGCCAGGGCCATGGCCAGGTTCACAGACACGCTGGTTTTGCCCACGCCGCCCTTGCCGCTCATGACCACGAACTTGTTTTTGATTTTGGCAAGGGTTTCCTTGACCGACTGTTCCTGCTGCTGTTGCTGTTGTTGCTGCTGTTGCTGCTGGGCTTGCTGCGAGTCGCATCCGCCCTGCTGACACTTTTCCATAATTGACTGCTCCTTATATGCAAAATAAAATGAACAATTCAAAAGCCGGCGCCTATCGGCACTCTGAGGGCTTGCTCTCTGAGGGCCCAACCCGGCCTACCTGCATATCCCCGCACTCCGGGCAATTCTCCGGCCGGCCGGTTCCGCACGGCAACACCCACTGATGGTTGCATACCTTACAGCCGAATCGTCGCTCCGTATCCACAAACCGGTAGGAACCCCCTTCAATGCGGATGGCCCTGCCGTTTATCAGGGCATCGGCCACCACCTTGCGCGCTTGTTCGATGATCCGGCCGAAAGTGGCCCTGGAAACACCCATGAGCTCTCCTGCGGCCTCATGGGAGAATCCTTCATAATCAGCCAGCCGGATGGCTTCGCACTCATCCACTGTCAGAACACTTTCCGACAGTTCCTTCATGGGAATCCCCCGGGGCTTGAAATAACTGACATTCGGATTGTATGCGACATTGCGTTTTTTATGCGGTCTCCCCATTTTTCTCCACCTTATGAGTATAATCTCAAAATATTAAAATATGTACTTGCCGCCCTCTTGTCAAGGCCGGATTTTTCCCTAAGCAGACAGCCTGTTCGGGCCCTGAATCCTGACAGATAACTTTCAGGATCGCCTTATGATTTAAGCCGCTGACGTATGGATGCCGCATGTGCGGACAAACCCTCAATTTCGGCCAGACCGGCAATGGCGTCGGCTTCGCGTTCAAACGCATCCTTTGAATAATAAACCACGCTGGACTGTTTGACAAAGCAGTCAACCGAAAGGGCCGATGAAAACCGGGCTGAACCGCCGGTGGGCAGCACGTGGTTGGGGCCGGCCATGTAATCGCCCACCGGCTCGGGGGTATAGGCGCCAAGGAAAACCGCCCCGGCGTTTTTGACCAGCGGCAGCCAGGCAAACGGGTCCCGGATCTGCAATTCCAGGTGCTCCGGAGCGATCCGGTTGGACAGGGCCATGGCCGCGGAAATATCGCCAACCACAAAAACCGCACCAAAATCTTCTATGGACTGCTCTGCGATCTGTTTTCTGGAAAGCCCGGCCAGTTGGTGCTGAACCTCGGATTTCACTGATTGGACCAGTTCCCGGGATGTGGCCACGAGTATGGCCGATGACAGAGGATCGTGCTCGGCCTGGGACAGCAGATCGGCTGCGATAAAGCCCGGATCGGCTGTTTCATCGGCGACCACCAGGATTTCACTGGGCCCGGCGATCATATCCACGCCCACGAATGCAGAAACGATTTTCTTGGCCAGGGTCACGTAAATATTTCCCGGCCCCACGATCACATCCACCGGGGCAATGGTCTTTGTGCCGTGGGCCAGGGCAGCCACAGCCCAGGCGCTGCCGGTTTTATAAATCTCAGTGACCCCGACCCGATCTGCAGCAGCCAGCAGATGGGCATTGATTGTGCCGTCTTCCATGGGCGGGGTGACCATGACAACCCGGCTGACACCGGCAATGGCAGCCGGTATGGCGCCCATGAGCACCGATGACACCAAAGGCGTTGTGCCTCCCTTTGCCCCGGGAACATAAACTCCGGCCGCATCCACTGGATTGGTCAACTGGCCCAGCACCACGCCCTGGCGGTCAGCGGTAAACCAGGAATTGCGCACCTGTCTGCGGTGAAAAGCCTCAATCTGGGATGCAGCCGTATCAAGGGCGGACAGAAATTCTGAACTCACAAAATTGCGTGCGGCCTCCATTTCTGTATCTGTCACCCTGAGCCCGGAAATCTCCATTCCGGGGGCATCAAAGCGGTTGGTATATTCCATAACCGCTTCATCGCCGCGGGTACGCACATCCCCGATAATGGCGGCCACATTTTGATAATCGGCCGCACCCGCATCCAGGCCCCGGTTGACAATTGCCTGAATCCGGTTTTCCGCCTCAGCAGAGGGGTAATCATAGATCTTCATTTTCCACTTCTCCAGCGCTGAGATTCAACCCGGTCTTACGGCCTGACCGGATCAATGGCCCGAAATTTTCCGGGGTTTTTAAAATTTTTCTCTGTTTTATGGCAAAGCCGGGCAGATGTCAACAAGCCGGCCGCGCCTGCCGATGACCCGACCCTGGCAAAAACAATGCAACTATCTGCAATTTCCGACAATCATTAGTTGTTGACTTATTTTAACAATTATGTAATACTTAATGTTTATGTTTTATTTTGTTATGCGCTTGTAAAAAGTCTGATTACAGACGGCTTTGTAAAAAGTTCAATATCAATCGGAGGAACCCTTTATGGAAGTCAATCGAATTTGCAATTTCAATGCCGGCCCGGCTGCCCTGCCCGAGCCGGTGCTCCAGGAACTGCAGGAAAATGTACTGAATTTTCAAAACTGCTGCATGTCCATTCTGGAAATCAGTCACCGGTCCAACGACTTTGACAATGTGATCAATGATGCCGTGGCCCGCACCAAGCGTCTTTTGGGCATCGGGGACAACTATCACGTCCTGTTTCTCCAGGGCGGTGCCAGCCTGCAGTTTGCCATGATCCCAATGAACTTTCTTGCAGAAGGGCGAACGGCCGATTACATCAACACCGGCACCTGGTCCACCAAGGCCATCAAGGAAGCCCAAATCCAGAAAAAGAACTTTAACGTGGCCGCCTCTTCCGAGGACCGCAATTTTGCCTACATTCCCAAGGAGTTCTCCTTTAACCCGGATGCCACATTTGTCCACATCACCTCCAACAACACCATCAAAGGAACCCAGTGGGATCAGTTTCCGGACACAGGCGATGTCCCCCTGATAGCGGACATGTCCTCGGATTTCATGTGCCGGCCCATTGACATGTCCAAATTCGGCATGATCTATGTGGGCGCACAGAAAAATATCGGCCCGGCCGGGGTTTGCATGGTGATTGTGCGCGATGATATGCTCAAACTCATTCCCGACGGTCTGCCCACCATGCTGGACTACCGCACCCATGTGGAGAAAAACTCCATGTACAACACCCCGCCCTGCTTTGCCATCTACACGGTGCAGCTGGTGCTCAAGTGGCTGGAGGAAACTGTTGGCGGACTGGGGGAGATGGAAAAAATCAACCGGAAAAAGGCGGAACTGCTTTATGCCGCATTTGATGAAAGCGATTTTTACAAGGGAACCGCGGATCTCGACAGCCGTTCAATGATGAATGTTACTTTCCGGCTTCCCAGCGAGGAACTGGAAAAGAAATTCATTGACCAGGCCGCGCAAAACGGTCTTGGCGGTCTTAAGGGCCATCGCTCGGTTGGCGGCTGCCGGGCCTCGATCTATAACGCCACCACCGTGGAAAACGTTGAAAAGCTGATATCCTTTATGAAGGAATTTGAAAACCGGAACAAATAATGGCCTTGGTAAAGGACAAACGAAAAGCCCATAAAAAAGGCTGCCGGGCCAACCCGGCAGCCTTTTATTTTCAATCCGACAAGGGCGGCGGTATCAATCCACCGCCCTGTCTTGTCTATACCAGCTCAAACACAGCCGCAGCACCCATGCCGCCGCCGATGCACATGGATTCCACGCCGTATTTCACGCCGCGTTCTTTCATCTCGTTGATCACCTGGGCGCAGAGCTTGGCGCCGGTGCAGCCCAGGGGGTGGCCCAGGGCGATGGCACCGCCGTTGACATTGACAATGCGCTTGTCACTGTCAGAGGTCCACAGGCTCTTGTCATCATACATCCCGAGCTGCTGCAGGCAGTAGATGGCCTGGGAGGCAAAGGCCTCGTTGACTTCAAAAATGCCGATATCCTCGACCTTAAGCCCGGCCATGTCCAGGACCTTGGGAATTGCGTAAGCAGGCCCCACGCCCATTTCATCGGCCCTGCAGCCGGCCACGGTATAGGTTTTGACTTTTGCAATGGGCTCCAGGTTGTATTTCTTCAGGGCCTCTTCGCTTACGATCAGCGTGGCAGCGGCCCCGTCAGTGGTCTGGGAGGAATTTCCCGCTGTAACGGATCCGTTTGCGGCAAAAACCGGACGAAGCTTGCCAAGCCCCTCAATGGTAGTGACCTCCCGGATGCCGTCGTCAAAATCCTGGACAAAGGTCTGCTCTTCCCACTGGCCGTCTTTTTCCACGAAGCGGGAGGCCGGGGTGGGAACGAGCTCCTTGTAAAGTCCGTTCTTTTTGGCATTTGCCGCTTTCATCTGAGAATGATAGGCAAACTCGTCCTGCATTTCCCGACTGACATTGTAACGGTTGGCCACGTTTTCCGCGGTAATGCCCATGGAAACGTAGACATCCGGATTTTCCTTTGCCATCTTGGGATGCGGGCGGGGCATGTTGCCGCCCATGGGCACAATGCTCATGGATTCAATGCCGCCGCCGATGGCCACGTCACACCATCCGCTTTTGATGCGCATGGCCTGAAGCGAAATGGCTTCCAGTCCCGAGGAGCAGAAACGATTGACCGTGGCCCCGCAGGTTGAGTCCGGAAAACCGGCCATCTGGGCGATAATACGTCCGATATTAAGCCCCTGCTGGGCTTCGGGAAACGAACACCCGATCATCAGGTCTTCCACATCCTTTTTGTCCAGATTGGGGGTTTTTTCCATGACAGCTTCTATCACGGTCTTGAGCAGATCCTCCGGCCGTGTCTGGGCCAATGCGCCTTTGCCCCTCCGGCAGCCCGGCGTGCGGAGCGATGTGACAATATAGGCTTCTCTCATCTGTATATCCTCCTAACTTTCAGTTATTATATCTGTTACAGGAACAAGGGCTTGCCCGTTTTCATCATGTGCTCTGCCATCTGCTGGGTCTGCTCTGTGCGCCAGAGATCCACAAAGGCTTCGCGCTCCAGCTTGAGCAGATAATCCTCGGCAACCGGGGTGCCTGCGGGCACGTCCCCGCCGGCTAAGCAGTAGCAGGCCCGCTTGGCAATGGTTTCCATGTGCGGGGTGATGTATCCGCCCGATTTCATATTCAGCATTTCAGACCAGATCATGCCCTGGCCCTCACGGCCGAACACCGGGAATTTTTCCTTGCGCGGCGGTGCGTAGCAGTCATCAACCATCTTGAGCACTTCCTTTTTGGCCTCACCGATGAGCAAGTCCTTGTTGAACACGATCCGGTCTGCAGGACGCAGAAAACCGGCATTTCTGGCTTCTGCCGCAGATCCGGAAACCTTTGCCTGGGCCACCTGCATAAACGCCTGGACAAAAAATCCGGAGTAATCGGTGATCTTGGCAATCTGGGGTTTGTACTTGATGTAGTTCTGCCACAGGTGCATCATGCCCGCACCACCGGGCACCAGACCCGCGCCGACTTCCACCAGACCCATGAACAGGTCGGCATTGGCCACCACGCGGTCGGCCGCCAGGCACATCTCGCATCCGCCGCCCAGGGCCAGGCCGAACGGGGCGGCCACCACCGGGTAGGGGGCGTACTTGGAGGCCAGGATGCTTTGGTGCACGGTCTTGATGAAATCATCGATTTCAGAGAACTTGCCCTCTTTTGCCAGTCCCAGCATAAAGCCCAGGTCCCCGCCTGCGGAAAACGGAGCCGGCATGCCCGAGGCCTGGTTGCCCACAACCACACCCACGCCGTTTTCAGCCACGTATTGGTGGGCTTCGATCATAAACTCGATCATTTCGCGGTTGACCGCGTTCATCTTGGAATGAAACTCGATATCAAAAACACCGTCGCCAAGATCGATCAGCGAGCAGGAGCCTGAGGTTTTGACCACCTTGTTTTCCTGGCGCAGATTATAGAGACTGATCTGCTTTTCACTGACCGGCACGGGCTTATAGGCGCCAGAGGCAAAATCATAGAAATATTTTTTGCCGTCCTGGATCTTGTAGAAGGTCTCATTGCCTGCATCCAGAAACTTCTTGATTTTTTCCGGCACGGTGCGGCCTTCTTTTTCCATTTTTTCCACTGATTTTTGCACTCCGATGGCTTCCCATGCCTCAAACGGGCCCATTTCAAAATTGTAGCCCCATTTCATGGCATTGTCGATGTCCACGATGGTATCGGAAATCTCGGGAATCCGGTTGGCCGCATAAATCAGGCTGGTAGCCATGACATCCCAGGCGTATTTGCCGGCCTTGTCGTCGGCATAAACAATGGTCTGCATTTTTTCCGGAAGAGAGGCCTTTTTCTTGGCCTCTGCCAGGCAGGGAAAATCAACCTTGCCGTATTCCTCATAATCCAGGGTCTCGGGATTGATCACCTTGCGGATGGTTTTCCATTCCGGGGTGATTTCCTTTTTATAAAATCCGCCTTTGGTTTTGTTGCCGAGCATGTTGTTGTTGACCATTTTTTCGACAAATGCGGGCAGTGCCATGGTGTCGCGCATTTCATCGTCGGGGCACATGTCGTAGCAGTTCTTGGCCACGTGATACATGGTATCCAGCCCCACCATGTCGGCGGTCTTAAATGTTGCGGTCTTGGGCCGGCCCATGGGTTGGCCGAAAATGGCGTCCACCTCGGGAATGGTCAGACCGTGTTCGAGCATGGCGTGCATGGCTTTGCCCATGCCCTGGATACCAATCCGGTTGCCGATGAAATTGGGCGTATCCTTGGCCCAGACAATGCCTTTGCCCAGGTATTTTTCACAGAAATCAGCCATGAACTGAAGCACATCCCGGCTTGTGTCCGGACCCGGGATGATTTCGAGCAGGTGCATGTAGCGCACCGGGTTGAAAAAATGGGTGCCCAGGAAATGCTTTTTCATGTCATCGCTGAGATCCTGGGACATTTCCTTTAAGGGAATGCCCGAAGTGTTGGAGCTGATCACGGTACCCTTTTTGCGCACCTTGTCGATTTTCTTGAACAGATCCTGCTTGATTTTCACATTTTCCACCACCACTTCCACAATCCAGTCAACATCGGCGAGCTTGTCAATGTCGTCTTCCAGGTTGCCGGTGGTGACCAGTGCCGGGTCGCTTTTTTTGTCCATAAAAAGCGGCGGCTTGGACTTGATGGCGTCATCCAGGCCCTTTTCCACGATCCGGTTGCGGGCCTTTGGATCTTTTTTCTCCTCATCGGAGAGATCAAACGGAACAATGTCCAGCAGCAGGGTTTTGATGCCTGCACTGGCAAGCAGGGCGGCGATTCCGCCCCCCATGATCCCGGAACCCACAACAGCTGCCTTTGCGATCCTTCTTTGCATAACGTACCTCCTGATATATTGGTTTAAACCAGCAAAACTAGGGTAAAACGCTTTTGATTTATACTGAGCATCCGGTCAATTAGACGCGCCGAAAGCCCGACTTTGATAAAAAGTATTTATTTATCAGACCGCAAGACCTCAAGTCAAGGAAAAAACAGGCTGCAAATGCCGGCAAAACCGCCTGAATTTAAGAAAAAATCTGCTGTCTGGCCTGGACTGTCCAAAAAGGCCGCACAACCCCCGCCGCAGCTATCGCACCGGCGGTCAACCCGAGTGCCGGCCATGATGCCGGACCGGGGTCGGTTTGCGCGTCGCATTGACCGCGCAAGCGGTCAGCAGGGAGCAAGCCGTCCCCGGCCCGGCATCATGCGAAATCCACGAAAAAATGCATGCCTGGGCTTGCCGGTGGCAAAAACAATGCGGTTGACATTTTTGGTGGATTCTACTTAACATAGCAAAAAACATGACAGAATATCAATTTTGGCCTTATAATATAGACATCAGCGACAACTGCCCAAAACCGATTGCTGAAATCGGAGATAAACCCGAGATGCTGCCAAAAACCCAAAAATAAGGATACCCGCGAATGCGGATAAAAAAATGGTTTTCCATCATGGCTGTTATTTGCATGCTCTGCCTGTCAGCAGGCGTGATGCCCACGCTTGGACAAGAGGACGCCGGAAAGGGAAAAACCGTGGATGATGTAATTGAAAAACTAAACGATCACTACGGAAAAAAAAATTTCACCGCGGATTTCCGCCAGAAGTCCATCCTCAAGGCCATGGACATCACTGACACCGCCGAAGGCCGGGTCTGGTTCAAGCACCCGGGAAAAATGCGCTGGCAATACAAGGTGCCCGAGACCTATCTTATTGTCACAGACGGCGAGACTCTTTGGATTCACCGTCCTGCTGACCGCCAGGTGGTGGTGGGCGATGCGGCCGGGCATTTCGGCGGCGGCCGGGGAGCAAGCTTTCTGGCCGACTTTACCCGCATCACAGACGTTTTTGAGGCCTCCCTTGCAGATTCCGATGACCAGTCCTGGCGGATCAAACTGATTCCCCGCAAGCAGCAGGGCGATCTTGAGCAGATCCACATGGAGGTCAACCGCAAAAGCCTTGAAATCGAGCAGGTCACCACGGAAAACATCTATGGCGACATTACGCGGATTGTATTTGAAGATGTGGAGTTTCACCCGGAAATGCCGGACCGGCTGTTTGACTTTCAAATCCCGGCGGGCGCAGATGTCATCCAAATGGAAAATTAATGTTATTACAAGCCCAAAATCGGGAGTTTATAAAATATTGCCGGCAGCAGGAAACAAGACACCATGAACCCGGAAATGATGAAAAAAATCAAAAACCTGGCCCGAAAACAAAACGCCCTGATCCTGGCCCATAACTACCAGCCGCCGGAAATCCAGGATCTGGCCGACTTATGCGGCGATTCCCTGGAACTGAGCATAAAGGCTGCTGAAACCAGTGCCGATGTGGTGGTGTTCTGCGGAGTGCACTTCATGGCCGAAACCGCATCCATTCTTTGCCCGGACAAAACCGTGTTGCTGCCCCGGCCCGATGCCGGATGCCCCATGGCCGACATGGTCACGCCCGCGGCCCTGACCGAAAAAGTCAAAGCACTGCCGGAAATGCCGGTGATCACGTATGTGAATTCGCCGGCTGCGGTTAAGGCCATTTCCACGGTCTGCTGCACTTCGGCCAATGCCGTGAAAGTGGCCCGCAGCCTGGATACAGATGAACTCCTCATGACCCCTGACCGGAACCTGGCTGCCTATACCGCGGCACAAACCGGTATCACCATTCACGCATGGGACGGGTACTGCCCCTATCACGAGCAGCTTGCCCCGGAGATGGTAAGCCAGGTCCGCCGGCGGTATCCAGGGGCTGTTTTCATGGCCCATCCTGAATGCCGGCCAGAGGTGACAGCCATGGCCGACGTGGTGACATCGACTTCGGGAATGCTTTTGTTTGCCAGCCAATCACCGCACACCGAATTTATCGTGGGAACCGAAACCGGCCTGATTTACCCTCTTGAAAAAGCCAATCCAGGCAAACGGTTTTATCCGGCCTCGGAAAAAATGTATTGCGCGGACATGAAAAAAATCACCCCGGAACATGTGGCCGAAACCCTGGCGCACCTGTCCGGCGAGGTCCGGGTTCCGGAGGAGATCCGGAACCCGGCGCTTTCAGCTGTGCAAAAAATGCTTTCCATCCGGTAAGCCAGGGGCCTACCAGCCGATTGTCAGATAATCATGGATGGAGTTGGCGGCGTCTCTTCCAGCGCCCATGGCAAGGATCACCGTGGCCTGACCCGTGACAATGTCGCCGCCGGCCCACACGCCTTTTTTGGTGGTTTTGCCGGTTTTGGGATCTGCAATGATATAACCCCATTTGTTCAGGGCGATCTCGGAATCCGACCGGGTCAGCAGGGGATTGGCGTCAGCGCCCACGGCCACCACCGCAAGGTCGCAGTCGAGCAGAAACTCGGAGCCCTCAACGGCAACCGGCCGCCTGCGGCCGGATTCATCGGGCTCGCCAAGTTCCATCTGCAGGCACTTCATCTGCACCACCCGGCCGTTTTCATCGCCGATAAAGGCAGTGGGACTGGTCAGCAGATAGAACTCAATGCCCTCTTCTTCGGCATGATGAATTTCCGCGGCCCGGGCCGGCATCTCATCGCGGCTTCTGCGATAAACAATGCGCACCTTTTCCGCTCCCAGGCGCATGGCCGTTCGGGCCGAGTCCATGGCCACGTTGCCCGCACCCAGAACCGCCACATTTTTACCCTTGGCCAGGGGTGTGTCATATTCGGGAAACCGGTACGCCTTCATCAAATTTGCCCGGGTCAAATATTCGTTGGCTGAATAAATGCCGATGAGATTTTCCCCGGGGATATTGAGAAATTTGGGCAAGCCGGCACCCACGCCGATATAAACCGCATCATAGCCGTCCTCAAACAATTCATCCAGGCTCACGGTGCGTCCCACCACATTGTTGCATTCAATTCGCAGACCCAGCTTTTCAAGGCCTGCCACCTCGCAGGCCACGATTTCCTTGGGCAGACGGAATTCCGGGATACCATAGACCAGAACGCCGCCGGGTTTATGGAAGGCTTCAAGAAGGGTGACGTCATGTCCCTTTAGCAGCAGGTCGCCGGCCACTGTCAGCCCGGAGGGCCCGGAGCCCACAATGGCCACTTTTTTGCCCGTGGGCGCCGCCTTTGCCGGAAATTCACAGGCGACTTCCTCTCGGGCACGGTCTGCCACAAACCGTTCCAGGTTGCCAATGGCCAGGGGCTGGTCTTTTTTGCCGAGGATGCATTCGCCCTCGCACTGAATTTCCTGGGGGCAGACCCGGCCGCAAATGGCCGGCAGACTGTTTTTGCCCCAGATGGTCTGAATGGCGTTTTCAAAATGGCCCTGGGCAATCTGGCCCACAAACCCGGGGATATCCACCTGGACCGGGCATCCGGTCACGCAGGCGGGCTTTTTGCATTGCAGGCAGCGCTGTGCCTCTTTCACAGCCGTTTCCGCAGTGTATCCCAGCGGGACTTCCTCAAAATTTCGCCGCCGCACCTCCGGGGCCTGTTCCGGCATGGGCTGACGCGGGGTTTTTTCCTTTTTCGACGCTTTTTGTGTCATGTTGCTTCCTCCGTTGCCTCCGGAGAGGCCCTGTTCATCCATCAGGTTTGGTGCAATTTGCAGTATTGTTCGTAAGCGGCCTTTTCTTCCTGGGTATAGGCATTGAGCCGCTGCATCAGTCCGTCATAATCAACCTTGTGGCCGTCGAATTCCGGGCCGTCCACGCAGGCAAACTTGGTTTTATCGCCCACCGATACCCGGCATCCGCCGCACATCCCGGTTCCGTCAATCATGATGGGATTGAGGCTGACAAGGGTTTTGACATTGTATTCATAGGTGAGCCTGGAGACAAACTTCATCATGGGCACCGGGCCGATGGCCACCACCAGGTCCACTTTGTGATTGTCCAGGACATCCTTTAACACCTCGGTGACAAAGCCTTTGTGCCCGTATGAACCGTCATCCGTACAAACATGGAGCTGATCGGATACCGCTTCCATCTTGTCTTCAAGCAGCAGCAAGTCCTTGTTTCTGGCGCCGATGATGCTGATCACCTCGTTTCCGGCGTCCTTAAAGCCCCGGGTAATGGGAAACAGCACCGCCACACCCGTACCGCCGCCAACACAGACCACTTTGCCGAGTTTTTCAATATCCGTGGGTTTTCCCAGGGGACCGATCACGTCCTGGTAACCGTCTCCAACGGCAAGGGTCTGAAACAGGGCCGTGGATTTTCCCACAACCATGTAAATCACTGTGATGGTGCCGCGCTCCGGGTCCAGATCCGAGATGGTCAGCGGAATCCGCTCTCCGGTCTCATTGGCTTTCAGGATGACAAACTGGCCGGGACTGGCCTTGGCCGCAATCCGCGGCGCCTCGATTTCATTTAAGACAACCGTGTCATCAGCCATGGTTTCTCGTTTTACGATTTTAAACATGCTGTATCCTCCACTGGTTCGATTCAACCCGTTCAGGTTTCAGGTGAAAGGTCTTCCAATCCCCACGGGTTGGTTTACATTTGCATTCTGGGCAAATATACGCGAAATGTGCTGCCCTGACCAGGTTGGCTGTCAACCTGGATACGCCCGTGATGGGCCTCAACAATGCTTTTGACAATGGCAAGCCCCAGTCCGGTGCCGCTGATGGGCCGGGTCTGCTCGGTCTTTACCCGGTAAAAGCGCTGAAAAATCCGCTCCTGCTCCTCCGGGTCAACTCCGAATCCCGTGTCAGCCACTGAAAAAACCGCAAAATGGTCCTCAACCCCCGCAGAAATCCGGATTTGTCCGCCTTCCGGAGTATAGCGGATGGCGTTGGAGATCAGGTTGGCCATGACTTCGCACAGATTGGTGCGATTGCCCATGGCCGTCACCGGCCCGTCGGCCGGCAGCACTTTCATGTCAATGGATCGGCTTTCTGCCTTGGGCCTGTATAAATCCGCCTGCTCTGCCATCAGTGCGGCTATATCCACCTCTTCTCTTTCCTGGTGAATCAGCCCGGATTCGATCTTGGCCAGATCCAGCAGTTCAGACGAAAGCGAGGTCAAAGATTTGATCCGCTCGGTGACCCGGTCCAAAATTTCGGCCTGCTTGTCGTTGATCTCGCCGGCCAGACCGGATTTCACATTATCGAGAAGCATCAGCACAGAATTCAACGGGCTTTTGATCTCATGGGCAACCATGGACACAAAATCCGACTTGACCTGGTCCAGATGCTTTAGGGTGGTAATGTCGTTTAACACGGTTACCGTTCCCAGATTCCGGCCCAGCCGGTCCCGGAAGGGTATGCATGTGGCGCCCAGAATCGTTTCCTTGTCTTGTGAATCTCCGTTGATCCGGATCTCCTCGGTAATCTCGGCAAAACTGCCGGACGGCTGACCCAGGGCCTGATCGATCATTTCCAGCAGCGCGGAATCGGTAACAATTTCATCCACCGGGCAGCCCTGAACATTTGTGCGGGTGGAGCCGATCATTTTCAGAAAAGCCGGGTTGGCCAGGGCCACTTTCTTCTGATTGTCGGTGGTCAGCACGCCGTCGGCCAGCAGGTTGATCAGCACCCGCATGCGGGACTTTTCCGTGGAAATGTCTTGAAGAGTGCGAATAAACTCTATGGCCTTTCGCACCACCAGCCGCAGATCCTCGGGGGAAAAAGGCTTGGGCAGAAAATCAAAAGCCCCCTTTTTCATGGCCTCGATGGAGTGCTCAATGGTGGCATAACCGGTAATCACGATGATCACCGTATCGGGATGAAGGGACTTGACCCGGGTGAGCACCTCAAAACCCGACAGCCCGGCCATCATCAGATCCAGCAGAATGATGTCAAAGTGGGCCTCCTGGATTAACTGCAGACCGTCTTCGCCGTTGCAGGCGCAGGCCACCTCAAAACCGTCCTCGGTGAGCATTCGGTCACAGGCATCCCGGATCCGTTCCTCATCATCGATGACGAGCACCCTTGGCTGGAAAAAAATCTCCTCAACGTTTCCCCGCACCGTTGTATCGCCTTCGGCATCCGCATTCCGGGAAGGCTTTTGCATAAAGTCTTCTTGGTCGTGGTTTGTGGTCATTTTTTCCTCTTAACGTTGATGCGCCCGTAAAAGTCTGATTGTAGATGGCGCCGTAAAAAGTTCAAGATCAAGGCTCGCACAATTTCAAAGAATACAGAATAGTTATCCGTAATTGAAATTCCGGGAAACTGCGCGTAACGCAGATATTGGACTTTTTGCGGTGCCATCAACTTTCTGCCGGGATATACTGGGGCAGTTCCAGCAGAAACGTTGTGCCCTCCGGCCCGGTTTGTTTAACGGAAATCCGGCCGCCGTGTTCCTCCACAATGCCGTATGCAATGCTTAAGCCCAGGCCGGTGCTTTTGCCCTTTGGCTTTGTGGAAAAAAAGGGGTCAAATATCTTGTTGAGATTTTCTTCGGCAATGCCCGGTCCGGTATCGGCAATTTCGAGAAAAACCTTTTGGGCCGATTTGTTGCGATACGTGCGCACAATGAGTTCGCCCCTGCCGCCCATGGCATCGGCGGCATTGATAATCAGATTGATAATCACCTGGCTGAGCTTGTTGGTATCCACGTTGATCAGCATCATCTCGTCGTCCAATTCTTTGTGGATGCTGATGTTGCGGAAAATCTTCTGGTCCCGGGTCAGGCGGAAGCTTTGCTCCACCAGCTTATTGATATGAATGATCTGACGGCGGGAATCCGTGCTCCGGCTATAGACCAGCAGGCTTTTGACGATCTCCTTGCACCGGTTGGCATCCTCAATGACACATTCAAGGTCCTTTCTCAGGGGATTGCCGGTTTCCAGATGCTCCAGCACCATACTCGAATACATCAGAATACCGGTAAGCGGATTGTTGATCTCGTGGGCCACGCCGGCTGCCAGCTGACCCAGGGATGCCATTTTCTCAGACTGGGCCAGCTGCTGCTGAGCGTCTTTTAGCTTTTTTTCGATTTCGCGCTTTTTGCGCTGATCATTGTATATGGCCATTGTGGCCGATTCATTGTCATCGTCGTCATAAATAATGGCCGCGCTCATTTCCACGGGGATTTCCTCACCATCTGCACTGACAATGGTGGCGGGCACCCCGGAGAGCTTTCCCTTGCCCCCCATGGTTTCGTCTCTGAGCATGCTCATGATCTCCTTGGCCTTGCCCGGCGGATAAAGCTGCTCTGCGTTATCAAAGGGCCAGCATTCCTTGTTTACCACCCCGAACAACTCCTTGGCCGCCCGGTTCATGAGCTGGATCCGGCCCTTGCGGTCAGCTGCCACAATGGCGCTGGCCGAGCTCTGCACCACCCGGGTAATGAGCTCCTTGGTTTCTGAAAGCTCGCTTTCAAGCATCTTGACCCGGGTAACATCCCGAATGCTTTCAATGATATAGACGACTTCGCCGTTGTCATCGAGAATGGGGGAAAAAACCCGGTCCTCCCACCGTCCTTCTTTCCGCCATGTCACGGTCTGGCCCTGATGGGTGTTTAAAACCCTTACCACCGGGCAGTCCTCGGCCCTGCAGGGCGTATTTTTTTTGTAAAAAAAATGGTAGCATTTTTGATTCCGGATCCGTTCCTGGTCTTCCTCAAACAGTTCCAGAAATTTCCGGTTGGCGCTGACAAGGGTGTAATCCGGTCGTATGATCAGGGTCGGATAGGAAAGGGAGTCAAACACGCGCAGGCGCCAGTTCAATTCCTCTTTGTCAACGACGTTGTTCATCACTGCATCCAATTATCGTTTCCGTTCCCCTGTTCGGGCGCCACCCGGGGCGGACCCGGCGGTCAGGGTCGATCAAATGATGTTGAAAGCGCTTCCACGCCCGATTCGCCCATGCCCGGGGGGACAATGATGGAAACCGTTGCGCCCACGCAGCCGGCCAGCCAGACGGGAATGCCCGCATTTATCAGACAGCCCAGCGCCTTGTCCGCAATCCCGTATCGATCGCCGAAATGCGGGCCATGGAAACAAAGCATTTCAACATTTTCACGAATTTCCAATCGGCTGGAACAAAGGGCGGGCGCCAGGTGGGCGGCAATATCCGGGGCATCGGAAGGGGTTTGTCCCGGGTCCAGGGCCACGGCCAAATGGCCCCGGCCGTCTGCGGCGCGGTTTGCGCATATATAAGCAAAACCGGCATTGTCTGCTGCCAGACCCTCAAGGGCCCGGCCCAGCAGCACCTGCTCATGGGAATGAAAGTCAATCCGGCACAGCTTCAGGCCGGTCTTGACGGCAATACCATAGGTCCGGATCCGGGCTTCCACATATTGGGCAACGGTTTCCGGTGCGCTCTTTAACCGTCTGGCAATGTCATCGTAATCCTGCTGAACGCGCAGAGGCCCATGCCCAGGGGGGAGTTGGGCGTATTCGGCCAAAGCATCGGCGGCCTGCTGCTGGACGGCAAAATCAGTGACCACCGTGAGCATGGATCCGGAACTGGCCATGGCGTACCATGGAATCTGTCTTTGGCCCAGGGCAGCAAACACCACTGCCATGGCAGCCGGATCAAATCGGTGCGGAAAGAGGGAAACCAGTCCGGCCGCCCCCTGATCATGGTGCTGACCTGCTGTCGCCGGTGCCGCACCGGGTGCCACCATGCAGGTAATCTGCCGGGGGTTCCGGAGAAAATCAAGTGACAAAAAAACAATATTGATCCGGTCAGCAGCCAGCTTTTGATGCAGATAAACGGACTCCTGATTAACCGAAGCGTCAACTTCCTGGTATAGCCGGGCAAACCGACCACTCATTCGAAGACCGTTTATCCGTATAAAAGTCATTTCAAATCAAGCATCAGGCGCCCAGATGATCATCCACGATTTCCATGAGCTTGTCCATGTCAATGGGCTTGGGCACATAATCGTCGGCCAGGGTTGTTTTGCCGTCATGATGCGTATAGCTCGTGCTCTGAACGGCATCGCCCACGGCGGTGAGCATCACCACAACGATATTTTTGGTGGCATCGCTGTTTTTAATCTCATCGCAGACCACCCAGCCGTTTTTCCGGGGCATCATCACATCGAGAATCACCAGATCCGGTTTTTCCCCTTTAAGTTTCTCCATCGCCTCTTCACCGTCATAGGCTTTGGCGACCCGGAATTGCTTGGACTCGAGCTTCATGGAGACAGCCTCCACCAAGTCCGGATCATCATCGACAACCATAATAAATTTTTCACTCATCTGATCGGCTCCTTGCTGATTCGTCAATTTTTGCTATCCGCCTGGTTTCAAGCCAGGGCCGCTACACTTCGGGCCGGGGAAGAAGACCTGCTTTTTCAACGATTTCAGGAACTTTTTCTTCCCATTCAATGGCCATAATATGAAAGCCGGCCACGCCTTTAACCTCTTTTAAGCGCTGGATGGTTTCTACGGCAATCTTTATACCCTCTTCGGGCTGCTGTTCCTTGGGAACCGACTCCATTCGCTTGACCACCTCGTCGGGCACATCCATGCCCGGCACCCGGTTTTTCATGTATCTGGCCATACCCGCAGTTTTCATGGGCGTAATCCCGGCCAGGATATAGACCTGCTCATCCAAGCCCCGGTCGCAGACCCCCTTCATCCAGGTTTCAAACTTGTCCAGGTTGTAGATGCACTGGGTTTGGATAAAATCCACGCCCGCCTTGACTTTTTTGGCCAGCCGCATCACCCGCAATTCAAAGGGATCGGCAAAGGGGTTGGCCGCAGCACCCACAAACATTTTCGGCGGATGGTCGATATCTTTCCCCCCCTGGAACTTGCCCTCATCGCGCATTTTCACCACGGCCTGGATCAATTGCACGGAATCCAGATCATAAACATTGGAGGCCATGGGATGATCGCCGAAATGCGGATGATCTCCGGATAAGCATAACATAGTATTGATGCCATGTGAATAGGCACCTATAATATCTGCCTGCATGGCGAGCCGATTGCGATCCCGGGTCACCATCTGAAGCACCGGATCAAGTCCGAGCTGGCGGATAAGAATGCCGGCGGCCCAGCTCGACATTCTGACCATGGCTGTCTGGTTGTCAGTGACATTGATCACATCCACGCTGCCCCGCAACAATTCCGCCTTTTCCTTTACCTTTTCGGGCACCGCACCCCTGGGCGGGCCGCACTCGGAGGTAACCGCCAGCGCACCCGAGGCCAGTACCTTCTCCAGTCTGCTTTCGGTTTTCATGATGCCAGATCCTCTCTTATGATTTTACGGGGTCCGCCGTCCCGGCTTGTCCGCCAGTCCTTGGCTTCCATGATATCTTCAATGCGCCTTTCCAGGCCCAGGGCTTTTAACCGGTCCCAGATCAACTGCCAGGCGCAGTCAACGTTGGCATCGATTTCACACTTACCCTTTGTGGAGCCGCCGCAGGGGCCGTTCATCAGCCGCTTGGAGCAGCGGGCAATGGGACAGATTCCCCCGGTAATGCCCAGCACGCAGTCTCCGCACCCCTGGCATCGTTCCGACCATACCCCCTGGCGCTCGGATGCGCCCATAAAAGTGGTATTGACCGCCGGAAATACCGGCTTGTCCCGGTACCGGGAAGCGATTGTCTGCACCCCGCAGCCGCATGCCATGGATAAAATGGCATCCGCCCCGTCCACGGAAGTCACAAGCTCTTCCACATACTCGGGGTCGCACTGGCGTTCCAGGGTAAGCTCCCGGATATCCATGGTTTTGCCCTGTTTCATAAAATGCATATGCAGAGCCGAAGCCAGAAGCGCCACTTCCTTTCGACCGCCCGCCGAGCACACACTGACGCATTCATTGCACCCAACCAGAAGAATCCGGTCATAAGGTTCGACACACGCGATAATCTCTTCCATGGGTTTTCGTACAGCCGTGATCATCTTTTTTCTCCAGATTCGATTTCAATGATTAACTCACCGCCCGCCGGCGAGAATCCCGGGCAGCGGTTGTAACCGGGCTGGGGCCGAGCTGCCGGATCTTTTCCGTAAAATCCCGGGCCGTTTTTGCAAATCGCTCTCCCATGCCGGCTGACATGGTGATCATTTCCACCCGCTGGGGTTCTACTCCGATTTCTTCCAGAAGCGCCTGAACCCGCAGGACCCTGTGGGCCGCGCGGATATTGCCGGTCTTGAAATGGCAGTCTCCCTCCAGGCACCCGGCCACGTAGACACCATCAGCACCCTTTTCCAGGGCCTTCATGATATGAATGGCGTCAACCTTGCCGGTGCACGGCACGCGGATGATTTTAACGTTTGGCGGATAAGAAATCCGTTTGCTGCCGGCCATGTCCGCAGCCGTATAGGCGCAGTAATGGCAGCAGAATGCAACAATTTCGGGTTCAAAGGTGTCGGTCATCAGTTCATCCTCTCAAATAGCCCATCGAGTTTGGCCAGTATCTGATCGTCTTCATACTGCATGAGCTGTATGGCCCGGGCAGGGCAGTCAGCCACGCAGGTACCGCAGCCGTGGCACCTGGCCGGATCGATTTCCGAATAGCCTTCTGCATTGATATAAGGCACGTTATAGGGGCAAACCCGGACGCATATCAGGCATGCAGCGCATTTATCGCCATCCACCTTTGCCACTGACGCCCCCAGGTTGATCCACTGCTTAGACAGCAGTGTCTGGGCCCGGCCGGCTGCGGCCTGGGCCTGAGTAATGCTTTCCCGAATGGATTTGGGCGCATGGGCCGTACCGGCCACGAAAAAGCCACGCACGGACATATCCGTGGGCCGCAGCTTGACATGATCCTCCAGGAAATATCCGTCATCTGAGCGCGGCAGGTGAAACATCACCGAGAGATCCTCAGTGGTTTCATCATCGGCAATCAGCCCGGTACTCAGGACAAGGGCATCAGCGGAAATCTCAAGATACCGGCCAAGGACTTCATCGTAGACGCAAACGGCCAGGCCGGCCTTATCCGCCCTGACTTCCGGCCGGCTTTCGGGTTCATAGCGGATAAATTTCACGCCCTGCTTTCTTGCCTCCCGGTAGTAATCCTCCTGGAAGCCGTAGGTGCGCATATCCCTGTATAACACATAAATCTGCATGTCCGGATTCAGGGCTTTCATCCGCAGGGCATTTTTAATAGCGCTCTGGCAGCAGATGCGCGAACAATTGGGATTGCCCGGCTCCCTGGAGCCAACGCACTGGATCATCACCGCCTGGTCCATGCTTCGGACGGATTCCGGATCATCTGCGATTTTTGCATCCATGTCCAGCTGGGTCATGACCCGGTCGTCTTCTCCGAGCTGGTATTGACCGGGCCTGTTGGCCAGTGCACCGGTGGCAAGGATGCTCACCCCGTGTTCGATTTGCATGTAGTGCATCCGCGGGCCGGTCTGGATGCCGGTTGTAAACCGGCCGGGCATGCCCTTGTGATCCACGATGATCGACTGGGTCAGCACCTGAATTTTCTGGTCTGCCGTCACTTTTCCCGCCAGTTCAGTGATATACCGGCCCACATCGTCGCCTTCCAGGGTGGCGCGGATATTTCGGGCAATGCCGCCGAGCCGGGCTTCACGCTCCACCAGATAAACCCGGAATCCCTGATCCGACAGAATCAGGGCAGCATTCATCCCCGTGACCCCGCCTCCGACAACCAACACGTTTTGATTCATGGGCAGGGAATGCTCCATGAGCGGATGCGCCCGGGCCACCGCGTGAACTCCCATTTCCAGCATTTTTACAGCCTTGCGGGTGGCATCCGCCGGCCGGTCCATATGCACCCACGTATCCTGGTCCCGGATATTGACAATTTCCACCAGGTACTTGTTTAAGCCGCAGCGGCGCATCATGTCCTGGAACTTGGTTTCGTGGGTCCGGGGGGAACATCCGCCGATAACCACACGGTTTAACCCGTGCTCCCGGATCAGGGTCTCCATTTTGTCCATGGATTCCTTGCTGCATCCATAGCCCACGGCTTCGGCATAGGCCACCCCGGGAAAGGAACGAACCTTTTCCACGAGTGCGGAAACCGTGATCACATCACCGATGTTGGGGCCGCAGTCGCAAACAAACACCCCCACCCGGGGATTCTGGCCGGATACATCGATTTCCGGAGGGAAATCCTCTTCTTCCGCCCCGGTGTCTTGTTCCAGGTGCATTTGGGTGCCGGCCATGGCCGCGGCCGCGCTGGCCTGAATCATGGTTTCGGGAATATCCTTGGGGCTTTCGCTCACACCGCAGACATAGATACCCGGCCGGGAAGTGGCCACCGGAGAAAATCCGCTGGTCTGCGCATAGCCGTGTTCATTGAGATCAATGCCCAGGCGGCCGGCGAGTTCCCGGGTGCTGGCCGGAATCCGAAAGCCGGTGGAAAGCACCACCATGTCAAAAACCTCGGTCTTGTGGCGCTCATCGTCGTCTGTGGCATAGGTGATGACCAGGTTGCCGGTTTCCGAATCTTCAACCACGGAATGGGGCCGGGAGCGGACCAGTTTCACACCGTATTCGTTTACTGCACGGTTGAGATACAGCTCATAATCCTTGCCGCAGGTCCGCATGTCCATGTAAAAAATGCTGGCCTCGATATCTTCGGCAAAGCGCTCCTTTGTGACAATGGCCTCCTTTAAGGCATACATGCAGCAGACGCTGGAACAATAAGGCACATCCTGGCGGTTGATGCCCCGGGAGCCCACGCACTGAATCCATGCCACCCGGGCCGGCCGCTTGTTGTCCGAGGGTCTGGCCAGCTGGCCCAGGGTGGGCCCGGAGGCCGACATGAGCCGTTCGTATTCCAGGCCGGTCACCACGTTGGGAAACTGGCCGCCGCCGAAATTGTCCAGCACTGCCGGATCAAATAATTCAGCGCCTGTGGAAAGGATAATGGAAGCCACAGACAGAGTCTCGGTTTTTTCCTGGTCATCGGGGATAATGGCCCCGACTTTACAGGTCTTCTGCAGTGCGTCAAAATCCGTCACCTTATCGGCATCCACGGAAAATGCATACGGTGTTGCCTGGGGATAGCGCATGCATGTGGGCGCCCTTGGATCAAGGCCCGGAGTAAATCGGACCCAGTCCGGAAATTTTTCCGCACACTCGCCGCAGGCAGTGCATTTTTCCACATCAATGTAGCGGGGCAGCGTTCGGATCGTGACCTTGAAATCACCGGCCTGCCCCTCCACCTGCTCCACAACGGTCATGGGCTTTAAATCCAGGCGAAGCTGCCGGCCGCTTTCTGACAGATGGGGAGAGATGGTGCACAGATCACAGTTGTTGGTGGGAAAAGTCCGGTCCAGACGGGTCATCAGCCCGCCAATGGCATAGGATTTATCAATGAGAACCACATCGCGCCGGGACTCGGCCAGGTCAAGGGCTGCACGGATGCCGCCCACGCCCCCGCCGATGACGAGCACGCTTTGTTTGTCCGTTTCTCTGGTGTTCATATCCGTATATTCCTGCATGGGTTCCCCCATTGATAGCATGATTTGGATTGCCGCATTTCAAACGCGGTCAGCCGGCACCCGGCCGCCTGACAATCCGGGTTTCTGGCTAGAGCCCGGCGCTGGCCAGGATATCGGGCAGCCGGTGTTCCCAGCCCAGGGTGGCAATCTTGATGCCCTGAACCATTTTTTTCAGTTCCGCAGCAGTTTCGCCGGCCATGCGGATACACTCGGCCTCCCGGTCCGGGGCCTTGCGGATACGCCGGATCATGTCCTCGGAAATCCGGGAACCCGGATCATGAATGGACATATATCGGGCCATACCAACATTTTTCAGCAAAAACACCGTGGCGATCACCGGAACACCCAGGGGTTTTAACGCCTCCGCGATCCGGCCGTAGGCGTCCAGATCAAACACCGGCGGGGTAACGATATACTGGGCACCGGCCTCGACTTTTCGTTTTACGGTCTCGATCTCCTGGTCCAGACCGCTGTCTTCTGCCACCTGTGCCATGGCACATCCCGAGGTAAAATCCGGCGTTCCTTTAAGATCAAAGCCGGACAGGTCAACGCCCTCGCGAAGGGAGCGGATCATTTGCAGAATCCCGGACTCATCAAGGTCGTCAACGGTTACCGCTTCACGGTGGTCGCCGTTTGACATGGGCTCAGCCGGGACCACCAGCAGGTGGGGAATGCCCAGCACATATGCCGCCAGGAGATCTCCCTGCAGGGCCATCCGGTTTTTGTCCCGGCCATAGACATGCACGATGGTCTCCAGACCCTCCCGGCGAAGCAATGCCCCCCCGGCCAGGGCGCTCATGCGCATCACCCCGTTGTCCATATCCGGCACCACCACGGCATCCACCCGGTCTTTTACTCGCCTGGCATTGGTCACGAGCTCCGAGATATCCACGCCCTTGGGGGTATTCATCTCGGCAAGTACCACGAATTCAGCTGCTGACAACTTCTTCTTAAAATTCATAATCGAACCTCATTGTGTAAGGCAGTTATCCCCAGGCCCCACGGGCACGGTTTAAGGATGGATAAACCCGATACGTAATAATTGCAATAAGTTTTTCATGGATAGCATCTACGCCAGTTTAAAAAAAAAGTATCAAAACACCCTGCTAAGGGCTTGTCAAGACAACAAAAAACATTTTTTGAACATATGCACATAACTACTGAAATTTTAAATAAATGCCTTTGCCATTTTTTTTATGATTTTACCAAAAAAATGCGCTACGCGGTTGCTATCCGGCCATTGCCGCTCAGGCGCCTTTTGCTATAACCTGCTGCAATAAAAGAATAAATACTTTAATTTAAAATAGGCCCCCCGCATTGCAAAAATACGGTCCGGATACGGAAAAGGCCGATTTTTTTACTTGGCCTTCTGCCAGATACGCTCCTTTTCATCCATGGGAATATCGGCAACAGAAACGCCCCGGTCTGCGGCAGCCTTTTCAATCAATGCAAACCGGTCTGCAAACCTGCAATTTGCACGGCGCACGGCGGCTTCCGGATCAATGCCGAGCTTTCTTGCCAGATTGACCGCGGAAAAAATCAGATCCCCGATTTCATCTGCGGCATCCGATTGATCCCCGGTCTCCAGGGCAGCCCGGGTTTCATCGGCTTCTTCCTGGATTTTTTCCATCACCCCCAGGGCATCGGCCCAGTCAAAGCCGGCCCTGGACGCCCGGGTCTGAAGCTTGGCGGCATACATCAGCGCCGGCAGACGCACGGGAATGCCATCGGCAATACTTGTTCTGTCTCTTTTACCCTTTTCCCCGTTTTTCAGCTGATCCCAGTTGCGGACCACTTCCCGGGCATCGGCAACCCGGGTTTGGCCAAACACGTGGGGGTGGCGATAAATCAGTTTCTGGCAGAGCTGCTCGATGACATCGGAAAGACTGAATGCGCCTTGCTCCCGGCCAATGATGCTGTGGAACACCACCTGCAGCAAAACATCGCCGAGTTCTTCAACCATGGATGCCGTATCCCGGGACTCAATGGCCTCAGCCAGTTCATAAGCCTCCTCGATTAAGGCGGGCACTAGACTTTCATGGTCTTGCGCAGCATCCCAGGGACACCCCCCCGGGGCGCGCAGCGTTTCCATGATGCCAACCAGCCGGTCGATTTCCTTCATATTGATTTCCTTAACCGGGCACGCCGCCTGAACCGGTTGGTACGCCCGGATTCCTTGTTTACAAAAAAAGTTTTTTTTTATAGCATTTCAGCATGGATAATATCCGCATCATCGCCTAAGAAGTCACATTCTTTAATGTATCGCCATAACCGTGTCAAGCAGCGAGACAATCAGGGAAAGAAAAAAAACCGTGCAAACAGCATCCCGCCTTCGTATCGGGGCACTGATCAGCGGATCAGGCACCAATCTGGAAGCCATTTTAAAAGCCTGTGAAACCGAACAAATCAACGGACAGGTGGTATTTACCGGCTCGGACAACCCCGGATCCGGCGGCCTGGCAAAAGCCGGCAAACGCGGCATTGCCACGTTTGTGGTGGACTACAAAAAAATCATCCGGGATTACCGCGCCGATCCCCGGCCCCAAACCCTGCCGGCGGACTTCAACGAAGCGGAAATACTGGCCAAACAATCATTTTTCAGCGCAGATGCAGAGGCGCAAAAGGTCCGGACTTTTTTGCGCACAAGAGCCATTGCCGAAGCCGCCCTGATTCAACAGATACGTCCCTACTCCTTTGATTTGCTGGTGCTTGCCGGGTTTATGCGCAATCTTTCCCCCTATTTCATCGACCGGATCAATACGGACCCCGCCCGGCCCCGGATCATGAATATTCACCCCGCACTTCTGCCAGCTTTTGCCGGCACTGACGGGTATGGCGACACCTTCCGCTACGGCTGCAAGGTGGGCGGCTGCACCGTGCATTTCATCGACTACGGCGAGGATTCGGGACCCATTATCGGCCAGCGCTGCTTTGCCATCGAAGAAACCGACACCCTTGCGGATGTGAAAAAAAAAGGACTGGCCCGGGAATGGGCCCTTTATCCCGAATGCATCGGGCTGTTTGCCCAAAACCGGCTGGAGGTGGTCAACACCACCCACACCCTGCCCGGCGGAAAAGTTTATCAAAGACGGGTGGTAAAGATTCTGCAGCCGTAACGGGCCGGACGTGTCAGGCCCCAAGCACCCGGGCCATCAGCGGCAGAGCCACAAAGGTACCCACCATGCTGCCGATATTGGCAAACACCACGACCAAAAGAATCCGGGTGACCTTGTTGCGCCAAAAACCCCGGATGGACAAAATATCCGAGGACAGATCTTCCAGGTCCCCCACCTTGGGCTTGCGCAAGCCCGCCTCCACAAGACCGGCCACCCAGCCTGCGGCAATCATGGGATTCAATGAGGTAAGAGGGGCCGCACCAATGGCAGACAGTATGGTCAGGGGATGTCCGAATGCCGCGGCAGTGCCGATGCCGGCAAAAACCGCATTGGCCGCCACCCACCAGAAAACCATGGATTTGCCCGTCTGGGCGCCGCCAAAAAAAAACCCGGCAATGATGGCCAGTAAAATGGCCAGGGGCAGTATCCATTTGAGGACCCCCAGACTTTTGCCCCGGGGCGGCACCGTTTCCAGGGGGGCAGGATCAATGTCGTCAAAAAGATATTTGCTGATGCCCGGCACATGACCGGCACCCACCACGGCCACGATCTTTTGGCCTTCTGCATGCCGTATCCTGTGGGCCAGGTACCGGTCCCGCTCGTCGATTAAAATCTGCCGGATGGAGGGATGGGATTTTTCCAGTTCCGAGAGCAGGCTCTGGAGGATGTCTTCCTGCTTCATCTCTTCAATGGCCTGCTCGTCAATATCATCAATGCCGCCCATGGACATCAGAAGCTGAAAAAACAGCTTGATCTTGTTCCAGAAGCTCGTGCTCCGCCAGGTGCGGGAAAGGGTTACCGTGATATCCCGGTCTGCCAGGCAGACCCCGGCGCCGGCGGCCTCGGCCGCATCCAGGGCCCGGATCATTTCCTCGCCGGGCCGAACCCCGAGTTTTTTGCCGATGCGGCGCTGAAACGCGGTGAGCATCATGTTGACCAGAAGCACAAATGCCTTTTTTTCCCGGACGACCTTGACGATATCCATCTGCCGCCACTGGGCGCTGTTGCGGATGGACTGGTGCCGGGAGGCGCAAAGTTCCACGCACACTGTATCCGGGCGTTCCTCACCAATGACCGATTCGGCCAGTTCCGCGCTTTCCCGGGAGACATGAGCGGTGCCCACCAGCACGATTTCTTTGCCGTCAATCGTCAGGCGGGTGACACCCCGGGTTTGTTGGTGTGATTCATTTGCCATCCGGCACTTGCATCCTTATTTTCTATAGAAATAAAAAGATTTCCAGAAAAGCATCCTGGATGAAACGTATAGTAAGTGCCTGCATCACCACATTGTTGTCAAGGAGATAATCACCAGCGGTATGCTGATTTACAACGACATTTACGAATGGGAGGGCTGGGGCGGCAAGCTGCGCCTGGCCAGCGGCAAATGCCGGCTTTGGATTTTTGACCGCAGGCAGGCGGGTATGGAAAACCGGGTGACGGTGTTGCGGCCCAAAGTGGTGGTGGTGTCAGATGTGGCCGACAGCAAAATGTCGGTGCGGTCCTGTGCCGGCCATATTGCCACAAGGGTAATCCAGGATTTCTCCATTGATTTTAACCGGATGCTGTATGTGGAATATTACCCGCCGGTGCGCTACGGCATGCGAAACGAATACGAGATCCCGGAGCAATACGTGGCCGTGGATTTTGTCTGGGACCAGGGACGGGCCATACATCCCAAATGGCGGCACCTGCAGCCGCCGCTGCTCAATGTGGTAAAAGACCTGATCGACTCCGCGCAGCAGCAATCGCCCGAATACACGTAAAAATCCGCAAATGGCGGGGCAAAAAAACAACTCCGCCATTTGCGGAAAATGCGTTACATCGCTTTTGTCCGGCCTTTCCTGTTACAGGATCTCTATCGCTGTTGCCATGGAAACCCCGCCGCCGCCGCACAGAGTGGCAAGTCCAAGAGTTTTGCCCTGGTTGCGCAGGGCATGGATCAGGGTAACCATGATCCGGGCGCCGGTGGCGCCCACGGGATGGCCCAGCCCAATGCCCGAGCCGTTGATGTTGGTGATTTCCCGATTCAATCCCAGGTCTTTTTCGCAGCCCAGATACTGGGCGGCAAAGGCTTCATTGACCTCGATCAACTCGAAATCATCTGTCTGAATACCGCTTTTGGCCACCAGGTCCTTGACGGCCGGAACCGGAGACAGCCCCATCACCGAGGGATGACAGGCGCCCCTGCCGGTGGCCCGGATTTTTGCCAGCGGGGTTAAGCCCAGTTCTTTGGCCTTGTCTGCGCTCATGATCACCATGGCCGCAGAGCCGTCATTGATGCCGCTGGAATTGCCGGCCGTGACCGTGCCGGTCTTGGGCACAAACGCCGGGGGCAGTTTCCGGAGATCGTCCATTGTCAGGCCCGGTCGGAAATGCTCGTCATGGGCAAAAATCAGGGGATCTTTTTTACGCCGGGGCACAGACACGGGCACGGTTTCCCCGGTAAAGGAGCCGTCCTGGTTGGCCCGTTCGGCGTTGTTGTGGCTGCGCAGGGCCACCTCGTCCATTTCTTCCCGGGAAATGCCCATGTGCTGGGCAATGAATTCCGCAGTATGGCCCATGATATAGGGCTTGCCCTTGAAATACGACAGGGGCGGCTCATCTGCGTTAACCGGCCCGTCTTCCGGGTGCGGGAGAATATGGGAGCCGCAGTGCAGCCCGTGAATGAGCGCATCCTTAAATGTCTGGTCCTGGAGCCGGCAGCCCCAACGGGCTTCTTCGACCACATAGGGTACGCCGGACATGTGCTCCACGCCGCCGGCCAGGATCACATCCGCCATTTCCGCCTGAATCATGGCCGCACCGGAGAGCACCGCTTCCATGCCGGAAATGCAGACGCGATTAAGGGTTACCGCGGGTACACTATCGGGAAAGCCGGCCAGAAGCCAGGCCACCCGGGTTACGTTTAATGCGTCCACCGGCTCCATACAGCACCCGTAACGCACATCATCAATGATTTCAGGCGAAATTCCCGCCCGCTCAACAGCTTCCTTCATTGTCACCGAGGCCAGATGCGCACCGGTAAGGCTCTTGAGCGTTCCGCCAAAGGTGCCGATCGGGGTTCGGCATGCAGATACAATCACCACATCTTTCATACATCCTGCTCCTTTCCTGGTTGATATTTCCAATTTATATTGATACGTTACGAATCCAGACAATCATCAAAGCCCATGAATCCGAACACTGGTCATCGTCTGCGCGCAAATGAATATTGCTGAAATCATACTCATTGCCCTTTCCCTGGCCATGGACGCCTTTGCCGTGTCCGTGGCCGCCGGCACCGCCGGCCGGCTGCATCCCAGGGCCGTGTTCCGGCTGTCCTTTCATTTCGGCCTGTTCCAGTTCATGATGCCGGTGCTCGGCTGGTATGCCGGATCCCGGGTTGCCCACCTGGTATCGGCGGTGGACCACTGGGTGGCCTTTGGCCTGCTGATGTTTGTGGGCCTGCGCATGATCCGCGGCAGCCTTGAAAACCCATCTGAGCAAATCAAAAAAGATCCCTCCCGCGGGCTGACCCTGGTGGTGCTGTCTGTGGCCACCAGCATTGATGCGCTGGCCGTGGGTTTTTCCCTTGCCATGATGAATGTCGGCATCTGGTATCCAAGCATCATGATCGGGGTGATTACTTCGGCCATGTCCCTTGCCGGCATCCGTCTGGGCCGTGTTTTCGGCCGCAGATTCGGCCCGCGCATGGAAATGACCGGCGGCATCATCCTCGTGGCAATCGGCACGCGGATCTTGATTGCGGATCTGTTTTTCTGAAACCGATTCAACACCCCGGATCAGGGCACTATGCTAATCCGCTGCCGGGCCCTGCCGTATCCAGGCCATGATCCGGTGCACGGTTTTTTTATCCCAGTCCGGATCAAGCCGATGCCTTGCAAACTGTGCATACAACTGCTCCACCAGCTTGACCACACGCTCCACCAGATAGATTTTTTCCAGGACCGCGCCCTCGATATCCTCCGCAGATTCCAGCTTTGCCGTCTGCGGAGTTTTCAGGCTGCTGATGCTCAGGCTTTCGCCCTTGACGGAAAACCGCCACTCCAGTTCCCCGGCCCTGAAAAGCAGGTGCATTTCCGTGACCTTGGCCCCCTTGGTCAGGGCCATGACCCCTTCTTCAAGGCCCGCGCCGTCGCCCCGGATGGTAATGGTCTCATCCCGGTTGTGCCGATGGTTTTCCAGCACGATCCGGTTGCCGATGGCAAGGGCGTCCATTTCCGGATCCGCTTTTTGTAGGGCCTCAAAATCCGTGTCAATCATGTACCACAGCCAGGTCAGAAACTCGTGGCCCAGAAACTTGTACCGGTTGTAGGCAACAGAGACATCAAGCATGGCCACCTCCGGAAAACAGGGCGGGTCCGGACTGCTTTAAGGCATCGCGCTGATCATCTGAAAGCCCGGCGGCCAAATCGGCCTCTGTATAGGGAAACATCCGGATCAGCGAAATCCGGAACGACTTTGAAAACAGGGTTTCCAGCTCTTCGTTGGCCTCTTTCAAATTGGAGAAAAACCACAAAACCCCGGCTTCCATATCCCAGACCAGGTCATAGACATTGGGCGTGGCCGGAACCCGGGTATAGAGCCGGTGCAGGACCTCTTCCTTGATCTGGCGCTTTTCGTTTTTTGACAAATGGCTCTGGCCGTTATCCGCCAGGCGTTTGGCTGTTGCCATGTTCACATGCTTGGCAACGATCTTTGCGGGGACCGATTTTTTGTCCATGCGCAGAGAAAACACCAAATTGTTGCCGAATATGAACTGGGCGGATTCAAAATCCGGGGCAAAGGGCCGGGCCGATTCAGTCCATCCGATGCTTTTCTGGGCCGGATCATTGTCGATCTCCCGAATCATCTGATCTTTGAGCCCGTTTCGGACCGTGTCCATCACCGGCTCGGCGAGTTTTCCCTGAACCCGGTAGCGGGTCACGGAGAGGGTGGAAGCCAAAAGCTGCATAAATTCATCCATTTCATTTGAGTGGGGAATTTGTATCAAAGTTTCCTTCATAACCCGCTGCCGGTTTTCCAGGCAAGTCTTTTTTCCGGCCGCACTCTGCCTTTGATAATCAGCCGCACTGCCTGCTCCCTGCACCGGCCCTGCCGGAAGCTTCGCGGGATTTTCGCATGGGGCGGGGCGGGCGGCGATTTACTCCCTGCTGACCGCTGACGCGCTCAATGCGACTCGTAAACCGCCGCCTGCACCGGCTGTCTGTAAAAATTTCCCGGACCAGACAACAAAGCTTTTCCCGGACCCCGCACTTGACACGGCGGTTGGCCATGAGGAGGACCAGGGGGCAGGTTGCGAGTCGCATTGAGCGCGAAAGCGGTCAGCAGGGAGCAAGCTGCCACCCGGGCCTCCTCATGCGAAAACCGTAAAAAGCTTTTTACCGCGTCCGCTGTTGTTGCAGGAAGGAAGCCCTGCCGCCGGGGTCAGTTTTTTCGCTCCTGACCGTTTACGGATTCAGCCAATGCCTTCGCTTAAAATTTACAAACTCGGCCTGCCGGCCTCAAACAGTTTGAAATTTTTGAGCTTCGGCATTTGCTGAATTTTTCCGTAAACGCTCAATGTCGCTTCAAAAACTGACCCCGCCCTTGGACTTCCTTGGAAGCTGTTTATCCGGCTGCGACGGTATTATGTAGTCGAAGCGAATTGTTTCGGGCCGGCATGGTTGTCTACGGCCAACCCTGCCTTGAAGTCTTTTGGGCAGTGTGATAAAAAATCAAGCCATGAAATATATCGCTGATCTGCACATTCATTCCCGCTTTTCCAGGGCCACGGCCAAAAACCTGGATTTCCCCCATTTGTACATGGCCGCCCGGCAAAAAGGCATCACCGTGGTGGCCACAGGGGACTTCACCCATCCCCAATGGCTTGATGAAATCCGGCAATACCTGGAACCCGCTGAACAGGGACTGTTTAAGCTCAAAGACGAGATTGCACAGGAGTGCGAAAAACAGATTTCCGTGGCCGGCGGTTATCCGGTGCGCTTTGTTTTGAGCACCGAGATCAGCAACATTTACAAAAAGGGCGGGGTTACGCGAAAACTTCACCATGTGGTGTTTTTCCCCGAACTGTCCCACGTGGAAAAATTCAACGCCCGGCTTTCGCAGATCGGCAATCTCAAGGCAGACGGCCGGCCCATCCTTGGCCTGGATTCCAAGCGCCTGCTGGAAATCGTGCTTGAAACCCATGAATCGGGTTTTCTGATCCCGGCTCATATCTGGACCCCCTGGTTTTCCCTGTTCGGGTCCAAATCCGGGTTTGACTCGGTGGCCGAATGTTTCGAAGAGCTTTCTGATCACATATTTGCCGTGGAAACCGGCCTATCCTCTGATCCGCCCATGAACTGGCGGATAAAGGATTTGGACAACCGCACCCTGGTATCCAACTCCGACGCCCACTCACCGGCCAACCTGGGCCGGGAGGCCAATTTGTTTGACACCGAACTTTGCTATGATGCCATGCGCGGTGCCATCGAAACCGGGGACCCGGAAAAATTTCTCGGCACCCTGGAATTTTTCCCGGAGGAAGGCAAATACCACCAGGACGGCCACCGCAAATGCGGGGTCAACCTGCATCCCAAACAAACCATTGAAAACAGCAGCATCTGCCCGGTTTGCGGAAACCCGGTCACCGTGGGGGTGCTCTACCGGGTCGAGCAGCTCGCCGGCCGCAAAGATGGCGAAAAACCTGAAAAAACCCATCCCTTCTACAGCCTCATTCCCCTGGCTGAAATTTTGTCCGAGCTGCTGAGCGTCGGGCCCAAAAGCAAAAAAGTGATTTCCGCCTGGCAGACGGTCATCAGCCGCCTGGGTCCGGAATTAAGGGTGCTGCACGATATGCCCGCAGAAGAAATCCGCGCTTCTGGAAACGGCCTTCTGGCCGAGGCCATCGAACGTATGCAGGCGGGCCGGGTCCACCGCCAGCCCGGATTTGACGGTCAGTACGGCCGGGTCACCATTTTCACCCCGGAGCAGCGCGAGCATTTAACCGGCCAGCAGGTTTTATTTGACCTGCCGGCCGCACCAAAAAAAAAAAAGCCAAAATCCGGAAAGGCCAAAACAGCTCCCGCGGATCCCGAACCCGCAGAAAAAACCCCGGGCCCGCAACCCCCTTTGGCAAACAATCATGAAAACCCGGTTCTTGCCGGCCTTAACCCGGACCAGTACCGGGCCGTGACCCATTCCGGCGGCCCCCTGCTGATATCGGCCGGACCGGGCACAGGCAAAACCCGGACCCTGACCTGCCGGATTGCCTGGCTTCTGCAGAGCGAAGCCGCCGTCCCGGAACAGATCCTGGCGGTCACTTTCACCCACAAGGCCGCAGACCAGATGAAACAGCGCTTAGCGGGCCTGATGGGGCCGGATGCGGTTTTGCCCGAAGCCCGAACCTTTCATTCCTTTTGTTTTTCCCTGCTCCGGGAAATCAAAAACGCGGCGGATCACGGTATAGCTGATGAACAGGACCGGCGGGCACTGCTGGCCGAAGCTGCAGACAGAGTCAGGGCAGGCGGCACCAAGGTCAGCGACCGGATTGAAACCCTTATGGACCGGGTGGCGAATGCAAAACAGCGCATTCTTGGCCCGGATGACGACCTGGAGCCCATTGCCGGGGAGTCGGCCCCGTTGTTTTCCCGGATTTACAGCGCGTACCAGGATCTTCTGGATATCGAACGCCTGTGGGATTACGAGGACCTGATCTGCCAAACCGTCATGCACCTGGAATCGGATTCGGTACTGTGTGAGACCCTATGCAAACGGCTGCCTTTTGTATTTATTGATGAATACCAGGATCTCAATTACGCCCAGTACCGGCTGGTCAGACAGCTTTGCCCAGCAGACGGAAAAATCTGCGTCATCGGGGATCCGGACCAGTCCATTTACGGATTCCGGGGATCGGATCCGGCCTATTTCCAATGTTTTGAAACAGATTTTCCGGGTGCCGAAACCATCTGTCTCCGGCAAAATTACCGGTCCACGCAAACCATTCTTTCAGCCGCCGGCCAGGTACTGGGCCCAAAAAACGGCACCCGGCATTCCGAACCCGTCTTTTCCGGCATTTCCGGCACCCCTTATCTTCATCTGATCCGGGCTGCGGATCAACGGGGCGAAGCCGTGGCCGTGGGCAAGACCATCGAGCAAATGGTGGGCGGCATGGGATTTGATTTCCATGATTTTGACAAGGCGGCCCGATTTTCCGGGGACGGGGCCCATCGCTCCTTTGCCGATTTTGCCGTGCTGTTTCGCACCCGTGCCCAGGCCGAAGTCTTTGCCGGGGTTTTTCAGGACGCCGGCATACCGTGCCGGCTGGTCAGCAAGGCCCATGCCTGGGAGGCCGCAGGGATTGCAGAACCGGTTTCAGCCCTCAAGATCCTGGAGGGATGCGCGGCCAGCCGGGACCTGCTCCGGGTCCTGGGGGTGCTTTTCCCTGATTTTCCCCAAAAAGACATGGCCGATCTCAGGGCATGGGGCCGCAGACGCGGGCTTTCGGTCAACGGCCTGCTGGCAGAAGCCCACCGGACCGGGGTGGAAAGCCTGAGTTCAGGGGCATCTCAAAGCCTGGCCCGATTTGTCCACCAGTTGACAGACCTGGAAACAAGTACCCGAACGGATCCGGCACCCGAAAAACTGGAAAAAATCTTCCAATGGCTCGGGCCTTTTCTGCCCCAAGCCAGTGAACAAACAAAAGAAACCATAGCGGAACTGCGCCGGATGGCCGGGGCCTTTGGCACAGATATCCGGGGATTTACAGAGACGCTGGCCCTTTGCTCGGATGCCGATTTCTGCAAAGATGGCAGCGAAAAGGTCTCGCTTTTAACCCTGCACGCCGCCAAGGGCCTTGAGTTTCCGGTGGTTTTTGTGGCTGGATGCGAAAACGGATTGATTCCCTATCACAGGGCGGAGATCAACCCGGCAGACATTGAAGAGGAGCGCCGGCTTTTTTACGTGGGCATGACCCGGGCCATGTCCGAGCTGTTTTTGTGCTCGGCCCGGACCCGGAAAGTCCACGGTCAAACCCGACAGCAGCAACCTTCGCCGTTTGTGGCCGAAATCGCAGCGGATCTCAAAAAACAGGCTGGGCCAAATTTCGCCCGAAAATCCCGGCAGGTACAGTTGCAGCTGTTTTCAAAATAATTGAGCAAGAAACAATCATTATGATAAGGCAGACAGATCTGATGGAAGAGACACTGATTGAAAAAACGGTTCTGGACAACCAGGGGGTGCTGGAAATTTATGATGCATCTGTCACCCAGATCGGCGACCGGATGCTGGTGACCCTTCGGGCCCGGCTCCTTGTTTCCGTCCACAGCCTTTATGGGAAAAACCAGGACAATGATCTGCCCCCGGCAGCCGAGATCAAAAGCCGCATCAATGATCCGCTTGTCTGGGAGCATACACGTCAGCGCCGGTTTATTGACCAGCAGGAAAAAACCGGGGTGTTTGAAAGCCTGCGGGCGGATTTTGACAAAAACATGCGTCCTTATTTGATGCATCCGGAGTTTCCAGTCAAGCTCGCAAAAAAACGGCTCAAAGAACAGGCAGAGGCCGCAAACCGCCCTTATTGAGCCGGCACCACCAGCACCGGAATTTTGGATTTGCGCAAAACCCCCTTGATGGCTGAACCTACTGAATTGCCGCCCAAAAATCCTTTTCGGCTGCCCATGACAATCATGTCGCAGTGGTTTTCAACGCACCGGGAAACAATGGTGCCGGCAAGGTCGCTGTTTACGGCCACAATCTCGCGCCAGGGAAATTCACAGGTGGCCGGATCCATGCCCGCATCCCGGCAGTAGCGCTCAATCACCCTGCGGCTGAGTTTATCCGTGGACATCTTCCCGATCAGGGCATTGCGGGCATCCTGTTCGTGCTCCAGTTTGATTGCCGCCCATTTTTCCTCTCCCAGAACCCCCTTGAAATGCTCCTCAATCTGGCCGGGCACCTCCCGGTCAATGACATGGAGCAGCACCAGTTCCGCCTGATGGCGGGTGGCCATGGCAATGGCGGCATCCAGTGCCGGCCGGCAGTTTTCCGAAAGATTGGTGGCAAACAATATGGATTCAATTTCTTTAAACATGGACAGGCCTCCCTGGGAAATGGGGTGAATCTTTTCCTTTAATTAACTAAAAATAGCCATGAAAACAGGCCGGCGCCAACCGGGAAAGGCCGAAAAAAAATGGCTCATCCCGTCCTTTTTCATGGCTTTGTTTGTACATGCAGACAATGCCAAATTCAATCCCTGTTCACAATTTTTTTGCCGGCGGGCAGCATTTGACGTGAAACAACCCGGCCGTTATGATATAAAATCACTCAAACCCCGCAGAAAGGAGCCGCCCCATGCGCACCCGGCCAATTGCCTTGATCGCCTCGCTGCTGGCATGCATCTGCTTTGCCGGCTGCGGCAAATCCGGACCGGATCCGGCTTCCTTCCGGTATCAGCAGGACCCGCAGCTTTTCGATACATTGTCACAGCCGGCCGATTATCCTGCTGCCCGCTTTATTGTTCTCACTGATCCGCATTATTACCATCCCGGCCTTGGCACCTCGGGGCCGGATTTTGCCCGCTACATCCGCGAAGACAGGAAAATGCTGGCCCTCAGCGATGAAATCCTGGAGGCCGCCGCTTCTGAGATACAAAAGCAGCCTGCGGATTTCATCCTCATATGCGGGGACATGACCAAGGACGGCGAGCGAATCAACCATCTGCAGGTGGCTGAAAAAATAAGCAATCTGCACCCGACGGCAGACATTTACGTGGTTCCGGGAAACCATGACGTCCGCAACCCCGAAGCGGTGCGCTATACCCATGAAGGCAGCAAGGGCGTGGAAACCGTGGAGCCCGAAGGGTTCAGTGAAATTTACGGCGCATACGGATACGATGATGCCATCGCCCGTGACCCCGCATCTTTGAGCTATGTGGCCGAACCAGTGGACGGGCTCTGGCTTTTTGCCCTGGATTCATGCCTGTGGCGTGAAAATGAACCCGGCGGCCACCCGGTGGTCAACGGCCGTTTTTCTGAGCAGACCCTTGAGTGGCTCGAAGACATGCTGATACAGGCCCGGAAAAACAACAAGTCCGCCATTGCCATGATGCATCACGGACTGGTGGCGCATTACCCCGGAAATGAAAAATACTACGGCGAATATGTGGTGGATCACAGTGAAGCAATTGCCCGGCTGCTGGCGACCTACGGGGTGCGCCTGGTGTTTACCGGCCATTTCCACGCCCAGGACATAACGGTAAAACAGTTTGAAGATTTTCCAAACCCGATATTTGACATTGAAACCGGCTCCCTGGTGACCTGGCCCTGCCCGTGGCGCGAAATCACCATTTCAGCCGGGCAGACCTGCACCATTGAAAGCCGGTTCACAAAGGCCATTGATTCCATTCCCGAAGGCTTTGCAGGTTACGCCCGCAACTTTGCCCTGGAAGGCACTGTGGGTCTGGCCAGGGACGCACTGGAACAATACCATGTTTCAGAAAAGGGCATGGATCTGCTTGCCCCGCAAATCGCAGAGGCCTACCTGGCCCATCTGGCAGGCGACGAGCACAAACCTGATACAGTTATCAGCGCAAAGGGCACCGGGATAATGGGCAGAGTGGTTGTATTTTTTCAAAAAGACCTGGTGGAAGGATGGTGGACCGATCTGCCCCCGGCAGACAACCGCCTGATCATTGAGCTGAAAAGCAACTCCTGGCAGCAGCCGGATGATTCCTGAATTCAGGCATGGACATCGTGGCCGGCATTCCCCGGATCACTGGGTACAAACGCGCATAACCGCGCGGATCTTTGCATCCAGGTTTAACAGATAGGCAAACTCCGGCTGCTTGGGATCGGCAAGCGGGTCATACTCGATTTGCTTGATGTGCTGCTTGGTTTGCTCCACATCCCAGTCGGTTTGCGCAAGGGTGGTTTCAATCAGTTCCCGGAACCTGTGGCCGCTTTCAATGGCCCTGGGCATGTAATCGGCGGCATCTTTTCCGGTGAGTACAAACCCGTGGCCGGGGCACAGAATCTCGACTTCCAGGTCGGCCAGTTTTTCCAGGGAGTTCATATAATCGGTGTAATCCGTGAGCCACTCGGAAAAAATATAGCCATCCGGCGCCATGATGCCGGCAGCTTCTCCGGTAAACAGGATTTTTTGTTCCGGGACGTAAAAACTCATGGAATCCCGGGTATGGCCCGGGGTGGCAAACGCCTGCAAGCTCAGGTCCGGTGCCAGGGCAATGCTCTGGTCGTCTTCTATGACACGGTCTACTTCAAAGACCTCAAATTCCGGGGCCTCCTTGTCCGCCTGGCCCATCTGTTGGAGATAGCCGGCACCGGCATGGTTTAACTCTCCGATGGTGGCAACCGCATTGGGACGCATGAGCAGATCTTTTCCGGCTTCTGAGCAGCAGATGCGCATTTCCGGAAAAGCCTTTTTCAGCAATGCCGCAGCCCCGCAATGGTCATAATGCACATGGGTCAAAAACAAGTCAGCAGGACCCCGGCCGTTTAATAAGGCCTTTGCCTCACGGATATATTGCGGGGCCACGGCGCTCATTCCCGCATCAATGAGAACCGGCGGATCAGATTGAATCAGGAATGCCGGCAGATCAGACGGGCCGAGCACATGCAGCAAAGGCGTCACAGAACCGGTGGTTTGCAGAATCATTGGTTCTCCTGTCAAAAACAAAAAAAGATGATAGACTCCAACGAAGATGGCACCGTAAAAGTCTGATTTCAGATGGCGCCGTAAAAGTTCAACAAAAATTCAGGCCGAGTATACAAAATTTCAGGGTTGCCTGCAACCTGCCAGAAAGATTATAATCCATTTTTTGTTCAAACATTGTGCTCATTGGGGATTTGGCTGTTTTTTTAATTCTTCCCGGCCCCTGGAAAAATCCAACAAACACGCACTTCGAAACATTTTGGAACATAAACAACTTGAAACAAAAAACTGGACACAAAAAAGAAAATTTAGTAAGTCCACAATCTTTAATCCATGGGAGATTGTCCGGAATGAAGAGATAGCGACCCATACCCAAAAAGCTGAACGGAACTTAAGTCAATTTGATAAAAATTCAGGAAGATATGGCCAAAACCCGGTGACAGCACCGGAAAACAAGAGGAGTGCTGCCATGAAAAAAATTACTGTCCAGGACATGATGGTGCCGCTTGAAGAATACGCCACCATCGACCAGAACGCCAGCCTTTTTGATGCGGTCATGGCGCTGGAAAAAGCCCAGGAGCAATACAAGCGCCCTGGCGCCCAATACCCCCATAGGGCCATTCTGGTCTACGACCAACAAAAAAGGGTTGTGGGAAAACTCAGCCAGCTCGACATCCTGCGCAGCCTGGAGCCAAAATACAAACAGGCCGCCGGCGGAAATGCCGGGCGGATGATGGCCAGCGGATTCAGCCAGGAATTTCTGCGCTCCATGGTCAAGCAGTTTTCCCTGTGGGACAAGCCTCTGATGGATATCTGCAAAAAGGCGGCCGGCATGCAGGCAAAAGACTGCATGCACGTTCCTGAAGAAGGTGAATTTGTTAAAAATACAGATTCTCTGGATGTGGCCATCAACCAGCTGGTCATGGGGCAGCACCAATCCCTGCTGGTGACCGACAACCGGGACAGCATTGTTGGCATTTTGCGATTGACCGATGTATTTAAGCAGGTCGTGGACGCAATGAAGGAATGCAGCCTCTAATCTGAGTTCAAACCGTTTACAACCCGAGGAGATTGCACATATGAGCCATGAAATAGACACCGGCGGCCAGGGCGGGATTCTGGCCAACAAGACCCTTTGGCTGATTGTCGGTATTGCATTTTTTGTTGTGGTCGGCTTTATTTTACCCACCCCGGAAAGCCTGGTGGAAACCATTGACAAACACGGCATTGCAAGCAAAATGATTGACTGGGGCATTGCCGAAAACCTGGACCAGGCCGCAGACAAGGCCATGACCGTGCTGGGCATCATTCCCATGGCCATTATCTTTTTTGCCACAGAAGCCATTCCCATCGGCCTGACCGGCATTCTCATGCCGCTTCTGGCTTATTTTCTCGGACTTCTTCCCCGGGGCATGATCGGAAAAACCTTTGCCGGTGATGCCCCGCTTTTTTTGCTTGGCGTTTTGGCCATGGGGGTGGCCGTCGTGGATGTGGGCCTGCACAAGCGTTTGGCCACATGGATTCTGGGATGGACCAAGGGATTTTACACCCCCATTTTTGTTTTGTGCATTAGCATGGCCATTATCGGCTCTTTTATCTCCGCCCATGCCATGTGTGCATTCATGACCCCGGTGATGATGGCGGTTTATTTCGGGGTGGTATCTGAAAAAAGCACCGGCGGCAGAATCGAGCACGACCCCAACCTGGCCAAATTTCTGCTTTTTGCCTTATGTTTTGCCTTAAACGTGGGCGGCGTGGGCTCGCCGGCTGCCGGCGGGCGAAACGTGATCATGATGGGTTTCTGGCAGGGTTATGATGTGCCCATGGACTTTTTTACTTGGATGACCTACGGATTTCCCATGGTGCCGGTTCTCGGCCTGATCGTGGCCGTATACATGATTGTTTTGTTTTCCGGCAAAATCAAGCACAAGGACCTGACCCCAGGCCTTGTGGCCATGAAGGAAGAAACCCGGAAAATGGGCAAAATGAAATACGCGGAATATGTCACCTTTGCCATGCTCATTGTTATCCTGGGGCTCTGGATTTTCGCTGATCTCGGCCTGGGCGGCCCTGCGCTGCTGGCCCTGATCATCCCGGTGATATTCCGTACCACAGCCTGGAACAAAATTCTGGGCGGCATTTCCTGGGATGCCTGGTTTATGTACTGCGGCGCCCTGACCCTGGGCGCCCTGCTCAAGGAAACCGGTGCCGCCCTTTGGCTGGCCCAAAGCGTTATGGGCATTTTGAGCTATGCGGGCATGAGCCAGGGATTCGGCCTGTGGGTGGGATTGTCCGCATTTTCCGGCCTTATGACCAACTTCATGTCCGATGCCGGGACCACAGCCCTTCTCGGCCCCATTGTTATCCCCATGGGCATTATGTCCGAAGTTGCCGGCGAACCCTGGGCATCCGGCATGGCCGTGGCGTTTGCCACCTCGTTTGCCCATTTTCTCATTGTGGGCACGCCCAACAACGCCATTGTCTACGGGCTTGGCACTTATCCGGACACCGGCGAGCGCGCCATTGCTCCCATCGATTTTGTGAAATACGGCTTTGCCCTCTGGGTCATCTGTCTGGTGGTGGTCTGGGTGCTGGCCTTTGGGGTAATGTTCAAGGTCGTTGGCTTTCCCCCCGATGTCCTGGAGACGGCCACGCAAGTATTTGAAAGCGGCGCCGCGGACCTATCCAAGGCTGCCGAGGGCGCGGCCCATTAATCACAATTTGTCCGATAACCGGCATTTATCAGCAGGGTGCCCAAAAGATCAAGGCGTAAAGAGTTTTTTGGGTGCCCTGCCATTGTGGCGCCCATGTTCCTGACACCCTCTGTTTTGAAGGCCTTGAAATGAGCCCGGCACAACCCAAAACCCGCCGTTCCATCTGGGTATGGCTGATCTCGATTTTTTATCTGGGATTCGGCGTATCCGGGATGATGACCGTGGCCATGGTCCTGATTCTTCTTTACCGGGGCGGGGCCGGCCCGGAAGAAGCCAACAGCATGAAGACGCTTCTGCAGGCTTCCTTGTGGGGGATTTTGCCCGCGGCCAACATCGCAGGCGCTGTCAGTCTTTTCCTGATGCGGCGCATCGCTTTTCCGATTTTCACGGGCCTGCTCATTGCCCGTCTGGCATTGCCCTTATTTCCGGGCCCGTCTTCTCCGCCCGGGTTTAGCGGCACCACAGCGGATATGATCGGCGGATATGTCCTGGGCTACGGCATCCTGATCGCTGTATGCATTTATATTTACCGGCTCCGGCAAACAGGCATGCTTAGGTAGCCAACCTGTGCAAAACACCTTGCCTGCTGCAACCCCGAAGAAAAACAGTCTTGCAAATTCCAAACGGTTTTGCCATGATGTTCATGATCTGAAACCATACTTTTGCGGCCATTTTTATGCAATGCCAGATATTTTCAGCCATGATGATCGGACCCCGCCACCGGCAGGAAGACTGCATAGTCGACGGACAGTGTTTGTTTCAGGCCGATCTTTTGAGCCGCAGACACAGCTTCTCCACAGACACATTGCTCCTCGCCGTCTGCGACGGCATGGGGGGGCACCAGGGCGGGGCGGAAGCCAGCCAGTTTACCTGCAGACAGATTGAAAGCCACAACTGGACCAACGACATCTCCCGGCAGGCAGTACACGATGCCTTAAACACCATTCAGGCCCGGGCTGAAAAAGATCTGCCGCTGCACTGCGGCACCACTATTGCCGGGCTGCTTTGCGACGGAATGACGGCCATTGTCTTTAATGCCGGAGACAGCCGGGTTTACCGCTTCCATTCGGATTTTATCGAATACGTCTCTCATGACCATTCCCTGGTCCAGGACCTGGTGGACCAGAAAATGGTCAATGCGGAAAAAGCCGCCACCCATCCTTACAAACATTTAATCGAATTCGGGATCGGACCGGTATTTGCCCAGGTGTGGCCCCAGCGCAACATTTATACCGACGTGCATCCCGTCAACGGTTCAGCCACCTACCTGATCTGCTCTGACGGACTCACGGATATTTTTCCGGATTCGCAAATCCATGAGATACTTGGCCCGGAACCGGTAAAAAACGGGGCCAGGCTTGCAAACGCTGCCAGAAGGAAAGGACTGACCGACAATACCAGTTTCATTATTGCCCGGCTCGAGGAATAAAATTGAAGGACATCATTAAAAAATGCCTTCCCACCTACGAGGTTGTCCGGAAAATCGGATCCGGTGTTTACGGGGTGGTTTACCATGTAAAGGACAATCTCAAGGAACGGGCGGTCAAGGTGGTGCCCATCATGGTGGAGCGCTCCCTGTCCCACCTCACCCCGGGGGACCTGGACTCCAAGATTTCCCATGATTTTTATGCCATCCAGGAATATTACGACAAGATCAAGGGCGAGGGTGTCATTGAGATCTATGATTTTCACCTGGTGGACAAACAGGTGTCCAAACAGGAGGCCAGGGCTCACCTGGTAATCTTGATGGAATTCTGCCCATATAACCTGCTTGACCGTGTGCTGGACCATTTTCCCCTGCCCCCGGAAGAAGCGGAAAACCTCATGCTGGAGCTGGCTGAAATCTTAAACCGGCTTTCCGACAGGACCAGTGAATCATTTATCGTCAAGGATCTCAAGCCCTCAAACCTGCTGATCAACCAGCACAACCGGTTAATTATCGGAGATCTCGGAGGGCTGGAACGCATCAGCAGCACCTCGGTTTCCTCCAGCGCCCAGTTCACCCCCAACTGGTCCGCCCCGGAGCTACTGGCCCACAGCAGCCAGGCGGGCATCTCCAGCCTGGTATTTTCCTACGGGTTTGTCAGCTACTTCATCTGGGCCGGTGCGCTTCCGTATGAACAGGAAACCTTCAGTGAAAGACTGCGGCGGATCAAGGAACATGACCTGGAATTTACCCGCTCGGATCTGCCGTTTGGTATCCAGATTTTAATCAGCCAGTGTCTGAATTTTCGTCCCCAGGACCGTCCCCGGGATTTTGAAGCCATCCTCGCTCACCTGCGGGGCAGTGCTTCTTTTGTGGAAACCGGCACAGGCGGCGCCAGCAGAATTGCAGAGCCTCAACTCCCCGGGCCCGCCATGACAGATATTGCAGAGCAACTTTCTTCTATCGCCCCGGCGCCCGGGCCTCGATACCGGAAAAAAACCGGGTCAGAGCAACAGGCGGCCAAAGACAAGCCCCAGGTCCTGCCGGCTGCGTCCGGCCCGCACCAGCCAGGGGACAACTGGGTGGAGCCCACCATCGGCATGGTTTTTACCTGGGTTCCCACAGGAGTCTTTCAAATGGGCTGCGGAACCTGGGACGGCAAGGGCAACCGTGATGAAATGCCTGTGCACGAGGTTTTTATCGACGGATTCTGGCTGGCGAAATACACCGTAACCCAGGAACAATGGAAAAAAGTCGCATCCAGCACCCTCTGGCAAAAGATGCGGGGCAAAAATCCGGCATGGTTTAAACGCAGCGGCCTTTACCCCGTGGAACAGGTTTCCTGGCATGATGCCCGGGATTTTATCCAAAAATTAACCGCCATGAACAAGGGACGGTATCATTTCCGTCTACCCACGGAGGCGGAATGGGAATACGCCTGCAGAAGCGGCGGCGGCCAGGAAAAATACCCGGGAAACAAACCCCTGGACAAGATCGCCTGGTATTCGGCCAACAGCGGCATGAGCACGCATCCGGTTGGCGGGCTGGAGCCCAATGGCCTGGACTTGCATGACATGGCCGGAAACGTCTATGAGTGGTGTGAGGATACCTACCATGAAGAGGCCTACGGGCGTCACGGCTACAAAAACCCCATTTATTCCGGGGAAGGTTCCCGAAGAGTGATCCGGGGCGGCAGTTGGTGCAATTTCCCGACCGAACTTCGCTGTACCTACAGGGCCAGCGTGAATGCGGATTTCAAGGGCAACTACCTGGGATTCCGCGTTGTCATGACCCCTGTGAGCCAAAAAAGAAAATCCTGAGCCAGCCCGATCTTGTTCGTATTTCTTCGCGTGGCCCAGGCTCACGGAGATACCGCACAAACATGCATCACCTGTTTTTACCCCTCCCATCAAAAAATAGCCAGTGGCCTCGCGGGGCGGGCGGGGGACGGGTTGCGAGTCGCTTTTGAGCGCGCAAGCGGTCAGCAGGGAGCAAACCGTCACCCGCCCGCCCCGCGTGCGAAAACCCGTGAAGATCGTTTTTTTGCAGAGAGTTTGGTTCGGATCAGTCCTGGCAATTGATACGCACCCGGCCATTAAATCCAAAAAATAAAATAAACCTTATAAACTTTCAAATAAACTTTAAACCCATTATGATTTATTTATGGGTTTGCTCAAACACGACAATGGCGTGGCTGATTGCATTCCAGCGGGCTTTTTTCAAGTGTCGGGACACGGCCTGGGGCGAAACCGGACCGGGCCATCGGGCGGCAATTTCGGCAACCTTTAACCCCTCCAGGCGTCCGATCACCGCCCTGGCCTGAAGCGGCCGCCAGGTTGCCATCAGGGCCCCGGTGGCGCGCACCAGGGCATCGATTACCGCTTCAAACGGTGCATTGTCAAAGGCATAGCGCAGATCCCCGGCCTTGGGCGCGCCCATTTTTTCCAGCATCTTTCCGGAGCGCCGGAAGGCCGTGCCGTCTCCGGCTGTCACCTGTTTTTCCGGCACATAATCCACCTCCCCGATGCCGATGGCCATGCGGGTGTCAAAGTCCGGATGGTCCCCAAAGGCCCGGATGTAAGCCCGGATAAACACGGCCGCCCGCAGTGCGCAGCACGGATCGGAAAACAGGGCCTGCCAGCTGTCGCCCCGGTACACTGAGATGGGATAGGGCATGACCCCGGGCATCATCCGGCAAAACGCCCGGCCGGCTTTGTCCATGAGCCCGGGCATGGACTGGCGCACCCGGGCAGCCATTGCCGAAAATCCCGTAAAATCACCTGTTATCACGGCATATTGACCTGCAGTCCGCATAGATTTCCTCTTCGGGGCTATTTTTCAGCCCCGGTTATCTGAAAAGGCCTTCTAAGATAACTTCAAAAAAGCTGCTGTTCGTGCTTGGTTCTATAATTTTCGCATGATGCCGGCCCGGTGGCGGTCTGCTCCCTGCTGACCGCTTGCGCGCTCAATGCGGCTCGCAAACCACCCCCGGGCCGGCATCATGGCCGACTGTGTGCAAACTTTCACACCAAGGGAGTCGGAAACAACACATTCAAGTAAAAAAGGGTTGTTTTCATGCCCGGTCCCGTGGGCTGGCCCGGCAAGAACCCTTCCAAGGAAGCCCGGGGGCGGGGTCGGTTTGTAAGCGACATTGAGCGTTTCCGGGATAAATTCAGCCAATGCCGGGGCGAGTAAAATTTCAAATTGCCCGGGGCTGGACGGAAAAAACCCGGAAACGGTCAGGAGCGAAAAAACCGGCGCCGACCCCGGGCTTCCTTCCTGACAAGCAGCGGACTCGGTAAAAAAGCTTTTTATAATGTTTTTTCCCGCCCGGGCATGGTGGCCGCCCCTGAATGCCGGGTGCCGGCAAAAAACTGGGCCATGCCCGCGGCCATAATCAGAACGCCCAGAAAAAATGCAAACCTGAGTTCAAACCAGTCCATGATCAGCCCGGCAAAAATCGATCCCATGAGCATACCCAAACTATGGGCGACGGTAATCATCGACATCACCGACCCCATGGCCTCGATCTTCTGGCCCCGAATCACGGCCAGAGCCATGACTGCAGGCATGGACAAGCCGCCGCCGATTCCAAAAACCACGTTTGCCGCAAACAACCCGACAAACCCCCCGGCCGTGCCCATCAACAGCATTGCCACAATCACGGCAGTTCCGCCGGCCAACACCATAAAGCGCTTGTCGCATCGATCTGCCAGCATCCCCATGGGAATGTGGATCAATCCGCTCACTGAAACCCCCAGCATCACCAAAACCCCCACCGCCGAACTTGATAGTGCAAAGGCATCATTTGCATACACGGGCAAAAACCCCCAGATAATGCCGATGCAGGTGGTATACACCATGCGGAAGGAAAACAGGGCAACCAGCATGGGATCGCGCACAAGCAGGCCCCACTTTACCGGTGCCCGGCCCACGGAATAAATCCGCTCTGCAGCCGCCGGGGGAAGAAGAACCGCGGCCAGGAAAAAGCCAAAAAACGCCAGCCCTCCCATGCAGGCAAAGGCCATGTTCAAACCAAAAACATCCTGGATCACACCGCCCATGAGGGGGCCAATGCTTAAGCCCGCAAAAATGGACATGTTAAATCCGCCCATGGTGATGCCCTCTTTTCCCTCCGGGGTGATATCCCCTACATACGCCTGGGCCACGGGCATGATCATGGCCGAGGCCACCCCCTGGATGAGCCGGATGGCAATCAGGCTGTGGATTTGATGGGCCAGGACAAATGCAACGGAAATAACAAAATAGGAAAACAGCCCCATTACCAGGAAGGGCTTTCTGCCGTGCGCATCAGAGAGCCGGCCGAACCAGGGAAGAAAAAACGTGCGCGAAAGGGAAAAACCGCCGAAAATCAGGGCGATGGAAAAACCGCTGGCACCAAGCTCATGAGCATATACCGGCAGAAGGGGCACCACGATGCCCACCCCGGTAACCGAGACAAAAATGGCAAAAAAAAGGGTGGCAAAAACTTTTCTGGGAAATTTTTCCATCAATGCCTGTCAGGGTTCACGGGCGTCCGGGGATTTGAGCCACACCCGGGTGGCCCCCCAGCCGCCGGCGTCCGGGGAGGCCAGTTCAAAACGGGCCACCAGGCGGTGACGCTCAAGGGCCGCATGCACGCGCTGCCGGAGTTTGCCCGTGCCTTTTCCGTGAATGATGCGCACCACGGTAATGTCTTTTTCCAGGCACGCCTCCAGATAATCATCGATTAAGTCGCCGGCTTCCGAAGGCCTGAAGGTGTGCAGGTCCAGTTCCCCGGTGATGGGAATTTCAACAAATTCATCCATGTCTTTTGTCCAAATTTTTCCTGGCCGGGTTGGTTTGCGAATTTTTATCCGGCCAGGGCTGTGCAGATAAAGGCCAGGAGGCCTGCAAACACAAAATGGCTTTCCATTATAAACCCCTGGAAAACGCCCGGGAAATGCCCGGTGCGTTCATGGTTCACCAAAAATGCGAGCATGGCTGCCGGGCAAAGACTGAACACGGACGATAAGAAGGACAGAACCCCTGCGGCTGCAGCCAGGGGCGGCAACACAATCAGCCCCGCCAGAACACCTTTGAGCAGCAACAGGGTCCGGCGCTCGCCCAAAAGGATGGGAATGGTTTCCCGGCCCACAATCCGGCTTCCCTGCATGTCACTGATGTCAAAAAACGCTGTTCGTACAAACACCAGGGCGGAAATCCAGACAAAGGCCGCAATACTGGCCGGGGTAAAGTAGCCGTGGGCATCCAGGGCCGGAAACAGGGCGGCGGCCATCCCCCAGGCCAGGGTCACCAGCAGGGTCTTGGAGCCGGGAATACGCTTGAACATGGAAATTTTCTCCACACCCGATCCTTTTCCCTCGATTTCCAGGTTATAGACCACCCCGAGCAGGCTCATGCACAGCAGCAGCCAGAAAAACAACGGCCCCATTGCCCAGGCCACCCCCAGGCCCCCGAGACCGGCGGCACCGGCCAGGATTGTGAGGGCATACCGATTTTCCTGATAAAACCGTGCCCGGTCCGGGTCATTGTACCGGTCTGCCATCCGGTCGAGCATATGGTGCAAGGTATGCATGGAAAGGGTGTATAATGCCGCAATAGCCAAATAATGGGGTCTTAAAGGCACACCCTGCAGCCAGGCGCCTGCTGCGGCCAGACCCGCGGCCCCCGCGGCCAAATACAGGTTGGAAAGCATCAGACACCGCATCAGCATATGCACAAATCGCCTGCATCGGCCGCCTTTTCCGGTCAGCCGCCGATCCAAGTGCTGCACGACCTGGCGCATGGTCCAGTTGGGCGTTGACGCCCCGGCGGTAATGCCAATGTTCCGGCATTCCGCGAGCTCTTCAACCGGAAGCTCCTCTGCGGTTTCCACATGAAAGGCCTTTTTCCCGGACCGGCCCGCGATATCAGCCAACCGCCGGGTATTGCCGGAGTTGTAACCGCCCACCACCACCACGGCATCCACCTGCCGGGCCAGGGCCTGAACTTCTGCCTGACGTTTTTCCGTGGAGTCGCAAATGGTTTCAAAGACCCGGTAATGGGGCCGGTTGTCTCCGGCCCATTGCTTAACCTTTTCGAAAAATGCTGTGTTCTGGGTTGTCTGGGCAACGATGATGGCATTTTCAAAGGCCGGCAGGGCCTCTATTTCTTCAAAGGAATTGACCACATGGCCCCGGCTGCCGGCATATCCAAGCAATCCCCGCACCTCGGGATGCTCCCGGTCTCCGGCGATAATCACGGCAAAACCCTGCTTTGCGTGCCGGGCAATAATGGATTGAACCCGGATAACCCGGGGGCAGGTGGCATCTATGACCTTGAAACCGGCATTTTTTAAAGCGTGCTTATCTTCCGGCGGCACCCCGTGGGCCCGGATAATCACCGTGCCCCGTCCGGTTTCCGGGATCTTTTCCAGCACGGAGATCTGCTTTTGCCCGAGAATGGCCAAAACCTGGGGATTGTGAATCAGGGGACCATAGGTGTAAATGGGCCCGCCATCCTGGTTGGCGGCATCCAGAGCCAGTTCCACTGCCCGGCGCACGCCCATGCAGAACCCGGCCGTTGTTGCGATTGTAATCTTCATGCATCTCCCGGGGACTGTTGGCCAGGCACCGGATTCAGGATTCATCCTTTTTGAAAAACACCTTGTGATCCACCAGGGAAAGGGAATGGATGGCCGCCCGGACGAATTTCTGCTCCCCGAAAATATTGACCAGCTTAAACCCTCCGTCTTCAGGTTCGATGGTATCCACGGCCTCCATGATCAGTTCCGGTTCCTGATCTTTTATCAGATATGCATTGGCTTCGCACATTTTTCAATATACTCCTGTTTCAGTTAAATTCGTCCAACCAGGGCTGCAGATGCTCGGCAATAAGCACATCCAGCAAATGGGGCAGGGGCATGCTGGATGCGCCCACCACCGCCACGTTTTCCTGGGAAAGGGGCACCAGCATCTTTCGTGCAGGGCTGGATGCAACGGCCCCGGCGATTTCCGGTGTTACCTCGCCCATCATGGCATTGGCCATGACAATGCCCAGGGGCCCGATAAGCACATCCATGCGGGCCACTGTCTGCACAATGGCATTTTCTCCGGATGCGCCACGATTGGCCCGGGCCTTGAGCATCTGGGCGGTGGCAATGGCGTTGGTACCAAGGGCCACAATCTCGAGGTCCTCTTCAAACAACGTCCGCAGCCGCTTGATGATGGCCGCCCCAATGCCGCCTCCCTGGCCGTCTATGACACAAATGGTTTTCATTCTATAATTTTTTCACCTTTCGAAGCTGCCGGCGGCGGCTTTTGGGCAGGCGCCTGGCCGGCCCTTTTTTCCGGGTGGTCGGCACCCAGCCCTGCCGGTCCCCGTCTTCCTCGCCGGTCCCCTTGACTTCCATCAGCTTTGCCATTTCCATTTTTTCCTCAAATTCGCCCGGATCCACGGGCACTGCATCTTTTGCAGCCACTTTGGCCGCCAGTTCCCGATCCGCAGTAACCACCATGGCCTTTTGCGCATCGCGGCGGGCCATATTTTCGATCACCGAATCCGCCGTCTGCCCGTGCCGTGAAAACCGGATCCGTATTCCTTTTTCAGCAGACCTGGCCTCAAAAGGCTCATTGTTTTGGCCGCCGTCAAATACCACGGTAATCTTGTACCCCTTGATCCGCTTATAAGCGGCCAGTTCATCAATCAGGGCCCGGCGCCCGAGTTCGAGGCTTTTATCTTCAGCGCGGCGCAATCGGTCAGACCTGCGGATCAGGTTATAACCGTCTATGATCAGATGCAGGGCCATGATCTAGTCGGTTTTGAGCAAAGCCAGAAGGCGGTCCAGATCATTGTCATCATAGAACTCGATCTCCACCCGGCCTTTCTTGCCCTGTCGCTTGATTTTTACCCGGGTGCCGAACCTGCGCCCCAGGTCCTCTTCAAGACCGGCAAAATGAATTTCCTCGCTGGACGCCGCAGGCTGCGGTTGATCACTGCTCTGGGTATTTAAACGGCCAACCAGTTTTTCGGTTTCCCGGACGGAAAGCTTGCGCGAAACCACCGTCCGGCAGGCGGTTTGCTGCAAAGACGCATTGTTCGCGCCCAGAAGGGCCCGTGCATGACCCATGCTCAGATCCCCTGTGCGCACATGCTCCTTGACCGTATCGGCCAACTGGTTCAACCGCAGAAAATTGGCCACTGCCGAGCGGCTTTTTCCCACCTGTCCGGCCACCTGTTCCTGGGTTAAACCAAACTCATCAAGCAGCCGTTGATAGGCTTCGGCTTCATCCATGGCATTGAGATCGGCCCGCTGGATGTTTTCAATAATGGACAGGGCCAGCAGCTGCTGATCACCAATGCCCCGAACCAGCACCGGCACGGTAAACAGGCCTGCCATCTTGGCTGCCCGAAGCCGGCGTTCGCCGGCGATGAGTTCATAGCCGTTTTTGGCTTCCCGAACTAGCAGAGGCTGAAGCACGCCATGGATTTTGACGGATTCGGCCAGTTCAGCCATTTCTTCCCGGGGAAACTGTCTGCGGGGCTGAAAGGGATTGGGACAGATCCGATTGATATCACATGGAAAATAATCCGGCTGTTGATTCTGGTCCCCGATTTCAATATCCGGAAACAGCGCATCCAGGCCTTTTCCAAGGCCGCGCTTGCGTTTCTTATCGGTTGCGCCGGCATCATCGGCTTTCATGGTCCCCCCCTTTTCATGAGCATTTTTCAGCTGGCGGTCTTTTGCAGTCCCGGGGCTCCGGGTGCATTGTGCTTCCGGAGCATCTCCCTTGCCAGAGCACTGTAGCTCACCGCCCCCGGCGAGGCCGGGTCATAGGAAAGAATGGGTTTGCCGTAGCTGGGAGCCTCGGCCAGGCGCACGGCCCTGGGAATCCGCGTATCATAGACCATGTCTTTGAAATATTTTTCCGCATCCTCGGCCACCTGCCCGGAAAGATTGGTCCGCTTATCAAAAAGGGTCAACAGGATCCCCTCGATTTTCAAAGACGGGTTCATTCGCTGCTTGATCCGCTTGACCGTCTGCAAAAGCTGGCCAAGGCCCTCCAATGCGTAAAACTCGCTCTGCAGGGGAATCAGCACCCCGTGAGCGGCTGTCATGGCGTTAACGGTCAGCAGACTCAGGGAAGGCGGACAATCCAGCAGGATATAATCATATGCCTGACTGCACGGGGAAAGCAACTGCTGAAGCAAACGCTCCCGTGAGGCATCGCCTAACATTTCCACCTCAAAACCGATTAGCTCCACCCGGGAGGGCATCAGCCAGAGCCGGGGCACACCGCTTTCAACAATGATGTCTTCGGCATCAGCATGGCCGATCAAACCGTGATACAGGGTCTTTTCCAGTCCACTTTTGTCAATTCCCAGGCCAGTGGTGGCATTGGCCTGGGGATCACAGTCCACAAGAAGAGTGGTTTTGCCGGCATGGGCCAGGGCGGCGGCCAGATTGATGGCAGTGGTGGTTTTGCCCACCCCTCCCTTTTGATTTGCAATGCAGATCATATGTGCCATAATAAAACCTCTGTACCATAAAAATAATTGTTTGCAAATTCAAGAATGATGGCGCGGTAAAAAGTCCAATATCTGCGTTACGCGCGATTCCTCGGAATTTCACGTACGCATAACTACGCTGCATTCTTCGGCAATCGCGCAAGCCTTGATCTTGAACTTTTTCCGGCGCCATCTGAAAACTTACTTTTTACGAAACCATCAAGAATACATGTCCGGAGAACCAGTCGTGAAACGAATCGAGCAAGCCATCGCCTTATTGCTGACATTATGCCTGCTGCTGTGGCCCGCAGGGGCCACAGCCGATGCCATGACCGTCAAGGAGGAAAAGGAACTGGCGGAAGAATTCCTTGAAACGATCCACAAGCATTACCTTGTAATCGATGATTTTATCATCCACGAGTATATCAATGACCTGGGTGGGCGCATTCTCGAAAACCTGCCGCCCCAGCCCTTTGACTACAAGTTCCATGTGATCAGCCAGGACACAGTCAATGCATTTGCCGGCCCGGCCGGAAATATCTTTATATTTTCCGGGCTGTTTGAAACCATGGACACCGAAAGTGAACTGGCCGGAATCGTGGCCCATGAAATCGCCCATGTCTCGGCCCGGCACATATCCGACATGATTGAAAAATCCAAAAAAAGCCAGATCCTGTCCATGGCCGGAATGATTGCCGGCATCCTCGTTGGCCTGGGCGGGGCTTCGGCGGTGGGCAGTGCCCTTTCCATGGGTTCGCTGGCCGCCGGCCAGAGCATGATTCTGGCCTATACCCGGGAAAACGAACTGGAAGCCGATTTTCTGGGTCGCCGGTATCTGCTCGAAGCCGATTATGACCTCTACGGACTCCGGGACGCCCTGCGCAAAATCCGTGATCGGGAATGGTATGGAGAAGAGCAGGTCCCCACTTATCTCAAAACCCATCCCGCTACCCGTCAGCGGCTGACCAACCTGGAAAACATGCTGATGCACCACCCGGAGAAAAAACCCTCTGACAGCTTTGCATTCCAGCGCACCCGCGCCCGGCTCAAAGCCCTTTACGGCCAGTCCGGCCGTGCGGTCAACCACTTCCGCCAGCAGCTTGAAAAGGATCCTGAAGATCAGGCCGCCCTATACGGCCTGGCCCTGGCGCTGGCCGAAAGCGGCCAGCCCGAATCCGCCCTGGAGGCCATAAAAGAAACAATCGCCCGGCGGCCGGATGATCCTTTCATGGCCATTGACCTGGGAAGAATCTATTTTCTTTCCGGAAAACATGAAAAAGCCATCCAAACCCTTTCCGGCATTGATAACATTTCCCGCTACGGGCCTGACGGGCTGTTTTACCTGGGCCGCAGCCACATGAGCCAGGGCGATTTTGATAAAGCCATTGCCGTCTTCAAGGAAACCAACCGGAATTTTCCGGATCATGAACGCACACTTTACTTTCTGGGCAATTGCTACGGGGAACAAAACCGTCTGGATCAGGCCCATTATTACCTGGGCCGTTATTACCGGAAAACCGGGGATGCGGAGAATGCACGATTCCATTTTAACCGGGCCCTGGACAAAACCGGAAGCGAAACCCTTGCGGAAAAAATTCACAAGGAACTGGCAGAAACAAAAAAAATGCCGGAAAAAGCGGAAGCCTCAGAGGAAAACAGCCCTTACCGGGATTTTTACTTTTCCGGGCAGGCCGGCGCCGGCGTATTTGAAACCCGGCCTACATCCGGTCAAAATGGGAAAATTTCATGGTAAAGGTACCTCTGCCCTGGGAGGCCGAACGCAGGGCCGTGGTATAACCAAACATCTTTGAAAGGGGGGCGATGGCGGTGATGATCTGGTTGTCGCCCTTTGCGGCAATGGATTCGATCTTGCCTCCCCGGGAATTTAAGTCCCCGATCACCTCGCCCATAAACGATTCCGGTACGTAGACTTCCACGTTCATAATGGGTTCGAGCAGGTAAGGATCAGCTGCGGCAAACATTTCCCGGCAGGCCATGGAAGCGGCAACGGAATAGGCCAAAGAAGATCCCAGTGATTCGCGAAACGCCCCGCCGGTGATGACAACTTCTATATCCACCACCGGATACCCCATCAGTTCTCCGTATTCCATGGCTTCTCGAGCGCCCTTTTCAACCGCCGGGATAAACTGGGCCGGAATGAGCTCCTCTGAGACCTCTGCGGCAAAACTCACCCCGCTGCCGCGGGAAAGGGGCCGGGCCATGAGGGCCACTTCGGCAAAATGCCGCTGGCCGGCTACCTCCCGGTCAAACGCCCCGTGGCCGGAGGCTTGCTTTGCAATGGTTTCCCGGTAGACCACCTGGGGTTTGCCCACATTGACGTTTGTTTTGTACTCACGCCGCATCCGGCTGATAATCACATCCAGATGCAGTTCGCCCATGCCGGACAAAAGGGTCTGGCCCGTATCCTCGTCCTGTTTCACATGCAGGGTGGGATCTTCGGCCATTAGCTTTTCAAGTACCTGGGGCAGTTTTTCCTGATCATCATGGGTTTTGGGCTCAATGGAAATGGAGATCACCGGCTTGGTGAATTTCATTTGTTCCAGCAGCACCGGATTGTTCTTGTCGCAGAGCGTCTCACCGGTGGAGGAATCCTTTAGCCCCACCACACCCACAATGGCACCCGGGCCGGCCTCGTCTAAGCGCTCGCGCTTGTTGGCATGCATCTTTAAAATCCGGGAAATTTTTTCCGATTTCTGCCGGATGGAATTGTAGATCTCTGCGCCGGCCTTAATGCTGCCGGAATAAACCCGCACATAAGACAGCTTTCGGCCCTCAATCATGGAAACCTTGAAAATAAGGGCTACAGTGGGCCCCTTGGGCTTTGCCTCAAAGGCAACTTTTTCCCCGGTGTCGGGCATTGTGCCCTGAATGGGCGGAGCCTCCAGGGGACTGGGCAGGTAGTTGACCACCGCATCGAGCAATGGCTGGATTCCCTTGTTTTTCAAAGCCGATCCGCAGAGCACCGGCACCAGCTGCAGACCGATGGTAGCCTTCCGGATGGCGGCAACCAGGTGTTCAACCGATATATCGGCTTCTTCCAGGTAAGCCTCCATGATGGCATCGTCGGTTTCAGCCACGGTCTCGATGAGTTTTTCCCGGTATTGTTGGGCTGTTTCCAGCAGATCCGGGTCGATTTCGCCTGTGACAAACGGCATTTCCGGCCCGCCGGCCTCCCAGACCATCTGACGCATGTGCAATAAATCAATAACACCACGGAACCCGTCCTCGCTGCCCACGGGAAGTTGAAGCACAAGGGGCCGGGCATGCAGGCGTTGTTTCATCATCTCGATAGTGCGAAAATAATCCGCCCCCACCCGGTCCATCTTATTGACAAAGGCGATTTTGGGCACCAGATAATCGTCAGCCTGATGCCACACGGTTTCAGATTGGGGTTCCACGCCGCCCACGGCGCAAAACACGCCAACCGCCCCGTCGAGCACGCGCAATGAGCGCTCCACCTCAATGGTGAAATCCACATGCCCCGGGGTGTCAATAATCTGAATGTCGCATTTGTCCCACTGGCAGGTGGTCACCGCTGAGGTAATGGTGATGCCCCGCTCCTGTTCATCGGGCATCCAATCCATCACGGCTTCGCCGTCGTGGACTTCGCCGATTTTGTGGGACCGGCCCGTGTAAAACAGCACCCGCTCGGTGACCGTGGTTTTGCCGGCATCAATGTGGGCGATAATGCCGATATTTCTTATTTGTCCGATTTTTTTCATCTCACCAGCAACATCTGCGCGTTTAGCGGCAAACGGATATCCACGTGCCCGGCCAGGGTTTGGACCGGACTGCCCTCAATCAGGATCTGGACGGCCTGGATGCCGTTGGAGTTCAGTATTAGTGTATTAACAATGCTATAGACGCTCAGCAATTCGCTGCGCACACCTTTTGTGTGCAGGTCCGCGGCTTCTGCGGACAAATCCACATAAGCCACGCCTGCAGTACCGGCATACACCCCCCGCACATCGGTTTGCGCCGACAAAGGAGCCTCAAGCCTGGTTTTCGGCCCGCTGATGAGTTCTTCTACAATGCGGGTATAAAATTGGCCCGGATCCTTGCGCTCATTGGAAAAATCAATATTGCGGGGTTCGCCTGCAAGATATCCGGCCTCCGGATCAACAAAATATAAAAATATTTCGCCCTCCGGATGCCGCTCTGAGGCCGTGTTACGGGCGCCGGCAGCGGCCCCGGCAAAAACAAACCAAAAAACCAGGCACAAACACGGCAACTGCCGGCACCATCGGTTCAATCCCATTTCACCCCCCTTTAAAAGCGCATATCATAAGCCACAGATGCATCCATGTCAATGTGAGAAAGCCGGATTTCCATTACCGGATGCAACCCTGCGATTGTGCTTGACTTTAGTGGGTTGTTTGTGGCAGGAAAAAATTTCGTTTCATTTTTGCAACCCAAGGCTTTTGTTTTGGGTTGCAAATGATTATCTTCAATTGAAATCAACCTTCAACTGCCGGCGTACGGCATGTCATATCATCATCAATCAATGCCCGGGCCGGCCGGCAAAAGCCGCACCCGCACGGGGCATCAACGGAGGCTATTGTATGGGAGAACCAGCAATCAAGCTTGGCACAAAACGCTCAAGCAATTTTATCGACAAAGTCAAGGACCTGCTGCCCGAAGGCGGCAACCTGGATCTGTGTCTGACCTGCGGCGCATGCGCCTCTGGATGTCCGGCAACGGGCATCGGCGGCATGGATGCACGCAAGTTTCTACGCATGGCAGCTCTTGGAATGGATGAAGAGATCCAGCAGACTCCCTGGGTCTGGCACTGCACCATGTGCCAGCGCTGCATCTATGTTTGCCCTATGCAGATCAACATCCCGCAGCTGGTGTTTTACGCCCGGCAGAGCTGGCCCCGGGACCAGCGGCCAAAAGGAATTCTTGGCTCCTGCGACATGGCCCTGCGAAATGACACCTGCAGTGCCATGGGCGCCACAGAGGAGGATTTTGAATTCGTGGTTGAAGACGTGCTCGAGGAATACCGGGAAGCCCAGCCCGAATTCAAAGACATGGAAGCGCCGGTAAACAAGCAGGGCGCCTATTACTTTCTCAATCAGAATTCCCGCGAGCCCGTAACCGAACCCGATGAAATGGTGCCCCTGTGGAAGATCCTGCACCTGGTGGGCGCAGACTGGACCTATGGCACCAAGGGCTGGGCGGCTGAGAACTACTGCATGTTCATGGCCGATGACGAGGCGTGGAAACATATTGTGGAGGTCAAGGCCAAAGCTGTGGAGGACCTTGGCTGCAAAGTCTGGCTCAACACCGAATGAGGGCACGAACTTTTCGCAGTCCGGGCCGGACTGAACAAATTCAACATTCCCCACAACTTTGAGATCCAGAGCATCATCCAGCTCTACGCCCGGTGGATCCGGGAGGGCAAGCTCAAAGTGACCCCCGACTGGAACAAGGACCTGGGGGTCAAATTCACGGTTCAGGACCCGTGTCAGCTGGTGCGCAAGTCCTTTGGCGACCCGGTGGCCGAAGACCTGCGCTACGTGGTCAAAAGCGTGGTGGGCGAGAAAAACTTCATCGACATGAGCCCCAACCGTTCCAACAACTACTGCTGCGGCGGCGGCGGCGGATTTCTGCAGTCCGGGTATCCCGAGGAACGCCGCAAGTACGGCGAGGCAAAAGCCAACCAGATCCTGGCCACCGGAGCGGGCTACTGCATCACCCCGTGCCACAACTGCCACGCCCAGGTCCATGATTTAAGCGAAATCCGGGAACATCCCTGGCAGACAGTTCACCTGTGGACCCTGATCTGCCTTTCTCTGGGCGTTCTCGGGGAAAATGAACGGGAATATCTTGGAGAGGATCTGAAAAACGTGGCCATGTACGGCGCGTAAAAACCAAAAAAATATCAGCACAAATATCAAACCGGGAGTTTTTTTCAAATAAAGGCTCCCGGTTTGCTGTTTTTAAATCTTGTGCAAGCCTTGATCTTCAACTTCCAAGCAACTTCAAAAAAGTTGCTGTTAGTGCTATGTTCTATAATTTTCGCATGATGCCGGCCCGGTGGCGGTTTGCTCCCTGCTGATCGCCTGCGCGCTCAATGCGACTCGCAAACCACCCCCGGGCCGGCATCATGGCCGACGCTGGGCAAAGTTTCACCAAGGGGGTCCGAAGCAACACATTCAAGCCTTAAAAACGTTGTTTTCATGCCCGGTCACGTGGGTTGGCCCGACAGGAACACTTCCAAGGAAGCCCAAGGGCGGGGTCGGCTTTTGAAGCGACATTGAGCGTTTTTGCATTAAGATTTCAAACTGTTTGAGCAAGGCAGGGCGGATTTGTAAATTTTAGGCAAAGGCATTTGATCAATCCGCAAAAACGGTCAGGAGCGAAAAAACCGGCGCCGCACCCGGACTTTCTTCCTGCAAAAATTCTACAGGCCCGACAGCAGTTCCTCCATGTCCAGCCTGCGCCGGGCGACATTGTCGCAAACCGCTGAAATAAAACCATCCACCGGCGCGCCGTGATGCACGGCCCCGTCCAATGTGCGTACCGCCAGGGTGCCCGCGCTTTTTTCCTTGTCGCCAACAGTGAGGATCAGGGGAATTTTGGCCAGCTGCGCTTCCCGGACCTTTTTATTGAGGCTTTCGGTCCGGTGATCCACATATGCCCGGAGGCCTGCGGCAAAAAGCCGCTGGCAGATCTCTTTGGCAAACGGGGCAAGGGTGTCATTGATCGGCAGAACCACTGCCTGGACCGGGGCCAGCCACAGGGGAAACTTTCCGGCAAAATGCTCGATCAAAATTCCCAGAAACCGCTCAATTGATCCGAAAACAACCCGGTGGATCATCACAGGCCGGTGTTTTTCATTGTCCCGGCCCACATAGGCCAGATCAAAGCGCTCGGGCAAAGACATATCCAGCTGGATGGTGCCGCACTGCCAGGTCCGGCCGATGGCGTCCTTGATATGGATATCGATCTTGGGCCCGTAAAAGGCACCGTCGCCCTCATTGATCTTATAATCAGCCCCGTATGCATCCAGCGCGGCGGTCAGTCCGCCGGTGGCCTGCTCCCATTGGGCATCGGTGCCAATGGATTTTTCCGGCCGGGTGGAAAGCTCCAGGTGAAAGCCGAGTCCAAAGGTGGCATACATGCGCCGGACCAGTTGTAAAATCCCGAGAATTTCCGGCTCGATCATCTCCGGGGTCATGAAAATGTGGGCATCATCCTGGTGAAAGGCCCGCACCCGGAACAGGCCGGAGAGCACGCCGGAGAGCTCGTGGCGGTGCACCAGGCCGATTTCTGCGGACCGGATGGGCAGATCCCGGTAGGAATGGCGCTTTTGTTTGAACAACAGCATGCCCCCGGGACAATTCATGGGCTTGATGGCAGACTCTGTTTCATCCACCACCAGGGTATACATGTTTTCCCGGTAATTTTCCCAGTGCCCGCTTTGCTCCCACAGGCTCCGGTGAAGGATAATCGGGGTCTTGGTTTCCACGTATCCGGCTGCCCGGTGCTCCCGGCGCCAGTAATCGAGCAGCGCATTCCACAGCTCCATGCCGTTTGCGTGAAAAAAAGGCATTCCAGGAGCCTCTTCGTGGAAGGAAAACAGGTCCAAGGCTGCGCCGATTTTGCGGTGATCCCGTTTTCTGGCCTCTTCAAGAAACGTCAAGTACTGCTTTAAATCCTTTTTGTCAAAAAACGCGGTTCCATAAATCCGCTGGAGCTGCGGGCGGTCAGAATCTCCCCGCCAGTAGGCCCCGGATACCCGCAGCAGTTTAAAGGCTTTGACAAATCCGGTATGCGGAAGATGCGGCCCCCGGCACAGATCCGTGAACTCGCCCTGAACGTAAAAGGAAATGGTGCCGTCTTCCAACTCGCAGATCAGCTCGCGCTTATAGGGCTCATGGCGGTAGTGCTCAATGGCCTGGTCCCGGGTGACCTCCTGCCGGCGAACCGGAAGCTTTTCCTTGACGATCTGTTTCATCTCAGCTTCGATTTTGGGGAAATCCTCTTCTGAGATGGGCTCCATGTCAAAATCATAATAAAACCCGTCTTCCACCACAGGGCCGATGGTGGGCTGGGCATCCGGGTAAAGCCGGAGCACGGCCTGGGCCATGATGTGAGCGGCTGTGTGCCGGAGGATATCCAAGGCTTCCGGATCCTTTGGCGTGATAAAGCGGATGCCGGCATCTTCTTGCAACTGACTGTAAATATCCATGAGCCGGCCGTTTGCTTCCATGGCCACGCAATTTCTGGCAAATCCTTCGGAAATGCTTGCAGCCACTGTATATCCGTCCACGGGTGGTTCAAACTGCCGCTGTGTTTTATCCGGAAATGTGATATTGATCATTGACTCTGTCCATTTGGTCATTCATATAGGGGATGGAACTTCGGGATCACGCGCGTTAAGGCCCTATGTAATGAATCTGCAAAACAGGGTCAAGGAAAAAGTCAGCACACGGAAAGGATCGGCAAGTCCGTACATTGCAGTTCAAAATGGAATCTTCACCGGTTACATATATTAATACAGCAGACCGGATATCCGCCCTGGCCGGGCGACTGGCATCAGAGCCGGCTGTGGCCGTGGACCTGGAAGCCGACAGCATGCATCATTTCGAGGAAAAGGTCTGCTTAATCCAGATGGGCACCCCGGGTGCCTGCTATATTATCGATCCCCTGGCGGTCAGGGACCTTTCAGCCATGGCCCCCTTGTTTGCCGATCCCGGCATTGTCAAGGTTTTTCACGGGGCCGATTATGACATGCGATGCCTGTACCGGGACTTCGGCATAAGCGTGGCAAACCTGTTTGACACCGAGCTGGCTGCCCGGTTTCTGGGCTACGGGGCCACCAGCCTGGAAGCGGTGCTGGCCCGTCATTTTAATGTGGAACTGGACAAGAAATTCCAGAAAAAGGACTGGTCCGTGCGGCCCCTGCCCGATGAAATGATCGCCTATGCCGCAAATGACGTGCGTTACCTGGTCACCCTGTACCAGGAAATGAAAGCCGAGCTCAAAAACCGGGGCCGGATGGAATGGGTGCGCCAGCATTGCGAAGAAATCGCCGGGGTGCGGCCGGAAACCCCGGATGCCGACACCCCGCTTTTTGTCCGGATCAAGGGCGCCGGCCGCCTGGACCCCAAAAGCCTGGCCGTGCTTGAAGCCCTGCTGGCTTTCCGGATGGAACTCGCCCGGAAAAAAGACCGCCCTGCTTTTAAAATCCTGGGCAATCAGACCCTTCTTTCCCTGGCCCGGGAGAAACCCAAAAACAGCGCTCAGCTCACAAAAAGCGGCCTGCTGAGCCGCAAACAGATCCAGATGTACGGCACCGCCATTTTGCAGGCGATTGATTCCGCCATGGCACTTTCCCCGGAGCAGTGGCCCAGGTACCCGAAGCAGAAGTCAAAGCCTGTTTCTGCAGCCGTGACCCGCCGGATCAAACAGCTAAAGCAGTGGCGGCAGCAAAAAGCCGAAGCCCTGGAAATTGATCCGTACCTGATTGTCAACAAAAACGCCCTGAAACAAATCGCCGAAGATCAGCCCCGCACTTTGCAGGACCTGGATGCCATTGCAGATCTCAAGCCGTGGCAAAAGGATATGTTCGGCCATGAGTGGATTCGGATGTGAGCGAACATGGAACAAAAAATCTTTTTTCCGGCCTCAGATGGAATTGAGTTGGAAGGCGCCCTTTTTCCCGGAAATGACAAGGCGGCCATTCTTGCCCACCCTCATCCGTTGTACGGCGGCAACATGGACAACCTGGTTATCTGCGAAATCGCTGCTGCATGCCGGGCCCGGGGCCTGACCACGCTTCGGTTCAACTTCCGCGGTGCAGGACAAAGCCGGGGCGCCTATGACCAGGGCGAGGGCGAGCAAAAAGACCTGATGGCCGCAGCCGATTATGTGCGGACCCGGGGCGCCCGCACAATCGATTTGATCGGATATTCCTTTGGCGCATGGGTGCTGGCCCATGCCAACACGGAAAAACTGCCGCCGGGCAGAATGCTCATGATTTCCATGCCTGCGGCCATGATGAATTTTGACGGACTTCGGCCATGTTCCCGGCTGAAACTGGCGATCACCGGCAGCGAGGATGAAATCGCACCTCCGGCACTGGTGGAAAAACTGCTGCCCCGGATCAACCCGGCGGCCGAACTGCGGGTGATTTCCGGAGCGGATCACTTCTTTTCCAGCGGTATGGCGGAGCTAAAAACCGCTGTATCGGATTTCATGAATGATTAACCGGTTCCTGCGCCATCAACAAAACACCCAAACCCCAAAAACCGCTGCATGCTGATCATGAAAAAAATTGATGAAATCACCCTGCTCTACGACATCAGCCAGTCCCTAAACCGCCATACGGACCTTAAAAAAGCCCTGTACACGGTTTTGGACATCCTTTCGGGCAACATGCACATGTCCCGGGGTATGATCACCATCCTAAACCCCTTAAGCGATGAAATCAGCATCGAGGTGGCCCACGGCATTTCCCGGTCCGCCATGCAGAAGGGCATCTATAAACTCGGAGAAGGGGTGACCGGCCAGGTGATTGAATCCGGCCGGCCGGTGAGCATCGCCAAAATCAGCGAATCCCCGGATTTTTTAAACCGCACCCAATCCAGAAGCGGGCCCGGCGCGCGGGAACTTTCCTTTATCTGCGTTCCCATTAAAAAAGAACAGCAGGTCATCGGCGCCCTGGGTGTGGATCTGCCCTATGATCCGGAATACCCCCTGGCAGAGGGGGAAAAAATCCTCACCGTGGTGGCGGCCATGATTGCCACCCAGGTCATTCATCTAGAGCGCATCCGCAGGGAAAAGGAAAAGCTGAAAGCCGAAAACGAACGGCTCCAGATGGAACTGGAAAAAAAATACCGGATCAAAAACATCGTGGGCAACAGCAACAAAATGCGCGAGGTCTACCAGATGATCTCCCAGGTGGCCAGAAGCAACGCCACCGTGCTCATCCGCGGAGAATCGGGTACCGGAAAGGAACTGGTGGCCAATGCCATCCACTACAACAGCAGCCGCTCCAGCCATCCCTTTGTGAAGGTCAACTGTGCCGCCCTGCCCGCCAACCTCATTGAAAGCGAACTGTTCGGCCATGAAAAAGGCGCCTTTACCGGGGCCATTCAGCAAAAGGCGGGCAAATTCGAACTGGCCCACAAGGGGACCCTGTTTCTCGATGAAATCGGATCCATTACCGGCGAGGTCCAGGCCAAGCTGCTGCGCGTGCTACAGGAACGGGAAATCGAACGGGTGGGGGGAAACAAGACCATCCGGGTGGACGTGCGCATTGTTGCGGCCACCAACAAAAACCTCGAAGAAGCCGTGGCTGAAGGCGATTTCCGAAGCGACCTGTATTACCGGATCAACGTGTTTCCCATCTACATGCCCCCGCTGCGGGAGAGAAAAACCGATATCCTGGCCCTGGCCGATTTTTTCCTGGACAAATACACCCGGGAAAACGCAAAGGAGATTGTCCGCTTTTCCACCCCGGCCATTGACATGCTCATGGCCTACCACTGGCCCGGCAACGTCCGGGAACTGGAAAACTGTATCGAGCGGGCCGTACTGCTTTGCGAAGGAAAGGTGATCCACGGCTATCATCTGCCGCCCACACTGCAGACCGGCAAGGAGTCGGGCACGCTTCCGTCCCAGACCATGGAGGAAGCCGTGGAAAAACTGGAAATGGAAATGATTGTGGATGCCCTAAAACATACCCGGGGCAACATGAGCCAGGCCGCCCAAACCCTGGGCACCACCCTGCGTAAAATCTCTTACAAGGTGCACAAATACGGCATAAATCCCCGTCAATACCATTAGCGGGCTAAAGGGCGTTTCTGCCGCGCTCTCCGGTGCGGATACGAACAGCTTCCTCCATTGAGAATACAAATATCTTGCCATCACCGATTTTGCCGGTATAGGCGGATTTTTGAACGGTCTCGATGACCTGCTCGGCCATGTCTTCATCCACTGCAATTTCAATCCTGAGCTTGGGAACAAAGTCCACGGCGTATTCCGCACCCCTGTAGACTTCCTTGTGCCCTTTCTGACGACCATAGCCCTTGACCTCGGATACGGTCATGCCCTGAATGCCCATGTCGGTGAGGGCTTCCTTGACATCATCGAGTTTAAAAGGCTTTATAATTACTTCAATTTTTTTCATTTTCATCTCCCATTGGCTGAAGCCCCGAATATTGCGACCTCGGGCCCCTGCTGTCTGCAAAAAACCAAACCCTGAATAATCCCAAAGCCTTATTTTGGCTTGACAAAGTTCTTTTATTTAATATATGAATCATTACAAGTCAATGCCTACCATGAAAATCCGGCAAAAATAAACCCGTTTCAGGAGAAAATCCATGGGGCTACAGCAACGGGGATACCAGATGTGATCGTCAAAAGCTTTATTGCCAGCGACAACACCGCAGCCATTACCTGCCCGGAATGCCAGAAAACCATTATCAAGGATGTGTCGAGATACGCCGAAGCCGACAACATGATCAAGCTCAAGGCCAAATGCTCCTGCGGCCATTCCTTTACGGTGTTTCTCGAAAGAAGAAGACAGTACCGCAAATCCACGCAACTGCGGGGCACATATCTCTATGCCCCTGCCCACAGTGCCTCCAAAAGCGCCCAGCACTGGGGCAGCATGGTTGTCACCGATATTTCCAGAACCGGTATCCGCATGAAATTAAACGTCCAGCCCCGCTTCCAGGTCGGGGAGCGAATCACGGTGGAATTCCGGCTCGATGATGCCAACAACTCCCTGATCAAGCGGGAGGTGATTGTTCAGCATATCAAGGGCCTGGACGTGGGGGCCACTTACGCCAGAGCCCATTCCTACGACAATATCATCGGGTTTTACCTGCTCAGATAACCCTTGATTTTCTGTTTACTGCCCAAAGACTTTCCGCCATATACGCACAACCCTTCTGCGCAATTCGGCAAACCGATTTTCCGGCAGCACCGCCTTTTTTTCCTGGAGATTCATGCGATGGACAAAATAGCGGTAAATCAAATAAGCCTGTTTTAAGGCATGGGCGTCGAGATCGGCAATAATGCGGCAAAGGGCCAGGGCATTTAACTGGCGCACCACATCGGTCCACTGACCCAGTTGTTCGTGCCGGCTGCCATGGCACAGAATCAAAAACTGGACCAAAAACTCGATATCCACGATTCCGCCGGGATCCTGCTTTAAGTCAAACAAGCCATTGTGTGAAAATTCACGGGCACTGCGCATCCGTTCCCGCATTTCCAGCACCGCCCCGGCCAGCTGTTCTGTATTGCGCCGGGCGGCAATCACCCGCGTGCGCACATCGGCAAAACGGCGGGCCACCTGGAAATCCCCGATAATCGGCCGGGCCTTGATCAGGGCCTGATGCTCCCAGGTCCAGGCGTGTCTGGACTGATATTCCTCAAAGGCGTCCATATGGCTGACAAGAATCCCGGCATTGCCCGAGGGACGCAGCCGCATGTCGATTTCATAAAGCTTTCCCGTGGACGTGGGCGCAGACAGAAAATGGATGATTCGCTGGCCCAGCCGGCCGAAAAACTCACTGTTGTCAATGGGCCGCAGCCGGCCGCCCGTGGTCTGCCCGGGTTGGGCGGTGTGCAGAAAAACCAGATCCAGATCCGAGCGGTATCCCAGTTCATATCCGCCCAGCTTGCCGTAGGCGATCACTGCAAATCCTGTATTGCCCGGATCACCGTCAATCGCCAAAGGTTTACCGTAGCGTTCCACCATCTGGTGCCAGGTCAGATCCAGGGCGGCATCCAGTATGGTTTCAGCCAGATAGGTCAGCCGGTCTGAAACCTGCATCAGGGGCAGATGACCGGTCACGTCGGCTGCCACGATGCGAAACATGTTGACCTGCTTGAAAACCCGGATGGCATCCATCTGTAACTCCGGGTCATCCCCGCCGGATTTTTCCAGGCGCTGCCGCAGATCCCCGGCCAGAGCAGCCCGGTCCAGAGGAGCATACATGGAACGCACATCCAGCAGCTCATCGAGAAGCAGGGGGTGCTGGCTTAAAAAAGACACAATCCAGGGGCTGATGCGCGCCAGCCGGACAAGGTGTTCAAGAGCCCCCGGGTTTTCAAGAAGCAGGGAGATATAGCAGCTTCGGTTCAAAATCGCATCCAGCAGGGTCATGATCCGCTTTAACACCAGCAGGGGACGGTCGGTTTCCGCCACCGCCCCCAGGACCCGGGGCATCAGCCGGTTGATCCGGGCCGTGGCAATATGACCGTCCTCACCATATCCGGTTTTGTCCCGGAACTCACCCAGCAGACGAAGAACCGTATCAGGCTCCTCAAAGCCCGCCGCCTCCAGGTTCTGCCTGTTCTGATCGGTTTGTCCGGGTGTCAGCCAGACACTGCCGAGTCCTGTTTCGCTTTGGGCTTCGGCTTCCGTGCTTTCCTGGCCCAGCAGCTGATTGAAATGAAAATGCACCCGGGACATGTGCGCGTCCAGGGCCCGGATAAAGTCTTTTTCGCTGTCAAATCCCATGCTCAGCGCAAGTCGGGTGCGGGCGCGCGGATCTGCGGGCAGGCTGTGGGTCTGCATGTCCTCATACATCTGAAGGCGATTTTCAGTGTTTCGCAAAAACACGTAGGCAGAGGTCAGTTCCTCGTATACCTTGCCCGTGATACCCCTGTCCTTTCTCATCACCTGCAGGACCTTTAAAATGCTTCGCTCCTGGTAAGCCGGGTCAATGCCGCCCCGGATGAGCTGGAAGACCTGGCCGAAAAACTCAATTTCCCGTATGCCGCCGTAGCCGTGCTTGATATTGTCGGCAAGCCCCTTGCGGACCACTTCCCGCACAATTTTCTGCTTCATCTCCCGAATGGACTCAAATGTTCCGTAATCCAGGTACCGACGGAACACAAAGGGCCGGAGCCGGTCGAAAAAGGCCTCTCCCCGCTGTTTGTCCCCGGCTATCAGGCGGGCCTTGACAAGTGCGTAGCGTTCCCACTCCCGGCCAAACATCTGGTAGTAATTTTCCATGGAATCAAAGCTCATGACCAGGGGCCCGGAATCGCCATAGGGCCGCAGGCGGGTGTCGACCCGGAAGACAAACCCCTCGGGAGTGGATTTACCGATCACATCAATGAGCCGGCGCACAAGGCGGGTGAAAAACTCCTCATTTGAAATCGACTTTTCTTCTGATCGGGTATGTCCGGCCTCGGGAAAAGCAAACATCAGATCAATGTCAGAGGAAAAATTCAGCTCCCTCCCGCCGAGCTTTCCCATGGCAAAGACCACCATCTGCTGGGCATTGCCGCCTGCGTCCTCGGGCTGGCCGTATTTGCTGCACAACAAGGGATACAGGAAATCCAGCCCCTGTTGAACACAGGCATCTGCAAGGGCGGACAACTCGGCCATGGTTTCAAACAGATCCGCCCGGCCGGTCAAATCCCGCCATGCAATACGCACCATTTCCCGGTGCCGAAGCCGCCGCAACGCCACGGCCAGACCGTCCTCATCAGCGGCCTGGCCGGCTGCCCGGGCCACGTATTGCTGGTACTGATCCGTGGGATAAAGCCTTTCCAGATCCCCGCTTTCCAAAAGTTCGCGGATCATCCCCGGGTTGCGCAGACACTGCCGGGCCGCGTATTCGCTGAAGGCAAACACCCGGCAGAGATCGTCCTCATCCACCATGTAAAAAAGCGATTGACGGCCTGCGCTCTCGACCGCCTTGCTGCAGTCTGACACCTTTTGCCGGGCCGCAGCCTTCAGGTCATCGGGCATCGATATCCTGGTTATTGGCGAAGTGTGAGGCATAAAAGTCCGTTTCACTCCCGGGGAAACAGGGATGGCCGTCCTCCGGGCTTCTGGGCCAGGGTATAGGCCGCCAGCATGGAGTGACACAAATAGGTGTTTTCCGGATCGGAAAAAAACCGGGAAAACAGATCCAGGCTCTGCCGGCGCATCATGTTGGACACCACCCGGACTCCGGCGTCTCTGTAAAGGGGCGGCAGATTATCGATTTTGCAGGCCGTGCCCCCGCCCATGACATCCTCATAGGCATAAACGATTCTGCCGATGCCCGCGATCAGAATTGCGGCAAAACACATCAGGCAGGGCTCCAGGGTGGCGTAAATGCTCAACTGCCGGGGATCGCCCGTATACGGCAATTCATAGAATTGTTTTAATGTATTGATCTCCGCATGATCAATCTCACTGGGTCTCTGTTGGCGGCTGCGGCTGCGCCCCCCGCCGGCAATCACCCCGCCGGGCCCGGCAATCACGCATCCCACGGGAAACTCCCCGGCATCCAGGGCCTGCTGCGCCTGGTCCAGAGCCGCCTGCATATAGATTTCATCGGCTTTCTGATGATTCATGCACGTGTTTTCACCTCTTTTTTATCCGGACAAAATAAGTTTCTTCAAGCAGTGGCATTTTTACACGAAAAATGCAAATTGTAAACGCTGGCCCGCCTGTCTTCGTCGCATGAGCCCGTGAGCCGGCAGGGCCCTGTATGACAGGCACTCGGGCCGGGCAGTTTTAAGGCTCGCTGCACTGCGGCCGGCAAAAGACAAAAGCTTATCGAATTCACAGGCCAAGTAATGGTGCCGGCCGCGGACGCTTCGCTTCGCCAAAAACTGCTTGCCGGCCCAACGTGCAATGTGTCATACAGGGCCCTGCCGGCTCACGGGCTCACGGAAAAACCCTCAGAGGAAGCCCAACAACGGAACCAGCTTTTGATATGATATTGAGCATTTAATGAATCCGTAAGAGGCTCAGGAGCGAAAAAACTGACCCCGGACGCAGGGCTTCCTTCCTGACAAACACCGGTCGAGGTAAAAGCTTTCAACAGAGAAGGCTTACAAACTTAACAAGCGCTGGCCATGATGCGGGCCGGTGGGCTGTTTGCGAGTCGCATTGAGTGCGCAAGCAATCAGCAGGGAGCAAACCGCCCCCGGCCGCATCATGCGAAAACCCCTAAAAGACAGCCGGTAAGCCCCTTCACAAAGCAAACCAAAATCCGCCGCCGCTGCCCGGGGCCCGATGATTCGGTTGACAACGATGATCATATCGGTTAGCAATGTTAGAGACACGCATTGTCCGGCCAGACGCCGGATACGCCGAAACGATCCCATAGACCAGGGGCAGACCATGATCATCGGATTAGATGTTGGCGGAACCCATACCGACGTTGTTCTTGTGGGCGAAAACGGCCTGGAAAGGCGGATCAAGGTGCCAACCGACACATCGGCGCTTTTTGATGCGGTCTTCTCCGGCCTGGAACACATCACCCGCGATATTGACATCAGCCAAATCTCCCACGCGGTTTTGAGCACCACCCTGACAACAAATGCCATTGTACAGGACAAACTTCCGGCCGTGGGTATCATCGTAACCTGCGGACCCGGCATTGACCCGGAATATTTCCGCACCTGCGAACACTACTATCGCGTGGCCGGAGCAATGGACCACAGCGGCAGGGAAATTGTCAAGCTCGATGAAAAGGCGGTGGAAGATGCAGCAGCCCGCATGCGGGACGCGGGCATCGAGTACGTGGGTGTGGTGGGCAAATTTTCCATCCGCAATCCGGCCCATGAAATCCGCATCCGGGAAATCATTTCCCCCATGTTTCAAAAGGTATTTCTCGGCCACAACGTCTCGGGCAATTTCAGCTTTCCCAGGCGCATCACCACAGCTTTTTTAAACGCATCTGTGTACCCGCTGCACAAACGCTTCTTTGAGGCCGTCCGGCAATCTCTGGACAAAAAAGGCATCCAGATACCCATCTATATCCTCAAGGCCGACGGCGGGACCATGGATTTTGAAACCTCCATTGATTTTCCCGGCCAGTCGATTCTCTCCGGACCGGCGGCAAGCGTAATGGGCTCCATCGGTTTTGCCACAGGTGACCAAGAGACCATCGTGCTCGATATCGGCGGCACAACCACGGACATGGCCGTACTCATCAACGGCGTGCCTGTGCTGGCGCCCTATGGGATCGAAATCGCTGAACACAAAACCCTGATCCGGGCCCTGCACTCCTATTCTGTGGGCCTGGGCGGTGACAGCACGGTGCGGGTGGAACACGGGCACCTGTTTATCGGACCGGACAGAACCGGTCCGGCCATGGCCTATGGCGGCCCGGAACCCACCCCCACAGACGCTCTTTTTGTCCTGGGCAAGGCCCAAAACGGCGACCGGGAAAAGGCGGAAAAAGGCATTGAGGCCATTGCACAGCTTCTGGGAATTTCCACTGCTGAAACCGCCCGGCGAATATTTGACCAGACCTGCCGGGAAATTCTGGATTCCGCCCGGCAAATGGTGAGCCTGATCAACAGCAGACCTGTTTACACGGTCCGCGAGGCCCTTCACGGCCACCGCATCAAACCCGCCCGGCTTCTGGTACTCGGCGGTCCGGCACCCATGTTTGCAGAAAATTTTACGGCTGTTTCTGATTACCAGGTCAGCGTGGTACCCCACTGGGACGTGGCCAACGCCGTGGGCACGGCCCTTTCGCGCACCACTTGCGAAGTAACCCTGTTTGCAGACACCTACAAGCTTGAGGCCTCGGCCCCTGAGGAAATGTTTGTCCAGGCGCTGAAGCCGGGTTTTACAATGGCCGATGCCAAGGAAATGGCCACGGAGCTGCTGGAGAAAAAAGCCCTCAGGGAAGGGGCCAGCTCAGGCGACCTTGTCACCGATGTCACCGAGGCGCTGGAATTTAACATGGTGCGCGATTTCCGGATGATCGGCAAAAACATCCGCATCAAGGTCCAGGTCCGGCCCGGACTCATTGGCCAGTATGAAAAGATCATCGCGCAAATCAAAAAACAATCCCGAAACGGAGAAAACCCATGCTAAAGGCCAAGACCCATACGGGCCTGGTTTTTTTCCCGGCATACGACTGGGCCATCAGCGCCACCCACCCGGAGCGCGAAGAGCGCCTTCTCTACACCCAGGACCAGATCTCCGAGGAGGGCCTGCTTGACGTGGAAGGCATTGACGAATTCAAAGCCGGTGTGGTGGATATCGAGGATGTACAGCGGGTTCATTTCTGCGTTCCCGACGCCAGAAGCGTTATGACCGAATCGCATTTCATCAGCGCCGGCGGTGCCAAAACCATCGGCAAGGCCAAAATGGACGGTCTTGTGGACCGCGGATTTGCCCTGGTCCGGCCCCCGGGGCACCATGCCATGCGCGTGGTCCATGGCGGAAGGGGCTTTTGCAACGTCAACAACGAAGCCATCATGATCGAATACCTCCGCCATGCCTATGGCATTGACCGGGTGGCCATCATTGACACGGACTGCCACCACGGCGACGGCACCCAGGACATTTACTGGCATGATCCGGACACATTGTTTATCTCCATGCACCAAGACGGCCGGACCCTGTTTCCGGGCACGGGCTTTAACAATGAAACCGGCGGTCCCACGGCTGCAGGCACAACCTTAAACATCCCGCTTCCGCCCTATACCTCGGAGGAAGGGTTTCTCACCGTTCTGGAAAAAGCCGTGCTGCCCATACTCCAGGAATTCAAGCCGGATCTGATCATCAATTCCGCCGGCCAGGACAATCATTTCACAGACCCGCTGACCAACATGAATTTTTCCGCCAAAGGGTACGCCGATCTCACCTCCCGGCTCAAACCCGACATTGCCGTGCTCGAAGGCGGATATTCCATCGAAAGCGCACTTCCCTACGTCAATGTCGGCCTCATTCTGGCCATGGCCGGCATGGATTACAGCCACGTGGTGGAACCCGAGTACTCGGCCGAACGTCTCCGCCAGGGCCCCAGCATCACCGCCACCATTGAAAGAACCTGCCAGCAGGTCATAGATACCTGGAACGACCGGCAAAACATCCGCATCCGCATGCAGGAAAATGTGATTTATGCCGAGCGCAATAATACCGTTTTTTACGACACGGACGGATTTTATGAAACCCAGCATGAAACCCTGCAGGTGTGCCGGCAGTGCAGCGGTGTTTTGAAAATCGACTCTTCCGTGGAAAGAAAAATGCGGGTGCTGGCTGTCCACATTCCCCGCAAGGCCTGTGAAAACTGCCGCAAAACCGGGTACCAGTGGTTTGAAAAAACCGACATGGGCTCCTATGACATGATTCTGCTCCAGGACCGGCCCGAAGACCAGTACCGGGTGCGAAAAAAATAGGACTGCCCGGCTGATATGACCGTGTTTCGTCAACAGGGGATCCGCCACTGCCTGCAGATCCGTCACCGGCTGTTAAATGCGGTGCGCGCCTTTTTCTGCCGCCACGATTTTCTGGAGGTGGAAACCCCGGTGCGCACCCCTGCACCTGCGCCCGAAGCCCACATCGAGGCCATTTCAGCTGACGGCGCCTTTCTGCAGACATCTCCTGAACTCTACATGAAACGCCTGCTGGCCGCCGGGTATCCCCGGATTTTTCAGATCTGCAGGACCTTCCGCGCAAAGGAGCGCGGAAGCCGGCACCTGCCGGAGTTCACCATGCTGGAATGGTATGCGGCCGATTTTACCTATCAGGAGATGATGAACCAGACCGAAAGCCTGATCTGCGAGACCTGTGAAAAGGTCCTGGGAACACGGCATCTCAGACGCCACGGCACGGCCATCCGCCTGGACCGGCCATGGCCGAAAATCACGGTTGAAAAGGCCTTTCAGCGCTTTGCCCACTCCACCATGAACGCGGCCCTGGCTGATCAGAGCTTTGACGAGCGCATGGCCATGGAAATTGAACCTGCTTTGGATCCCGCAAGACCCATATTTTTATATGATTACCCGGCGGAAAAGGCCGCTCTGGCCCGTCTCAGAAATGATAACCCGCATGTGGCCGAACGCTTTGAAGCCTATATCGGCGGACTGGAAATCTGCAACGGATTTTCCGAACTCATTGATCCTGATCAGCAGCGCCGGCGATTTGAGATGGAACTGAAGCGGCGTGAAAAACAGGGCCTTGACGCCCGCCCGATGCCCGAGGCCTTTCTTGCCGCCCTGGGCCGAATGCCGCCGGCCGCAGGCAATGCCTTAGGCATTGACCGGCTGGCCATGCTGCTTTCCAACGCTGAAACCATCGATGAAGTATCCGCCTTTGTGCCAGAAGAGGATTGAACCGGATTGTGGGCGCACCCACCTTTTACTTGACCCCGCATAGGGATTTCATGTATACAATATAACAAACATCGGGCGTAACTATCGGAAAAGCGGCCCTTTCGGCCAGCAGTACCCAAACGGTTTTTTTGCCATTGACACGGCCCATGACTGCCAGAACCCGGACCCTATCCGCAAATTTTTTTTGTTTTCTGACCGTCGGCCTTGCGTGCCTGGCCATTGCCTGCCTGACGCCAACCCCCGCCCGGGCGGAAATGTATATGTATATTGACGACAAAGGCGGATATCATTTCACGGATACCCCCAAATCCGCAGATTACATACCAACCCCGCATCTTGAAGCGCCCCGGCCGCCGGTGCAGTCAGGGATGCGGTATACTGAAATAATCAAAAGCATTGCAACTACTTACGGGGTGCGGCCGGAACTGGTGCAGGCCGTAATCCGGGTGGAGTCCGGATTCAACCCCACGGCGGTTTCCCGGGCCGGAGCACGGGGGCTGATGCAGATCATGCCGGTGCACATTCAAAAGCACCGGATCTCAGACCCTTTTGACCCCAGACAGAACATCACGGCCGGGACCCGCTATTTAAGCGATCTGCTCAAGCGCTACAACGGAAATTTGAATATGAGCCTGGCGGCCTACAACGCCGGACCCTCGAGGGTGGATCACTACAACGGCATCCCGCCTTACCCTGAGACCCGGCAGTACGTGCAAAAGGTGCTTTCCTGCTACAAGCAATACCGAAGAATGGAAAAATAAGCCAATTCGATGATGCCCAAAAACCACCCCACACATCTGAGCGACATTGAAGCCCTGGGCAAAATCTATCGGCTGTATGACGACTACATGAACAGCTTATCTTTTGCCTGCGAAAAATTCTGCGCCGAGTGCTGCACCACTGCCATGACCCTGACCAGCCTGGAAGGACGGTTCATTGATCATTTCTTAGACAGGCAGAAAAAGGCGGTCTTATACCAGCAGATGCGCGGCCATGTCCATACCCCCCGGTATCAGCCGGCCCTGACCACCAACGGCTATGCCCAAACGTGTCTGGAGAACAAAACCCCGGCCGAAAAAGCCCCGCCGGAACCGTCTTTGCCCTGTCCTTTGCTGGAAAACGACCTGTGCGCCATTTATTCGATCCGCCCGTTTGGATGCCGGTGCATGGTTTCTTTCTCCAAATGCCGGAAAACCGGCAGCGCACATATCGATGAGCTGACATTGACTGTCAACACCCTGTTTCTACAGGTCATCGAGCACCTGGACCAATCCGGTTTTTTTGGCAGTCTCATTGACGTAATGCTCTGCCTGGAGCCTGATCCCGCGCATATGACCAAAAAATGCGTCACCATACCCAACCGGCCCGTCACCCAACTGATGATCCCCCCGGAACATCGGGAAAAAATCCAGCCTCTGCTCGACACCCTAAACCACATCCTCTCGCGCACCGTCCAAGGGTAACGCCCTGCAATGACTCCTTGACTTGGCCTGAAAAAACACTTAAAAGTTTAGATTTTACCATTGCTTAAACTCATTGCAAGGACAGTTGCAGGCCCATGATCAAACAACGCGTAAAACACATGGTACTTGACGCCGCCCGCACCGCCCATGCGGCCGGGGTCCTGGCATCAGACGATTTTCCGGATATCACCCTGGAAGAACCCAAGATCGGTGCTCACGGCGATCTGGCGACCAATTTCGCCATGGCCGGGGCCGCAGCCCAGAAAATGGCCTCGCGCAAAATCGCTGAAGCTGTTGTGGACCATATCACCGACCCGGATGACCTGATCGAAAAAACCGAAATCGCAGGGCCCGGGTTTATCAATTTTTTCATCCGCCCGTCGGCCTGGCTGCCGGTGATCCATGAAATCCATCAGCAGGACACGGCCTATGGGGCCGCAGACCTTGGCGGCGGACAAAAGGTCCAGGTGGAATTTGTCAGCGCCAATCCCACCGGCCCCCTGCACATCGGCCACGGCCGGGGAGCGGTGGTGGGCGACAGCATAGCCGCGCTGCTGGATTTTTGCGGATACCGAGTGGAGCGGGAATACTACATCAATGATGCCGGCCGCCAGATCCTGACTTTGGGCGGATCCGTGTATCTGCGCTGCTGCCAGCTTGCCGGGCAGAACGTGGAATTTCCCGAAGATGCCTACCAGGGCGATTATATCAAAGACATTGCCCGATCCGCGATAGCGGAAAAAGAACAAAGCCTTTTTGACCTGCCCCGGGACAGGGCTGAAAAAGAGCTTGCCGGACTGGCCGCAGAACAAATCCTGGCCGGCATCCGGCAGGATCTTGAAAATCTGGGCGTTTGTTTTGACCGCTGGTACAGTGAGCAAACCCTCTATGATACCGGCAAGGTGGAAGCGGCCATCGCGTTTTTGAAACAAAAGGACCTGATTTATGAGCACGAAGGGGCCCTGTGGTTTTGCGCCACCTCGTTCGGAGACGAAAAAGACCGGGTTGTGGTGCGCCAAAACGGCCAGACCACCTATTTCGCCTCAGACATTGCCTATCACCTGGAAAAATACGAGCGGGGATATGATCGGGTCATTGATGTATGGGGCGCGGATCATCACGGGTACGTGCCCCGGCTGACAGCGGCCATCGCGGCCATGGGCAGGCAGAGCAGCCAGTTTACCGTCATTCTGACCCAGCTGGTCAATCTGCTGCGAAACGGCCGGCCGGTTTCCATGTCCACCCGGGCCGGTCAGTTTGTCACCCTTAGCGACGTTATCAACGAAGTGGGCCGGGATGCAGCCCGGTTTATTTTTCTGACCCGGCACCATGAAAGCCCCCTGGATTTTGACCTGGAGGTGGCCAAGGCCAAAACCAATGACAACCCGGTGTATTACGTGCAGTATGTACATGCCCGGATATCAAGCATATGCAAAAAGGCCGCAGACGAAAGCCCGGGTGTGCAAAATACCCCGGAATCCGCGGATCTGCAGCGGCTGAGCGAAGCCGAGGAAATCGCTTTGATCAAAAAGATGGGAAAATACCCGGAGGTTATCTCCGGTGCCGCCGCCCTCATGGAGCCCCACCGGATCGCCTACTATCTCATGGACCTTGCGGCATTGTTTCATGCCTATTATAATAAGCACCGGGTCCTTACCGATGACACAAAGCTGAGCACGGCCCGCCTGCATCTTGTGGTGGCCGTGCAGAAGGTGATCCGAAACGGCCTGAAACTTCTCGGGGTCAGCACTCCGGAAATCATGTAGCAGGGATTGAAAAAAAATCATGGGCGGCAGTTTTCCCAAAACCGATTCCTTCAGCAGCTGCGGCAGTACTTCCGGCTGGGTGCTGATGATCTTTATTGCCTCTGGATGCATGTTTATCCTGGGGGTCCTGGTTGGGCGCAATTCCGCGCCGCTGCATTTTGACATGCAGCACCTGGATGAAAAACTGTCCCAGCTGCAAAGCAGCGTGCTCTCCGAGCCCGGAGAACAGCAGGGCACTGACGGCGGGCTTCCGGATGACATTTCCTTTGAATTTTACGACCGGCTCAGGGAAAAATCAGAGATCGATGAGCATGCCCAGGGACGGCCCAGGGTGCTGGCACCAAAATACCCAAAACCGGATCTGGCAGAAAGCAGGCTCCAGCCGCCCCGTGCCAAACCGGCCGCCGAGCCGGTGCCGGCCCAGCCTGCTTCAACGGAAGTGACCGAGCCGGATTCCAGGAAATTATTCGCCATCCAGGTGGCATCCCTGCGCGACAGGCAAAAAGCCGAAACCGTAAAAAACAAATACAAGGACAAGGGCTATCCCGCTTTTACCCAGAAAGCCGCAGTGGAAGGCCAGGGCCGTTGGCACAGGGTGCGCATCGGCCCCTACACGAACCGAAGCCAGGCGGAAAACGACCTGATCCGACTCCAGAAAGCCGGCGTGGATGCCATGCTTCTGCCCCATGAGCCCGGATTTTGAAAGGCTTTCAGGCGGGGGGCCGGCGTTTAAGGGAAAAGCGGCAATAGGGGCCCGAAAGGAAAATCCATGAAAATTTCCAGAGAAGAAGTGGCGCACGTGGCCGCACTGGCCCGGCTGACCATCGATGAAGGCGATGTGGACAGCTTTGCCCGAAACCTGGGAGATATCCTGGCCTATGCCGAAAGTGTAAGCCGGGCCGACACCACGGGTGTGTCCCCCACGGCCCATGCCGTGGAAATCTGCAATGCCTTCAGACAAGATGAAGTGGCCGGCCATCTCGATGCCCAAAACACCATGGCCAACGCCCCGGAATCCGAAGACGGCAGCTTTGTGGTCCCAAAGGTCATTGAATAGTCATCCAGCAACAGAAAAGAGCGGACCATGACATCAACCAAACTATATGAACTGACCATCCATGAAGCCGGAGGGCTTCTGGCCAAAAGGCAAATCAGCGCCCGGGAATTAAGTGATGCGGTTTTCGACCGCATCCGGCAGCTGGACACGGAAATCGGCGCTTATATCACGGTGGCCAAAGATGCGGCCAGACAGCAGGCCAAACAGGCCGATGCCCATATCCGGGCGGGAAGCGCCGGCCCGCTTACGGGAATCCCGCTGGGCATCAAGGACCTGATCTGCACAAAAGGGATTGCCACCACATGCGCCTCCCGGATGCTGGCCGATTTTGTGCCCCCGTACAACGCCACGGTCATGGAGAAACTTTTTTCCGCGGGCGCGGTCATGACGGGCAAACTCAACATGGACGAATTTGCCATGGGCTCGTCCACGGAAAATTCCGCGTTTCAGATCACCCGCAATCCCTGGGACCGATCCCGAACCCCGGGTGGCTCCAGCGGGGGCTCTGCTGCGGCCGTGGCAGCCGACATGTGCCTGGGCGCTCTGGGATCGGACACCGGCGGCTCCATCCGACAGCCTGCGGCCCATTGCGGGGTGGTGGGGTTAAAACCCACCTACGGCCGGGTCTCGCGCTACGGGCTGGTGGCCTTTGCCTCGTCTCTGGATCAGATCGGCCCCCTTGCCAAGGATGTCACGGACGCAGCCATTCTGCTCGGGGCCATTTCCGGCCATGATCCCAAAGATTCCACCTGCGCCAAAAATGACGTGCCCGACTACACAGCCGGGCTGGATGCCGGGGTCAAGGGCCTGACCTTCGGCATTCCGGTTGAATACCAAAACGCCGGGGGCATGGACCCCGGGGTCAAAGCGGCGGTGGAAAAGGCGGTTGCCCAGCTCACCGATGCCGGTGCCAAATGCGTGGAGATCTCCCTTCCCCAAACCGAGCATGCCGTGGCCGCCTATTATTTGATCGCCCCCGCAGAGGCAAGCTCCAACCTGGCCCGCTATGACGGGGTCAAGTACGGATACCGGCACAAGGAGGCCGGGGGTTTGAAGCAGATGTATGAACAAACCCGCTCCAGGGGTTTTGGCCCGGAGGTCAAGCGGCGGATTCTGCTGGGCACCTATGCCCTTTCAGCCGGTTATTACGATGCCTATTACAAAAAGGCCTCCCAGGTCAGGACCCTGATCCGAAACGATTTTGCCGCTGCATTTGAAACCTGCGACGTCATTGTCTCCCCCACGGCCCCCACGCCGGCGTTCGGGCTGGGAGAGAAAACCGATGACCCGCTGCAGATGTATCTGTCTGACATTTTCACCCTGTCAGCCAACCTGGCCGGCATTCCCGGCCTATCGCTTCCGTGCGGGTTTTCCGAAAGCGGACTGCCCATCGGCCTGCAGATGATGGCCCCGCACTTTGCCGAAGCCAGACTGTTGCAGGCGGCATACGCCTTTGAGCAGGCCGCCGGGGTCTGCGGTCAAAAACCGGATCTGCCGACGGCTTAAAAACAGCGCTTAACACCAGAAGCAAACCCGAAAAGGGGGAAAATCCTGATGCAGCCCAAAAAGGAAGATTTACGAAAAGCGGTAAAATGGATCAGCCAGGTCAAAAAATACGAACGCCCGGATGCGCCCAACCAGGACCTGGTGGAGGAGGCATCCAGAAACTTTGATCTTTCGCCCACTGACACCGAATTTCTGTATCGTTTCCTGCGGGGCGAAGTCGATGCCCCCGGCCAGTAACCCGCCCGGGGGTCTATGGAAATGACAGCCATCCGCATTTTGCCGGAAATTTTGTCCAACCAGATCGCTGCCGGCGAGGTGGTGGAGCGGCCGGCCTCCGTGGTCAAGGAACTGATGGAAAACGCCATTGACGCCCAAAGCGGCCGGATCCGGGTGGAAATCGAGCAGGGCGGCCGGTCCCTGATCCGGGTCTCTGACAACGGCGCAGGGATGGACCAGGACAATGCCCTGCTCTCCATTGAGCGTTATGCCACCAGCAAGATCCGGCACGCCGAAGACCTGCACGCCATTTCCAGCCTGGGATTCAGGGGCGAGGCCCTGCCCAGCATTGCCGCGGTTTCCCGCTTCCGCATGGTCACCCGCAGCCGGCAGGCCGATACCGCCACCGAGATCATCGTCGACGGCGGAAAAATCAAGGCCGTCAACCAGACCGGGGCCCCGGCCGGCACCCTGATCAGTGTCAGCCAGCTTTTTTTCAACACCCCGGCCCGGCGCAAGTTTTTAAAAACCGTGAACACGGAAATGGGCCATATTTCCGAAACCATTGCCTGCATTGCCCTTTCCCGGCCCGATATCGGATTCCAGCTTTTGCACAACAAAAAGCCGGTCCGGGACTGGCCCAAAACTGCAGAGCCGGCCGAACGGGTGGCCGATGTCCTGGGAAGCCAGTTTTTACCCCTGCTCTATCCCCTGGAATACAAAGACAGCCGCGCCCGGATCTCCGGCTGGGTGGCCGATGCCTCTGCCACCCGGAGTTCCACGGCCCGGATCTACGTGTTTGTCAATGGCCGGTTTATCCGGGACCGGGGCATTATCTACGCCCTTTGCGAAGGCTTTCGGGGGCGGCTCATGAAGGGGCGTTTTCCGGTGGCGGTGGTATTTCTGGATCTGCCGGCAGAAGAAGTGGATGTCAACGTGCACCCGGCCAAGCAGGAAGTGCGGTTTTTGCATCAAAAAGACGTGCTTGGGGCCGTGCGCAGGGCTGTTGAAAACACCTGGCAGCGCCCGCAGACACGCCCTGCGGCCCGCATGGAAAAAAAGGGATTGCCGTGGGAACAGACAAGCCTGTTTGAGCCAAAAACCGCATACCAACCCCTTTCACAGAGACCTGAATCCGCCCCCGCACCTTCTCCTGAACCGCAAACCCGGGTTCACGACCCGATTTCTTTACAATCCCCGGCTGAAACTTCTCCCGAGGCCGCCCCGGTGCCGCATGAATTCGGTTTTTTTGCAGATGCGGCCATCATCGGCCAGTTCCGAAACACTTACATTATCTGCGAAAGGCCCGATGAACTGCTGCTGGTGGACCAGCACGCCGCCCATGAGCGCATCGTATACGAGCAGCTGGCCGCTGCGGGCAAAAATCACGCAAGACCCCCGGTCCAGCGGTTGCTGATGCCCGAAACCGTGGAGCTCACCTACCGGCAGGCCCCGGTCATCGAGCAGCTACTTGGAGAATTTAACGCCATGGGCTTTGAAATCGAACCTTTCGGGGACCGAACCTTTGTGGTCCAGGCCGTGCCGGAAATGCTCGGAGGTGAGGGCATCGGCCGGCTTGTGGCCGACATGGCCGAAGCCGCGGAAACCACGGGGGCAGCCCCGGAGCTTTCCCGGCTCAAAGACAAATGCCTCATTGTCATGGCCTGCCACGGCGCCATCCGGGCCAACCAGAGACTTGCGCCCGAACAGATGGCCGCCCTGCTCAAAGATCTCGATGCCTGCCAAAACCCCTTTCACTGCCCCCACGGCCGGCCCACGGTAATCCGGTGGCCGGTTTCGCACCTGGAAAAGCGGTTTCACCGGATCGTATGAAAATCCGTCATTTGTCAGGAAGGAAGTCCAGGGTCGGCGCCGGTTTTTTCGCCCCTGGACTTCCTTGGAAGGGTTTCTGTCGGGCCAGCCCACGGGACCGGGCATGAAAACAACGCTTTTTAAGACTTGATGCTCTCGTAAAAGTCTGATTTTAGATGGTGGCGTAAAAAGTTCAAGATCAAGGCTTGCGCAATTTCGAAGAATGCAGCGTAGTTATCCGTACGTGAAATTCTGAGAAATTGCGCATAACGCAGATATTGGACTTTTACGGTGCCATCAAGACTTGGATGTGTTCCTTCCGACTCCCTTGGTGTGAAACTTTGCACACAGCCGGCCATGATGCCGGCCCGGGGGTGATTTGCGAGTCGCATTGAGCGCGCAGGCGGTCAGCAGGGAGCAAACCGCCACCGGGCCGGCATCATCCGAAGGAGGCGGCGCGCAAAAGGGGTTTCCAAGCGGAAATCAAGCCTTTGGGAGGCTCCTGAAGCGCGGAAATTGGCTTTCCCGCAGCCGGGGTCAGCCAAGGCGCTTTTTTAAGACCTCGTTGACCACCTGAGGATTGGCCTTGCCCCTGCTCTCCTTCATGACCTGGCCGACGAAAAATCCCATGAGCTTTTTCCTGCCCTGTCGGTATTTTTCAGCCTCATCCGGATGATCAGCCACCACCCGGTCCACGATCGCCTCGATTTCCCCATGGTCGCTGACCTGCACCAGGCCCTTTTTTTCAACAATGGTTTTGGCCTCATCTTCAGAGTCCGCCATTTCATCAAACACTGTCTTGGCGATCTTGCCGCTGATCACCCCGGTGTCGAGCAGCTCGATAAGACCGGAAAACCGGCTTGCGGATATGGGCGATTCAGTAATATTGATACCCCGGGCGTTTAACAGGCCCGTAAGCTCGCCCATCATCCAGTTGCTCACCAGCTTGGGCCGGTTGACAAGCCCCAGGCACTGCTCGAAATAATCGGCAAACTCCCGGGATGCGGTCAGGACCCCGGCGTCGTATTCCGGCAGGCCGAAATCAGCGATAAACCGGGCCCGCCGCTGGTCCGGCAGCTCGGGCAGGTCTTTTTGGACCTGGTCAATCCAGGTGCTGTCAATGACCAACGGCACCAGATCGGGATCGGGAAAATAGCGGTAGTCGTGGGCTTCTTCCTTGCCCCGCATGGATATGGTGCGCCCCTTGTCCGTATCCCAAAGCCGGGTTTCCTGGACAATTTCCCCGCCTTGTTCCAGGACCTCGATCTGGCGGTCGATTTCCCAGGCCAGAGCTTTTTCCACAAACTTAAATGAGTTGAGATTTTTTAACTCCGTTCGGGTGCCGAATGGCTCCTGTCCCTGCGGCCGGACCGATACATTGGCATCACAGCGAAAACTGCCTTCCTCCATGTTGCCGTCTGAAATATCCAGATAACGCAAAACCGCCCGCAGCTGCCGCAGATAGGCCCCGGCCTCTGCAGGAGAACGCAGATCCGGCTCGGATACGATTTCAATCAAGGGCACGCCGGTGCGGTTGTAATCCACGTAGCTAACGGGCCGGGCCGGATCATGGATGAGTTTTCCCGCATCTTCTTCCATGTGAATGCGGGTGATGCCGATGCGCCGGGTGGTGCCGTCTTCCAGGGAAATGTCCACGCAGCCGTTTCTGGCAATGGGCAGCTCGTACTGGGAAATCTGATATCCCTTGGGCAGGTCCGGATAAAAATAATTCTTCCGGGCAAACCGGCTGGTGCCCTCCACCTGGCAGCCCGTGGCAAGGGCCATTTTCATGGCATATTCCACAACAGAGCGGTTTAAAACCGGCAAAACACCGGGCATGCCCAGGCATACCGGGCAGACATGGGTATTGGGCGGGGCGCCGAATGCAGTGGAGCATCCGCAGAATATTTTTGTCCGGGTTTTGAGCTGGGCATGGACTTCAAGGCCGATGACGGGTTCATAGCGCATGTGGCAGATCCTTAACCTGTTTGCATAAAATTTAATGAGCCTGTAAAAAGCTTTTTACCGCGCCCGCTGTTTTTGCAGGAAGGAAGTCTATGTTACAGGCAGCGTTAAGTTTGAGTGGTTCCAAACCCCTTATCTGCCATGGCTGCAAATCTTTTTCAAGTCCCGGACGGTTTTATTTTTGACAATCCATAAACCCGGCAGATATAATAAACAATTTAAATAATACAGCAACTCAAAGATGACCAAATCGGTTTTTAAGTAACTTCGTTCACGGTTCAAAAAAATAAAACCAAAGCTTTTAAGCATGCGGCAAAAAGTTATTTGCAGTGTTCGGTCCCGGGCGGCGGCCCAGGGGAAACGCTTTCAAGGAAGCCCAAGGGCTGGGTCGGTTTTTGAAGCGACATTGAGCGTTTACGGAAAAATTCAGCAAATGCCGAAGCGTAAAAATTTCAAATTGTTTGAGGCCAACAGGCCGAGTTTTTGAAATTTTAGCGAAGGCATTTGCTGAATCCGTAAACGGTCAGGAGCGAAAAAACTGACCCAGCCCTTGGGCTTCCTTCCTGACAACCATCAAGGATACTATCTATGGATTTTTTTCTGTGTGTCATCGGCATGGTCATGATTATTGAAGGCTTGCCCTATTTCGCCTTTCCTGACCGGATGAAGGAAATGATGGCCCGGGTGCTGGAACTGCCGGATCAGACCCTGCGCATTTTCGGATTCGTGCTCATGTTCCTGGGCCTGATTCTGACCTATATCGGCCGGAGTTATTTCAAATGACCCCAAACAATGTCACGCCGGAGCAGAACCCCTATGACATTGACGCCTATGATTATGATCTGCCCGAGGCCTTAATCGCCCAGCACCCGGCAGACAGCCGCCAGGATTCGCGCTTGCTGGTGCTTTCCAGGGCGGACGGAACTACAGCACACCGGCGCTTCTGCCAGCTCACGGATCTTCTTTGTGCCGGTGATGTGCTGGTGGTCAACAACACAAAAGTGATTCCGGCGCGGCTGTTCGGGCACAAGACCTCAGGGGGCAAAGTCGAAGTGCTGCTCATTGATTACGCCGGCAGAAAACAGACCGGCACCCGCCCGGACCGGTTTGAATGCCGGTGCCTGATCCGGGCCTCAAAGGCCCCGCGGCCCGGCACCCGGCTTGTGTTTGATGACCACCTGCACGCAGAGGTAATCTCAGCTGAAAACGGCACCTTTCTGGTGGAATTTACCTGCTCGGCCCTGTTTGAAGAAATCCTGCACAAAATCGGCCATGTCCCGCTTCCGCCCTATATCCGCAGAAACGGGCAGAAACACGACAGGCATGCCTATCAGACCGTGTATGCCGCGGAAAACGGGGCTGTGGCCGCCCCCACCGCAGGCCTGCATTTTTCTGCCGACCTGCTGGAGCAGATCCGGCGAAAGGGGGTGGAAATTGCTGAAATCACCCTGCATGTGAGCTACGGCACCTTCATGCCGGTGCGCGTCACAGACATCCGCGAACATCAGATGCACACAGAGCACTATGAAATCAACGCGCCGGCAGCAGACCGGATCAACGCGGCCCGGGCCTGCGGCCGCAGGATCGTGGCCGTGGGCACCACATCTGTGCGCACCCTTGAATACGCGGCAGACGATTTCGGACGGATCCAAAGCGGTGCCGGGCAATGCGATCTGTTTATTTACCCGGGATACCGGTTTAAGATCGTTGATGCCATGATCACCAATTTCCACTTGCCCCGGTCCACCCTGTTGATGCTGGTATCGGCATTTGCCGGAAAAGACCCTGTCATGACGGCCTACCGCGAAGCCATTGCCGAAAAATACCGGTTTTTCAGCTATGGCGATGCCATGTTGATCCAATAGACCAAAACCTGCACCTGGAAAAAACTAGCTTATGTCTGTTTTTGCCATTGAAACCCAAAGCTCGGATACCCGGGCGCGTACCGGATCCCTTGCCACCGCGCATGGCATTGTGAAAACCCCGGTATTCATGCCCGTGGGCACTCTGGGCACGGTCAAAGCCCTGTCCCCGGAAGAAATTTCGGCCTGTGGGGCGCAAATCATCCTGGGCAACACCTATCATCTTTATCTGCGGCCCGGCTGCGATGTCATTGATATTTTTGCGGGTCTGCACGGGTTTATGAACTGGAACGCCCCGATTCTGACCGACTCGGGCGGATTTCAGATCTTTTCCCTAGCCAAAATGGCCAAAATCACCACAGACGGTTATGCCTTCCAGTCCCATATTGACGGCTCCCGGCATTTGATCTCCCCGGAAGATGCCGTGGACATCCAGCTCAGGCTCAACTCCGATATTCTCATGTGCCTGGATCAGTGCATTTCCTATCCGGCAGAGGAAAAAGAGGCACAAGGCGCCCACGAACTCACCCTGGACTGGGCCTCCCGCTGCCAAAAGCAGATACAGGCAAGAAACCCGGGGCAGAACCTCTTGTTCGGCATTGTCCAGGGTGGGATGTATCCGCACCTGCGCCGGCTCTCGGCCCGGGGCCTGGCGGAGCTGGATTTTCCCGGCTATGCCGTGGGCGGATTGAGCGTGGGCGAGCCTGTGGCCCTCATGCATGAAATGGCCCGATCCACCCTGCCGCTTCTGCCCGAAAACAAGCCCCGCTATGTCATGGGCGTGGGCCGGCCCGAGGATCTTGTGGAAATGACCGGGTTTGGGGTGGATATGTTTGACTGTGTCATGCCCACCCGAAACGCCAGAAACGGCCAGCTTTTCACCGCCTTTGGCAAAATCAACATCAGCAATGCAAAATTCCGCACCGACACCGGCCCCATCGAACCCGGCTGCACCTGCTACACCTGCCAAAACTTTTCCCGGGCCTACCTGCAGCACCTGTACCGCACCCGGGAAATACTGGCCTACCGCTTAAACACCATCCACAACATCCATTACTACACCGCCCTGATGGGGCAAATGCGTTCGGCCATTGAAAAAGATCGGTTTTTAACCTTCAGGGACGACTTTTACCGCAAAAGACACCCGTAAAAACAGATTCCATGGCTTTGCCAGAAATCGGCATACATTGGCAATTGTACCCCAAAGGCCTGTCTGAAAAATATCATTTGCAAATCAATGGAATCTGGCTTATACTTTAATGGCATCGTAAAAAGTCTGCTTTCAGATGGCGCCGTAAACAGTTCAAGATCAAGGCTTGCGCAATTTCAAAGAATGCAGCGTACTTAGCCGTACGTGAAATTCTGAGAAATTGCGCGTAACGCAGATATTGGACTTTTTACGGCGCCATCATAATTTAACCCTTGAAAAAACAAGTGGTTAATCCAACACTGACAAACGCATAAGGAGACAAGAGATGAAAGAACAGGTACAGGCAGTAATTGATAAAATCCGTCCATCGTTGCAGGCAGACGGCGGGGACGTGGAACTGGTGGATGTAGAGGACGGCGTGGTCAAGGTCAGGCTTCAGGGCGCATGCGCCGGATGCCCCATGAGCCAGATGACGCTGAAAAACGGAATCGAGCGGCTGGTAAAAAAGGAACTGCCGGATATCAAGTCTGTTGAATCCGTGCAGTAAGGCCACACTTGACACAACCCGAAGGGATCACAGAAAAACGACTTATGCCAATTGCCAGAAAGATGGCGGATTTTATTGAAAAATCCTCCTGGATCCGGAAAATGTTTGAAGAGGGTGCGCGCTTAAAGGCCATCCACGGCGCAGACAACGTGTTTGACTTCTCCCTGGGAAATCCCAATATGGAGCCGCCGGAAGAGGTCAGAGACCATCTGGAGCAGGTCGCTGCAGATCCCGCACCGGGCCTGCACGCCTACATGCCCAACACGGGTTACCCCCATGTGCGAAAGGCAGTGGCCGATTTTCTGGGCCGGGAACAGGGAGTTGCGATCACGGAAAACGAAATCATCATGACCTGCGGGGCGGCAGGGGGGCTCAACATTGTTTTAAAGGCCATTCTGGACGCAGACGATGAAGTCATCACCCCGGCGCCCTATTTCGTGGAATACGGCTTTTATGCCGACAACCACGGAGGAAGGCTCGTGGCCGTGCCCACCCGGCCGGATTTCACCATAGACGTGGCTGCCATTGAAGCCGCCATCACCCCAAAGACCCGAGCGGTTGTTATCAATTCCCCAAACAATCCCACCGGACAGGTTTATTCCGCACAGAACCTTGCGGAACTGGGCCAGTGCCTGGAGAAAAAAAGCCGGGAGATCAACCGGCGCATCTACCTGGTCTCGGATGAACCCTACCGAAAGATTGTTTATGACAACATCGAGGTGCCCGGGGTGTTTGACTGTTATGCAGACAGTGTCATGGCCACTTCCTATTCCAAGGACCTTTCGCTTCCGGGCGAACGCATCGGGTTTGCAGCAATCAACCCGGCGGCAGGCGAAAAACAGCAATTGCTTGCCGCCATGGCCCTGGCCAACCGGATTCTGGGATTTGTCAACGCCCCGGCCCTGATGCAACGGCTGGTTGCACTGGTGCAGGGTACCAGCGTGGATATCGCCGAATACGACCGCAAGCGCAACCTTTTGTGCAACGGCCTGGATCGGCTGGGATACAAATTTATCCGACCCGGGGGCGCATTTTACCTGTTTCCCCAAAGCCCGATCAAAGATGATGTGGAATTTGTGGGCGCCCTGCAGCAGGAGCGCATCTTAGCGGTTCCGGGCAGCGGATTCGGCGCACCCGGCTATTTTCGCCTCAGCTTCTGCGTGGCCGATCAGACCATCACCGATGCCATGCCGGGTTTTGAAAAAACCATTGCACAATTTCAATAAGGGCGGCGCCCGGCCGCCCGTTCGGCATTAAGCTCAGGAAAATCCCGAAGAACGATTCGGACTGCATCCGCCGGAGAAATCCTTCACCGTCGCCCCGATGGTATTGGCGGCACTGATGCGCCGCTGCACCTCGCAACTGCCGCATTTGTCACATGCGGGAACCTCATTGTCATTTCCCAGTACAAGGGCTTCAAAAACACGGCTGCATTTTTTGCACTGATATTCGTAAATGGGCATCAAAAAACTCCTGAGTCAGAACTAAATTTTTGGCTGTATTTTTCAAACAGGTTGCATTTCCAAAATAATATAACCATTTTCAGAATACGGGCAAGAGACAGACACAATCAAAGCGCCCTGATCCACAGAGAAAAAAATCAGCCTTATAAGGAGGTGAACACATTATGCATACGCGAAAACCCGCATTTGCCGGCTCCTGGTATCCCGGGGATGCTGATGGATGCAAGCGCATGATCCGCTCGTTTCTGGAACAAAACCGTTTTGCCGCAAAAATTTCCAAAACCGCAGCCGGCGGCATCGTGCCCCATGCCGGCTGGGCTTTTTCCGGCGAGTTGGCCTGCCGGGTCATCGCCCATGTGCGGGGCGATACGGCAAAACCGGACCCGGACGTGGTCATCGTTTTCGGCATGCACCTGCCGCCCGGGACCCAGCCGGTCATGATGACCCAGGGTGCCTGGCAGACGCCCCTGGGCGATATTGAAATCCAGGAGCAGCTGGCAGAAGCCGTGGCCGGTCAATTTTCCTGTGCCATTGAAACCCCGGACAATTTTGTGCCGGAAAACACCATTGAACTCCAACTGCCCTTTGTGAAACACTTTTTCCCGGATTCCAGAGTTGTCACCATTGGGGTACCCCCTTCCCAAACCGCCCTGGAGCTTGGCCGGTTTGCGGCAAAAAAGGCCGCAGAATTCAATCTTTCCGCCAAAGTAATCGGATCAACGGATCTGACCCATTACGGACCCGATTTCAACTTCACCCCTGCCGGCACGGGACCGGATGCCTATCAATGGGTGAAGACCCAAAACGACCGACGGGTCATTGACAAAATGCTGGAAATGGAAGGCCCGGCAGTGATACAAGAAGGGCTTTCCAACCAGAACGCCTGCTGTGCCGGAGCAGCGGCCGCGGCCATTGCCGCGTCAAAAACCCTTGGGGCCACCACCGGGCACCTGGTGGGCTACAGCTCCAGTTATGAAAAAAATCCCGGAAGCACTTTTGTGGGATACGGAGGCATTGTGTATACCCGATGATGGACAATGTGATGGAAAACTGGGAGAAGCATACGGTTTCCCCGGAAAAGGTCCTTGCACGGATCGAGCCAGGCATGTGCATTTTTCTGAGCACGGGAACGGCCGAGCCGCGTACCCTGGTGCGGCATCTCATGGACTCGGACATGGCAAATCTCCAGGATCTGGAGCTGTTTCAGCTCCTGAGCTTCGGAGACGCCCTTTGCCTGAAGCGGCTCCAGAGCCAGAAATACCGGCTCAAAACGTTTTTCTCAGGCTGGGTGGCCAGGGAGGCCATCACCGAGGGACGGGTGGATCTGATTCCCAGCCGGTTTTCCCGGCTCACCCGCCTGGTGGCCTCCAGGCGCATTCCTTTTGATGCCGCTTTTGTTCAGATCTCGCCGCCAAACCGGCTGGGCTACTGCAGTCTGGGCGTATCGGTTGACATCGCCCACATGGCTATCAGCCAGGCGGGGTTTGTGGCAGGGGAAATCAATCCGGACATGCCCCAGACCATGGGAGATTCGTTTGTACCCATGGATGCCTTTGACATGCTGGTTAAATCCGATGAGGCGCCTATTTACTTTTCAAGGGCGGCCGTGGATGAAAATTTCGACAAGGTAGCCCAGAATGCCGCCTCCCTGGTGGAGGACGGCAGCTGCATCGCCTTTTCCATCGGCCCGCTCTACGAGGCCCTGGGCCGCCATCTGCAAAACAAAAAAAACCTTTCCATCCACACGCCCATATTCACGGACGCGGCCATGGACCTGGTCAAAAGCGGGGCCGTGACCAACCGCAACAAAGAGCATTTTCCCGGAAAATCCGTGGCCTCCTATGCCATGGGCACAAGGGAGCTCTGGCAATGGCTCGACTGCAATCCCCTGGTGGAATTCCAGGGGCTGGACAAGGTTTTCAACCCCATGCGCATCGGCCGGGACAGGCGCTTTATTGCCATTGTCCAGTGCCGCAGGGCCGATCTCACCGGCCGGATCGCCTTGCACGTGTCCAAAGGCAACGTGATTACGGACCCGGCCGAAGTGATTGATTTTTTCAACGGTGCTGAAATCTCAGAAGAAGGATTTTCCATATTTGCCCTGCCGTCGCGCAATCTCAAGGGCCAGTCCAATATCCTGTTTTCCATCGAGGAGATGCCAAACCAGCTCAATGTTCGCGAATCCATTGATTTCGTGGCCACCGAATACGGGGTGGCCAATTTAAACGGCCGCACCGTGCGGGAGCGGGCCATGGCCATGATAGAAATCGCCCACCCCGATGACCGGTTCAAACTGGTGGAGGAAGCAAAGGCCCAGAACCTGATCTACCCGGATCAGATCTTTCTGGCTGAAAGCGCTCATCTGTATCCCGCAGACATTGAAACCGTGCAGGTGTTTAAAAATGATCTCAAGGTCCGTTTCCGTCCTTTGCGGCCGTCTGACGAGGAGGAAATGCGCCGGCTGTTTTACCGGTTTTCCGACGAATCGGTCTATTACCGGTATTTCACCCCGCTGAAAACCATGCCCCACTCCCGGATGCAGTCTTACGTAAACGTGGACTACTCCAAAGACATATCCATTGTGGGCGTGGTAGGCGAGCCCGGCCAGGGCCGGATCATTGCAGAGGCCCGTTACATCAAAGACCCGCACAGCCCGTACGGGGATGTGGCCTTTATCGTGGATGAGCACTACCAGGGCTACGGAATTGCCACCTACATGTACCAAAAGCTCATGCGCCTGGCCAAAGAACGCGGCCTGCAGGGATTTACCGCAGACGTGATGCCGGCCAACAAATCCATGATGCGGGTGTTTGAAAAAGGCGATGCAGAGGTGAAAGCCGCCCTGGAATCCGGCATATACCGTCTGACCATCCGGTTTCACGAATAATTTTTTCCCTTAATTGGCAATGGCGGCCGGCAGCATGCAAAACCCCCTTGTTTCAGTGATCATACCGGTTTACAACCGACAGGACTTTATCGCCGATGCCGTGGACTCGGTGCTGGCACAAAAGTATGCGCCCTTTGAGCTCATTGTGGTTGATGACGGCTCAACTGATGACACGGCCCGGATTCTTTCGGCCTATAAAGAGCGCATTTGTGTCATCCACCAGGAAAACGCCGGGGTGAGTGCCGCGCGAAACCGGGGTGTGCGGGCGGCCGCAGCCGAATGGATCGCGTTTCTGGACTCGGATGACTACTGGCTTTCCGGAAAACTGACCCGGCAGATGGCCTGGTTTGCCGCAAACCCGCAGATGCGCATCTGTCAGACAGAAGAATACTGGATCCGCAAAAAAAAACGCGTGAACCCGGGCCGGCGTCATCAAAAGCAGCAAGGCCATATTTTCAAGCCATGCCTTTGGCTCTGCCTGATCAGCCCCTCTGCGGTCATGCTGCACCGATCCCTGTTTGAGCAGCACGGGGGATTTAACGAGGCCCTGCCCGCATGCGAGGACTATGATCTGTGGCTCAAAATCACCTGCACCGAACCCGTGGGTCTGATTTCCACGCCCTTGATCGTCAAGCAGGGCGGCCACGCCGATCAACTGTCGGCCCGGCCCGGGCTGGACCGCTACCGGATTGCCGCCATCTGCCATGTCATGGCCTCAGGCCGGCTCAGCCCCGGGCAGTACCGGGCCGCGGCAGCCGCGCTTGCCGAAAAATGCCGGATTTATGCCCAGGGATGCGAAAAACGGGGAAAACGCAAACAAGCCGCCTGGTACCGGAACCTGATCCAGGACCCGTCTGCGGGGGTCAGTTCCTAGGTCATTCTCCTGATTTCCTGATACATCTGCTTTAGCCGCTTTTCTGAGACCGGGACTGCGGTTTTTAATTCCTGGGCAAACAAAGATACCGCAAATTCCTGGATCATCCAGAAAAAGGATTCCACCTGTTGGCGTTTTTCCGCGGAGGCCGACTCATCCAAAGACCGGATCAGCTCGGTGAGAAAATTTTCAACCCCGGCCAGGCGCGCAGCCTTTGCCTTTTCCTTGTCCGGATCATTGATTCCCCGCTCGGCCCTTAGGCCCAACGCCTCCAGGTATCTTGGAAGATGGGCCATGGTCTCTGTATCATAGAGTTCAATGAAATTTTCCGGCACCAATTGCGAAATCCGGGTGCGGATCTGGGCCAGAAGCCCGGGGGCCTGGCCGGCCTTGGAATACCGTGCTTCAAAGCCGTGGGTCTGCTGCCGGGTTTTGTGATGGGCCTCAAGCACCCGGAGTACGGCCTTTTGAATCTCCATGCCCCTTTCCATTATCCGGTTGATGTTTTTCTCTCCGTGGGTGTAAAATTGCGCCCGGGTCCGGATATTGACGGCAAACAGCTCGGTTTGAACCCTTTGCACCATCTGGTCAGCAACCGCGTCAGCACCCCCGAAATACACTGCCATGGGTTTTGCCGAAGCCGGCAGGCTCAGGCTGCGACGAAGGTGTTTGAAGGATTTGGCAAAATAATGGGCATACAGGCAGGCCACCCCGTTTTTATGGGTTTGTTCGGCCTGGATACGGTTGTCGAGCAGCCGCAGATCCGCCCCGTTTCTCCCGGGTACCAGGGCCGGATACACGGGCCATGCCTGCCCGCCGGCCCCGGACACGGAAACGGTTTCCGGCAAATCCGGCAGATCCCAGTCCGTGATCCCCTGTTTTTCCCATTTTTTCCTTTCCTCCTGCAGGTCATCGGAAAGCCCCTCTTTTGCCGCCCCCCGGGTCAAAACAGACCTGTCCCGGCCGGCGACCAGTTCCTTTCCCTCCGGATCCACAAGGGAAAACCGGAGCCGGAGATGATCGGGCAGATCCGCCTCGCTCCATGCATTTGCCGGAATATCCACATGAAATGTATCATATATAAACCGGCTCAGACTGCCGGCAAGAGAATCGCGATACATGGGCATCTCGCTCATGATCCGCGAAACCGTCTCAGAAACCGGCACCAGCTGCCTGCGCCATTTTTTGGGCAGGTTGCGGATCAGGGCGGTGATTTTTTCCTCCAGCAGGCCCGGCACCACCCAGTCCGTGCTTTGTTTCGGCAGCCGGCCGGCGGCCGAGGCCGGCACCCGGATGGTGACCCCGTCATCATCACCCCCTGGATTAAACGCATATTCACAAAAAAACCGCTGCCCTCCCAGCCGGATCTGGTCCGGGTACAGGGACAGCTCGTCTGTGTCTGCATCAGCGGCCATAAGATCCTGTTCAGACATTTTTAAAAAATCGTCCGAACCCGCATCCTGAATCTTTTTTTTCAGGGTGCGCATGTCATAAACCCCTGAAAGCCGATCTTTGTAAAATGCCATCATATCGGCCTCACCGGCCAGCAACTCCCGGCGGCGGATGCGGTTTTCCCTGTCCCGGATCTGCTCGGCCAAAGACCAGTTATGGGTCATAAAGGGCAAAACCGTTTGCACATCCCCCTCGATCAGGGCGTTTCGGATAAAGATCTCTTCTGCCGCATCCGGATCGATTCTGCCGTATAACACCGGCCTGGCAGAAACAATGATCAGCCCGTAGAGGCTGACCTGCTCATCAGCCACCACGGTCTCGCGCTTTTTCTCCCACCTGGGGCTGAGATGGGTGTATTTGCACCTGGCCCCGCCCAGGGCTTCGAGCCAGGCCGGATCGATATTGGCACAGGTTCTGGCAAATTTCCGGGTAGTTTCCACGATCTCTGCGGCCACGATCCACTCACCGGCCCTGTTAAACAGCCCTGAGCCCGGAAAAATCATCACCTCCTGCTGCCGGGCGGCCCAGTAAAGGTTTTTTTCCCTGCGCCGGGCGATATTGGACAAAAACCCGCTGGTCACGGACTTGTGAACCGCGGTGTACAAATCGGAAAAATCCGGTTTTCCCTTTTTGGCCCCAGTCTTTTTTTCCTGGTTTTCGGGCCCGGAACCGGGCAGAGGATGAATTTCGAGCCCGGATTCGGCCAGCAGGTCCACCATCTGGTCATAGACATCAAACCATTCGCGCATGCGTTTAAATGAAAGATAATAGTCCCGGCAGAAGCGCTTGAGTTCGCCGGCCCGGACCTTGGGCCGGATGGTTGAACTGTTTTGGGTACAGGCGCAAAACAGGTTGTAGAGGGTGATAAAATCCGAGGCCCGATCCACGAAAGCCGCCCGCGCCTGATCAGCCTGGGCCTCCTTGCCCTCGGGCCGCTCCCTGGGATCGATCACGGAAAGGGCTGCGGCCACCACCGTGACCGGGCCCAGACACCGGTTTTGGTCCGCCTCGATAAGCATCCGCGAAAGCCTTGGATCCAGGGGCATTTTGGCCATGATCCGGCCCTTTTGGGTCAGGCGGGGCATTTTGGCGGGCCTCTTTTTGCCCTTGCCCGGCTTTTCAACCGCGCCGAGTTCGTCGAGGATATCAAAGCCGTCTCTGATCTGTTTCTGCGGCGGTGCGTCCACAAAGGGAAAATCCCGGATCGCACCCAGGCGCAGGGAAATCATCCGCAAAATCACCTCTGCCAGGTTGGCCCGCAGGATTTCGGGCAAGGTGTAAACAGGTCGGGACAGGTAGTCCTGCTCGGAATAAAGCCTGATGCAGACCCCGTTTTGCACCCGGCCGCATCTGCCCATGCGCTGGTCTGCGCTGCTCTGCGATATCGGGGAAACCGGAAGGGCGGTGGTGCGGGTGCCGGGATGATAGTAAGAGACCCGGGCCAGGCCCGTGTCAATGACATACTTGATGCCCGGGATGGTAATGGAGGTTTCGGCCACGTTGGTGGCCACAACGATTTTTCTTCCCCGGGCCGGCTGAAAGACCCTTACCTGATCGGCTGCGGCAAGCCTTGCATACAGGGGAAGAATCACGGCGTTTTTATATTTCCTGCCCTCAAGGGCCTCGCATGTCTCGCGGATATCGCGCTCGGTGGGCATGAAAATCAAAACATCACCAAAGGCCGACTCCCTTTCGATGCGGTCCATGGCCGCGGCAGCCGCGTCCACGTATGAATAGTCCCCTGCCTCGGCGCCGGTTTCCTCCGGGGGCATCCAGCGGACCTCCACCGGATACATGCGGCCGGAAACCTCAATTATGGGCGCATCACCAAAGGCCTTGGAAAATTTTTCCGTATCAATGGTGGCAGAAGTGACAATCACCTTCAAATCCGGACGGGTGCGGACCAAACCCCGAAGCAGTCCCAGGAGAAAATCAATGTTGAGGCTTCGTTCATGGGCCTCGTCCACGATCAGGGTGTCATATTCATTTAAATACTTGTCCCCCTGGGTCTCTGCGAGCAAAACCCCGTCGGTCATCATCTTGATAACAGTCTGGTCGCTGACCCGGTCGGAGAACCGGATTTTGCAGCCAACGCCGGCCCCGGTCTGCTGGCCGAGTTCTTCTGCGATGCGGTCTGCCACGGTGACCGCGGCAATGCGCCGGGGCTGGGTGCAACCGATGCGTCCGTCAAGACCCCGGCCGGCCTGCAGGCAGAACTTGGGCAGCTGGGTGGTTTTGCCCGAACCGGTCTCCCCGGATATGATCACCACCTGGTGGGCGGCGATGGCCGCTGTTATTTCATCCTGCTTTTCCCATACAGGCAGATCCGGGTTGGCGGATATCTCCGGAAGATTGTCCATCCGCTGTTTTCGCACGGCAATGGAGGCATCAATTCGCTTTTCTGCGCGCTGAAGGATTTCTGCCGGATCTTTGGGCTTTTTTTTGCCGGCAGTGCCCTTTTCGATACGACGGATTTCCCACTCCACGGCATGCCGGTCACAGTGAAGGGCGCGATCCATTTTTGACCGAAGCCGAAAGATTTGTTTCCGGATTTCTTGACTCGTGCTCATACGGCAATTATTCAATGGTTGAGTTGTATCCAAAAAAAACATGCAAGCCGCTTTTTCCGGGCAAACCGCCAAAAAGCGGCCTGCCTGCGGCATGAAAAGGCAACATAGCGATACTTTGGGGCAAAATCAAGGAACACCAAAAATTTCAAAATAAAAATAGATTTTTTCCACTTTTATGCACCTGTAAAATATGATAAACGGATGGAGCACAGAAAAGGCACTCCTGCATAATCGCCAATTCGGATACGCACAATGATCAAGCATTTTGACCGCCGGATTTTTCCGGTCTGTTTTCTTGCGTGCTTTCTGCCTGCAGCTGCAAGAGCAGAAACCACCCCTTTTGTCACACAAACCGGTACATGGCTCTGCCAGACCGGCTATGCCGGATGGGCTGGCGCGGGCGCAGCACTGCTGGTCTTTGTGCTGGCCTGCTTTCTGATTCTTCTGCTGCGCCAGCAAAGCAGAATCCGAAAGATGAAAGCCGAAATCAACCGGCAGCGAAAAACCGCGGACAAAGCCATCCGGCAGCAGCAGTCAATGGAAGACATCCTTAACCATCTTAATGATTATGTGTTCTTCCACGATCTTGCCGGCAATTTCTCTGAATTCAACAGCGCCGTAAGACGGGATTCGGACTATTCAGCCACAGAGTTAAAGCAGATGAACCTCAAAAACCTGGTGCGCGACTTCTACACCCCCGAGGTGGACGAATATCTCCAGCGGGTCCGAAAAAACGGAAAGGACCATGGCTACATGCGGCTGGTCAACAAGGACGGAAAAGACCTGATCCTGGAATACACCAGTACCCTGATCCACAAACACGGAGGCAAGGTTGCGGGCGTGCGCGGCATTGCCAGGAACGTCACCAAACAGCACAAAACGCGCAAAGCCCTGAAAAAAAGCGAAAAAAAATACCGGACCATTTTAAACACCATTGAAGACGGTTATTACGAAGTGGACCTGGCCGGTCATTACCGGCTGTTAAACCGAGCAATACTCCGCATGCACAATTGCACATGGGAGGAGCTCAAGGGTCAGAGTTATAAAAAAATCATTGACGAAGAAGATGTCCAGTCCGTATTCGAAACTTTCAACTACGTCTACCGAACCGGAAATCCGGTCAAGGCATTTAACTGGAAAACCCGCAGAAAAGACGGCAGCATCCTGCACCTGGAAGCCTCGGTTTCCCTGCTCTACGACAATAAAGGAAAACCCGCGGGTTTTCGGGGAATCACCCGGGATATTTCAGAACGCATCCAGGCCCGGAGAAAAACCCGGCAGCTCGAAGCGCGGCTTCAGCAGGCCCAGAAAATGGAATCCATCGGCACCCTGGCCGGGGGTATCGCCCATGATTTCAACAATGTGCTGTTTCCCATCATCGGATATACGGAACTGGCCCTCCAGGACCTCCCTTCGCAAACCTCGGCTGCTGCAAATCTGGAAAAAGTACTCCAGGCTGCTGACCGGGCCAAGGGGCTGGTGCGCCAGATTCTGGCCTTCAGCCGCCAAAGCACCGAGCAGGACCCGGAACCTGTGCAGGTTGAGCCCATCATCAAGGAAACCCTGAAACTGCTTCGCAACACCATCCCCGCATCCATTGAAATCCACTCAGACATCCCGCAGGATGTAGGTGCTGTGACCATTCACCCGGCCCAGTTCCACCAGGTGATCATGAACCTTTGCACCAACGCCTATCATGCCATGGAAAACCAGCCAACCGGAAAACTTGAAGTCCATCTCAGGCGGGTACAGGTCACGGCTGAAAACACCGGATTCCATGCCCAGCTTGAAGCCGGCACATATATCTGCATGACCGTAGCCGACACAGGATGCGGCATGTCCGCCGAGGTGATGGAAAAGATTTTCGATCCTTATTTTACCACCAAATCCCAGGACAAAGGCACCGGCCTGGGCCTGTCAGTGAGCTACGGAATCGCCCAAAACGCCGGGGGAATCATTATCACAAACAGTACGCCCGGGAAAGGAAGCCGCTTTCATGTTTACCTGCCCGCAGCCAAAAGCCGCCAGGACCGGCAGCCCGACCCGAAACCCGGCACTTCCCTGCCTGAAGGCAGTGAACGAATTTTGCTGGTCGATGATGAAAAACGGGTTCTTGAAGTCGAACAAATGACCCTGGAAAAACTGGGTTACCAGGTCACTGCATTTTCTGACAGTCCAGAGGCGTTTAATGCCTTTAAAGCCAACCCTGATCGTTTTGACCTGGTCATCACCGACCAGAGCATGCCGCAGATCAGCGGCATTGAGCTGGCACGGAAAATCCGGCAGATCCGCAGTCATGTCCCGGTTATCCTGTGTTCCGGGTACAGTGAAAAGATCACGCGGGAAACCACCCTGGAAGACGACATCCAGGCTGTTTTGCTCAAGCCCATCGCCAGGCAGGAAATGGCCGGGGTCATTCGAAAAACTCTTGATTCCATCAAACAAATACCTGTAAAAGAACAAAAGTGACAAAAAAAAGCAGGAAAGCAATAAATTGATGAATCTGCAGAATGTAAAAATACCATCCGAGATCCCCGTACTGGTGGTCGATGATGAGACGCCCATCACGGAAATGCTTTTTCAGGCCCTGTCCAAGGCCGGCTACACATGCCGCACAGCCGCAAACGGGGAACAGGCCCTTTCAGTTATGGCTGAAAACCATTTCGATGTTGTGCTCACTGACATCCGCATGCCGGGAATGAACGGAGTGGATCTGCTGAAAAAAATCAAGGCCGCCTATGACAGCGATGTCATGGTCATGACCGGATTTACCGAGGACTATAATTACGAATCCATTGTCACGGCCGGGGCAAGCGATTTCATCCAGAAGCCCATCAGCTTCAAGGAGCTGACGATCCGGCTCAAACGCGTGCTGCGTATGCGCTATCTGCTCGTGGAACGGGATCAGATCAATACGGAGCTCCAGAATTCCGTCAAAAAACTGAAAAAATACTCTGTTGAACTCAAAAATGCCTTAATCGAGGTGGAAGACGCGCATGAGGAACTGCAGTACGCTTACCTGGATACGATCAACCGTCTGGTCAGTGCAGCGGAATACAAGGACGAGGAAACCGGCGATCATATCGTGCGCATGAGCGGCTACTGCACCCTGATGGCTGAAAAAATCGGCCTTACAGACGAGACCGTCAAACTCATCCAGTATGCCTCTCCCATGCATGACATCGGCAAGATCGGCATTCCCGACCAGATCCTGCTCAAGCCCGGGCGGCTGACCGCGGATGAATTTGAAACCATCAAGACCCATACCACCATCGGGGCCAGCATCCTGGCCGAATCCAGGGCGGATGTGCTGAAAACGGCCCATGAAATCGCGTTGAACCACCACGAAAAATGGGACGGCTCAGGCTATCCCAGGGGCCTGAAAAAAGAAGAAATTCCCATCAGCGGGCGCATCGTGGGCATTGCCGATATTTTTGACGCCCTTACCTCCAGGCGCCCTTACAAGGACCCCTATCCTCTGGAAGTGGCCGTGGAAATCATCCGGTCAGAACAAGGGGTCAAGCTTGACCCGGACCTGGTGGCGGTCTTTATCAGCCATATCGACCAGGTGGAACAAATCCGCCGGGAAGTGGGGGAGGTCGAAAACGCCTCCCTGGCCGATTTTGCCTGGAGCGAACGCGACCAGGCCGTTCACATGGACCGTATCATCGCCCCAAGGCTGAAATAAACCCCAATGATCCGGCCTTTTGTTGATGGCACCGTAAAAAGCGTTTTCCCGCGTCCGCTGTTTTTACAGGAAGGAAGCCCCGGGGCCGGCGCCGGTTTTTTCGCTCCTGACCGTTTCCGGGTTTCTTCCATCCAGCCCCGGGCAATTTGAAATTTTACTCGCTCCGGCATTGGCTGAATTTATCCCGGAAACGCTCAATGTCGCTTCACAAACCGACCCCGCCCCCGGGCTTCCTTGGAAGGGTTCTTGCCAAGCCAGTCAACGGGACCAGACATGAAAACAACGCTTTTTAAGACGTAAATGTGTTGCTTCCGACTCCCTTGGCGTGAAAGTTTGCACACAGCCGGCCATGATGCCGGCCCGGGGGTGGTTTGCGAGTCGCATTGAGCGCGCAAGCGGTCAGCAGGGAGCAAACCGCCACCGGGTCGGCATCATGCGAAAATTATAGGACCAGGCACGAACAGCAACTTTTTTGATGTTACCTATAAGAAGTCTGATTTCAGATGGCGCCGTAAACAGTTCAAGATCAAGGCTTGCGCGATTTTGAAGAATGCAGCGTACTGATCCGTACGTGAAATTCTGAGAAATCGCGCGTAACGCAGATATTGGGCTTTTTACGGCGCCATCTTTGTTATTCCCCGATGATTTTAACCAGAACCCGTTTTTTGCGGCGCCCGTCAAACTCGCCGTAGAAAATCCGCTCCCATGTACCAAAATCCAGCCGCCCGTCTGTTACGGCCACCACGGCTTCCCGGCCCATGACCTGGCGTTTCATGTGGGCATCAGCGTTGTCCTCGCCCACATTGTGCCGGTACTGGGACACCGGCTCATGGGGAGCCAGCCGCTCCAGCCACTCGTCATAGTCCTGGTGCAGCCCGAATTCATCATCATTGATAAATACCGAGGCTGTGATGTGCATGGGATTGACCAGCGCGATGCCTTCTTTGATTCCGCTTTCAGCCAGGCATTGTTCCACCCGGGGTGTGATATTGATAAAAGCGCGGCGGGTGGGAACATCAAAAACCAATTCCTTGCGATAAGATTTCATTTGGCCTCCTTGCTCTGTTTGTTTTATTCCTGCAAATCCGCCCAATGGCGCCAGGCCGGAATCATGGGGAAATACAGCCCTATGCGCACAAGGCCGCCGGGCGCCATCTTGCGCATCAAGGCGGCATACCGGGCCATCTGAGCCTGATAGCGCAGCTGTTCGCGGTCCAGAAAGGCCTCGATGCCGCCGCCGCTGTGGGTGCCGGTTTTATAGTCAATGATCCATCGTACGCCGCTTTCATCCACAAAGGTGCGGTCAATAATGCTGTGAATGAGTTCCCGGCCGTAAAAACCACTGATCCCGTATTCGCAGGCACCCCGATGATGGGCCGATAAAATCCATCTTCCGATTTCGTGGGAAATGGCATTGCACAGTGCGGTTTCCGCATGGGTCACGGCTTTGCTGATCTCTGCCTGCCCCACTCCTTCAAATTCCAGCTGTTTTTGCAAAGCCGGCCGGAGTGCCGCAATTTTCGCAGCGCTCCAGTTTTCCGGATCCTGCTCGCAAATTTTTTTCAGCCATCTGTGCACCACAGACCCCACATGGCGCACGGTCATCCCGGCCCAGTCAAATCGGGGCAAAAACGATTCGTCCCCTGAAACATCCGGTATCTGCAAATCCGGGAAAACCCCCCGGACTTTCACGGATATGTCCGCAGGCGGGGCAGGGGGGCGCCAGTTGGCGGCCAGCCGGTAAATGCAGGGATGGGAAGTTTCCCGGTCTTTTACCGGCACATCTGCTGAAGGGGATTTTTTTCGGGCTGCGGCCTGTTCAAATTTTTCAGAAACAGCCGGCCAGAGCACTGCCAGCAGGGAGCGGGAAGCGGGTCTCATGAGATTTCCCTGCCGGTCGAGAAACGCTGCGGCAAAAATGTGAAGCCGCTTTTTGGCCCGGGTGGCGGCCACATACAAAAGCCGGCCGGATTCATGGTTTGTTCTTTGCTGTTCAAGGCCCTGGATATACTGGTAGGTGGGATCCGTGTTCTCTCCAGCCCCGGAAATCGGAGCCATCAAAAGCGACTTTTCAAAAGACACGCCTGCGCGCTCCTTCCAGAGCAAAAGGGCCGGATCCTGGCTGCGCGGGGCCTTGTGCAGCCCGGGCAGAACCACCGTATCAAACTCCAGGCCCTTGGCCTTGTGAATGGTCATGACCTGCAGCCGGGTGTCCGCGCCCGGGTCAGGCTGGGCAAACAGCTTCATGACCCCCTGTTCAAAAGCGTCCATATCCGCGAGGGGCTCTGCACCGGCCCGGGCCTCCACGTAATCGAGATACACGTCCACATCCGGCAAATCAGCCGGATCTGCGACAGCCCGACCGCCCATTGCCGTCCATGCACCTTCCACCCGCTGCCGCAGGCTTTGTCTTGCCCTGCGCTCCACTGCCGCGGCCAGCACCGGCCGGATGCGCTCGAGCCGGATGCGGCCGTCATTGCTTAAAGCAGCCACCCGGTCCGGATCATGGATGAGTTCCGGGACCGGGGTTTTGAAATCATCGCCGGCAATCGCGTGCAGATCCAACAGGGTCAACCCGCACCAGGGCGCCCGCAGCACAGACAGCCAGGCAATGCGGTCTGCCGGATGGTTTATTGCCCGGGTCAGAGACACCAGATCCCGGATCACCGGCCGGTTGCCCAGGGCATCGATTTCCACTGCGGAAAAACGCAATCCCGCAGCCCGCAGCTCCGGGACAATGGCCTGCAGATGCGGGCGGCTGCGCACCAGCACGGCAACCGTTCCCCGGCTGTCCTGCTCCAGGGCCTGTTGCACGCAGCAAACCACATCCCTTGCTTCCCGGACATTCACGTCGTCCTTATTTTCTTTTGCATAAAGACCCGCATGGACAAACACAGCCTCTTCCCGCCCCCCGGATGCCGCTGCAGTAGCGGGCATGTAGGGCACGGCCCCGGAGTCGGCATCAGCGATTTCCGGCAAGACCTGTGAAAAGGCGGCATTGACCCACCGGACAATGCCGGGCCTGGAACGAAAATTGGTCTCCAGCAGCAGGGGCTCTAAGGGCAGGTGGGCATCCAGTCCCTGCTCCCAGGCGGTTAAAAACAGCCCCACCTCTGCCTCCCGGAATCCGTAGATGGACTGCATGGGATCGCCCACGGCAAAAAAGCTTCTGCCGTCGCCCGGGACCCACCCGGCGGTGAGCTGTTGCATGAGGGCAAACTGGCTAATGGAGGTGTCCTGGAACTCGTCCATGAGAATGTGGGATATCCGGTAATCCAGAGACAGGGCAAGATCGGTTGGTTCCTGGGCATCGCCCAGGGCGGCCTTGGCCCGGATGGCGATTTCGGAGAAATCCACCTGCCCGGTTTGTTCGAAAATGGCCGCCAGATGCCCGGCCGCCCGCTTTAAAATCACAAACAGCGCCTGGAGAAGCCGCCACTGGCCGTCAGTGTAGCCGGCCGCCGGCAGCCGGCGCACGCCGTCTAGGGTCCCGGCCAGCTCAGGGTCTGTGTCCAGGGCGGCCACAAGGTTTTTAAACTGGCGTTTCTTGCCTTCAAAAAAGGCCTTTTGCCCGGAATCGCGCACCGAAGACGGGGCCGGAAACCCGGTGCTCTTGTTTACGGTCTTGCGCCACTGGCCGTCTTTGGTCAAAAGCAGATGCGCAATGCCCTCCCAAAGAGGCAGATCGCCGCCGTCCGTACCCGGCAGGCCGGAAAGCTCCCGAACCACACAAACAGGGGACTCCGGGTCCACGTGTTCGAGGTTTTGCGCGGCAAACCCGCACAAATCCGCCAGGTCCATGATACAGAAAACCGGAAACCGGCTCCGGATCTGCTCCAGGGTGTTTTTGATCACATCTGCCATGGCCGCCTCCAGCATCTTGCGCAGGCCGTCTGCATCCCGGATATCGGCCACATGGCGCATCCACTGCTCCCGGCGGGGCAGCATCAGGGCAACGAGATTTTCCACCAAATCCAGCCGGTTGTCCAGGTGGCGCACCAGGGTCTCCATGGCTGCAGCTTCGGGCCCGGCTGCTTCCAGTTCGGCCACCGTGTTTCTGGCAGCCCGGACATAGAGATCCGTCGGGTCATCTGCAATACGGCCCGGCGCACCGAATCCGGAAAGCACCGGCATCTGGCGGGTCAGGCCCGCGCACAAGGCATCGATGGTCATAATCCGCATCCTGGAAGGATCTTCCCGGATCTTCCAGTTCAAATCCGCGTCCCGCTGGCAGACATCCCGGGCAAGTTCCCATGTGACGGCCTCGTGCTCCTTTTCGGGCCGGGTCCCGGATTGCGCCCCGTCTATGGCGCCGAGCACCCGGTTGCGCATCTCGGCTGCCGCCTTGCGGGTAAAGGTGATGGCCAGGATTTCCTCGGGGTGATTGACCCTGCAGAGCAGTTTCAGGTACCGCTGGATGAGCAGCCCGGTTTTGCCCGATCCTGCCGGGGCCTGGACAATAAAGGCGGTTTCCGGATCCAGGGCGCGCTGGCGCTGGTGTTTATCGGCAATATCGTTCATTGCACACCTTCCGGGCCAGCCTGATTTTCCCGGCCAGCCTCCAGTATCCGGCAAAGACCCTGCAAATCGCAATACCGGCAGGTTTTGTTCACCGATTGCGGGGATACAGGCGCATGGCCGGAGGCAATTTCTTTGGCCAGTTCCAAAAGTCCCTGCTCCCAGCCACTTAGCACTTCGGCCATGCTGCCGGCATCCGGCGCCAGTTTGTTGTCGTCTGCCACACAGCCGATGCCGTCCACAAGGCCCTCTGAGGCGACAATGCCCAAATAGGCGCATTTTGCCTTTTTTACCCGGGCAAAAAGCACCCCGGCCAGTTTTTCACTGCCGATGGCCAGGCTGTAGAGGGGCAGCTGGGGCTCGGCAATGCGGTCTGTAAACCAGTCATTGGCCGAGGGCGAGCCGGTTTTGTAATCAATGATGATTTGCCGGCCGTCTTCCAGGCGGTCAATGCGGTCGGCAAACGTTCGGATGGACATATCCCCGACAGACACATGAATCCGGTTTTCCAGGGCGTGGACAAAAAACCGGGTCCGGTTTTTTTCCTGGTTGATCCACTCGGCCAGCAGGCCGGCCAGCCGGTCGGTCTCCACCCGGCAAAACCCGGGGGTAAAGGTTTCCGGCATGTGCGCGGCCATTTTGTCAACGGCCCCGGTTACTGCCTCTTGGATGTAGACGGCAAACCGGGCTTCATCCATATCCGCCAGGGTCTGAGAATCTGCAATCCGGCGCCACAGCCCCTCCAGGGCAGAATGGATCAGATTGCCGCGGTCCCGGGCGTTTAAGCCCGGTGCCGGCATTTCCAGGCCCCGCGCGCCGAGGCGGTACCGGCCGTAGGCCTGAAACGGGCAGGCGGCCTGGGATCTGAAAATCCCGGTACCCCCGGAGACCTCGGCACCCGCGGGAACCGGGGCGCCGGAGATATCCCAAAATTTTTCCATTTCAGCCGGGCCCGCCAGGCTGATCCATGTACCGAATTTGTTCTCGGATTCAAACTCCTGTTGGCCGGCTTCGGGCAGATGGGCGATCAAGGGACTTGGCAGGCGCGGGCTGTCCCCGTCGCTCTGTGCCCAGGAGCAAACCACCCGGTCTGCCCCGCCCAGCAGCCGGGCGGTTATCTGCCGGGCCCGAACCAGTTCCCGCTCCGGGCTGCAATGGGGAAGACCCAGGGCGCGGGACACTGCTGAGGGAATAAAGGCATTGGGCCGGGCCAAAGGCGGCCAGGCCTCATGATCCATGCCCATGATCCACAAATACGCAAACTCCTGACCCGCAGCCTCGAGCAGTCCCAGGATCTGTACGGGCACCTCGGGCTGTTCGGGCGCAAACGGAATCTGATGCAGCATGGAAACAAAAATCTGCCGGGCCCGGGCAAAGCTTAGACTCCTGGCTGCCGGATACAGCTTTGCAAACCGCTCCAAAGCCTGCCTGAATGCGGCCACGGACTGATACTCCGCACTTGTCAGGCTTCGCTGGCCGGGCCAGCCCGCAGCATCCAAAATTTGAACAAAGATTTTTGCCCACTGCTCCGGGACATTGTTTTCTGCAAGATCCCGGGCCTGCTGCTGCAAACCCTGCAGCAAATCACTCAATACAGGGAGGGCTTCGGAGCCCGCCAGCGAGCGGGCCAGGGATGCCACACGAGGGACGGATACCACAAAATCACCCTGTTCCCGAAGGGCGGCATCCACAACGGCCCTGAAATGATATTCGTTCTGGCTCCCTGCCAGAAAGGGACTTTGCAGGAGCCTGCTCCAGGCGGCCACATCAGCCTTCTGCTCCCGTGCCAGCTCCAGGATTGCGCACGCGGCTGCAGCCGCCGGGTATTGCACGAGCATGGGAGGCGCTGAAATGTTGAACACCGGATGCTCGACAGGATCGGCAAAACCGGGCACAGACGGGTAAAACACCTGTTCAAAAACGCGCAGCACCCGGCTTCTTTCTTCAGCCAGATTCATGCACACCACCCCGATGCGCGCGTCCGGATCACTCTCCACCCGGTTTCTGGCCCATATGGCCGCAGCCCGCATTTCGGCGACATCGTCTTCAAATCCCACATGGCAGGCATCTGGGCGTTTTTGGGCCGCAGCCAGTGCCGCCACCCGAATACCGCGGCGAAAGAGGGCCTCAAACAGGTCCCGGTCCGCAGGGGCGATCTCGTCAAACCCGGCCAGAATCAGGCCGGAAACATTGGTCAACTTCCCCTCATCAGCCGCTTTTGCCAGACAATCCGCCAACCCGGCGCGATCCATGAACCCGGCGTCTTTGCACAAGTGTTCAAAGCTCCGGGCCCATGTGGCAAAAACCGCCGGATCCGGGGCCTGCCAGTGTTGTCCCTCGCCCGTGGCAACCTTCCACTGACGGCACAGGGCCCAGGCCTCCTGCACGCGCCGGGCGGTTGCGCGGGTATCGAGAAGCCCGGCGCCGGCCCCGGACTCAGAGATGATTTTTTCCCAGATCAACTGCTCCTGGAATTCATCCAACAAAAGCCCCGGCAGATCACCGGACTGCTTGTGCCACAAATCTTCTGCCAGATCCGCATACAAACGGGCCAGCCAGGCCCCGTACGGCAGAATATCGGGACTTTCCCATGCCCGGTCCCCCCGGGCCTGGCGGTAGCTGGCGTATTGCCCGGAAAGGCTTCTGGCCAGACGGCGGTTGACACATACCAGGACGTCGCCGGCCTGGATCTGCTCAAAACATTGCTCAAGGGAAATTTGCCGGATCTTCAATTCAGGGCCCCTGTAACCGGTTCAACTGCCTGGCGTTTTTCCATGAGGGCCGGCAGAAACCTGCGCGTCATGCCGGTAAACGGGTGTTTCTGCAAAGCGCGCACCCCTGCCCACTGAAAATCAGCCGGTCCGTTTGGCCGGATGCGCCCTGCGGCATAATCGCAGATCACCACCCGGGCTTCAACCCGGAAATGGGTGTAGGCATGGCGGACCTGCGTCCATTCATAGACGTTTTGCACCCGCAGATTCACGGTCTGGCCCACAATGCGGTGGCAGGCATCAATGGCCGACTCCCCGTCGCTGAGCCGCCCGCCGGGAAATTCCCAGAGACCGCCGAGCAGACCGTTTTCCGGCCGGCATACGATCAAAACCTTCGGTCCCTTTTGAATCACGGCCGCAACCAGCCGGTGCAAAGGAACAGGCCGTGTTTGGCGCCGCACAGGAAACAGATCCGTTTCTTTGCGGCGATATGCCCGGCAATGGGATAAAACCGGACAATTTCGGCAAAGGGCCTTCCCGGGCCGGCAAACCAGGGCGCCAAGCTCCATGAGCGCCTGGTTAAAGGTGCCGGGCCGCCGGCAATCCAGCAGATCTGAAGCCATGGACTGATAGGTTTTATGGGCGGACGGGACATTGACCGGGGAGGAGTCGGCAAAAACCCTGGCAAGCACCCGCTTGACATTGCCGTCCGCCACCGCAAGGGGCCGGCCAAAGGCAATGCTCAACACGGCTGCACCAATATATGGCCCTACCCCGGGCAGGGCTGTAAAGGCCTCAAGGGAATCAGGCACCTTCCCGTTATACTCTGCAGCCACAATCCCGGCCGCCCGGTGCAGGTTCCGGGCCCGGGCATAATATCCCAGGCCTTCCCAACGCTTGAGTACCTGCTGGAGCGGGGCTGCAGCCAGGTTTTCAATTGCCGGAAAATTTTCAAGAAAGCGGTGATAATAGCTAATGGCCGTGTCCACACGGGTCTGCTGCAGCATCACCTCTGAGACCCAGATGCGGTAGGCATCACTGGTGCGGCGCCAGGGAAGATCCCTGCCATTTGCCTGATACCAGTTGATCAGGGCTTGTTGAAAATCGCATGTTTTCTGCAAATCAAGCATGTTTTTCATTTACAGACCGCACGGTGCATTTGCCGGAACTTGGATTTTTCCGGCAAACGCCGGAATTGGGGTTGACCTGTTGTCTGGTTGCGGTTATGGTAAAAAACTTTTTTAAAGGGATATTTTTGCCAGATTTTTCCAAACAGGACAACAGGCTGTCGGATGACAGCATAAACCAAAAGCATTGTAACTTCAATGGCTGCAAACGCCCCACCACCACCTCCGAAAAAGGACCTGGTCGCTGACTGGCAGCGTCTGGCCAGGGTCTTTATCCGCCCGGAAGACGATGATTCCCGGGCCACTTTGATCAAGTACATGGAGCGGATTCTTTTCGGGCTCCACGATTTTTTAAAGCGCCACGTGGGCATCACAGAGGCCAGAAGCCTGCGGGAGCTTTCACAGAACTACATGCGCACCGATATCAGCGAGGAACCGGAAAAAAAACTCGCCGATGTCATTGCCTGCCTGATCAATGAGACCGCACCCCATGCGGTCAACGTGGCATCGCCTTATTTCGTGGGCCACATGACCTCGGCAATTCCGTTTTTCATGGTCCATTTAAAAACCATTGTGGCGGCATTAAACCAGAACGTGGTCAAGCTCGAGACCTCCAAGGTGGTTTCGGTGATTGAGAAACAGGTCATCGCAAAAATCCACCGGTTAATCTATGATTTTGAGGAAGACTTCTACCTGGCCCACGTGCAGAACACGGAAACCACCCTGGGGGTGTTTACCGAAGGGGGCACCACGGCCAATCTCACGGCCCTGTGGGTGGCCAGAAACGCAAAGTTTGCCGCCAAAAACGAATTTTCCGGCATAGAAAACCAAGGGATCGCTGCGGCCTACCAGGCCTACGGGGTGGACCGGTGCGTGATCCTGGCATCCCGTCTGGTGCACTATTCCCTGAGAAAATCCGCCGGCATCCTGGGCATTGGCAACAACAACGTCATTCCCGTGGACACGGACAAAAACCACCGGATCGACATCAACGCCCTGGAGCAGACCATTTCACGCATCCGCTCCGAGTCGCCCAAAACCTGCATTCTTGCAGCCGTGGGCATTGCCGGGGCAACCGAGACCGGCACCGTGGATCCCCTGGGTCCCATGGCAGACGTGTGCCGGCGCCACAATATTCATTTTCACGTGGATGCCGCCTGGGGTGGGCCCACCCTGCTGTCGGAAAAATACAAGCACCTGCTGGCCGGCATTGAAAAAAGCGATTCCGTGACCATTGACGGGCACAAGCAGTTTTACATGCCCATGAGCTGCGGGATGGTTTATTTCAGAGATCCGGAACTGCTCGATGTTATTGAGTACCATGCCAATTACGTCAACCGCCGGGGATCGGTGGATCTGGGCATCAAGTCGCTTTCCGGCTCCAGGGAGGCCAACAGCCTGATTCTGGATTCAGCCTTAAAAATCATGGGATCCCAGGGTTATGCCCTGCTCATTGACCACGGAATCCAAACCGCTGCAGCATTTGCAGACGAAATTAAAAGCCGGCCGGATTTTGAACTGGTCACCCGCCCGGTATTAAACATTCTCACCTACCGGTACTGCCCGCAAAAAATCCAGCAAGCCCTCAAGCGCGAAAACCAGGACCGCAGGTGCAGCCTCAACAGTGAGATCAACCGGGTCAACCGGGACCTGCAGCGGCTGCAGCGGGAGGCAGGATACAGTTTTGTCTCGCGCACCACCCTACAGGGAGATCCGGCATGCGGTGAGAACCTGGTGGTCCTGCGGGCGGTGATCATGAACCCCATGACCGACATGAAAATTCTCCGGGAAATATTAGACGAGCAGCAAAACATTGCCGCCCGCTTCTGTGCCCCGGACCTGCCGGCGGTATAAAAACGGATCAGACAACCGGCCGGTTTCAGGCTGTGGCTGCCTTGCGCCCCAATTCAAAGGCTTTCAGGTTGGTTTCTGCAAACGCCTGCCGGGTCACCGCCCCGATGGCATCTTTGAGGCTCTGCTCGTTTAGCGGAATCAGGTTTGTTGCGCTAAGCGCCCCGAGCAGCACCATGTTCACCGAAAGCACGTTTCCGGCCTTCCGGGCCAGGGCGGCGGCATCCAGGGAAATCAGCCGGGCGCACTTGGAAGCGATCAGGCGCTGGATATCATCGAGATCCGGATAAACGCCTTTTCCAATGGCTGCGGTAAAGGGCTGCAGGGCGGCTGTGTTGATGATCACCGTGGTGTCGGCGTTGCATTTTTTCAGCGCGCGCAGGGATTCAGCCGGCTCAAAGCCCACCAGGATATCGGCCTCACCGTCGGAAATAATAGGGCTTTGCGCATCTCCGAAAACCAGGGCGGATTCCACCACCCCGCCGCGCTGGGCCATACCGTGGATTTCACTCATGCGCACGGGCACCTGCGAGCGCCGGGCGGCTTCCCCAAGCACGCGGGAAGCCAGCAAATTGCCCTGACCGCCCACGGCCACGATGATCAGTCGGGTTACATCCATTATTTTTTCTCCTTGACGGGCACAATGGCATTTTCCGGGCATACCTGGGCGCAGACCGAACAACCCGTGCATATGGACGCATCAATGCAGACCCGGTCGTTTTCCATATAAAAGGCCGGGCAGGCCAGGTCATTTATACAATTGCGGTGATTGGCGCATTTCTGCGGATCCACCCGAAAGGGGCGTCCGGTTTCCTTCTTCAGGCTCCGGGCCTGCAAAACGCAGTCCTGTTGGGCAATGACAACCGAGACCCCCTCAAATGCAATGGCTTCTTTAAGGGCGGCCACGCTTTTTTTGACATTATAGGGACGGATCACGCTGACATGGGGCACGCCGATTCCCTTGACCAGTGACTCAATGGAGACCCGGCCGTAACCCTCCTGGCCCAGGTTGCTCATGTCCACGCCCGGATGGGGCTGATGGCCGGTCATGGCCGTGGTGTGATTATCCAAAATTACCAGGGTCATATCATGGTTGTTGAAAACCGCGTTGATCAGACCCGGAATACCGGAGTGGAAAAACGTGGAATCACCGATATAGGAGATGACCTTATCATCGAGAACCTGGGAAAACCCGCATCCCGTGCCCACAGACGAGCCCATGCAAATGAGAAAATCGCCGGCTGACAGCGGGGGCATAAACCCCAGGGTGTAGCAGCCGATATCATTGGGCTTGACCGTGGCCATGCCTTCGGTGGCCTTGTTGACCGCATAAAAGGTGGCCCGGTGCGAGCAGCCCGCACACAGGTTGGGCGGCCGCTGAGGGATTTCCGGCACGTCGGAGAGATCCAGGGGCACGGCCGGCTCCAGGGCCACATCAAACCAGGCGGCAATTTTTTCGCGCACCATGGCCGGATCATATTCAAAAAGCCGGGAAAACAGTTGCGGGGCCTTACCGCCGATGGGCAGGATCAGGCCCGCTTCCTGGGCCAGGGCGCGGATGGTCTCTTCCATGTAGGGCTCGCCTTCTTCCACCACAAGGACTTTTTCACACCCCTGGAGAAACGCCTTTAGCTTTTCACCGGGCATGGGATGGGAAAAGCCCACGCGGAAAATCCGGGTTTGGTCTTCAATGCCCAGGTCCCTGACCGCATCGGCCACGTAATTGTAACTCACCCCGTTGACCACAATTCCCCAGGGGCCCTTTCCATGGATAAAATTGTATTTGGACTCACAGGACAAGACCTCTGCCTGATCCAGGCGCTTTAGCAGCCGCACGTGCAGGTTGCGCGACACGGCCGGCACGGTCACCAAATGAAACGGATCCTTGACAAAGTTTCCCTTTGTTTTGGGCGGGATGATCTCACCGAGCAACACCGGTCCGGTGGAGTGGTTGATCCGGGTGGTGGTGCGCACGATCACCGGCTCCTGTAGGGTTTCGGACAATTCAAATGCATATGGCATGATCTGCCGGACCTCATCCACGCTGGAGGGCTCCAGGATGGGAAGACCCGAGAGCTTGCCGTAATACCGGTTGTCCTGCTCGTTCTGGGAGGAAAACATGTAGGGGTCATCTGCGCAAAGAATCACCAGGCCCGCCTTTACCCCCACGTAGGCCAGGGTCATCATGGCATCTGCTGCCACGTTCATGCCCACATGCTTCATGATGCACATGCTCCGGACCCCTGAATTGGCAGCCGCTGCGGTGACTTCCAGGGCCACTTTCTCATTGGTGCTGTATTCGAAATACAGGTCGCTTTGCTTTGCCATCTGGAAAAAATTGGCCGAAATTTCCGAGGAGGGCGTTCCCGGGTATGTGGCGGCAAAGGCCAGCCCCGCTTCCACTGCACCCCGGGCGATGGCCTCGTTGCCCAGAAGCATCAGCGTTTCTCCGGCATTGTCCTGCAGCAGCTTGTGCATAAGCCGTATTCCTTTACTATACTGGGTTTGATTTTTTCACGTTCCGGGTTAAATTGTAGAAAGTTCTATAACATGGAAAAACCCGGTGTAAAACATTTTTCGTTGACTTGTGAAGGCCGGTGGCGGTCGCTTTATCAAAGGGGTTTACAATCAAAAACAGATCCAGTATAAAAAAGGTTTATTTCCTGACACTTCCAGCCGCCGGAACATTTGGAAATCTGACTGGATCATCCTGTTTTACAGTTTTTTATTACAAAATCTGAGGCGCATATGGACGAACGAACCACCCTGGTGATAGCCACCCGGAATTCGGGAAAAACCCGTGAAATACGAGAACTGCTGGCCGGATATCCGGTGACCGTAAAAAATCTCGACGATTTCGGCCCGATTCCGGAAATCGATGAAGATGGCGAAACCTTTGACGACAACGCCTATAAAAAGGCCTCCTTTGCCTCCCGGGTGCTGGGACTGCCAACCCTGGCAGATGATTCAGGCCTGTGCGTCAATGCCCTGGGCGGGCAGCCGGGAGTGCACTCGGCCCGGTTTGCCGGCGCTGATGCCACGGACGCGGAAAAATGCCGGAAATTGCTGGAAATGATGGAAAACCAGCAGGACCGGAGCGCGGCGTTTGTTTGCGTGATCTCCATTGCCGTGCCCACGGGTGCAGCCCTTACCTACGAAGGCCGTTGCGAGGGGCAGATCCTCCGGGAGCCGGCCGGGCAAAACGGATTTGGCTATGATCCGGTATTTTATTACCCGCCTTTGGACAAATCCTTTGCCCGGCTTCCGGCTGCGGAGAAAAACCGGGTCAGCCACAGGGGCCGGGCTCTTGCCGAAATTTGCGCGGAAATGGACAAGATACTCAAATGGATCGATCTGCAGATGCCGGTGCCGGAAAAGTTTACCTGCGGGCCTGCGGATGAGTCCACAATCACTTAAACAGGGCAGGTAACTCCATGGCCATTGAAACCTTAAACCAGATGATCGCCACCCATCCCGAGGTTTTGCGCAATTTAAAACGGGCCCAGATTACCCGTTATGCCGTGGACCAGCGGGAAGGGCTGGTGTTGCCCTGCGGAGCGCTGTCCACATGGACCCCGCCGGAATCAACGGGCCGTTCTCCGAAAGACACAGTGATCGTGCGCTATCCGGAGCTGGAAGAGCATATTGACTGGACCTCTCCCAACAATTTGTCCATTGATCCGGAAACCTTTCACCGCCTCTGGATTGATGCGCTCACCGTGCTGTGGAAAAAACCCCGGGTTTATGTCACCGACCGGGTCATCGGGGCGGATCCCCAGTATGCCATGCCGGTGCAGACGGTTACGGATTTTGCCTTAACCAGTCTGTTTACCATGAACATGTTCCGGCCCGTGCCTTCAAAAATCGATAAAAGCCTGTTTGCAGACAAGCCCTTTACCCTGCTGGTGGCCCCTTATGACAAAATCGACACCTCCAGGTATGAAGGCCGGCTCAGAAAACGCGAAGACGGCACCACATCGGACATGATCATTGCCATGGATTTCAAAAACCGGCTTGGACTGGTATACGGATCAGCCTACTGCGGCAGCGCCAAAAAGCTCATGTTTACAGCCATGAACTATTACCTGCCCCATGAAAACATTCTGCCCCTGCACTGCTCAGCCAATGAGGACCACCAGGGCAACGTCTCTTTGTTTCTGGGCCTTTCCGGGACCGGCAAAACCACCCTGTCGGCGGACAAAAACCGGTCTTTGATCGGCGATGACGAGCACGGATGGGATGAAAACGGGATCGCCAATTTTGAGCACGGCTGTTATGCAAAGCTTATTGACCTGGAGCCGGAAAAAGAACCTGAAATCTACAAAGCCGTGTTTTCCCACCGGGAAATAGAGGAAAACGGGGTGATCATTGAAAACTGCATGACCTATCCCAACGGGACCGTGGACCAGTTTGACGCCCGCCTGACCCAAAACAGCCGGGTGTCCTATCCGCTGCGGTATCTGAGCAACGTCAAGATCAAGGGCACGGGCCGGCATCCGTCCACCATCATTTTTTTAACCGCTGATGCCAACGGGGTGCTGCCCCCCATTTCCAGGCTCAATGCCGAGCAGACCATGCTCTGGTTTCTCATGGGATACACCAGCAAGCTGGCCGGAACGGAAACCGGCATCAAGGAACCCCAAACCACGTTTTCCAGGTTTTTCGGCCAGCCGTTTATGGCCAACAAGCCTTCATATTACGCCAACCTGCTCGGCCGGAAAATGAAGCAGCACAAGACCCGGGTGTTTCTGGTCAATACCGGCTGGAGCGGCGGGCCCTATGGGACCGGTTCGCGCATTGACATCACCCAGACGCGCGCCATGCTGGATGCGGCCATGGAAGGCCAACTGGACAATGTGTCTTACACGGAAAACAAACGCTTCCACCTGAGCGTGCCCGACTCCTGCCCGGGTGTGAATGCGGAGATCCTGCATCCGGAAAACACCTGGTCTGACAAAAACGCCTTTGAGCAGCGGGCCGAAGCACTGGCCCGGGAATTTTCGGATTATTTTGACCAGGCCTATTCAAACGCAGATATTGATCCTGCGGTTCGGGTCCAGTGCCCGGGTAAGTAAGGCCTCCTGAGTTTATTTATCCGCAAACAGAATTGATTTTTGAAAATGACAAGTTCAGAACCCGAAGATACACAGATCCGCTCGGCCCACCAGCAGCGCATGGCCCGTCTGGCTGCAGACAAACAGCGCATTTTAAAGCAGCCACCGGAAAAGGCCTTAGATGAAATCCTGGATCACCCCCAGGCCACTGCCCTGGTTCACTCCATGGCAGAAGAGGATATGTATTTTCTGGTCCATGAAATCGGGGCGGAAGACGCCATGGAACTGCTGTCCCTGGCTTCCAACCGGCAATGGGAATACCTGCTGGACCTGGAAATCTGGAACCGGGACCGGATCAACCCCCAGGCCCTGGGCCACTGGATGAGCCTGCTGTCCCGGGCCGATCTCCCGCGGTTTCACCAGTGGGCCGCGTCAGAGAAATATGACCTGTTGGAATACTATCTCCATGAGGCCCTTGAGATCCGAATCCCGGAGGAAAACGAAGACCCGGGCGATTTTCCGGACGGTTTTTTCACGCATGACGGGGTTTTTTACATCAGCATCCAGGAAGGATTTTTAAACGCCATTGAAGACGAAGACGACCGGGAAGAGCGCCAGCAGCTCATTCACCAGCTTCTTCGCCACCTTGCAGACGAGGACCTGCAGACCTACCAGGCCACCCTGCTTCGCAGCGTCAACGTCATGGAGGCAGAAAGCCAGGAAGAAGCCCTGCGGTTTCGCAATGTTCGTCTGGCTGAAAAAGGATTTCTGCCGTTTGAGGAAGCCGTTGGTGTATATGCCCCCATGCGGCCGGAATCGGTTCGCAAGCGCCCGGCACGGACACCGGATACGGCATCTGATGGGGACTTTAACCTGCCGGTGCCTGTTCAGCACAGTTCCATGCTCTCAGACAGCGGGATTTTCGGAACAGCGCTCTGGCAAATCAAATCAGGCCAGCTTGTCTATGAGCTTCAGGTGGAATTTGCCGCTCTGTGCAATCAGGTAATTGCAGCAGACCAGCAGCCCGTGCGTCAACGAGAAGAGCTTGGGCACGTGGTGGAAAAGGTTTCCGCATACCTGGGCCTGGGCCTGCACCGGCTGGCCGGGACGCAAAAACCGCCGGCACCCGGACAAAGTGCAGAGGTCTTAAGCAACTACAGTCTGGCAGACATCTTTCGAACCGGTTACGCCCTGGCTGTAGATCTGCGAAACCGGGCCCGGAAATGGAAGGCCGATGCCTGGTATGCACATCGTCGGCTGGCCCTGAGTTTCTGGGGAGAGCGGCTCGTGGGTTTTGTGGGCGGACTTCTGCTGACCCGGCCCAAGTTTTTTGACAATTACCAAACCGGCCGGATGTACCGGGAGTTTGAAACCATGCAAGACATTGAGACGGCCGAAGCCGCCTTAAACGAAATCACGGCCTTTGACCACCTGCTTTCGTGCATGGAAATCAATACCCATTACCTGCCAAAGCGGTATTTTATCACGCATGAGAACCTGCTGCTGACCCTGTGGGCAAAAGACCGCCTGGGCCAGCCCAGGATACCGCTGCCGATTCCGGCAAATGCGTTTCTGCCCTTTTTCAGCCAATTGTGGGAACAAGGCACAAAAACACCCCGGATTCGGCATTCGGCCAAATCCGATTTTCTCCAATGGCTTTCAGCCCAAAGCGGGATTTCCGACCATGACATATCTGATCGCATGGAGGCCGCCCTGGAAAACCTGTTTTCCCGGATTGCCGAAGAATACGGCCATGTTTCCCCAGCGGACCTGGATCCCAGATTTGTCCATTTGTTTATCCTTGAAAAAACTGAAAATCAATGACGCTTCTGTTCATTTACCTGTTTATCGCCCTGGGGGTCTCATTTCTGTGCTCCATCATGGAGTCTGTCCTGCTGTCGATCACCCCGAGCTTTACCGCAGCCTTTGAGGAGGTTCATCCCAAAACCGGCAAACTGCTGCGCACACTGAAAACCGATATTGACCGCCCCCTGGCCGCCATTTTGAGCTTAAACACCATCGCCCATACAGTAGGCGCCGCCGGTGTGGGCGCCCAGGCGGTTGCGGTGTTCGGCAGCCAATACGTGGGGATTACATCCGCGGTGCTCACATTTCTGATCCTGGTTTTGTCCGAAATCATTCCCAAGACCATCGGCGCGCTTTTCTGGAGGAGCCTGACCCGGCCCACAGTGCTTTTGCTCCGCAGCCTTATCATTGTTCTATACCCCCTGGTGCAGATGTCTCAGGTGATTACCTACCTGTTTTCCAGGGGGAAAAAAATCACGCCGGTGACCCGGGATGAAATCCGGGCCCTGGCGGATCTGGGATTTGAAGAAGGCCTGTTTCTGGAAAAGGAATCCCGGATTCTCAAAAACCTGATGCGCCTGAGCTCCATCCGGGCCGCTGATATCATGACCCCGCGCAAGGTCATGTTTTCCCTGCCCGAAAGCATGCGCATAGACGAGGTCTACAAGGTTTATCCCAGCATTCATGTTTCCCGGATTCCCCTGTATGAACCGGACAACAAGTCCATTGCCCGATACATTTTAAAAGACGATCTGCTGCTGGCCCTGGCCACCGGGGATGCCACCCGGACGGTTTCCGGGCTGGGGCGGGACATGCTGGCCGTACCTGAAACGGTCAACCTGTTTCGCCTGTTTGAACAGCTTCTGGATCGGCGGGAGCATATTGCCCTGGTCGTGGATGAATACGGCGGTATTGCCGGGCTGGTGTCCATGGAAGACATCCTGGAGACCCTTCTGGGCACGGAAATCATTGATGAAACCGACACCATTCCCAACATGCGCAAGTGGGCCAGAAAGCAATGGTATGAAAGGGCCCGGTCCCACGGCCTGATTGCCGCAGAAGATGACCAGAGCATAGAAACGGAAAGCCGCCTTCCGGATAGTTCTTAAAAATGGAGGAAATCCGGGCCTGCATGGCACAGCTGATGTTCCGAACCAATTTCGAAAAGGCGTTCCGGCGGCATAAAAAACATATTGCCGGGAACGGAAAACACTTCTGATGATCGTTATTGTCTGCATTTTTGTCATCCTTGCTGCAACTGCGGCTGTATGGCATGGCAGTTTTCTGCTGGAAAACGCCGCCGGCCGTCTGGCCGCCCATTACCACCTGCCGGCCGTGGTCCAGGGATCGATTATCATGGCCGTGGGCTCCAGTTTCCCCGAGCTTTCCAGCACTGTGATTGCCACTTTGGTTCACGGCAAGTTTGAACTTGGCGTGGCTGCGGTGGTGGGATCGGCGGTGTTTAACATCCTGGTCATACCCGGAATTTCCGGGCTTGTGGGCAGGGGACTGGAAGCAGACCGGGAAATGATTTACAAAGAAGCGTTGTTTTACATGATCAGTGTGGCCGTGCTCATGCTAAGCTTTGCCCTGGCCCTGATCTATTATCCGGTGGCCGGCAGCCAGTGGGAAGGAAGCATCACCCGCCCCCTTGCCCTTCTGCCCGTGGGATTTTACGGGCTCTACATTTTCCTCCAGCACCAGGACACGATGGAATATCGGATACAGCAGCGGGAAAACGGCCTTCATGCCCAAAAGATCCAGGGCGGGGCGGGCAGACTTTGGCTGCGCCTGGTACTGGGCCTGGCTTTTATCGGAATCGGCGTGGAAGGACTGGTGCGATCGGTGATCATCCTTGGAGATGTTTTCAACACTCCGCATTTTTTCTGGGGGCTGAGCGTAATTGCCGCTGCCACAAGCCTTCCGGATGCCTTTGTCAGCATCCAGGCAGCCCGCCGGAAAGACGGTGTCGTGAGCATGGCCAATGTTTTGGGCAGCAACACCTTTGACTTGCTAATCGCCATTCCCGTCGGTGTGCTCATTGCCGGCACCTGCATCATTGACTTTTCCGTGGCCGCCCCGGCCATGGGGCTTCTGGCCGTGGCCACCATTGCCCTGTTTGTCATGCTGCGCACCCAGCTGCGCCTTACCCAATTTGAATGCATCCTTCTGCTGGTCCTGTATGCCGGATTTCTTGCCTGGATGGGCGTTGAGGCGTTTTTTTACGCATAACCAACACCGTTGATCTGTTTGACATCCCGGGGATTTTAATCTATTTTAATTGAATTAAGAAAAAAATAATTTCACAAAAAGCCTGTGCCTTGTTTTAAAGACCATACATTGATGGCACCGTAAAAACTCTGATTTCAGATGGTGCCGTAAAAAGTTCAAGATCAAGGCTTGCGTAATTTCGAAGAATGCAGCATAGTTATCCGTATGTGAAATTCTGAGAAATTGCGCGTAACGCAGATATTGAACTTTTTACGGCACCATCATACATTACCGGGAGAAACAGCCAATGGGCAAGATTACCATCGAGGATTTACAACGGATCAAGGAAAAGACCCTGCATGAAACCGCGCTGCGCCATCAACAGCCCAATGTCCGGGTCACGGTTCACATGGGAGACTGCGGCATTTCCGCCGGCGCCAGAGAGGTGATGAACGCCGTAATCGAAGAACTCGGCAAAAGCGGGCGCCATGATATTCATGTGCTGGCCTCTGACTGCCTGGGGATCTGCGAGACCGAACCCAACATTACGGTGGCGGTGGCCGGACAGAACCCGGTGGTATACCAGAAAATGAATGCCGAAAAGATCCGGCAGGTATTTGAGCGCCATGTTTTAAACAACGAGGTGTTAACCGAACATACGGTGGAAGTCCCGGAGCCGGACAACAGCACGCAGACCAGCAAGGAGGCATAATAAATGGCAGACCAGATTCAAAACGTTTTGCGGCAGACCGAGGCGTTTTCCGCCATAGAGGATGCAGAGCTGGAAAAAATTGCCGGTTTCAGCAGCATTGCCAGATTTGAAAAAGGCTCGCGCCTGTTTACGGAAGGCGAAGCCGCCGCTCACTTATGGGCCATTGCCGGCGGGCAGGTGGATCTTCGCTTTGAAATGCCGGCCCGGGAAACAACAGAAATCCAGACCATTTCCACGCTTTCGTCTACCGGCATCATCGGGTGGTCCAGCCTGCTGCCGCCTTATAAATACAAACTGTCTGCCTACTGCTCATCTCAATCCTGTGAAGTGATAAAAATCAGCGGTGAACAATTGCTGGCCTTTTTAAAGGACAATCCTGAAACCGGATACCGGGTTCTAAGGGCCATGATCCAGGTTGTGGGCACCCGGTTTGAACACCTGCAGGCAACAGCCGATGCCGCACCCCTGAGCAATTCATAGGACTTGCGCAGGCAGCCTTGTTTAGCGAAAAACCCCAGACCAAGGGAGATAAATAATGACCAGTCTTGATTTCATGGACCAGGTGGAAATGTTTACAGGCTTAACAGACCAGCAGCTGGAAGCCATACAAAATACAGCCGAAGTGGTGGAATACAGAAAATCCGATCCCATCTTCAAGCACGGAGAAACAGCCGAAAACCTCTGGATCGTGCTGGACGGCGAAATTCAGCTGATCTGCGAGTCAGAACAGTCCAGACAAAAGGATGTATGCGAGCCTTTGACCTTTATTTCCTCGGCCCAGACCTATGGATGGCACTGCTTTGTCCCGCCCTTTGAGTACCGTCTGTCCGGATACTGCGCATCCCGTCACTGCCGGCTCATCCGGCTCAAAAAACAGGATCTGGAGCAAATGTTTGAAAAATACCCGGAAATCGGCTATTCCGTGATGAACTACACCCTTCGGGCCATCGGCACCCAGTTCCAGGAGCTTCAGGATGAACTGGCCCGGCGGCAGGGCCAGGAAATCCTGAGCAACTGGTAACTTAGTGACTTCATGCCGCCCGGGAGAGCCTGACCGCACAGACTTTGTATTCCGGGATTTTAGATACCGGATCCAGGGCGGAATTGGTCAGCCGGTTGGCTGCCGCCTCTGCATAATGGAACGGTATAAACACGGTTCCATCCACCGCCTTTGGCGATACAGTCATTTTTGCCACGATCTCGCCGCGCCTGGAGGCAATGCGAATCTTGTCCCCGTCTTCCAGGCCGTATTTCTCGGCATCCGCAGGCGATATTTCCACAAAGCTCTCCGGTGCCCGCTCGTTTAAGCCCTCGGTTTTCCGGGTCATGCTGCCGGTATGATACTGGTACAGGACCCGGCCGGTGGTCAGGTACAAGGGATATTCCTCGTCCACCTGCTCAGCCGGCGGGATATAGTCAATGGCATGCAAAACCCCCTTGCCGATGGGAAAGGACTGGGTGTGGAGAATCGGCGTTCCCGGATGATCAGGGCTGGGACACGGCCAGTGAATCCCTTCATGTTCGATGCGGGCATAACTGAGACCGGCATAGGAAGGGGTCACCGATGCGATTTCATCAAAAATTTCCCCGGCGTTTTCATAATCCATGGCATAGCCCATACGCTTGGATATAGCCGTGATAATCCACCAGTCTTCCCGGGCCCCCTCCGGGGGGTCGACCGCCTTGCGCACCCGCTGAACCCGGCGTTCGGTGTTGGAAAACGTGCCGTCTTTTTCCGCAAAGCATGTGGCCGGCAGCACCACGTGGGCTTTCTGCGCGGTTTCGGTCATGAAGATGTCCTGCACTACCATTAAATCCAGATGATCCAGACTTGCCTCGGCGTGGTTGAGATCCGGATCCGATACCAGCGGATTTTCGCCGATGATATAAAGGGTCTTTAACTCTCCGGAATGGGCTTTGGGTATCATTTCCGTCACCGGCAGGCCGGCCTTGTCTGACATCCCGGAAACCCCCCAGGCTTTTTCCATTTTTGAGACATTGTCGGCCACTGTCACAGGCTGGTAGGCGGAAAACACGTTGGGCAGCCCGCCCATGTCACAGGCACCCTGGACATTGTTCTGGCCCCGCAGGGGATTGACCCCGGTGCCGGGCCGGCCCAGATTCCCGGTGATCATGGCCAGGTTGGCCAGGGATTTGACATTGTCGGTGCCCGAGATGTGCTGGGTAATGCCCATGCAGTAAAGGATAGCCGCATTTTCCGCGCCGGCATACAGGCGGGCGGCATCGATGATCTGTCCGGGCGGAATGCCCGTTATCTCAGAGACATATTCAGGGGTGAATTTGGCAACCGCCTCTTTGAGGGCCTCAAAACCCTGGGTACGGTTTTCCACAAATTCCCTGTCATAGAGATCTTCCTTGATAATCACGTGGATCAGGCCGTTGATCCAGGCCACGTCCGTGCCCAGGTTGGGCCGGAGCCACTTGTCGGCAAACTCGGCAATCTTTATCCGGCGGGGATCCACAAGAAGCAGTTTCGCACCCTTAAAGGCTGCGGCCCGCTTGACAAAGGCGGATATCACCGGATGGTTTTCCGTTGTGTTGGAACCTGTGATCAAAATGACATCGGCTTGCTCGACGTCTGCGATGGTGTTTGTCATTGCCCCGCTTCCGAATGCTGCGGCCAGACCGGCCACTGTGGAGCTATGTCAGAGACGGGCGCAATGGTCAATATTATTGGTTTTCAGCACGGCCCGGGTAAATTTCTGGGCAATGTAATTGTCCTCGTTTGTGATCCGCGCCGAAGTCAGCACCCCGATGCTGTCGGGCCCGTGGGCGTCCCGGGTTTCGGTGAACCGCCGGGCCACCAGGTCCAGGGCCTCGTCCCAGGTGGCTTTACGGAACTCACCGTTTTCCTTGATCAGGGGGCTTGTGATCCGCTCCGGAGAATCAATGAACTTGTATCCAAACCGGCCCTTGACGCACAGGCTGCCGTAATTGGGCGCTACGTCCGCTGCACCGGTGACCTTGAGCACGGTATTGTCCTTGACATGCAAATCCATCTGGCAGCCCACACCGCAGTAGCTGCAGGTGGTGCGCACTTTTTCCGCCTCCCAGGGCCGCCACCGGTACCTGGCCTCCTTTTCCACCAAAGCGCCGACCGGGCATGCCTGGACGCATTCCCCGCAAAAAACGCAGTCCGAGTCCTTCAGGGGCCGATCGCCGGCGGCCACGATTTTGCCGTCCTTGCCGCGGTATCCAAAGCTGATGGCGCGGTTGACCTGGACTTCGTTGCAGGCCTGCACGCAGCGGCCGCACAGGATGCAGCGGGAAAAGTCGCGCACGATAAACGGGTTGACGGTTTCCATGGGATACGGGGTTTGCGTGGCGGAAAAAGCATCCCCGGAAACCTGGTACCTGTAGGCAAGGTCCTGAAGCTGACAGTCACCCCAGACAGGGCAAAGCCGGTTGCTGTGATCATAGTCCTGCACCTGGAGCTGAAAGTCGGCGAAACTGCCGGATGCGTCCACATTGCGCACGGCGCAGTTGTGGTTGCCGGAGGCCAGCAGCAGCTCGATGGTTTTCTTGCGCGATTTCACCACATCGGGCGACTCGGAGTGGATCACCATGCCGGCCTGTGCCGGGGTGCTGCATGCCGGCAGCAGATTGCGGGCGTTTTCCACTTCCACCACGCAGATCCGGCACGCCCCGGTAGGCGTGGCGCCCTTAAGATGGCACAGTGTGGGGATATCAATGCTGTTTTTCCTGGCCACATCCAAAATCGTTTCCCCGGTTTCAAAGGAAAACCGGTTTCCATTAATGGTCACTTGATTTTCTGTCATGGCTGAATCTCTGCAACTTTTTGGATTTTCATATTTTTGCGCCCAATGGCGCACAAACGAATCTTAAAAGTCTCAAAATATATTAGATAGCCGATTTTGCAGCACCTTTCAAGAAAGAAACTCAAAAACCCGGAGCTACAGCCACATTTCCCGTTCCGGATCCCGCAGGGACATGGGCGGGCCCAGCACTTCATACCAGATAACGGCCCGGCGAAGCTCATGCCTTGAAAACTGATGCGACCGAAGGGTTTTTAACTCCTTTTTTCCCATTTGCTCGAGTGCCGGTGCCGGCGGCCTTCTTGTTGTCTCTCCGATGCGCGCCTCCGGAGTCCAGCCCTGCCGGCTGCGCGACTCAATCAGGGTTTGTCCCCGTTCCGGCCGGGGACCAGCGGGCTGTTTCCCGGCTCCGGCCCCGGATGGTTTCTTTAAATCCGGTTTGTCCGCCCCGGGCGCGGTACGGACCAGATCCTCCCAGGCGGTGCCCCGGCCCGGCTGCCGGGCCGGCTCCGGGGTCTGCCTTTGCGGCTGCTCAACAACCTCCTGCCGGAGTTCGGCCAGCAAATCCCGGATATTTCGCTTCCACCCGGCCGGGGCCTTGTCCTCAGCCGCAGATTTCGGCTCTTCTTCAGCAAGGGATTGTTCCGGCGGGCCAGAAGCGCCTTTATCAAACTTTTTTTTGGCCTTGACAATATTGGTAATGATAATGAAAGCCACCACCAGAAAAAAGATCAGGGGTTCCATGGGTATCGGCCTTTTTTATTCCTCGGTTTCTGTTTCCTGGCCGCTGCCGTCGTCTTCTTTTCCGCCGATGCTGTCGCGCATCTGGGTGTCGGCCTGGATGTTTTTAAACCGGTAATAGTCCATTATTCCGATGTTGCCGGCGCGCAGGGCCTCTGCCATGGCAATGGGCACCTGGGCCTCGTTTTCCACAACCTTGGCGCGCATCTCCTGAACTTTGGCCTTCATTTCCTGCTCGGCGGCATAGGCCATGGCCCGGCGCTCTTCGGCCTTGGCCTGGGCGATCTTCTTATCGGCTTCGGCCCGGTCGGTTTCCAGCTCTGCACCGATGTTTTTGCCCACATCCACGTCCGCAATATCAATGGAGAGAATCTCATAGGCCGTGCCCGCGTCCAGGCCCTTTTCCAGAACCCGCTTGGAAATGGAGTCCGGATTTTCCAGCACGTTTTTATGACTGTCCGAGGATCCGATGGTGGTGACAATGCCTTCGCCCACCCGGGCCAGGATGGTTTCCTCGCCGGCACCGCCCACCAGCCGGTCAATGTTGGCCCGCACCGTCACCCGGGAGATGGCCTTTAACTGGATACCGTCCTTGGCCATGGCCGCCACCATGGGCGTTTCAATCACCTTGGGATTAACACTCATCTGAACGGCTTCCAGCACATTTCGACCCGCGAGATCAATGGCGGCCGCCCGGTTGAATTTCAGGTCAATGTTGGCCTTGTCAGCGGCGATCAGGGCCTGGATTACGCGCATGACATCACCGCCGGCCAGAAAATGCGATTCCAGATCATTGGTGGAGACTTCCAGCCCGGCCTTGACCGCCATAATTTTGCCATTGACGATAAGCTTTGGGGAAATCTTGCGCAGCCGCATGAAAATGATGTTGAAAAGCCCGATGCTCGCACCGGAAACCAAGGCCTGGACCCACAGGGAAATGGCCGATCCGATAAAGTAGAGCAAAACAATTAAGGCAATGACAAGAATAACGAGAATGATAAATTCGACCGGCATAAATCCTCCTTCAAAAGGTTGCTGTTGTTCAGGGCCGGCAGGCACAAAGCCCCGGACCCTGAACTATTGATGGCACCGTAAAAAGCTTTTTACCGCGTCCGCTGTTGTTGCAGGAAGGAAGCCCTGCGGCCGGGGTCAGTTTTTTCGCTCCTGACCGTTTACGGATTCAGCCAATGCCTTCGCTTAAAATTTACAAACTCGGCCTGTCGGCCTCAAACAGTTTGAAATTTTTTAGCTTCGGCATTTGCTGAATTTTTCCGTAAACGCTCAATGTCGCTTCAGAAACTGACCCCGCCCTTGGACTTCCTTGGAAGTCTGATTTCAGATGGTGCCGTAAAAAGTTTAAGATCAAGGCTTGCGCGATTCCGAAGAATGCAGTGTACTTATCCGTACGTGAAATTCTGAGGAATCGCGCATAACGCAGATATTGAACTTTTTACACCACCATCAACTATTGATCTTTTCGTACCACGATGCGGCTGCCTTCAACGGCAGTAACCGTCACAGCCGATCCCTTTTCAATATAGTCGCCCCTCGTGACCACATCCACGCGTTTTCCGTCAATGACAGCCGTTCCCGCAGGACGCAGATCGGTTGCCGCCTTGCCATGCCGGCCCACATAATCCTCATCTTTTTCCTGATCATAAGAAGAAAATCCGCTTTTGCTCGAAAGACTTGTCTTCAAAGCCAGGGGAGAGCGGGCCAGCAGCTTGAGCCCGGCAATGAGCACCACGGGAATCAAAATAATATCGGCCAGCACAAACACCATGCCCGCAAAAGCGGACACGGCGGTAAACACAAGATAGAGGGAATAGCCGAAGCAGCCCAGGGCCACGATGGTCAGCAGGCCTCCTGAAGGCAGCATGACTTCGGCCAGGAGGACGGCAATGCCGGCCGCCTGAAAGATCACCGGAACAATGTAGGGCTGGATCATGCCGGATCCTTTCTGTCCACGATAATCCGGTTGCCCCGGATATCAATGACTTTTACCAAGGTCCCCTTTTCCAGAAACTGATTTTCCGTGATCACGTCCACCCTTTCATCATTGATTTCCGCCTTGCCCGAAGGCCGCAGATAGGTCAGGGCCACGCCGGTATCGCCCGGATGCACCACCTGTGTGTCTTTGGCGTCTGCATGGGCATCTTTCAGCGATGCGGCCAGGTAAGGCCCTTCCCGGCTGGAGGGGATTTTTGGCATGACATAGCGAATAAACATCAGCCCGGCGACCATGGCCACAAGATAGGCGCCCAGCACCCGCACCCCGTTTTCAATGAGAAGATCCTTCTGCCAGGGAAGGGAAGGGTCGGGCAACACAAAATCCTGCATGGCCAGCACCATGCCGATGACGATAAAAACAATGCCGGCAAATCCGGCAATGCCGAATCCGGGCAGCACAAACATCTCAACGCCCATCAGAATCAGGCCGGCCAGCAAAAGGAAAAATTCCGTGTAATGGGCCAGGCCCACCAGGTACTGGCTCAAAAACACCAGCGCCAGACAGAAAACTCCCACAGCTCCGGGCACGCCAAAGCCCGGAGACTTGATTTCAATATAAAGCCCGGCCAGCCCGATCATCATCAGAATCGGGGCAATGCCGTCGATGAAACGCACCAGGGCCTCGGACCAGGTCTCCTCGATGCGGATGCGTTCGTATGCCGCCATATCCAGATTGCTGAGCAGGGCATCGATGGAGTCCACAGTCATCATGGACAGGCCGTAGGAAAGTGCCTCGGCATCGTGGAGGGTCAGCAGTTCACCGGCCTCCACTATGGTTTTTTTCGATGTCACGGCCTTTTTTTCGTTTTCGCTCAGGTCCTCAAACTGCTGAGCATCCATGTAAACAGTTGTGCCGTCGGTCATGGTGACTTCCAGGACATGCTTTTCCTTGGTCACCATGGCCTCGACCAATGCCGCGGGATAGCCGTTTCTTTCAGCCAGGGCCCGAAACTTGGCCCGGATGGGGGATTGAAATTTTTCGCCCAGTTCCCTGGGCCCTTCGCTGGACTGCATGATCGGGGCCACATCCCCGATGGTGCTTCCCGGGGCCATGGCAAGGTTTCCGCAGGCAAGGGCAATCAGGGCGCCGGCGGATATGGCCTTGGGCGAGACATAGGCAATGGTCTGATCCCCGGGGATTTTGAGAAGCGTGTCAACAATTTCCAGGGCGGAATCCACCCGGCCGCCAAAGGTGTTGATTTCAAAAACAGCCGGGGCCCCCGGATTTTGGGAGACTTCCTGGCGGGCCCGTTCCACGAAAGCCGCCATGCCCGGATCCACGGTGCCGGAAATCGGAATCACAAAAACCTGCCGATCGGCTTCATTCCGTGCGTCCGGCCGGGCCGCAAGCCATCCAGAGCCCATTAGCAAAAGACACAGAAAAACAACAATTCGCGGCCGAAAAACCGGGTTCTGGTGCATGAGCGTTTCCGAATTCGCCAAAAAAGAAAGAAAAAGGACAATCAATTAAAGATTTTAATTTTGTTCAAATTATACCGCCTGCCCCTTCGGTGTCAAGCCGAAACGCCGGAATAGCCGGTTTCGCAAAATCCCGGCCCCGACACTCAGAAAAATCAAGGTTTCCAATTTTGATGCAGTCGTAAAAAGTCTGATCTCAGATGGTGCCGTAAAAAGTTCAAGATCAAGACTTGCGCAATTTCGAAGAATGCAGCATAGTTAGCTGTACGTGAAATTCTGAGAAATTGCGCGTAACGCAAATATTGGACTTTTGCCGCGCCATCAATTTTGTATTGGCACCAATGTTTTGTATATGGTACAGTGTTTACAATTATTCGGTTTTGTTCAATTTTATGCACCGGCAAATCAGGGGCTTGTTTTTTCCCAAAACCCCTTTCAAAGTCTGGAAAAAGGAGTGACCATGGCTGTCAAATACTGGCCGGATGAATACATCAAAAAACGCCGAAGTGCAAAACAGGCCATGCAGCTTCTCAAATCGGGCCAGCGCGTGTTTGTGGGATCCTCCTGCGGCGAGCCCCAGCATCTGGTCGACACCCTGGTCAACGAGGCCCCTCATTTAACAGATCTTGAAGTGGTCCGGCTCATGAGTCTGCAAAGCTCGCCCCTGACCCGGCTGGCCAACCAGGGCACCTTTGAGCAGTTCAGCATCCGCAGCATTTACCAGGGTTCTGCCGGGGCCCGGCACATGGAGGCCAACCGGCCCTATATCACCCCCATGAACCTTTCGGCGGTGCCCAACCTGTTTAAAAAACGCCATCTGCCCATCAATGCGGCCCTGGTCCAGACATCGCCGCCCGACGACTTCGGCTGGATGAGCCTGGGCATTTCCGTGGACGTGGGCCTTGAGGCGCTGCGCGCCGCAGACATGGTCATCGTCCAGGTCAACGAAAACATGCCCCGGGTGCTGGGCCACAGCTTTATCCATGCAAATGACGTGGACGTGGTGGTGGAGCAAGACGAGGATCTGCTGACCATCGGCCAGCTTCCGGAGTTTGAATCCGCCCATCGCATAGCGCGCCTGGTGGCCAACCTCATTGAGGACGGCTCCACCTTCCAGCTCGGCCTGGGGGCCACGCCCAAAGCGATTCTGCTGGCGCTTTCAAGCAAAAATGATCTGGGCGTGCACACCCAGTTTGTGATCGACGGGATCATGGATCTGGTTTCCATGGGAGTGATTACAAACAAGTACAAGGGATTAAACGACGGCAAGATCGTGGCCACAAACGCGGTGGGCTCTCAAAACCTCTATGAATTTGTCCATGACAATCCCTCCATTGAGTTCTATCCGTCTGATTACGTCAACAACCCCACCATCATCGGCCAGCACAACAAGATGGTGTCGATCAACATGGTCATGGAAATGGATTTAACCGGCCAGGCGGCAGTGGATGCGCTTCCGCATAACTATTTTGCCGGGGTTTCCAGCATACTGGATTTCACCCGGGGGGCGGCGGCCTGCCCGGAAGGCAAATCCATACTACTGATTCCCTCCACTTCCATGGACGGCAAGACCAGCCGCATCTTACCGGAAATAAAGTCCGGGGGAGTGGTGGTGCCCCGCACGGATGTCTCCTATGTGGTCAGCGAATACGGTGCAGTAAACCTGTTTGGCAAAAACCTTCAGGAGCGGGCCACGGCCATGATCAGCCTGGCACACCCGGATTTCAGAAACGAGCTTTTTGAAAAAGCCAAGGATCTGGGGCTGATGACCAAATACCGCAAACTCTCGGAGTCGCTTAGAAGCGTCTACCCCGCGGGGCTCGAGGAAATCCGGAAAATCCGGGGACAGGCCGTGACCTTCCGGCCGGCCAAGCCGGTGGATGACCGCAGGATCCAGGAACATTTCTACAACCTGGACAAAAGCGATGTGATCGCCCGGTTTTTTTATGAAAAGACCCAGTTTCTGCGCGATGACGTCAAATCCATCATTGAAACCGATTACGTGCGCAACCTCACCATCGTGGCTTTGACCGGCGAGTTCGGGTTTGGCTCGGTTATCGGCATCGGGGCCTACATGCTTGAGCCCAGTCACAACATGGCCGAGGTGGCGTTTTCCGTGAGCAAGAAATGGCAGGGCACTGGCATTGCCGGCATTCTGCTGCACAAACTCGCAGAAGCCGCACGGGACAATCATATCGAAGGGCTGGTGGCCTATACAGAACCATCCAACAGCGCAATGATAAAACTTTTTGGAAAACTGCCATATAAAATCCACAAAAACCGGGAGGAGGATATCCTTGTTCTGAGCTGTCGATTCGACGAACCCGACGAGCAGCAGAAAGCAGAAACCAAATAACCATCCAAAACCCCAAGGAGGTTTTATGACGGAAAGCACGGAAGTTTACGGTGAACACCTGGCAGAATTTCAAAAAACCGCCTATATCAAGGGCATGGACGAATACCAGAAGCTCTACAAGCAGTCTGTTGAGGATCCCGAGGGTTTCTGGGCGCAGCAGGCGGAAAAATACCTGTCCTGGGAAAAAAAATGGGATCAGGTACTGGATTATGATTTTACCGAAGCCAGAATCAGCTGGTTTTCCGGCGGTGTGCTCAATGCGTCCTACAACTGCCTGGACCGCCATCTGGACACCATTGCCGATAAGATCGCCTATTACTGGGAGGGCGATAATCCCGAGGAAACAAAAGCGGTCACCTACAAAGATCTTTACACCCGGGTCAACCGGTTTGCCGCAGTGTTGAAAAACAACGGCGTCAAAAAGGGCGACCGGGTGATTATTTATATGCCCATGATCGTGGAACTGCCGGTTTCCCTGCTGGCATGTGCGCGCATCGGGGCCATTCACAGCGTGGTATTCGGCGGTTTTTCCGCAGACGCCATTGCCAACCGGATAAAGGACTGCGGCGCAAAAGTTGTGATCACCGCTGACGGCGGATACCGGGGCGGAAAGCCCGTATCCCTGAAAGACAACGTGGACAAGGCCATGGAAAAATGTCCGGACGTGGAAACGGTCATCGTGGTCAACCGCACTGATTCGGGCATTCCCTTAAAACCGGGCAAAGAGGTGTGGTGGCACGAGGAAGAGGAAAAAACCGCAGCCGACACATTTGTGGCCCCGGAGCCCATGGACGCCGAAGACCCGCTGTTTATCCTGTATACCAGCGGCAGCACCGGCAAGCCCAAGGGCGTGGTCCACACCCATGCCGGCTATCTGCTCTACACGGCCATAACCACCCGCCTGGTCTTTGATCTAAAAGACGACGAGGTGTTTTGGTGCACGGCGGATATCGGCTGGATTACCGGCCACAGCTACATTGTCTACGGCCCCCTGTGCTGCGGACTGACCGGAGTGATGTTTGAAGGCGTGCCCAACTATCCGGACTTTGACCGGTTCTGGGCCATTGTGGAGAAATACCGGATCAACAAGTTCTACACGGCCCCCACGGCCATCCGCGCCCTGGCCCGGGAAGGCGAGTCGCATGTGGAAAAACATGACCTGTCATCACTGAGCCTTCTGGGCACGGTGGGCGAACCCATAAACCCGGAGGCATGGCGCTGGTATTACAAAAACGTGGGCAAAAGCCGGTGTCCGATTATTGACACCTGGTGGCAGACCGAAACCGGCGGCCACATGCTCACCCCCCTTCCCGGGGTGGCCCCGGTCAAGCCGGGCTCCTGCTCGTTTCCCTTCTTTGGCGTGGACCCGGTGATCCTCGATGACACCGGCGAGCCGGTGAAATTCCCGGATGAAGAAGGCCTGCTTTGTATCCGCAAACCGTGGCCGGCAATGGCCAGAACCGTATACGGCGATCACGAGCGGTTCCGGGAAACCTATTTCAGCCAGGTGCCGGGAATGTATTTCACCGGCGATGCCGCCAAAAAGGATGCAGACGGTTACTACTGGATTATCGGCCGCATTGACGATGTGATCAATGTCTCGGGCCATCGCCTGGGCACCGCAGAGCTCGAATCCGCACTGGTGCTTCATCCCAGCGTGGCCGAGGCCGCGGTGGTGGGCTTTCCCCATCCCATCAAGGGACAGGGCATCTACGCCTTTGTCATCCTCAAGGCCAATGCCACGGCCTCTGACGCGCTTAAAAAGGAACTTGTGGGCCAGGTGAGAAACGAGATCGGCCCCATTGCCACCCTTGACATTGTCCAGTTCACAGACGGGCTGCCCAAGACCCGCTCCGGCAAGATCATGCGGCGCATCCTCAAAAAGATATCTGCAGGAAAGCTCGACGAACTGGGCGACACTTCCACGATTGCCGATGAAAGCGTCATTGACAAGCTCGTGGAAAACCGGGTGAACATTGAAAACCTCAAGTGATCACGTGCTGAAAAAAACCGAAGAAAGCCGAAAATGGGGTTAACCGTCGGGGTGACAAGGGATGATCGGTTTGTGGAGCACAAAACCGGTCATTTCCACCCCGAACACCCCAGACGGATCCGTGAACTCTACCGGATGCTGGACCGGGATTTTTCGGGCCGGGTCATGGAATTCCAGCCGCAGCCCGCAGCCCTGGAGGACGTGGAGCGGGTGCATACGCCGGCCCATGTCCGCCGGATTCTGAAAACCGCAGAACTGCCGATGACCAACCTGGCCCCGGACACCCCGGTGAGCGCCATGTCCCACATGGCCGCCTGGCTGGCGGCAGGCGCCTGCCTCCAGGGCGTTGACCTGCTCATGGAAAAACAGTGCCAGGCCTTTTTCGCCCTTATCCGGCCGCCGGGCCACCACGCCCTGCCGGACCGCTCCGGGGGCTTCTGCGTTTTCAACAACATTGCCGTGGCAGCCGAATATGCCCGGGCCCGCCACAATGCCCGCCGGATTCTGGTGGTGGACTGGGACGTGCACCACGGAAACGGCATCAACGACATTTTCTACGAAAACGACCGGATTTATTATTTCTCCACCCATGACCGGATGCTTTATCCCTATACCGGCGCCATACAGGAGACCGGGGCCGGACCGGGACGGGGATACACCATGAACATAGAATTGTCCCGGGAATTTACGGACCAGGACATGGTGTATTTGTATTCCCGAACCCTGGTGCCGGTTATCCGGGGTTTTGCACCGGAACTGATCATGGTGGCAGCCGGATTTGACGCCCATTGCGATGATCCTGTGGGAAGATGCTTTTTTTCCGAAAACATCTATGCCCGCCTGACCCGGCTGATCCTCGATGCCGCAGAAACCGCCCGGGGCAAAACCCCGCTGCTTTTTGCCCTGGAAGGCGGATACGAGCCTCCGGCCCTTGTCAGGTGCGTGGGCAATGTGATATCGGAATTAACGGCAGATACGGATCAAATCCCGCAGATCCCGGATTCGGCCTCCCCGGAAGCCCTTGACCGGGTCGGCCGGATTTTGGAAATCCATCAACCCTTTGGAGTCATGGAATGATCAAAGCCCGCATTCCTGCGGTCGCCCCGGAGGCTGCAAACCTTCGGGACTACAGCCGGGCCCGGCAAACCTTTTCCTGGAAAGAGGCGGAAAAACAACTGCGCCGGCAAAGCGGCAGCATGGTCAACATTATTGCCGATTCCCTGGATTTTTGGGCTGATGATCCCCAAAGGGCCGATCAGCCGGCCCTGATATTTGAGGCAAACAGCCGGCGGGAAAGCCTTTCCTACCGGCAGATGCGCGATATGTCAGCCAGATGGGCCAACCTGCTGACCCGGTTCGGATTTGCCGAAGGCGACCGCCTGCTTTTGTTTCTGCCTCCCTGCCCGGAAGCCTATTTTGCCATGGCCGGGGCTGCCCGCATGGGCGTGATGTTCTGCCCGGTGTTTTCCACTTCCGGCTTCTACGAACTGGAAGTGCGCTTAGACAATATTTCGCCCCGGGGCGTGCTCACCCATCCGGATCTGGCCGAACAGATCCCGGTGGACCTGAGTTCCCGGCTCGCCCATATCCTGCTGGTATGCGGCCCGGCGCCCGAGCTGTTTGAACAGGAAACCATCATCGAAAACATGGCAAAAACCATGTCAGCTGAATTTCCCACAGCCCTGCTGCCGCCTGACACGCCTTTGTACCTGATCTACACCTCGGGTTCCACCCGGCCGCCAAAAGGCATTGTGCACACGCACTCGGACATGACCGGGATGCAGACGACGGCCAGGTGGGTTCTGAATCTCAAGGACGACACGGTATTATGGACCGATGCAGACCCGGCCTGGGTCACGGGTACGGTTTACGGCGCCTTTGCCCCCTGGCTCTGCGGGGTCACCAGCGTGGTCATCCGCCAGCCGTTTACCGCGGCCAACTGGTATCGGGCCCTGGAAAATCTGGGGGTCAGCACCTGGTACACCACCCCGCGGGTGCTGCGGGATCTCATGGAAGCCGGCGATGATCTGCCCACCCGATACGACCTGTCTGCCCTAACCCACATCTGCACCGTGGGCGCCCCCCTGCCGCCGGCAATGCTGTACTGGACCCGGCAGCATATCGGGGCCACGCCCCATGACACCTGGTGGATGACAGAAACCGGGATGATCTGCATTGCCAACCTGCCGGGCACAGATATCAAGCCCGGATCCATGGGCCAGCCCCTGCCGGGCATTGAAGCGGCAATCTTAGATGACAACGGCGAACCCCTGCCGGCGCTTTCCCTGGGGGAACTGGCCCTGCGGCCCGGGTGGCCGGGCCAGATGTCGCAGATCTGGAAGGAGCCGGACCGGTTTGCCGGATATTTTAAAAACGGCTGGTTTGTCACCGGAGACATTGCCGTGGAAGACGAAGAGGGTTATTTTTATCATCAGGGCAGAAACGATGACCTGATCAAAGCAGGAGACGACAAGGTCATCGGCCCGTTTGAAATCGAGCAGGTGCTGTGCATGCATCCAGCCGTGGCCGAAGCCGCAGTCATCTCCAAGGGCCGGGAGCCGGGCCGTGGCATCTCGCATCTAAAGGCTTATGTTACCTTAAAACAGGGCAATACGCCGTCCAATCGGCTCAACTATGAAATCCGGGCATTTTTAAAGGGCAACCTTTCATCTGAATTGCTGGTGCGGGAACTGGTCTTTCTTGACAAACTGCCCAAAACCATCAGCGGCAAACTTCTGCGAAGGGTGCTGCGGGCCCGGGAACTTGGACTGCCCGGGGGTGACCCGTCGCGGATGCAGGATTAGCGGGAAAACAGCCATGTCATTTAAGCAGAACTTAAAGCAGAAAATTGAAATCGACCGGCTGACCCGGCAGGTGCTGGCCTCGCTGACACCCACGGAAAGCGGCACGCACATAGACAAGACCGCAATGCGCCAACTGCTGGACAAAGCCGGGTATCAGAAACGGATTGAGCGGGGCACGGAAATGCTGAGCCGGGATTTTAATGCGCAGTTGCCGGAAATTATCGTGCTTGACGCAGAGCTGCCGCTGTACCGAACAAATCCGGCCGACGTGGTGATGCGCAAAAACCCTGTCTTAAAAGAAATGCTTTCCATTCGAAACGCCATGCGCATATTAAATGACAAGGACGTGGTGGTATCCAGAAAAACCGATACCGTCATGATGGTTCACGGCCAGTGCGTCCATAAGCTTGACCTGGATTACAGCCGCAAAGATATTTCCGCCCTTGGCCGTCAGGGGGCAGCGGGCCTGGAGGAAGCGGCATCCGGCGACGTTGTGGAATCCCTGGAACTTTTTGCGGAACTGCTGGATCTGCGCCCGGCCCCTGCTTCTGCAAAACTGCCGGAAACCTGGATCTGGGGACAACGGGGCGTGGACAGAAACAACGCCCAGGTTTTCGGCAATCCCCTGATTCTGTTTTTCCCCTCAGAAAACCGGCTGAATCTGTTTCACACAGCCGTGGCCGGCACCGGCCGAACGTCAAAAAAGGCCATTGAAGACATGCTGGCAAAAGGCGGCAAGGCCGATCTTGAAGACACAGCCATCTTTGACTGGCTGGTTGACCAGGTCATGGAACACCCGCCGGCACACAAACCCATTGACTCTTTTTCCGCCTAGTGCCAGATTGCCGCCATGACCGATTTTGAAAAATCACAACATACCGGCACCGGGGCGCCGTGGGTGCTGGTGGCAGATGACGACCCTGCCACGCGCCTGCTGCTGCGCAAAAAACTGGAAAAAAGCGGCTATCATGTGGTCTGTGCCAAAACCGGCAAAGAGGCGGTGGAACAACTCTCCGACAACATTGCCTCAGCGGTGCTGGATTTGAAAATGCCCGAGGGCGACGGGCTGTACTGCCTCCGCTACATCCGGCAGCACTATCCGGACATGGCCCCGCTGATGCTCACGGCCAGCGAAAACATTGCCAATGCTGTGGAGGCCATGAAACAGGGAGCGCTTGATTATGTGACCAAGCCCTTTAATCCCGGACAGGTGGCCGCCCTGGTGGACAAGTCCGTGGAAACCTGTCGCCAGACCAGGCGTCTGAAAACAGCGGAAAAAAAGCTGGAGCAGGCCCGGCAGCACCAGCTTTTCGTGGCCACTCAGATCCAGCACTCCCTGCTTTTGGGCCGGCCCCCCGAGGATCTGTCCGGCATGCAGATTGCCCGCATGACCATTCCTTCCCAGCAGATTGACGGGGATTTCTACGATTTCATCCAGCTGAGCCCGGACAGCCTTGATGTGGTGGTGGCCGATATCATGGGCAAGGGGATCATGGCCGCATTCATGGCCGCTGCCTTGAAAAGCGCTTTTTTGCGGGTGATCAACGAAACCCGTTCCCTGCCGGAACAAAACGGCCAACCCAATCCGGAACAGATTGTGGCCGGGGTTCACCGCCATATGATCGAACAGATGAATGAACTGGAAACCTTTGTCACCTTTTGCTACGGACGGTTTGATTTTGTGCGGCACCGGTTTGTTTTCGTGGATTGCGGCCATGTCCGGACCATTCACTGGCAAAGAGCCGAAAGCCGCATCCATTTGCTCAGCGGGGTGAACATGCCCCTGGGTTTTCCGGAAACCGCACCGTTTCAGCAGATGACCGTTTCCTTTGCCCCGGGCGACATGTTTGTGTTCTATTCCGACGGGGTGACCGAAGCGGCCGATCCGGATGGAAATTTATACGGAGAGGACCGGCTTGCGGCCCTGGTGGAGAAAAACGCAGAAATGGATGGAAATGCCATGATTGCTGCCATTTATAACGACGTGGTGGATTTTACGGGAACAGAAGTGTTTTCAGATGATTTTACCTGCGTGTGCGCAAAAATCCAACCCCGGAACCGGTCGGACCGGGTCTTGTCTTCCAGGTCTTTGAGCATTGACAGCGACCTGGAAAACCTCAAAAAAGTGCGATTCTTTATCCGGGGTTTCTGTCGGGAATACGGGGCCGGCAGCCTGGATGAACTTCGCATTTCCCAGTTGGAAGTGGCAGCAACAGAGCTGGTGGCCAATATCATCAAACATGGCCTGGACCAGGTTGCCGGCCACAAAATCCATATTATTGCAACGGTTTATACAGACCGCATTGAAATGGAGTTCCGTGATCCCGGAAAACCCTTCGATCCCACATCCATAGCACCCCCGGTGCTTGACGGGTCCCGTGAAAACGGCATGGGCTGCTACCTGATTTCCCAGTTTGTGGATCACATCTCTTACCACCGGGATGAAGCGGCCGGCATCAATTCGGCCCGCATCCAAATCCTGCTGTTTGCAAAGGATTGACATGACGTTTCTCCAGGCCATTGCTTTGGGAATCATCCAGGGAGTGACCGAATTTCTGCCGGTAAGCAGTTCCGGCCACCTTGTATTGTTTCAAAATCTGCTGGGCCTTAAAGACCCGGAACTGGCCTTTGATGTGGCTGTGCACATGGGCACCCTGGCGGCCGTGTGCATCTATTTTCGCAAAGACATTGCCGCCATTGCGTTGCAAACCGGAAAATGGCTCTTTTACAGCCAATGGCGCAGCCGGCAGCCAACGCCTTCTGAAGTGTGCATGGCAGGCCTGATCTTTGCCGGATCGATCCCAACGGCAATCATTGGCATAGGATTCCACGGTATTGCGGATACGCTTTTTTCATCAGTGCTGCTTGTGGGATTCATGCTGATTGTCATGGGCTTTTGGATGTGGTTTACCCGATGTAAACAGCAGCCGGACCTGCGAAATTCCGTTCCCGGCACCGGGGATGCCCTTCTGATTGGCGTTGCCCAGGGCATGGCCATTATTCCGGGCATTTCACGCTCCGGGGCCACCATTGCCGCGGCCCTTTATCTGGGCATTGACCGGACCACTGCAGCCCGGTTTTCGTTTCTGCTCTCCATTCCGGCCATTGCCGGGGCCGCACTGCTCAACGCAATAGACGCACCCATCACCGGAACCGCCCATTTGCCGGTAATCCTGGCAGGAACGGCTGCTGCCGGGATCATGGGATATGCCGCCCTGTCGCTGCTGGTATACCTGGTAAAAAAAGGAAAACTGTCTTTTTTTGCTCCCTATTGCTGGATTGTAGGGGGTGTGATTGTCTTTCTGGCATGGTGAACATGAAACCTGCACTTTTTGAAACCACAGTTCTTCTGGGCGTTCCCATTGACAACCTGGGACTGGATGAAGCCGTGGACCGGATCTTTTCCATGGCGGACGCCTATGCAAGAGACGGCCGGCCCCGCCTTGCCGTGGCTGTGGATGCCGATACCATCATCAGAATGAATGCGAAACCAAATGCCCGCACCGGGCATAGCCGGGACTGGATCAACGCCATGCGCCATTCGGATCTGATGATGCCCATGGGCCGGGCCACTGCCTGGGCAGCCCGCAGTATGGGCACTCGTCTCAAGCCGCCCTTTTCCGGGGATCAATGGTTTGACAAGTTTCTCAGGCTTGCTGAAAAAAAACAAAAAAGCCTGTTTCTGGTAGGCCACAGCTCCCGGGAGGTAAATACTGCAGCCGATCTGCTCCGACCGGCCTATCCGGATATCCGGCTGGCGGGCTGGGTGGCGTTTGGCCGCCGCCATAACCCAAAGCCGGAGAACAGCTCTGACACCGGGTTGCAGGATGAAATCAACAGCTCTTACGCAGACTTTCTTCTTATTGACCTGCAGGACCCGCGGGTTGGGTCCTGGCTGGCCCGGCATCGGCATCGGCTAAACATTCCCGTCACTCTTGCGTTTACCGGTTCGCGGCAGATCACATCAGGCATTGCCAGACACCTGCAGGGCAGGGGCGGAAATTTCTCCCTGTTTTTTTACAGTATCTGGCGCCAGTTTCTTCATACACCCGTGGTATTTGGATTCAAAGTGCTGCCCATTGTCGTCTACCAGCAGTACCAGCACCTGGTCCACAAGCTGTTTCATGCCCGCCCGCCAACGGCCTCGGTAAAAGCCAGCATGTCCCGCTCCCCTCAGGGAACCATTTTAAAAATCATTGTCCTGCCCGATCCCCTGGACGCATCTGTTATCGGGGAGATCAAGGATGAGCTCAAAAGCATGATCCGCCAGGCGCCCAAGATTGTCCTTGATCTTTCCGATGTTTATTTCATGGACTCCTCCGGACTCGGCCTGCTGCTTGCCTTGTGGCGCACGGCTGCGGCCGGAAACCGGCAGATTTTCCTTGTGGGCGTCCGTCCTCCGGTTTACCGGTTTTTCAAAGTCAGCCGCACCCTGGATTTTTTCGAAAAAAGCATCCTGCCGGACCAGGATGCGGCCATTGAAATTTTGTCCCGCAACTCCCGGGGCTCCTCGTTTTATTATCTTGCCGTAATCCGGGGCAGAGCTACGGTCTTTCATCTCTACGGCCAGCTCGACGCCCCCAGTGCCGCTGGCATGGATATGGAATCGGTCATCGAAACCATAGGAGATCGAAACGCCATATTCAATCTGGCCGGCTTAAAATTTATTGACAGCGCGGGCATGCATCTGTTTATTCAAATTCAACGACATGCGGCAAGAAACGGCCGCACCTGCATTTTCTGCGGCCTCAGCCCCCAGGTGCGGCAGATGTTTGAAATTTTACGGCTTGATGAACTTTTTTTCGTCACTGAAGACATCCCTGCAGCCGAAAAAATTCTGTCTGACAATATTTGATGGATTCGTAAAAAGTCGATTTTCAGATGGATTCGTAAAAGTTCAAGATCAAGGCTTGCGCAATTTTGAAGAATGCAGCGTACTTAATTGTACGTGAAATTCTGAAAAATTACGTGTAACGCAGATATTGGACTTTTTGCGGTGCCATCATATTTAAACAAACCCAAGGAGATATTTTTTCCATGAACACCTGCTCTTTAACCCAGTTTCTCGAGGCCCTGGAACCCTGGCTGTCCACCGATTACATCCGCAAGGGACATATTGATGAAAACGGCGACGTGGTGCTCATGTTCACCGACGGGGTCAAAAACGTCTACCGCATCACTGACTGCGACCAGGCCCAGCTCAACAATATCATTGAAAAAATCCGCAGCAAGGGCATCGTCTTTGAGGCGTGATAAGCAACCCCCTCTGCCTTTGGGCAAAATCATCACCCGCAGGGCCCGGAACAGAATGAGGGCTGTGTACTGCCGGCCTTCAATCGGATAAATAAGGAAGCATCATTTATATGGCATTAATTAGCATTCAGGAGGTCAGCTGGGGCATTGGCCGGCCGTACCTGCTTGACGGGATAAGCGGCAATATTGAAAAAGGCGAGCGGGTGGGGCTTTTGGGACGCAACGGGGCGGGAAAATCAACCCTGCTGCGGATCATTGCCGGGCAGATCCAGCCGGAAACCGGAGAAATTGTCTGTCAGCAGGGCACCCGGGTGGCTGCCCTGGAACAGGAAGTGCCCGCAGGCTTTAAAGGCACCATTTTTGAGGTTGTGGCCCGCGGCATGGGAAATAACCAATGGGCGCCGCAGCAGCAGGTGGAAAGCATTTTGTCCCGCACCGGCCTGGATCCGGACGCGGATTTTGCAGACCTGTCGGCAGGCATGAAGCGCCGGGTTTTATTTGCCCGGGCCCTGACCCGGGACCCGGATCTGCTGCTGCTCGACGAACCCACCAATCACCTGGACATCAACAGCATTGTCTGGATGGAAGAATTTCTGCTCCGCCATGTCAAAACACTGCTTTTTGTCACCCATGACCGCGCTTTTCTGCAGCGGATCGCAACCCGGATCATGGAAATTGACCAGGGCCGGATAATCTCCCATGCCTGCGACTACCCGACCTTTCTGATGCGCCGCCAGGCCGAACTTGATGCAGAAGCCCGGCAGCAGCGAAATTTTGATAAAAAACGCGCCGAAGAAGAAGCCTGGATCCGGCAGGGGGTCAAGGCCAGGCGCGCGCGCAATCAGGGCCGGGTGCGCGCCCTGCAGCAAATGCGGGAAACGGTGCGCCAACGCCGGGCCGCCACGGGCCAGGCGCGCATGGAGCCCCAGGAGGCTGAGCGAACCGGAAAACTGGTTATCCGGGCCAAAGCTTTGACCCATACCTTCGGCATTTCCCCGATTGTGGACAACTTTTCCACCATGATCATGCGGGGGGATAAAATCGGCATTATCGGGCCCAACGGGATCGGCAAAACAACCCTGATCCGCCTGCTTTTGGGCGAGGTTGCCCCGGATTTTGGCACCGTTGACCACGGCACCCGCCTGCAGCCCGCCTATTTTGACCAACTCCGGACCCGCCTGGATGAGCAGAAAACCGTCATGGAAAATATCTCCACAGACAATGATTATATTGTGTTCAACGGCCGGCGGCGGCATGTGGTCGGCTATCTACAGGACTTTCTTTTCTCCGCCGAGCGCTGCCGCACACCGGTCCATGTGCTTTCCGGAGGGGAGAGAAACCGGCTGATGCTGGCAAAGCTCTTTACCCGGCCCGCCAACCTGCTCGTGCTTGACGAACCCACCAATGACCTGGATGCCGAAACCCTGGAACTGCTCGAAGAGCTTTTGGTCAACTTTGAGGGCACCCTTTTGATGGTCAGCCATGACCGGCAGTTTTTAAACAATGTGGTGACAAGCACCCTGGTTTTTGAGGGCAATGGAAAAGTAACCGAATATGCCGGGGGATATGATGACTGGCTGGCCCAGCGGCCAGTTCCCGAAGACCCGGAGCCCGCCGGCAAAGCCCAAAAGCCCCGGCCCCGGAAAACCCCCGGAGCTTCCAGATCCAGGGGACTGAACTTCAATCAAAAAAAAGAATTAAAGGCCCTGCCTGAAACCATTGAAGCCCTGGAAGCCGAACAAAGCAGCCTTCAGTCCGCCATGGCCGGACCGGATTTCTACAAGCAGGACAAACAGACCATTCTGGCCCATCAAAAGCGGCTTGAGACAGTGGAAGCCCGGATCGCTGAAGCCTACCAGCGCTGGGAGGAATTAGAAGCTTTTGCGCAATAGAACCAAAAAATCAATTCAGGAAAAACAAAGGAAGCTTTCCATGACCCCGCACACGGATAACAACTGCGGCATCACCGGCCCGCAAAACGGGTGCCGGGCGAGCCTGGCCCAGATTACAGCCCTGCCCCGGCATCACCGGGAAGTCATCCCGGAAGCCTATCTCGATGCCATGGGCCACATGAACGTTCGCTGGTACATGGCTCTTTATGACCAGGCCACCTGGGATTTTTTTCAAACCATCGGCATGACCCCGGACTATTTTCAGACCCAAAATGCCGGGGCTTTTGCCTTACGGCAGTTTATCCAATATTTCAGCGAAATCCGCGCAGGGCAGACTGCGTGCGTGCACACTCGGGTGCTGGGCCGCACGGACAAACGCTTTCATTTCATGCACTTTATGATCAACGAAACCACAGCCCAAGTGGCCTCAAGCTTTGAGTCCCTGGGCACTCACGCGGATCTGAAACAACGGCGCTCTGCACCGTTTCCGGCCTTTATGACGGAAAAAATCGACGCCCGGCTCCGGCACGACACCCAGCTGGACTGGGAAGCGCCTGTGTGCGGGGTTTTAACTCTTTGAGCGACCCGTTCCAGCGAGCTCAACTGGAACCGAAAACCCGCTTTAACAAATCAGTGGTCTGTCTGGCGGGATCCTCGCGGATGGCGGCTTCTTCATCGGCCATGTAATAAAAAATCCCGTCCATGCCCTTTTCAGTGACATAGTCGGTGAGGTTGGCCTTGACATCCGGAACAAAAGGCATGGATTGATACTTGGTCATCAACTTGTCATAGGCCTGAACCGCCCCGGCCTCTGAGAGCTTGTCCTGGATTACCGGGCGCATTTTTTCAGCCAGGGGATCGGCCATTTTGCCCCTGAAATACCGGGTGGCCGAATCTTTGGGGCCGTTGTAGATCTGTTTGACATCCTCGAAAGTCATGTCTGCAATGGCGTCTAAAAAAAGCGCCTTTGCTTCAGGTGCGGCTTTTTCCGCAGCCCGGTTGAGCTTTAATTCCAGGTCATCGGCCAAATAGGACATCCCGGCTTTTTCCAGGGTTGTCTGAACAACCGAAAATTGTTCCGGCAGGGGAATATGCACATCCGGATCCGCATTAAACCCGCCTTCCTGACCCAACTGCGCAACAACCTTTCTGGCGCCCTTGGTCAGGGCCTGTTTAAAAGCCTCACTGATTTCATTGGCAGTCAGGGCCCCGGCAGTGGATGCAGATTTTTCTCCGTTTTGCTGGCCTGAACCGGAAAAAATTTTAAGCCCTTTTTCAAAGAGGTTTTCCGCATTGCCCGGGGTGACCGTCCAAGCCAAAAGGACAACCGCGCATATAACAGCAACGCGCTCATATTTTTTTGTTTCACGTGAAAACAACAGCATGTCACTCCTCCAAATGAAATTGGTGGCGCTCCTGGTTTAAAAATCCGAACATGTTTATTTAACCATAGCCCTTGAACGAAAAAAATCAAATCGCAACCCAGGCGTTGATGATTTTTGGCAGGTGCAAATCCATGGAGGGCCGGCGGAGAACCGCTGCATTGAATGAGGCGGAAAAAAATAAAAAAAAGCGCCTGAAAGGGTGAATGGTCCCTTTCAGGCGATATATGAAACAAGAGGCCGAAAGCGAAACCGTGTCCGGAAACAGTTCCATCCATGAGAGCAGGTTTACGGTTTTGGCAAGCCTCTTGAAATTGTTGGCGTCCCCAAGGGGATTTGAACCCCTGTCGCCGGCGTGAAAGGCCGGTGTCCTGGACCGGGCTAGACGATGGGGACGCAAGCATATTCAATATGGATCTGGTGGGCCGTGTTGGACTCGAACCAACGACTCTCTGCTTAAAAGGCAGATACTCTACCAACTGAGTTAACGGCCCCAGTCCAGCGGCTAATAAAGTATTTCTTGTATCGATTCCGGCAGAACCTGTCAATGATAAAATTTAAGCTGAAACCGTTTTTTTGCAAATGGTTTTTGACCGGTTTCGATGCAACGCTCTATTTGCGCCAGAATTCCGGCACCAGAAAAATAATCACTGTATAAATTTCCAGTCGCCCCAGAAGCATGCACCAGGAAAGCAGCCATTTGCCAAAGTAGGGAATTTCGGCATAATTGCCCACCGGTCCCACCATTGCCAGGCCCGGGCCGATATTGCCGATGGATGCGGCCACGGCTGAAAACGAGGTGACAAAATCCACGCCCATGGATGCCAGCACAATGGAGCAGAGCACAAAAATGCCCATGTACAGGGCCAGAAAACCCAGGACACTGCTGATGACCTCGCCGGACACCGGTTTTCCGCCGATTTTCACATAGGAAACCGAATGGGGATGCACCAGGTTGAAAAGCTCCTTGTAGCAAAACTTCACGCAAAGCATGATGCGCATCATCTTCATGCCCCCGCCGGTGGAACCCGCAGAGCCCCCGAAAAACATGCAGGTCAGCACAATAAGCTGGGCCACTGCCGGCCACTGGTTATAGTCGGCCGTTGCATAGCCGGTGGTCGTCAAAATGGATATCACCTGAAAAGCGCCGTAACGGAAACTTTCCCCGAAGCTTTCATAGACCTGCCCGTTAATGAAAAAGCTCACCACAAGAATCAGCACAACCAGGGTCAACAGATAAAACCGGCATTCCGGATCCCGCCAGTAGGCCAGGGGCCGGGCCCTGAGCATCTGGTAGTGCAGGGAAAAATTGATTCCGGCAATCACCATGAAGCCCATAATCACGATGTCGATATAAAGGCTGTCATAATGGGCGATAGACAGACCTTTTGTGGAAAATCCGCCGGTGGGCATGGTGGTAAAGGTGTGGCAGACCGCGTCATAGATCGTCATCCCGCCGGCCAGCAGCAAAATCACCTCAAGCACGGAAAACAGGACATAAACTTTCCACAGCAGCTTGGCTGTATCGCTGATCCGGGGTTTTAGCTTGTCTGGCATGGGCGTGGGCACCTCTGCCTTGTAGAGCTGAAATCCGCCCACGCCCAGAAAGGGCAGAATGGCAATGGTCAAAACAATAATGCCCATGCCGCCGAGCCACTGGATAAAGCTGCGCCAGAACAGCAGCCCCCTTGGTACGGCCTCAATATCGGTTAAGACCGAAGCACCCGTGGTGGTGAACCCGGATACGGACTCAAAAAAGGCATCGGCAAAAACCGGGAAAAACCCTGAGAAATAAAAGGGAAGCGCCCCGAAAAATCCAATGGCCGTCCACCCCAGGGCAACGATGGCCATGCCTTCACGCTGGCTGATATACTCGGTCTTGGGCTGCCAGAATATTAAAAACAAGGCCATGCCGCACGCCCCGGCAACGGCCGCAGACATCAGCAAGGCGCCGGTGCTGCCGTCTGCGTAAAATGCCCCCACTCCGGCGGGCAGTATCAGGGTCAGACCCAGAAAAAAAACCAGGATTCCCGTGTATTGGCACACGAAACCCCATCGCATTTAGAAAAACTCCAGTTTCACGGTGAGAATCTTTTCAATTTTGGAAATAACCTGGCGCTTGGCAAAAATGATGACCCGGTCGCCGGGTTCGATCAAGCTGTCGCCCGAAGGAATGATCACCTGGCCGTTTCTGATGATGCCGATGACCAGAGATCCTTTGGGAAGGGAAGTTTTACGAAGTGGTTTTCCCACAATATCGGATGTTTCCAGGGCTTCGGCTTCCAGCACTTCGGCCTGCTCGTCTGTCAGTGTGCGCACAGACAAAACCTTGCCCCGGCGGATATGCTGGAGAATGGTATTGATGGCTGAAAGCCTGGGACTGACCACCTGTTCGATGCCGATTGCCGGCATCAGCGGAAAATAGCTGAACTTGTTTAGTTTGGTAATGGTTTTGCCCGCTCCCATGCGTTTGGCCAGAAGAGAGACCAGGATATTGGTTTCCTCGTCATTGGTCAGGGTTACCACCGCATCCATTTCCCGGATGTTTTCCTCGATGAGCAGCCGCTGGTCTGAGCCGTCTCCCTGGATGACAACAGCCTTTTTCATTTCCGCAGCCAGTTCGCTGCATCGCGCAGCCGAGCGTTCGATGATCTTTGTCTGTATACCCCCGCGCTCAAGGATCTCTGCCAGCCGGGTGCCGATGCGGCCACCACCCACGATCAGGGTTCGGCGAACGGGCCGGGCCTGCTTGTCAAATGCCTTTATAATGGGCACCAACCCCTTTTCCTCGCTGATAAAATAAACCAGATCCCCGGCGCTTAGCCGGAAATCCCCGCCCGGAATGACCAGTTCCTCGTTTCTGACCACAGCCGCTACCAGGATTCGGGGCTCGATTTTTTCCGGGATTTCCTTTAACCGGATGCCTGCCAGACGGCTGCCGGCATCCAGATAAAGTCCCACAAATTTGAGCATTCCGTCGGCAAAATCACTGACATCCACGGCCCCGGGGATGCGCAGAAACTGCTCGATGCTTTTGACCACCTCGATTTCCGGGTTGATCACTGTGTCAATGTGGGGGGCCTGATCATGGAACACCTGGTGATAATCGTCAAAATCGCCTTCCCGGATCCGGGCCAGCTTTTTTGTGGTAGGCGAGATCACATCAGCCATCATGCAGGCCACAAGGTTGGTTTCATCACTGTCTGTGACCGCAAGCAGGATTTCCGCATCCTTTATGCCCGCAGCCTTGAGCACCCGCGGGCTACTGCCCGAGCCGTTAACCGCCTCCACGTCCAGGTTGTCTGAAAGACGCTTGATGGCTTCTGTATTTCGATCAATTACAACCACTTCCTTGTTTTCAAAGGCCATCCGGCTGGCAATGTGATATCCCACTTCGCCGGCACCCACTATGATGATTTTCACCGCAGTTGCTCCTTGTCGAAATGATTTCCCTGGTATCTGCCGCAGGCCGCAGCCAGCCGCACGGCCAGCCCGGTATGCCGCCTGGCCGGGGTATTGTTTTTCACGGCAATGGCCATGGCCTTTTTGGCTCCAACCATTACCACCAGAGCCTTTCCCCGGGTAACTGCCGTGTAGACCAGGTTGCGCTGGAGCATCATGTAATGCTGGGTCAAAAGCGGCATGACCACTGCAGGAAACTCAGAGCCCTGGGCCTTGTGCACGGATACAGCATACGCGGTCACCACCTCGTCGAGCTCAGTGAACGCATAACTGATGCGCCGGTCCTCAAAATCAATCTGAACCTGCCGGGTTTCCTCGTCCAGGCCGGTAATGCGCCCCATATCCCCGTTAAACACCTGCTTGTCATAATTGTTCCGGGTCTGCATGACCTTGTCATAAAGCCGGAACACCGTGCTCCCGCTGGTGATCTGGGGATTGCCGGGATTTAAGGCTTCCTGGAGCACGCCGTTTAACGCCGCCGTACCGGCCTGGCCCCGGTGCATGGGACTCAGGACCTGAATTTCGGTGACAGGATCAAACCCGAATCGCCGGGGTATGCGTTTTGACACCAATTCCACAATGGTGTCAACAACTTTTTCCGGATCCGTCTGCCCGATGAAATAAAAATCAGTGTCCTCGCGGCTTGCATCCATCTGCGGGATCCGGCCGCTGTTGATCTGGTGGGCGTTTACAATGATTTGGCTTTTGCGGGCCTGGCGGAAAATCTCGGTTAAACGCACTACCGGCACAGCCCCGGATGTGATAATATCTGCCAGCACGTTTCCCGGCCCCACAGACGGCAGCTGGTGAACGTCGCCCACCATCACCAGGGTGGCGGCAGGAGGCACGGCCTTTACCAGATGATACATGAGCACCGTGTCAATCATGGAGGCTTCGTCGATAATGAGCAGATCGCATTTCAGCGGATTGTCCTGGTTTTTCTGAAATCCCCCGGCCTGATAATTAAAGGAAAGCATCCGGTGAATGGTCACCGCCGTATAGCCGGTGGCCTCGCTCATTTTCTTGGCAGCCCGGCCCGTGGGAGCGGCCAGCATGATCTTTGCTGAAAGCTGGCTAAAAATCTCTAACATGGCCCGGATAATGGTGGTCTTTCCAGTGCCCGGCCCGCCGGTGAGCACCATGACCTTGTTTTGTGCCGCACATTTCACCGCCTGCTGCTGCTTTTCCGCCAAAGCAAAATCAAGCCGATTCTGGACCCATTGCAGGGCCCTGGGTGCATCAATGGAACGAACCGCCTTGGGCGCGCCAAGCAAACGGACAAAATGGCCGGCAATGCCGGTTTCGCAAACAAAAAACCGCTTTAGGTAAACCGCCGGGTCTGCTTCAGGACGTATTTGCCCATCATCGTCGATGACCAGATCCCGGTCTCCGGCTGCTTTTGCAATGGCATCGGAAATGCGCTCTGTTGCCGCCTCCAGAATTTCCATGCTTTTTTCCACAAGCAGGCCCCGGGGATAAAACACATGCCCGTCTTCTGCCAGCTGATTGAGTACATACAAAATCCCGGCTTTTATGCGCAGAGGGTCCTGCTTTTCAAAACCCAGGCGGGAGGCGATCCGGTCGGCTGTCAAAAACCCGATGCCGGAAATATCGGTTGCCAGCTGATAGGGGTTGGCGGTGACCACATCAATGGCATCCCGGCCGTATTGCCTGAAAATGCGCACAGCCCAGGCCGCGCTGACCTCGTGGGACTGGAGAAAAACCATGACGTTGCGGATCTCGCGCTGCTCGGCCCAGGCGGTCTGAATCATCTCAATGCGTTTTTCGCCAATGCCTTCAACTTCCCGGAGTTTTTCAGGATGGTTTTCAATCACGTCCAGTGCGGACTTGCCAAACCGGTCCACAATCCGTTCCGCCATGACCGGACCGATTCCACGGATCATGCCGGAGCCCAGATATTTGCGAATGCCGTTGATTGTGGAGGGGGTAATGCTGCGATGGGAGCGAACCTCAAATTGTTCGCCGTAAGTCGGATGAAGTTTCCAGAAGCCGGTTATTTCCAGGGCTTCTCCGGGCGCCGGATCCGTGAACCGACCCACCACGGTCACCGGCTCCCGCCGGCCGCGGACCCGCATCCGGGCCACGGTATAGCCGTTTTCCGGATTTGTATAGGTCACCCGCTCAATCTGGCCGGAAAGGGTTTGATTCTCTGATTCGGCCTGGAAGGTCATGGTACGGCATTTTCCGTGAAAAATGGTTGAAAATGCCCAACGCCGGTATGGCCTGTGTCAGCCGGAAATCCTGGCCCGGGCTGCGTCGGCGAACATGGAATCCGAATACTCGGAAACAAGCTGCTCAAAGGCCTGCCGGCTTTTTTCCGGCGCTCCCGTTTTCTCGTAAAGCAGCCCGAGATTAAACAGGGCCTGATCATCAAGGACCGTGCTCTGGTTTTCCAGTACCTGCTGAAAATAAAAAATCGCCTGCTCATTGTCTGCCATGGCCGCATGGGCGTGGGCCATGCCGTTTAGCACCAGAAAATTAAACCGGTCATTATTTTTCAGCTTTTTCCAGGCACTCTCATACAATGACAAGGCGCGATCGGGCTCTCCGATCTCCAGGCACAATGCCGCATACCGGAGCAGGGCCATTTCACCGGCGTCCGTATACCCGTAATCTTCAATCAGGGACGCGTAACGGTCCTTGATGCCCTCGTAGGCTTCCGGGCCTTGCTCCGAATCAATGGCCCCGGCCTGCCGGGTAATTTCCAGCAGGCGTGCCGAAGCGTTGTTCTGCGCTTGTGCCAGGAAATAGAACACGCCGGAGAGCACCAAAATCAGGCATAACAGTCCGGCTCCGGCGATGATCAGTTGCTTCTGGTAGATGCGGACAACACCTGCAATCTTTTTTAAAAACTGCTGCAGGGGATCATCCGGCAGCTCTGAATGCCCGGTATCTGCCGGCCCGGTGTTTTTTTCAGCCATGTTGCATCACTCTTTGTCAAATATTTTCGGTATTTTCCGGCAACAGCTGCTTGATGCGCTGCCAGCCTGCTTCCTCGACCTTGGCACCCACCAGTTGACAAACTTCGTACCCGCAGGCCGAACCAAGGTTTCCGCTTTTTGTAAAGGAATAGCCATTAACCAGGCCGAAAAGAAAACCGGCAGCCCAGAGGTCTCCGGCCCCTGTTGTGTCAACCGCGCATCCATCGCCCAGCGCTTCAACCCGGGTGATCTCTCCCTTATACAGGATCATGCTTCCCCTGGGCCCGGTTTTTAACACCGCGATTTCCGTATTCCGGCCCAGCTCCTGAAGGGAGGATGCTTCATCTTTTATGCCGGTATAGGCAAAGGCCTCATCCTCGTTTGCAATCAGGATATCAATGTAGTCGGCCACGATATCGTTTAGCAATTCCCTGGATTCCTCCACAACGTTGAAACTGGCCAGATCCAGGCTGATGCGCGCCCCCGAGGCCTTGCCGGCTTTTAAAACCGCCATCATCAACTCCGGATTAAACAGCAGATAGCCTTCCACGTGCACGATGGCCGCACCGTCAAAACATTTCCGGGTGATTTCCCCGGGCTGCATCTCCGCAGACGCCCCCAAATAGGTAAACATGGTGCGCTGGGCATCCGGGGTGATCACCGACAACACACGGCCGGTCGGCGATGCGGACCGGAACAGATACGGCTCCACCCGCTGGGCCACCAGGTCGGATTCAAACACGTCGCCCAGTTCATCTTCTCCCCGCTTGCCCACGAAACGGGCGGCACCGCCCAGGCATCCGACCCCAACGGCCGTGTTGCAGGCCGATCCGCCGCTGACCACAGTGGGGGGGTTGGCGGTTTTGGATACAAGATCGTCAATAAAGGTCTGCTCCACCAAAGTCATGCCGCCCTTGGCAGCACCAACGGTTTCAAGAAAACTGTCATCTTCCCCGGCCAGCATATCCACGAGCGCCGAACCCACGCACACAATGGCGCTGCGGTCCGGCTCAAATGAGATGGTCATATTCAAGTCCTTTCCGTTAACTTAAAAAATACCTGACAATCCGGACATCTACCACACCAGGCCTCTGTAGATCCAGCCCTTTTCCCCGTCAGCATGCTGGATATGGATCCAATCCCCCTTTTTTTCCAAAACCTTGAAGGGAACGCCTTTTTCAGCCTGAAAAGCCACGTCATTACTGGTACCTGGGCCGGTGCGGATGTTGATCACACCCTTTTTTGTGATCACGGTTTTGATGTCTGCCAAAAGGTCCTTGTGAATCCAGGCCCGGGTGCCTTCGAAATCCTTAAAAAAATACCAATCCCCCTGGGTCTCAATAACTTCCAGGGGGGTATAGAGTTCCATCTGCCAAAGTTTTTCATGCTCGGTGCCGGGCCCGGAACGGGTGTTGGCCACATCCACGGAAACGGCCATGCGCCGGGCCTCTGCCGCAGCTGCAGCCGCGGCCAGCATTGTGAAAATCGTCAGGCAGATGATCATTGCCGTAAATCTGCGCGAAGTTGCTGCCGGATACATGATTGAAAAATCCTCCTGTTTTAGGCGGCCATCAATTGGTTTACCGCCTGTTCAAGCCCGTCAATGCTTAGTTCATACATGGGAAAAATCTGGGCAATGGCGTTGATGGTCCGGGTGTAGGGCCACATGCGGGCGGGCACGGGATTTAACCAGGCATTGTGCGGGAAGGTTTCGGCCAGAAACCGCAACTGTTCAATGCTGGCCTTGCCGCTGCGCTCGTGGACGTAAATGGAGCCGTCCCTGGCCATCAATTCATAAGGGGCCATGCTGGCATCGCCCACCAGAATCAGGCGCGTGTCCGGATCATTTCTCACAAATTCGGCCACCGGCTTGGGCTTGCGATACCGGGCCGGATCCTCCCATACCGTGTCATAAATGGTGTTGTGGAAGAAATAGGTTTTCAACTCCTTGAACTGGGAGCGGGCGTAATTAAACAGAGTCCGGACCACGTGCACATATGGATCCATGGAGTAGCCGCCGTTATCAATGGCCAGGATCACCTTGAGCCGGTCTTTTAAGCGCCGGTCAAATACGATCTGGATATCGCCGGCGTTTTTCATGGTCTGATAAATGCTTTCGTCTATATTGAGCTGGTCTTTGGGTCCGGCGGGCACCAGATTGCGAAGCCGCTTTAAGGCCTCGCCCATGGATGACTGGGTCAGGGGCCCCATGCGGGAATAATCCTTGTACCGTCTTTCATTGGCCACCTTGATGGCCGACTGGTTGCGGGATTCGCCGCCCACGCGCAAACCGCCCGGATGATATCCGGAATGACCCACCGGGGAGGTCCCGCCGGTGCCGATCCATCGGTTTCCGCCTTCATGCCGCTCGGTCTGTTCTTTTAAGCGTTCCTTGAAATATTCAATCAGCTCGTCAGGTGACAGATTCTGCAGATCCGCGGCATTGATCCCCAGGGCATCGGCCACGGACTGCGGGTCGGTCAGCCACTGGTCCAGCATGGCCTTTGCGATCTCGTCAAGCTCAAAGCCCTCCATGTCCGGCAATTCCGCACCCTCGAAATAATGGGCAAAAATCTGGTCAAACAGGTCAAAATACCGCTCACTTTTGACCAGAATCGCCCGGGAGGCGGTGTAAAAATCCGAAAGGGAAAAAATCAGCCCGTTTGCCAGGGCCTTGTGCAGGGTCAAAAAGGCCGTGGGCGTGACCGGCACGCCCGCATCCTTGAGCTTATAAAAAAACTCCACAAACATGGCATCCCGCCTCTAGAACCGTTTTTTGCGCTGCACCTGATTGGCTGCATACTGATAATCCTGGCTCTTTTTAAACAACACCCCCAGGTAGGGCAGCTCTCCCTTGGCCAACTGCTTGGGCTTGAAGTCCGGGTCCGCTGAAAGGGCCCGGATCCAGTTGATCAACTCCCGGGTTGCGGGCTTTTTTTCCACCATGTCGATTTCCCGGAGTTGATAGAAGGTGTTGATGGCATGATCCATCAGGTCTGAATCAATCTCCGGAAAATGCACATGAATGATTTTGCGCATCATCTTAGGATCCGGAAAGGCAATATGATGAAAATTGCACCGGCCCAGAAATGGGTCGGAAAGATCCTTCTTGGCGTTGGAGGTGATGATAATCACCGGCCTGTGCCGGGCCCGGATGGTTTTGTCAATTTCAATAATGTCAAATTCCATTTGATCGAGCACATCAAGCATGTCATCCTGGAAGTCCGTATCGGCCTTGTCAATTTCATCAATCAGCAAGACAGTGCGTTCTTCGGCTGTAAACGCCTGGCCGATCTTGCCCATCTTGATGTAATCCTCGATCCGGCTCACATCCCGGGTAGAGTCGCCAAAACGGCTGTCATTGAGCCGGGTGAGGGTATCATACTGGTAAAGACCGTCTATGAGCTTCATATTGGATTTGACATTTAACACGATCAGCGGCATGTGCAGACTTTCAGCAATGGCATAGGCCAGCATGGTCTTTCCTGTTCCGGGCTCGCCCTTTAACAGCAGGGGCATTTCCAGGGACCTGGAAATATTAACAATTCTGGCCAACTCCGGGTCCAGGACGTAACGTTTTGCACCGCTGAACTGATCTTTTTCCTGTAATTGTTTCGTCATAATTACTCAATCCTGCCTTATCTTGATTTTCACAGCCAGAGGTTAACGGCTGCCGCGTATTTTCTCTGAGACCTGCCGGTTCATGTCAATGACCCGCATGGCATTCTCCAGGGAAAGCGAACCGGTGCCGCAGCTCGGCGTAATCAGAGATTGCGCGATCACCTGATCCCTTTCAAAACCCAGTGCTTCAATGCGTTCGGCCTGGTCTTGCCACAGGGAATAGAGAGACTCCGGGGTTTCGGACGCAATGGCTTCGGTATCCCCGGTGGGCACAATTCCCCAGGCAAGAATCCGGCCTTCATTTAAAAACGACCGGATGGCGTCGGCATACAAAATAAATTTGTCAAAATAAGAGTACGCATCAAAACTGACGATATCCGCATCCGATTCCAGAATCACGGGCCACTCGGCATTGGCGCACACATGCACCCCGGCAAGACCGCCTTCGGCATGCACGGCTTCAATGACCTCGGAAAAGCAGGCATCGATTTCCGCGCGCGACACGCTGATAAATGCAGAGGACCCAAAGCCGGCAAGGGCGGGTTCATCGAGAAACAGGATCACCGGCAGTCCGTATTTTTTCAGCTGGTTGACCTGCCACCGGGCTTTCATGGCAATAAGCTTGACCGCTGCATCCCGGATGTGCTCGTTGTAAAAGGCGGCCCGCCCTTCTTTGTCCACCAGGCCGGTGCCGAATGTAAAGGGTCCGGTTACCTGGCCCTTTACAGCTGCGGGCGAACACCGGCCGCGGTCGAGTTCCCGCATGAACACGTAAAACCCGGGGGCATCATCTTCGTGGATGGCGAAACGTGATTCCGCGATGTCGCCGCCGCCTTCGGTCACTTCCATGTAGGCCTCGTAGAAACCCAGAAGGGCGTCATCGAAACGCTCATCCGCCGAATCCACGAAAATCTTGTCATTCTGGCGCGTCAGGCCCGGCATTCCCTTGGAAAACTGGGCCACCATGCCTTCGGCGGCAAATTTGGGCAATTGCACCCACAGCGGAATATCCGGAGTGTATTCAAACATCAGCTCCGCTGCTTTTTCATGATCATCCATGGGCAGGCTTCCGATCCAGGCCGGAAAGCCCGCGGGGCGAAAATCGTTTTTCATTGCAGATTCCTACCCTTTGGTTAATATTTAAAATTTATTTGTATACCGCATTTCAAAATCATTGACAAGGGCTATTGCTTACCGGAAATCAAAACAAACCCGTTAAACCCATTGTTGAGAACGCATTAAGCAATTGACAGGACAGGCGGGATTGCCTATTATCAAAAATCAATTCATCCACCGCGGACAAAGTCCCTGCGGAAACCGCAAAAAGGAGGCCATCTTCCATGTTTGGCATCGGCATGCCGGAACTCATTGTTGTTCTGGTGATCATTATGATTGTGTTCGGAGCAGGCAAACTCCCGGAAATCGGCTCGGGCATCGGAAAAGGAATCCGCAATTTCAAAAAATCGGTTTCCGGCGACGAGACTCCGGCCGAACAAGAACAAATTGAAGAGCCCCGGCAGGACAACAACAACGAAAAAAAATAAAAAAACTGTTTTTGCCCCTGTTTCAAATCAAAAAGCCGGCCTGCAGGCGATTTTTCCCAAACCCGCCTGCGGACCGGCTTTTATGACAAAAAAATCGCTGTTGTCAAAACGGAATATCATCCTCCGCGTCTCCGGCGCCTCCGCCTCGTGGCGATGCCGGCTGGTCATCATAAGCAGGCCCGGAATTGTATCCTCCTCCGCCGCCACTATCGCCTTTGGAACCCAGCATCTGCATATCACTGGCCACCACCTCCGTAATGTACTTGGTGACCCCGTCCTGCTCCCATGAGCGTGTCTGAAGGCGGCCTTCAATATAAACCTGCTTGCCCTTGGACAAATATTCACCGCAGATTTCCGCCAGTTTCCGGAAAGCCACGATTCTGTGCCATTCTGTTTTGTCCCGTTTTTCCCCAGTGGCCTTGTCCCGCCATTCCATGGAAGTGGCCAGGGTAAAATTCACCACTGCCTGGCCGTCCTGGGTATACCGAATTTCAGGGTCACGTCCCAGGTTGCCGACGAGAATGACTTTGTTGACGCCGCGTGCCATGTGTTTTGCTCCCTTATGCGCTCATGATCATGGTTGTTTGGATTGAAGCCGTTTTTGCTCCGCATCTTCTGCTGATGTCTGCTCCCCGGCCTCCTTGTCTGCGCCCGCCACCTGGCAGGCATCGCGCATTCATGTGGAAACGCCCATTTTGGGCAGGATCCAGACCTGCAGCGCCACCCAGACACCGATAAAAATGGCGATAAAAAGAAATGTTTTCATCAATGATATCCATAGCTCGTGGATTGTTGAACCGGGAAAAGGGGACACGGCTTTGCCCTGTCCCCTTTTTTAATTTTTCAAATCTTCTTTGATGGACCAGAGCCATCAATTACAACAATAATCATATAACCCGGTTTTTCAATGCCTGTATTTCACAGCACCCGTGGCCGCCCGACATGGCACAGCTGCCTGGACAAACATCCATGCGATGTCTGTTTCTCCATGTTAATTATCATCTGAAGCCGTTGCCGTCATTTTGCGCTGCTCAAGCTGCACAATCCTGGGGGTCATGAAAATAAGCAGCTCGCTTTTCTCACTTTGCTGGACATCGCGCTTAAACATCCAGCCCAGGATGGGAATGTCTTTAAGGATGGGAAAACCGGTTTTTCTTTTGGTTGTGGTGTCTTTTTTGATGCCGCCGATCACGATGGTATCCCCGTCTTCCACCAGCAGCTCGGTGACCGCCTCGTTGGTGGAAAGCGCCGGCGCCTCCTGCGTGAGCTCGGCAATTTCGTTTTTGGTCACAAAGATCTGGAGGGAAACACGTTGGTCCGGCGTCACATGGGGGGTAACATCCAGGCGCAGGTCCACTTCCTTGAATTCAATTTTGACCTCGTCGTCCTCCACTGTCTGATAGGGAATTTCAAAGCCCTGTTTGATGGTGGCCTTTTTGTTGTCCAGGGTCACGATCTTGGGTGCGGAGACGATTTTTACGTTGTTTTCTTCTTCCAGGGCATTTAACTGGGCATCCAGGGTCAGGCCCGAGAGCCGCGAAAGGCTGAATCCGATTCCCGAGGTGGTGCTTGTGCTGGGATGATTCATGGCTATATTGTGTAAATAACTGCCGCCAAATCCGGCATCAGCTGATGCCTTGGTCGCACTGAATGTAGTGCCCACGTCTTTTAGGAAATCCTCGTTGATCTCCACGATCCGGGCTTCGATTTCCACCTGGGGCGTGACTTTGTCGATTTTTGAAATCACCTCCTGGGCCTTGTCAATGCGCTCCATGGTGTCGGTGATAATCAACTGATTGTTGCGGTTGTCCACATTGGCCTTGCCCCGGTCCGACAAAACATCCTCAATATGGGGCAGCACTTCGCCCTGGGCGCTGGCGTAACTGACTGGAATATATTCCGTGACCAGCGGCTCCATGGCTTTTTCCTGCTCAATGCGGTTTTTATACGCCTCAATTCTTTGCCGCCGGGCTTCCTCCTCCTGGCGAAGGGTCTCCAGGGTGGCAATCCGGATAATTTCATCCCGCTCCACCTTGCCGAGCCGGTTTTGCTTTAATATCAGATCCAGGACCTGATCCCAGGGCACTGGTTTTTCCATATTGATGGTGACCTTGCCCTGCACATCCGGGTCTATGGCGTAATTTTTCCCGCTGACCTGCTGAAGAATCCGGAATACATTTTTGATATCGGTTTCATAAAAATCCAGAGCGATTTTTTCACCCGTGTATTCATCCTTTTCAAACAGCCAATCAACTTGTTTTTCGGCCTTTCTGGCAGCTTCGGCAGCGGATGACAGCCCGGCCCCGGCAATGGCTTCTTCCGTAAGGACCTCTTCAAGCACCTGCTGCCATTCAGGCAGATCCGCCACGGGATAAGGCCTTGGCCCCACCGAGGAGGCTTCAAAGTGAATCATCAACTCGCGGCCTTCCTGCGCCACCCGGTAGGGAACAGCTTCCCGGAGTTCAATAAGCATCTCCACCAGGTCCTTTTTGTCCGGCACCGCATAAGGGATAACACGATCAACGGCGCTGTCAAACCGGGTGGTGATAAGCGGGCGCCGGTCCACATGATCGGGAAGGGCCGAACGGGTCAGGCGCAGCTTCAGAAGTTGATCCCGCGCCCGGACCAAATCATAATTGACTGGCCGGGACGTGCGTATGGTAATAACAGAAGCCCCGGATTCACCGCTGGCAAAATGAATGTCTTTTACCGTGGCAATATCCTTATAAACTTCTGCGGTTTTCTTTGAGCTGTCTGAATTCGTTTTGCGCTCAGGCACAGACCTCTTGTCATAGCCGGTCTCCGGGAGCCTTGGCTGCTGGTCCTGATCCCGGGTCTGATCCGAAATCTGAGAAGCAGCTTCGGATCCGGCCGGGTTGTCGGGTAGATCCTTTTTATCAAACTGAATGGTTAAACCCGCAACCTGCTTGTCCACCGTATAATTCATATCCCGGGTCAGCTGCACCTCAACCCGCACGTTTCTGCGGTCTTCGGAACTTGAAAGCAAAACCGCATCTATGGCTTTGTCTTCAGGCTGATATTGCCTGTCAAGGTCTCCGAGCTGCGCCTGGGGGAAATAAAAAATAACACCCAGGGGCTCCAACTGCTTGACAGAAGTGTAATCGACCTCCCCGGAGGTCTGAATCTGAATTTCAGCTGATTCCGGCCGGCTCACCGTTGCTAACTGTTCGATGGTGGTCATGCCTGACGGCTGCTCCGCCTCCGGGTCCTGCTGAGGCGACGGCCCGGTTGCACAGCCGGCAAGCAATAATAAAAGGCCCATCATCAGAGAAACCCGCCGGATGATCCTTGACTTTGTGCGACAACTATCCATGTTTTTTCTCCGGGTTATTGCTGAAGTTTCTTTTCAATCTCGCGCTCGGCGATTTTACCGAAAACATCTTTATACTGCTCCTGGACAATGATTCGATCAGACCGGATCTCTGCAACCCGACCGCCCTGATCGCCGATCCAGGTACCTTTTTTCACCACATAACCCTTGCCTGAGGGATCCTCCACCATGGCAATGGCATCATTGTCCGATGCCAGCCTGAGAATGGCCGTAAGCTTTAACTGGCTCAAAGCAATTCTTTCCAGCGGTGTCTGGGGCCTTCGGCGCTGGAGTTCAGCACCATCGTCTTCTTCTCCGGAATCCTGCCCGGATGATCCCCGCATAAACGGTTCAAAGGGGTCCACCCGGCCTTTACGGGTATAGAGCCTTTCCTCGTTGCGAAAGAGCCCTTCCTGCTCGTCTATCATCAGATCCCCGAGCTCTTCTTCACCGGCTTGCGCCCCGGTGCCGTCTGTATCTGCGGCAGCATCTTCGCTGTCACTGTCAGCGCCGGCTTCAACCTCTTCGGGCAGCGATGAAACCGGTTTTTCAGCTTCAGCCTCACCGGCATCAGATAGGGCTTTTTCAGAACCCTTGTCTTTTGCCTTTTCCTGACGCTCGATTTTCACTGACCGGCTCCGGGATACATCCTCGTCCGGCGTTTCCGGTTTTCCGCCCAGTGCCATCAATCCGGGCACCAGGAAAAACATCATCGCTGCGATCCATATGTTCGGCTTTGACATCATGTTATCTTTTCTTCTTTTTCTGGTTTGCATCCTTTTCTGCCGGCTGATCGATAAATTTGTAAGTCACCGCCGTACAGGATATCCGCAACGGTCCGCCCGAATCACTGCTCACCGAAAAATCACTGACATTGACAATCCGCGATATCCGGGCAAGCCTGTCATAAAAGGCGCCCAGATCATGATACCCCCCTGACAATTCCATCTTGACGGGAATTTCAGCGTAAAAGTCTTTGACATTTTCTTTTTGGGGGGCGAAAAGCAGAAATTTCAATCCGGAAGCCTTTCCCGCCTGGGAAATTCCGGTCAGCAGGGAAGGAATCTCCTCCTTGTCCGGAAGCGCCCGGGCTGCGAGTTCAAATGAAGCCTGGGCCGCTTCATGCTCCTTTTTTACGGCCGGATACCGGGCGGCCTTGGCTTTGGTTATCTCCAGTTCCTGTTCGGCGCTTTTGATGTCTTCCCTGAGATCATTTATGCGCTGATATTTTGGCAGAAACAGAAAATAACCGCATAGTCCCACCAGCACAACCACAACGCCCACACAGGTTGCTATGCGCTGCATTCTGGTAAGCTCGCTGATTTTCCGAAATAACGGCTCCATGCCTTCCCGGGGTATGGATTTTTTCTTCATTTTTTCGCCTTTTCATTGGCAACGGCACTGGCATCGGCCATCTTGCATTTTATTCCAAAGCTCTTCATTTCCACGTCGTACTGGGTTGTCTGCTTTGCGTTTTCCAGTGTCACATCCCTGATTTTATCGGATCGCTCCAGGCGGCTCATGAAAACGGCTATGGTTTCATTGTCCATGGCGATTCCGTTTAACATCAGCTCAGATCCGTTATAATTCATTTTCTGGATCTGCATGCGATCCGGAATCACCCGTTCAGTAAGATCGGCCAACAGCCGGGGCGGTTTCGTCCGGTGACTTTTGAGCTGTTCGATAATTAAAATTTTCTGCTCCAGCTCCGCCAGTTCCTTTTTCAGCACATCCACCTTGCGGGCTTGCCGGGAATAATGATCAATGTCTTCATTGAGATTGGCCAGCCTGGTTTCCAGGGCATCCACCCGGTTGCCCATGAACATGTTGACGGCAAATAAAACCAACAGCAAAAGGACCACGGAAAGCAGGAAAACCGAAACCTGGCGGCGGATATTTTCCTTGGTCCGGGCTGCACGAAACGGTAATAGATTGATTCGTATCATTTGTCATCCACTCTTCTGATGGCAAGCCCCATGGAAATGGCGGCCTGGGGTGCAATCTGTTTCAGGTAACCGGCATCAAGCTGATCGCTTTTGATCTCAAAATGCTCAAATGGATTAATGGCCTGGACGTCAGCTGAAGCCTGAACCGCCAGCAGATCCCGAAATTGCTTGATGTTGGCCCCGCCTCCGCTTAGCATAATCTGACGAATCTGGTCCTCCGGGTTGGTGGAATAAAAGAAATCCAGGGCCCGGCGGATCTCGTTGCACCAGTCGGACACCACCGACGAAATGATTTCCTGGAGATCTGATGACGAAATCCGGTCCGGATTTTCCGACAGCTTCAATGCCTCGGCATCGGCCAGGGAACAGCCGGCCAGGGAGGCAATTTTCTGATTGATCTGGTTGCAGCCCAAGGACACATCGCGCAAGAAAACCGAGTTGTTTTCCTTTAAAATATTCAAAGATGTCTTGCTGGCCCCGATGTCGATCAGGGCAGTACTTTCAGTGCTCTGGGGATAATTGAGGTTATAGATGTTCTGCAGGCAAAAGGCATCAATGTCGATGATACAAAGGTTTAAACCGGCCATCTCCATGAGATTGACATAGTCATTGATCATCTCTTTTTTTGCCGCCACCAGCAGTACATTGATCTGGTTGGGATTGTTTTCGTTTTCGCCAAGAACCTGGAAATCAAGATTGACATCATTAATGTCAAAGGGGATATACTGCTCGGCTTCGAAATTCAAAGATTCATACAACTGGTCTTCCGGCATGTTCTGAATCGTAATGTTTTTCACAATCACCGAATAGCCGCCAATGGAAATGGCCACATTGTTCTGCCCGATGTTGTATAACTGAAAAAGCTCCCGTATGACCTCGGCAACGGTCTCGGGATCCTTGATCATTCCGTCCTCAATGGCTCCGGGCGCCACCTCAATGGCACCGAATTTTTTCAGCAGCCACCCCTTTTTGGACTCCACGGCCTCGGCAACCTTAACGGAGCGGGAACCGATATCCAATCCCACAAGTTGATTTTTCTTCCCTAAAATCATATGCGTCTCGTCTGTAGTTGACTTGGGTTCAGGAATGCCTGACATCCGGCATCCGCCGAAAAATCCGCTGCTCCGGCAACGGCCGAAAACAAAAAACCTCTTTTGGAATAAACAAATGGAGAAAATAAAGAACTCGGGTGAAAACAACGCTGTGCTGAAACAGCCGGCAGGTTAGGCGATTTGTGGATGAAATAACCGGGGAACCGATTTTTGTTCAAGCCTTTCACCTATATCTGTTCACGTGATTTGAATTAAAAATAGACTTTTTTCGAATAACAGATTGTGTCTACATTCCATTTAAATTGTTGTTATGTCAAGCAAATTATTTGATTTTTACGTATGCCACACCATATGGAGAGACATGTCTCAGAAAAGCACAATATAATGTATCTTTGACTGAAAACACCTGACTCATACCTGAAAAGCAGATTCCCGGGATACGGTTACCGGCTCTTGAAAAACCCCCCAAAGACCTGTATGGTGGCAGTCGTTTCATCAAACCGATTTTTTCATACGCAAAGTCTGATGGACTCGTAAAAGTCGCTTTTAGACGGCTTTGTAAAAAGTTCAAGATCAAGGCTTGCGCAATTTCGAAGAATGCAGCGTAGTTATCCGTACGTGAAGTTCTGAGAAATTGCGCGTAACGCAGATATTGGACTTTTACGAAGCCGTCAAGTCTGACAGCAACAGGAGACGAAACCATGCCCATGTCACAGGAATTTCAAAATCGCCTTTTTCCGGGGCTGCCGCAAATCGCCCGGCATTTCGGCACCCCGTTTCATATCTACGATGAGACCGGCATCCGACAAACCGCCCAGGAATTAAAAACCCGGTTCTCACCTCTGCCGGCGACGTTTCAGGAGTTTTTCGCAGTCAAGGCGCTTCCCAATCCGAGCATTCTGGCGATCATGGCGGATATGGGCTTTGGTTTTGACTGCAGCTCGGTTCCGGAACTGGTGTTAAGCCGGCAGACTGGCGCCCGGGGCGGGTTGATCATGTTTACCTCCAACAACACCACATACAGCGATTTTCAGGCCGCTGCGGACCACGGCGGCAGCATCTTAAACCTTGATGACATCACCCTGATCGACAAACTTGCCGATGTCCCGGAATTGATCAGCTTTCGCTACAACCCCGGCCCCGGTCGCACGGGAAACGAAATCATCGGCAATCCCGTGGAGGCCAAGTACGGGGTGAGCACGGACCAGATCGAGGATGCCTACAGAATCATGCGCGACAAAGGAACAAGGCGTTTCGGCCTGCATACCATGCTGGTTTCCAATGAGCGCAATCACGCATACATGGTGGAAACCGTTCAAATGCTGCTGGAAATGGTCGACGATCTGTCTGCGGCCCTGGATATCGAGTTTGAATTCATCAACATGGGCGGCGGCCTGGGCATCCCCTATCACCCTGATGATCCGCCCCTGGACCTGACGGCCATGGCCGATCAGATCATCGGGGTCTACCAACAATACAAGAACCGAAAGGGCCGGGCGCCGGCCCTGTATATGGAAAGCGGGCGATACATGACCGGACCCCACGGGGTGCTGGTCACCCGGGCCATTAACCGCAAGGACATCTACCGCAAATACATCGGGGTGGATTCCTGCATGTCCGCGCTCATGCGGCCTGGCATGTACGGAGCCTATCATCACATTGATGTGCTGGGCAAATCCAAAGACACCCATGCGGTTGAAGTGGTGGACGTGGTGGGCTCTCTTTGCGAAAACATCGATAAGTTCGCAATCCAGCGCCCATTGCCCAAAATCGACATGGATGACCTGATCATCATCCACGACACCGGCGCCCACGGCCATTCCATGGGATTTAACTACAATGCCCAGCTCCGGCCCCAGGAGCTGCTGCTCAAAAGCGACGGCTCAGTGGAGCGCATCCGCCGGGCAGAAACCATGGCCGACTATTTTGCCACCCTGGACACCGGGGCCGCACGCCTGGACGTATAAAAGGATTTTGGTGCAATGAAAGATGACAACGGTCTTTACTACTATCCGTTTCCCCAAAACAAGCGGGTTCGCATGTATGTCCGCCAAAACGGACACAGCGTTCAGTTCCGGATGTGGCACGCAGATGACCCCTCGTTGTGGGACCAGCACGAGTGGGTGGATTACGAGGCTGTCTGCCAGGCGGCTTCCATGTTTTCCAAAGACAGTTTTGATCCCGGCCGGGCCTACGACCTGCAGATTGCCCGGACCCTGATCCGTGAGGATACAGAAAAGACCGGGAAGTCCGAAGCGTTATAAGGGTTGATACGCTCGTAAAAGTCTGATTTGAGATGGGGCCGTAAAAAGTTCAAGATCAAGGCTTGCGCAATTTTGAAGAATGCAGCATACTTATCCGTACGTGAAATTATGAAAAATTACGCGTAACGCAGATATTGGACTTTTACAGTTCCATCAAGGATTTGGCATATTTTTTCCGAAGCCGGGGTTTTTCAATCTTTCCGGTGGGATTTCGGGGCACCTTATCAAAAAAGATTTGGCGGGGCCGCTTGTAGCGAGGCATGGCAGCACAGAAGTCCCTGATCTCCTCTTCGGAGACCTGTCTGCCCGGCTTTACGGAAATCACGGCGGCTGCCACCTCCCCGAGCCGATGATCGGGCACCCCGATAACACCTGCATCCAAAACCGCTTCATGGCCCATGAGAAAATTTTCTATCTCCACCGGAAAAATATTTTCCCCGCCCGTGATGATCACGTCCTTTTTCCGGTCCACAAGCCAGAAAAACCCTTCGGCATCCTGACGAACAATATCTCCGGTGTGCAGCCATCCGTCTTTCAATGTATTTTGCGTGGCTTCGGCGTTGCCATAATACCGCTCCATCACGCCCGGGCCCTTGACAAGCAATTCCCCGGCATGCCCGTATTCCAACGGGTTTTCCTGGTCATCGACCACCCGGCATTCCCAATCAAAACCGGCCCGGCCGATGGCCCCGACCTTGTGGGTTTTCTCCAGGCCCAGGTGCACGCATCCCGGGCCCGTGGCCTCAGTGAGGCCGTAGTTGGTATCATAGTCCTGGGCCGGGAAAAACCGCTGCCATTTTTCAATCAGGCTCGGGGGCACCGGCTGGGCGCCGATATGCATCAGGCGCCATTGGTCCAGTTTGTAATCAGATAGCTGCAAATCCCCGTTTTCAAGGGCCACAAGGATATCATGGGCCCAGGGAACAAGCAGCCAGACAATGGTGATATGCTCTTCAGACACCGCCTCCAGGACGGCCCGTGGACTGACGCCCTTTAAAATCACGGCCCGGGCCCCCACGATAAAATTGCCAAACCAGTGCATTTTGGCGCCTGTATGGTACAGGGGCGGAATACATAGGAAATTGTCTCTGTGGGTCTGGTTGTGATGCCGGTTTTCCACGTAGCAGGAAAACTCCAGCTGCCGGTGAAGCAGATAAACCCCCTTGGGATCACCCGTGGTGCCGGAAGTGAAATAAATGCCCGCTCCGTCGCAGGAAGATATGGAAACCATGGGTTCGGAAACATCCACCCCCCGTAGGATCTCATTGTAGGGTACTGCAAACTCCGGGCACAGCTCCGGGGGGCCGGCATAAATATAGTGGGAGACATGCCGGTCCAGCTCTGATTTCACTGCACGAATCCGGTCGATGAATTCCGGGCCCAGCACCATTGCCTTTGCCCCGCTCAATGCCGTGCATCCGGCAATATTTGCGGCCTCGAACCGGAAATTAAGGGGAACGGCAACTGCGCCGGCCCTCAGGATGCCGAAATAGACCGGCAGCCAATCGATACAATTCATCATCAGATGAATCACCCGATCACCTTTTTCAATACCGAACCGGTCCCGCAGCACACGGGAAAAGGCGTTGGCCTGGTGGTAAAATTGCTTCCAGGTCATTTCAACACGACGTTTTTTTTCAGGCTCCCGCTCGATCAACGCGATTTCATCGCCGTACAGACGGGCATTTCTGGCCAGTATCTCGGTGAGCTGCATAAATTTTTCTTATGTGTATGATAACAATCCGTAAATGGTATAAAAAAGACCTGCGGCGACGGTATTTTTTTGAATATTGCAAGCCGTGTTATTAGCAGAAACAACGCAAAAGTCAACCTGATTCATGGTCCGCTGCATATGGCGGGCGCCTCCGGCAACGGGCACAAAAAAACCCGGTCCCTGCCGCAGCGGGCAAAGACCGGGTGATTATGATTATCGCGCGGATTTTTATTTTTTAAAAACCCGTCACGTTATTTCTTGTCCTCATTGACCTCTTCATAGTCAGCGTCTACCACGTCTTCATCTGCTGCACCCTGCTGCTGGCCCTGGCCGGCTTCGGCACCGGCACCGCCAGCCTGCTCGCCGCCGCCTGCCTGGGAAGCCTGCTGATACATGCTTTCAGCCAGTTTATGAGAGGCCTGCTGCAGCTCTTCTGCGATCTTGTTGATCTCGTCCTTGTCTTCGCCTTCCATGGCCTTGCGCAGCCGGCCCGAGATCTCTTCAACCCGCTGACGGGTTTCCGCATCCACCTTGTCGCCGAGTTCCCTGAGCGACTTTTCAGTGGAATAAATCAGGGCGTCGGCGTTGTTGCGGGCTTCGACCAGTTCACGCCGCCTCTTGTCCTCCTCGGCATGGCTTTCGGCATCCTTTACCAACTGATCGATTTCCTCCTGGGTCAGTCCGGAAGAGGCTGTAATCCTGATGGACTGCTCCTTGCCGGTGGCCTTGTCCTTGGCAGACACATGCACAATGCCGTTTGCATCAATATCAAAGGTCACCTCGATCTGGGGCACGCCTCTGGGCGCCGTTGGAATGTCGGTGAGCTCAAACCGGCCCAGGGTCTTGTTGCCCGAGGCCATTTCCCGCTCGCCCTGGAGTACGTGAATGGTAACCGCGCTCTGGTTGTCCTCGGCAGTGGAAAACACCTGGCTCTTTCGCGTCGGAATCGTGGTGTTTTTCTCGATTAACTTGGTCATCACGCCGCCCAGGGTTTCAATACCCAGCGAAAGCGGGGTCACATCGAGCAGCAGCACGTCTTTGACATCCCCGGAAAGCACCGCGCCCTGGATGGCCGCGCCGATGGCCACCACCTCGTCGGGATTGACGCCCTTGTTGGGCTCCTTTCCGAAGATATTCTTGACCCGCTCCTGTACTGCGGGCATACGGGTCATGCCGCCGACCAGAATCACCTCATTGATGTCGTTGGCCGATATTCCCGCGTCTTTCAAGGCGGTTTTGCAGGGACCTTCCAGTCTGTCAAGCAGGTCTTCCACCAGGGCTTCAAGCTTGGCCCGGGTCAGCTTGACGTTCATGTGCTTGGGCCCGTTTGCATCCGCAGTGATAAAGGGCAGATTCACATCGGTCTGCATGGATGTGGAAAGCTCCATTTTGGCTTTTTCCGCAGCTTCCTTTAACCGCTGCAGGGCCATTTTGTCGCTTCGAATATCAATGCCGCTTTCCTTGCGGAATTCATCTGCCAGATAATCAATCAGGCGCAGGTCAAAATCGTCGCCCCCCAGATGGGTATCCCCATTGGTTGCCTTAACTTCAAAGACGCCGTCTCCGATCTCCAGGATGGAAACGTCAAACGTGCCGCCGCCCAGGTCAAAAACCACGATCTTCTCATCGGATTTTTTATCCAGCCCGTAAGCCAGGGATGCGGCAGTGGGTTCGTTGATGATGCGCTGGACGTTTAAGCCCGCAATTTTTCCAGCATCCTTGGTTGACTGCCGCTGGCTGTCATCAAAATAGGCCGGCACCGTTATCACGGCATCCGTAACCGGTTCACCGAGATAATCCTCCGCATAGCGCTTGATGTGGCCTAAAATATAGGACGATACCTCAGCAGGGCTGAACCTGTTGTCCTGGATTTTAATCCGAACATCGCCGTTGCTGGCCTTTTCAATTGTGTAGGGCATATTCTTGAGATCTCTCTGGACCGCGTCTGAATCAAACTTGCGCCCCACCAGCCGCTTTACACCAAAAATCGTATTTTCCGGGTTTGTGATGGCCTGACGCTTTGCGATCTGACCCACCAGCCGTTCACCGCTTTCATTGACCGCAACCACCGAAGGTGTTGTGCGCCCGCCTTCAGGGTTGGTGATCACCTTTGTTTCATTCTGCTCCCGGATGGCCACGCATGAATTGGTTGTTCCCAGGTCAATTCCGATTACCTTGCCCATTTTTATGCCTCCTTAGCGTATTTATTTTTAATTTCAGATTTTATGGATTACCAGGTGCGCCCGCCTTTTTCACACACGCTTTTGATCACCAGCCGCCCCGGTCAGGCCGGTGCCTTGGCCACCACAACCATGGCCGGCCGGATCAGCCGGTCATGGAGCATGTATCCCTTCTGCATTTCCTGAATGACAGTGTTGTCCGGATAGTCCTCCGAGGGCTGCTGCATGACAGCTTCATGATATGTCGGGTCAAAGGGCTGACCCACCGCCTCCACCGGCTCCACATGATATTTTTTCAAAACCTTGCGGATTTCATTAAGGGTCATTTCCAGACCCTCTAACATGCAGGCGTCGGCCTGGCTGTCGCTTTGCCGGGATGCGTTGACTGCGCGTTCCAGGTTGTCCACCACGGAAAGCAGGTCCTTGATAATGCTTTCATTGGCGTACTTCCTGTGATCTTCAGCCTGTCGCTGCATCCGTTTTTTGTAATTTTCAAACTCAGCCGACAAACGCAGGAGCCGGTCATAGGTTTCTGCTGCTTCTGCACGGGCCTCGGCCACTTCCTTTTTCAACTGATCCACCTCCGTGGGGGCCTCTTGCGCCTCCCCGGTTTCATCTTCCGGCTCGCTGTCGGGCAAATCCTCATCCCGGACTTCACTGTTTCGGGCTTGTTCCGTTTTTTTCCTGCTCATGAGTTTGTCTCCGAATATCGGGGCATTGACCGCTTTTGCGTCAAAGACATGTTTCGCCCCTTGTACGTGTGCGATACAGTGGTATTTTATAAACGCTTCCTGGTTGTTGTTTTTCCGGTCTCAGGCTGCATTCAATAATCTCAAATGCTTCCGCAATCTTTGGCTGCCTGAAGTTTGACAGAAAAATAAGTCACGCTCGTGGATTGTCAAGGCATGTTTTTTTGAACAGATTGGCCGGAAACCGGAAGGAAAGAGAAAAACAGGGAGAAAATCCCGGCCGGGAACCCTCCTCTGCATGGGAACGGAAAGGGCAAATCATTGCAAAGCCGGGAACGTTCCGCGACACAGACCGGCATTACTTATCGCTGCTTCCTTCCGGACCTGACGAGGTTCGTAACCGTCTGTTGCGCGGCGGCCGACTTGAATGATTTACGGCATCCGGTCAATATGCTCGGGAGGGAATTCAGCCCCGCATAAAGCGGTTTTCGGGTACAGGGCACCGCTATCACCCCGCCTATCCCAGCCGGAACAACCACTATAAGGACTGTGAGCCCGGTTTTCAAGAAAGAATTTCACCATCGTGGATATGTTTGTCGGATTTATTTGTGTTTTCAGCAGGGTTATTATATTTTAGGCAAATGTCATTGAAACGCACTGAACTAGAGCATCGGTTGACCATGAACAAGTTAAAACCCGGCCGTCCCTCCGTGTCTGCCTCGGATGCGCTGGTGCGGCAGGTCAAAGACACGATTGATTTTTATTCAATGATTGCCCCGGGCCAATCCGTGCTCATCGGCTTTTCCGGAGGGGCGGATTCCACGGCGCTGCTTTATGCCCTGTTCGTCCTTGCCGGTCAGCATGGCTGGCGCCTGGGCATTGCCCATTTGCACCACGGCCTGCGGGAAAAAGACGCGGATCTGGACGCCGATTTTACCGCTGCCCTTGCCAGAAGCATGGATCTGCCTTATTATATGGTGCAGTCTGATGTACGGGGCCGCTGCCGGCGGGAAAAAATCAGCCTTGAAGAAGCCGGGCGCAAAGCGCGTTACGCCTTCTTTTTTGATATCGCAAAGACTTGCGGATATGACAAAATTGCCTTAGGCCATCAAAAAGACGATACAGCCGAACAGGTTATGCTCAACCTGCTTCGCGGAAGCGGGCCGGAGGGGCTTACCGGAATCTCTCCGGTGCGCGGCCGGATCATCCGCCCGCTGATCCGGGTGCCCCGCAATGAAATTGAAACGTTTCTGCAGGAAAAACATATTGACTGGCGGGAAGATGACTCCAACAAGGACAACCGGTTTACCCGCAATCGTATCCGCAACCGACTGCTTCCGGAACTTCAGAGTTACAATCCGCAAATCAGCGAAACGCTCTGGCGGCTCGCAAACGTGATGCAAGCGGAAAACGCCTGGATAAACGGAATTGTCACCCCGGTGTTTGAGCAGGCGCTATTGGAACAGGGCCCCGGGTATGTGGTGCTGTGTGCAGAAACGCTTGCAGGCCAACCCCGGGCAGCCGGGCGAAGACTTGTGCGCATGGCCCTCAGGCAAATCAAGGGCAGCCTGCGGCGCATCAGCTGGAGACATGTGGAGCAGATTCTTTCATCACCGGCCAAGGGCAGCACCCGTAACCGGCAGTTTCATCTGCCCGGCCGGATCCGGGTCTTCCGCAATGACAAGCGGCTTGTGCTGACCCGGGAAAAAAAATCCTTGAGATCCGTTTCATTGTCCGGCAGACAATATGAGACTGAGGATTTTGCCTATCGGCTGGACGCCGGGCAACTCCGCGGTGCCGGCACCTGTATCCGGATTGCCGAAACCGGTGCACAAATCCGCTTTGAATGCACTACAAATGACGGCGATACCAGGGCGTTAAAAGACAACGGCAAAACGGCCCGGATGGATCTCGACAAGTTGGGTTTTCCCCTGACCATCCGCAATGCGCGTCCCGGGGACCGGTTTGTTCCCCTGGGTATGCAGGGCCGTATGAAGATTAAGGATTTTTTTATAAACAACAAGATAAACCGTCATGAGCGCCGCCGCATTCCCATTGTCCAAAGCCCCGAAGGCATTGTCTGGGTAGGGGGGCTGCGTATTGACCAAAGCGTGAAGGTCACTGAACAGACCACAAACATTCTCAAAATTGAACTTTCCGGCGAGCCGGCAACCCTTCAACACCTAACGGATTTCCGAAAGGATTTTTAAGTTGAACGCGTTTAACAAGAATTTGGCGCTGTGGATCGTCATCGTGCTGATGATGATCATGCTCTACAATATTTTCAGCACACAGCAGCAGACGGAAAATGAAATCGGCTATTCCCAGTTTCTCACCATGGTCGACAGCGGCCGGGTTGACAGTGTTACCATCCAGGGCGACAAGCTTTCGGTAACCGATGAAACCGGAGACACCTCCCTGGTTTATGCGCCCCAGGACAATGAACTGATTCCCATTTTACGGGAACAGGGCGTTTCCATCAAGGCCAAGCCCGAGCAGGAAACCCCGTGGTTTGTCTCGGTGCTGGTTTCCTGGTTTCCTATGATCCTGCTGATCGCGGTGTGGATTTTTTTCATGCGCCAGATGCAGGGCGGCGGCGGAAAAGCCCTCTCCTTTGGCAAAAGCGGGGCCCGAATGCTCTCGGACCAGATAGCCAAGATCACTTTTGATGACGTGGCAGGCGTTGACGAGGCCAAGGAGGAAGTGGCTGAACTGGTTGAATTTTTGAAAAATCCGAAAAAATACACCCGCCTTGGCGGCCGGATACCCAAGGGCGTCCTGATGGTAGGCGCACCGGGGACGGGCAAGACACTTCTGGCCCGGGCCATTGCCGGTGAGGCCGGAGTTCCGTTTTTCAGCATCAGCGGCTCGGATTTTGTGGAAATGTTTGTGGGCGTGGGCGCATCCCGGGTGCGGGATCTGTTTGTCCAGGGCAAAAAAAACGCCCCCTGCCTGATTTTCATTGATGAAATCGATGCCGTGGGCCGCCAGCGCGGTGCCGGCCTGGGCGGCGGCCACGATGAGCGTGAACAGACATTAAACCAGCTTTTGGTGGAAATGGACGGATTTGAGTCCAATGAAGGCGTCATCCTGATTGCCTCAACAAACCGGCCTGATGTGCTCGATCCCGCCCTGCTCAGACCCGGGCGATTTGACCGCCAGGTTGTGGTGCCAATGCCCGATATCAAGGGCAGAACCGAGATCATTAATGTGCACCTGAAGCGGACCCCGTCTGATGCGGACGTGGATCCCGTAATCCTGGCCAAGGGAACCCCGGGATTTTCCGGAGCAGACCTTGAGAACATGGTCAACGAGGCAGCCCTGATCGCAGCCAAGAAGGATAAGGAAAAAGTGGCCATGATCGATTTCGAGGAGGCCAAGGACAAAATTTTCATGGGCCTGGAGCGCAAATCCAAGGTCATGAAGGAGGAAGACAAGCGGACAACGGCTTATCATGAAGGCGGCCACGCCCTGGTAGCCCGCCTGTCTCCGGAAACCGACTCCATCAACAAGATCACCATTATTCCGCGTGGAAGAGCGGCCGGTCTTACCTGGTTTCTGCCGGAGGAACGCGATTTCATGTTCAAGGACCAACTCATGAGCGAACTGGCCGTGGCCATGGGCGGACGGGCGGCAGAGGAGCTGATTTTTTCCCGTATCAGTACCGGCGGCGCCAATGATATCAAAAAAGCCACTGAACTGGCGCAGAAAATGGTTCGCTCCTGGGGCATGAGCGAGGTTCTCGGTCCGCTGACCTACGGCCAGAGCGATGACCACATCTTTCTGGGACGCGAAATTGCCCAGCACCGCGATTACTCCGAGGATACAGCCAAAAAAATCGACGCCGAAGTCTCCGGGCTGGTCACGGAAGGCTATGGCCGGGCCAAACAATTGCTCACCGACAACGTTGATATTTTAAACCGCCTGGCAGAGCAGCTGCTTGACAAGGAAACCGTCATGGGCAGGGAACTCGACGAACTTATACGTGAAATGCGCCCGGGAATCCGGCTGCCGTCTGATCCCAGCGAAAAAAGCGCCTCTGAGGCAGAAGCCGAAATCCGCAAGGAGCAGCAGGAGGAGGAGAAAACCGATGAGCCGGCGTGAACTTTGTTTTTGTGGCCGCCGGCTGCATCTTGACAAAAAAACCGCCATCATGGGCATCTTAAACGTCACCCCGGATTCCTTTTCAGACGGGGGAAAATTTCTGCGTTATGAAGACGCCCTGGAGCGGGCCCGTGAAATGATTCAACAGGGTGCCGATATTATCGATATCGGGGGGGAGTCCTCCCGGCCCTTTTCCGAACCGGTTTCCGCTGAAGAGGAACTCGACCGGGTTCTTCCCGTGATAAGGGCCCTTGCCGGCAATATTGACGTGCCCGTATCCATTGACACCACCAAGGCGGAAGTCGCCCGCCGGGCTGTGGCCGCAGGCGCGGAAATCATCAACGATATCAGCGCCATGCGCTTTGACCCGGACATGGCAAAAGTGGCCGCTGACACGGGTGCCGGACTTGTGCTCATGCACATGAAAGGCACGCCCAAATCCATGCAGAAAAATCCTGTGTATGACCATCTCATCGGAGAAATCCGCGATTTTCTGATGGATGCGGTTGGCCGTGCAGAAGCGGCAGGCGTGAAAGCCAACCGGATTGTCATTGATCCGGGCGTGGGCTTTGGCAAAACCGTTGCCCACAACCTGCAGATCCTCCACCAGCTCAACCGGTTTGACGACATTGGTCCGCCTCTGCTGCTGGGCGTTTCCAGAAAGGCGTTTATCCGCAAAATCCTCGGACAGACAAAGGGGCCCGAACCCGCCCCTGATGATCCGGATATTGAAAACGCAACCCAGGCGGCGGTGGCTATTGGCATCTTTAACGGCGCGGGCATTGTTCGGGTTCACAATGTTTCCCGGGCCCGGGCAGCGGTGCGGATAGCCGATGCAATTTGCCGTTCCGTTGTTTGCCCGTCCGGAGAAGAAAACCAATGAAGGCATACCGGCATCTACAGCCGGGACGGCAAGTTCGGCGCGCGATCCTGAAGTTTGTCATTCTGGTCGCCTGTATGCCTGTTTTCAGCCAGAACGCTTTTTCCTCTGCCCCTGAAGAAGCCATCACTGCCACCATTGCCGTGGCGGCCCGCTATTCTGGGAGCCCGGCTTTTGGCTATGAAGTTGCGGAAGCCAGGGTCTTTCCCGAGCATCTCGCGGTCACGGGCCCTGAAAGCCGGATTCGCGAAATCGTTGCCTTGCAGACCCATACCCTGGACATCACGGGTGCCACAGAAACCATTGAAAAGAAAGTGCCCCTGGACCTGCCCGAAGACATTGAAATAACCGGCAGCGAAGACAACGCACAGATCCGGGTCCGGGTGGTGATTAAAAAACAAAAGGTTGAAAAAACCATAAGAGATGTTCCGGTTGAATTGGTGAACAATACGCATCCCAGCATTGTCCGGCCGGCTACGGTCACCATAACACTTTCCGGAAACCGGCTTTTTTTTGCAAACGAATTTTCAGCCAAAGACATTGACGTCCGGATGAACGTAAAAGGCATGGGCCCGGGACTCCATGTGCTGCCCGTGGAGATTCGGCTGCCGGGAAAAACCGATTTGCTCCGGGTGGAGCCCCAGGTCTTTACAGTGCAGATTCTGCCGCAAACCTCCAATACATCGGAAAACAAACATGCTGCTGGTACTTGACGTGGGCAACACGCACACGGTGGCGGGAATTTTCAGGGATGACAAGATTGCCGCCCAGTGGCGTCTTCACACGGACTCAAAACGCACTGAAGATGAGCTGCACATGCACATGGACTGGTTTTTTGCACAAAACGGGCTGCAACTGACCGATATTGACAAAACTGTGATCTCCTGCGTTGTGCCGCCCATGATCCAGGCCTTAGACGCCTACTGCCGCAAGTATCTTCAACACCCTCCGCACTGGATCGGTCCCGGGGTTGTGAACATGCCCATCTGTTACCGAAATCCCCGGGAAGTGGGCGCGGACCGCCTGGTCAACGCCGTGGCCGCGTATGAAAAATACCGCACCAGCCTGGTGATCATTGATTTCGGCACCGCCACCACCTTTGACTGCGTTTCCGAAAAAGGGGAATACCTGGGCGGCGCCATTTCTCCGGGAATCGGCATTTCCGCAGAGGCATTGTTTCAGAGAGCTTCCAAGCTGCCCAGGGTGGAACTGTTTGATCCGCCGGCTTCAGTAATCGGAAAAGAAACGGCTGAAAGCATGAAATCCGGATTGTTATACGGTTATGCAGAACTGGTGGACGGGATGGTCAAGCGAATCCGAAAGGAGATGGCGCCGCGTCCGCGGGTGATTGCAACAGGCGGCCTGGCCACCCTGCTCGGCAAACTTTCGGCAACCATTGAAGCCGTGGAACCTGATCTGACCCTGGAAGGCCTGCGGCTGATCAGCAAGCAGCTATAGCAGGGCCCGGCAGGCTCCGGCTCAGATCATATCCATTTCTTTTTTCACCCGCTGGATTTCATTCTGAATCGATTCTTTCTCCGAAGGGGTCAAATCCGGGCGGGCCATCTGCTTTTCCAGTGCCAGCAGAATCATTTCCATACGGTATTCATTGCAGGTGTATGCGGTTGTGCTATCGTCTTTTTGTGACATAAACAATCTGTTTTTCCAGCGATCAGTGATGGTTTCGTAAAAAGTAAGTTTTCAGATGGCGCCATCAATCAGTATTGCCCCAGTTTTTTCGCGCTTTCCTTAAAAACAGCATAGAACAGTTCATTTTCATTAATGGCCCGGGCCAGGATGCGATCGAGCTGTGAGATATCCTTTACATGAATGACCACATTGACGCTTTTTAAAAAAGCCGCCATACGGTCCATTGTATCGTATCGTTCCGTGAGAAGGGCCACAAAGATCTGGCGCCGGGTGTCCATGGTCATGCGCTGGAGATAGATCAGCACCCCGTTGGCATCCGGACTGCTGCTGTCAAAGATTTCGTTGAGCAGAATCAGGTCAAACTGATGGTATTTCATTTTGCGCAGGGCATCACGGACGTCTTCGGGCACGGTTACATGATAATCCATGACTTCCAGAACCTTTTGCGCCTGCGAAACAATGCCTGCGTCGTTTTCCAGAAGCATGGCTGTGCGGCCCTCTTCCTCAAGAAAATCAAAGGGCTTTTCACTGGCATCATAGTCGTCGCCGGAAACGGCAAATTCATCCGCTTCGTCTGCCCCGCCTGTCTCGGCATCCTCAAACCCGGCATCCGCGGCAGGATCGGCAGATGCGGCCGGGTCCACTGAAAATCTGTTTTTACAGCCCGGACAGCGCAAAGAAAAAGGCTTGTTTTCCGGGACCTTTTCATCCGGTATCTGAATTTTTTTCTGGCAGTGAGTGCAGGTAATCTCCATCTTTGCCGTCCTTGCCGCAGTTGCGGTCAATGCCTTGTGCGCAGCCGGACAAGCCCGGCTGGCTTTTGCCCGGGCGCACGGTTATTTCCGGTTATATCCCATGTCGATTTCGAGATTTTCAATGTCGGTGGTGGCCTCGCCCCTTGCGCTTTTGACCTGGTCAATGCCCCGGCCCACCACAGACCGGCGGGAAGCGTAGGAAAGGGCCGTATTTTCCGTGATCAGCCCCTTTTCAAAAAGATTGACGATATTGTTGTCAAAAGTGGTCATACCAAAGGCGTTTCCGGCTTCCATGATCTCATAGAAAGTCTTGCCCTCGGTTTCCCCGTTTAGAATCGAATCCTTGACCCGAAGGCTTGTGCGCAGAATCTCAAAGGCGGCGACCCGGCCCCCGCCCGCCTTGGGCAGCAGGCGCTGGCATACGATCCAGCGCATGGTGTCGGCCAGCCGGATCCGCACCTGATTTTCCTCTTCAGTGCTGAACATGCCCAGGATGCGGTTTATGGTCTGGCCGGCATCCACGGTGTGCAAGGTGGTCAGCACCAGATGGCCGGTTTCCGCCGCTGTCAGACCGATTTCCACGGTTTCCCGGTCGCGCATTTCGCCAACCAGGATGACCTTGGGTGCCTGGCGCAGGGCAGCGCGCAGGCCATGGGCAAAGGAGTCAAAATCCCGGCCGAGTTCCCGCTGATTAAAAGTGGCTTTTTTGTGGGAATGAACAAATTCAATCGGGTCCTCCAGGGTAATGACGTGGACGGATTTGTTCTTGTTGATGTCCTCGAGCATGGCCGCAAGGGATGTGGTTTTACCGGTACCGGTGGCACCGGTAACAAACACAATGCCATTTCGCTCCTGCGCTATATCATAAAAGGACCTGGGCAGGGCAATTTCCTGGATGGTTGGCACCCGCGTTTCCAACTGGCGCAGCACCACCGAGTAGTGACCTGACTGGGAAAAAACATTGACACGAAACCGCGCCTTGCCGGGCAGGGAATAGGACAGGTCGCAGGAGCCTTCCCGGATCAGGGTTTCGGTGAGTCTCCGGTTGTTGCCGATGAGGTTTAAGGCCACCATCTCGGTTTGAAAAGGGGTGAGCTGCCGCAGCGGCGGCTTCATGTCAACGGGTACCAGCTCGCCGTAGGATTCCACCTGCAGGGGTTTTCCAACGGTAAAATTCAGGTCGGACACGCTCTGGTGCGAATCGAGCATGGTGGTCAGGATATGATCCATTTCCGGCTTTCGCATACCCTCTTTTCCTCATGTGATTGGTTTTGTAACGCAGATCAGCCGGGAGTATCACGCCTCTGTAAAATCGGCTGGCGGATTTTTCATCAACGGCCGGAACCGGGTTTTTTCATTGGACTTGGCATAGGCGTCCTCCCCGCTGATCCACCCCTTGTTGTACAGATCCATGATGGCATCGTCTAAAATCTGCATACCATATTTTTTGCCGGTCTGCATGGACGAAGCCAGTTGATGGGTTTTGGCCTCGCGGATGAGGTTTCGTACCGCAGGGGTGGCGATCATGACCTCCAGGGCCGGGCTCCGGCCTTTGCGGTCGATTCGCTTAAACAGCACCTGGGCCAGAACCGCGCGGATACCGTCTGAAAGAGTTGATCGAATCTGGGGCTGTTGATGGGCCGGAAAAACTTCAACAATCCGGTCCACGGTTTTCATGGCACTGGAGGTGTGCAGGGTGCCGAAAACAAGGTGTCCGGTGGAAGCCGCCTCAATGGCCAGTGAAATGGTTTCCAGGTCCCGCATTTCCCCCACCAGGATGACGTCCGGGTCCTCACGCAGGGCACCGCGCAGGGCCGCGCTGAAGGATTTGGTGTGCTGGCCCACTTCGCGCTGATTAATGATACAGCCCTTGCTTTCGTGCACAAATTCGATGGGATCCTCAACTGTGATGATATGATCCTTGCGCACCCGGTTGGCCTCGTCAATAATGGCGGCCAGTGTCGTTGATTTTCCGCTGCCCGTGGGGCCGGTGACAATCACCAGTCCCCTTGGCAAAGTGGCCAGCCTGGAGACCACCGAGGGCAGGCCCAGCTGCTCGACGGTCATGATGTTGGTGGGAATCTGCCGGAAAACCGCACCCACCCCGTTTCGCTGCATGAACATATTGGCCCGGTACCTGGCCAGGCCCGGGATTTCATAGCCAAAATCAATGTCCCCGGTTTCCTCAAATACCTTGATCTTGTCTTCCGGGGTAATTTCATAGACCATGGCGCGCAGGTCATCATTGCTCAATGCCTTGTACTTCACCCGCTCGATCTCCCCCCGGATGCGCAGGGCGGGCTGCTGGCCGGCCGCCAGGTGGAGGTCTGAGGCCCCCTGATCATTCATCAGCTTGAAAAACGCATCAATCTTAGCCATGCAAACTCCCGGAACCTTTGAATTAAATAAACCGGGACAGCTACATCATCCGTCCCAGTTGAAACAGGCTTTTAACCAGAAACTCCTGAAGAAAAATAATGCCCAGCAAAACAATAATGGGAGAAAAGTCGATTCCGCCGAACACCGTGGGAATGCGCCGGCGAATCTGGAACAATACCGGGTCGGTAACCTGGCGGATGATCCGCACAATCGGGTTATACGGGTCCGGATTGACCCATGACAGCACCGCCTGGGCGATAATAATCCACATATATACAGTCAATACGATCTGCAGAACTGTGGCCAAACCAACGAGAAAATTACCAAAGATAAGCATTTGCCGCACACTTTATATAAGTAGGTGATCTGGTTTTCGCTTTTGCACTTTTTTGTCGTACCGAAACATATGTAAATATATATGCACCATTCGTCAAGATCTTTCCCGAAATCTTCGGTCATTGACAACATCAAGGAACACCCTTATAAATGCATTTACCTGTTAACTGATCCACTTTGAAAACGAGAGGCGCATGCAACAGATCAAAAAAAAAATCGGTTTTATTGGTGCCGGCAACATGGCCGAAGCCATGATCGGCGCTGTGCTCGGCGCCGGTTTGGTTATCCCGGGGAATCTTTTCATCAGCGACCCGGATGAAAACCGCATGGCGCAGCTGCAGTCCGCATACGGCCTTCAGACGGCTTCAGACAATAAGGATCTGGTTTCCCGGTGCGACATTGTCATCTTTGCCGTCAAGCCCCAGGTCATTGACGCGGTTTTGCAGGAACTGGCCGCGGCCCGGGCATTTGACACTCCTGCCGGCCGCCGGCTGTTTATATCCATTGCCGCCGGAATCCCGCTGGCGCGCATTGAAAAGTTTATTTACGCTCAAAAAACCGATGCCGAGATCCAGAACATGCCTGTGCTAAGGGTTATGCCCAACACCCCGGCCCTTGTGGGTGCCGGCATGTCCGGTTTGTGCGCAAACAGGTCTGCCCGGGCCGCTGACATGGAAATTGCCCAAACATTGCTTTCCGCCATGGGAAACGTCAGGGTGGTGGATGAAGAACAAATGGACGCGGTCACGGCCCTGTCCGGATCCGGGCCCGCCTACGCTTTTTACCTGCTTGAAGCCATGATTGAAGCCGGCTGCGAACTCGGACTGCAGGCCGATGCGGCCTCGGATCTGGCCGAAAGTGCCGTTTCAGGTGCGCTTTCCCTGATCCGCGCCCGGAAGGAAGACCCGGAGACCCTCCGGAGCAAGGTCACTTCTCCAGGGGGCACAACCGAGGCCGCCATCCGGATTTTAGACCGGCACCAGGTCAGGCGGTCCATTGTCTCAGCGGTCATCGCCGCCGCTCAACGCTCCCGGCAGCTGAGCCGGTCCGGAAACGACTGATTCTTTGTTTTGAAAACGCATCCGGCTTTCCAATGCCGTGCCCAACACTTACCATGGAACTGGCCCGTATTTTGCTCAAACCCAGATTCTTCTCTTGCGCATTACTGCTTGTTTCCGCCCTGATTTTCACCGGCCCGGCAAATGCCGCGCCGGACGTGCTGACGGCGAAGGCCCTTCGCTCTTCCATTGAAATTTCAGCCGGCGGCCGGACCGAGGTGGCTTTGGCGGTTGAAATGGCGGATAACTGGCATATTCATTCCAACAAGCCCGGTGAAAGCCATTTTGTGGCTGCTGCACTGCATCTGGCCGATCATCGCGGGATGTTTGCCCTGGAAAACATTTTTTATCCAGAGGCCAAAGAGCACGATTTTGCGTTTTCTGACAAGCCCGTGAGCGTATTTGGCAAATCCTTTTTCATAAGCGCCACGCTTGCAGCCCGAAATTCCGTGACAGCCGGAACCTATGATGTGCCCCTGGAGCTGGTCTTTCAGGCCTGCTCCGAGTCTGCCTGCGCTGCGCCGGCCAGGGCCCGGGACGTTATAACGGTCAAGGTCACCGGGCCGTCTGCCGCCCGGAATCCGGAACAGCAGGGACTGGACGCAGATGTCGCCGGAAACACGAAAAAAGATCCTGCAGACAGCAGTGCCGCAATGGCGGGATCGGGTATTTTTGCCGACATCGCCTCTGCCGGCCTTGCCGTCAGCCTGCTGCTGGTTTTTGCCGGCGGCCTTGGGCTCAACCTCACCCCTTGTGTTTATCCCATCATTCCCATAACCATCAGCTATTTTGGCGCCCAGAGCGAGGGCCGCACATTTTCTCTGTTTATCCTGGGACTTGTTTATGTTCTGGGTATGGCCATGACCTATTCGGCCATAGGCATCATCAGTGCCTTTTCCGGCGCGTTTTTCGGAGGCCTGCTCCAGCAGCCTGCGGTCATTGCGGCGATTGCCGGAATATTTATTTTTCTGGCCCTGGGCATGTTTGGCTGCTATAATTTCAAACTCCCGGACCGATGGGTAGCCCGGGCATCCGGGTCGCGCACCGGTCTTTTCGGCGCCCTGCTCATGGGTCTGACCATGGGGATCATCGCCGCACCCTGTATCGGGCCGTTCGTGCTTGGACTTATGGCATACGTGGCCGCTGTCGGCGATCCGTTTTACGGATTTCTGCTCTTTTTTTTCCTTTCCCTGGGTCTGGGGGTTCCCTATCTGTTTCTGGCCGTGTTTGCCGGAAAAATCCGGCAACTTCCCCGTTCCGGGGTTTGGATGGAGGGGGTCAGACATATTTTCGGCCTGATTCTGCTGGCCATGGCCGTCTACTTTGCCGCCCCGCTGTTGCCGCCCATAACCCGGGAATACGCTCTTCCGGTTTTTGGTATTTTTGCCTGCGGATACTTGCTGTTTTTCGACCGGGCCGGCAATTCGGCTGTTGTTTTCCGCCGCCTGAAAACCGGTCTGGCCGTTTTGGTACTGGGATTTAGCCTATTGGGCTTAATCCCGCCGGAAAGCGCCAAGGACCAGTGGCCGGCCTTCTCAGAACCGGCCTTCCGGCAGGCTCTGGCAAACGAGGGGAAAGTGATTATGGTATTTCATGCAGACTGGTGCCTGCCTTGCCGGGAAATGGATAAACAGACTTTTTCAGATCCCCGGGTGCAGGAAGCCATGGATGACTTCCGGGTGTTTGAAATAGATCTCACCAGTGCCGAAAACCGGCAGGCCCGAAAGACCAGCCGTAATTTCAACGTTCAGGGTGTGCCCACGGTGCTGATCATTGATGACACCGGCCAGGAGGCCGACCGGATAACCGGATTTATTGACCCCGACGAAATGATTCAGCGATTGTCCCGGGTTCACTAAACACGGCAGGGACGGCTTTGAAAGCAAGCAAAACAAGCTTCTAATACACAAGGAGAATGCATGACACAAATACACACCCTTTGCATGATGGCCCTGATTGCCGGATTTTTTGCCCTGGCGGTGATCCCGGCCGGCGCCGAGCAAACCGGCAACAGCGGCTCTGAAATCAACTGGTATTCCTATGAAGACGGCATGAAAAAAATCAGGGAAAGCGAAAAAAAAGGATATCTTCATTTTTACACGGATTGGTGCTCCTATTGCCGGTTAATGGATGAAAAAACTTTTTCTGATGCCGATGTGGCCGGCTATATCAACGCCAACTTTATTGCCATGCGGGTCAATGCCGAACAGGAGCAGGATCTGGCCGAATCCTACAGGGTCAAACAATTCCCGTTAAACTGGTTTATAAACAGCAACGCCGAACCCATTGGCAACCAGCCCGGATACATCCCACCGGAACAGATGGTTCAGATGCTCAAATACGTACAGACAGATGGTTATGAAACAATGAATTTCGGCGAATTCATGGAAAAGCAGGACAACTAGTGCCCAAACGAAAATCTGGAACATATCATTTAAGAGAACTGTCGCGTCTGGGTTCGCGCGCTTTGCCGGCGGCGCCCCCCTGCCAGGCACGAACGCTCATAAATACGCACAGCAGCCCGGCCGCAGCGCTGAGCAGGGCCGGCACCCAGGCATAAGAATGAAAATCCGGCTGACTGCGGGCCACCGCAATGCCCAGAAGGCCCATTAGTGTGAGCAAAAGAAAGATTGTCGCCGCTGCAAGGCAAAACACGCGGCTACGGTACCAGGGCACCGGGTTTTTCCGAAACAGAGGATTTTGATTGGATTGCATATGATTTCGTTTACCTCATCTGACCTGCTGGATCAAGCCATGATTGCCATGGTCACCCGGTTTGCTGCGGTTTTCCTGCTGGCAATGGCCGTCGGGGGATGCACGCAAACAGCCGGTGGCCCCGGGCGGCCCTCGCCGAAATCCCAATATCTTCCCGGCACCATCATTTCCGCAGAAACCGGAAAACCGGTTTCCTTTGAAGCATTGATTCGGGACATTGAAACCGCCCGTGTCATCTATGTGGGTGAAACGCATACGCGCAAAGCCGATCACCGGGCCCAGCTCAAAATTTTAAAAGCTCTTGATCAGCAGATTTCAGACTTGGTCGTGGGCATGGAGATGTTTTCCAGACCCTATCAGCCCGTCCTTGATGCCTGGAGCAGCGGAAAGTTGTCTGAGGCCGCCTTTATTGAAGACACACACTGGTATGCCAACTGGAAATTCGACTATGATTTGTACAAGGCCCTGTTGGATTATATTCGGGAGCAGCGGATTGCGCTTTACGCCCTAAACATTGAATTCCACATCCCTTCCCGGGTTGCCGCCGGCGGCATTGACTCCCTGCTGGCCCATGACCGCGCCCGCCTGCCGAAATCAATTTTTTTGGATGATTCCGATCACCGGCAATACGTGCAGGATATTTTTGACAAACACGGCCGTGCCGCAACCCGGTATTCTTTTGAACATTTCTACCAGGCCCAGTGTGTCTGGGAGGATGTGATGGCTGAATCCGTCAGCCGGCACTTAAAAGACCGGCTCATGCTTGTTTTTGCCGGAAACGGCCATATCACCCACAAGTTCGGCATCCCGGACCGCGCTTTTAAACGCACCGCTGCGCCATTTAAAACCGTCATGCCGACTTCCGGCTATGACGCCGAAGATCTCCGCGCTGCCGATTATATCTGGATCACTCCTGATAAGTCCGAAACGCCTCATTAATCCGTGTATCTTCTGTTATCCGGCCAAGATACAATATATAGATTTTTTATTTGACACATAACTATATATTGTTATATATTCCTATTAATCACCAACGCTCACTCATGTATCCGAAGCATTCATAAAGGGGGATCACCTATGTTCACACACATTAAGAAGCGCAACGGCAGAGTTGCTTCTTTTGATGCATCCAAAATCACCGCAGCCATTGCCAAGGCCGGCAGTGCCACCGACGAATTCGACGAGGCAATGGCAAAGAAGCTAATGCTTCGCGTCCTGACCCTTGCCCATGAAATGCAGCTGCCGTCCCCGCCGGAGGTTGAGGAAATCCAGGACATCGTTGAACGGGTCCTGATTGAATCGCCTTTTCACAAATCCGCCAAGGCCTATATCTTATACCGGGAGCAGCACGCCCAGATCCGCAATATCACCACCCGGGCAAATGTGGAACTCGTTGAGAATTACGTCCAGAAAATGGACTGGAAGATCAAGGAAAACAGCAACATGAGCTTCTCCCTCCAGGGGCTCAACAACTATATTTCCTCTGATGTCACCGCCGAGTACTGGCTGAACCGGATTTATCCGCACGAGGTGCGCAATGCCCACAAAAACGGAGATCTCCATATTCATGACCTGAGTCTGCTGTCGGTCTACTGCGTTGGCTGGGATCTGCAGGATCTTTTACAGGTCGGCTTCATGGGCGTTCCGGGCAAAGTGGAAAGCGCCCCGCCCAAGCACCTGCGCTCGGCCCTGGGGCAGGTGGTCAATTTTTTCTACACCCTTCAGGGTGAGGCGGCCGGCGCCCAGGCCGTATCCAATTTCGATACTTTGCTGGCCCCGTTTATCCGATATGATGACCTGTCGTTTAGAGAGGTCAAGCAGGCGCTTCAGGAATTTGTCTTTAACATCAACATTCCCACCCGGGTGGGGTTTCAAACCCCGTTTACCAACATCACCATGGACTTAAACGTCCCCAAAATGTTAAAAGACACCCCCGTGATCCTTGGCGGACAAATGCAGCCGGAAACATACGGCCAGTTCCAGGAGGAAATGGACACGTTTAACCGCGCCTTTGCCGAAGTCATGATGGAAGGCGATGCCAAGGGCCGCGTGTTTACGTTTCCCATCCCCACTTACAACATCACCGCGGATTTTGACTGGGACAATCCCAATCTGGACAATATCTGGAAAATGACCGGCAAATACGGGATTCCCTATTTCTCCAACTTTGTCAACTCGGATATGTCGCCGGAAGACGCCAGATCCATGTGCTGTCGGCTCCGTCTGGACAACCGTGAACTGAAAAAACGCGGCGGCGGCCTTTTCGGAGCAAACCCCTTGACCGGATCCATCGGCGTGGTCACGGTCAATCTGCCCAGGATCGGCTACCTTGCCCAAAACCGGGAGGATTTCCTTTCCCGGCTTTATCAGCAGATGCAGATTGCCGCCCAGAGCCTGACCATCAAGCGCAAGGTTCTGGAAAAATTCACCGAGCAGAGCCTGTATCCTTATTCAAAATTTTATCTGCGTGCCATCAAGGATCAAACCGGATCTTACTGGACCAACCATTTCTCCACCATTGGGTTAATCGGCATGAACGAGGCCTGCATGAACCTGCTCGGCACCGATATCGGCACTGATGAAGGCCGGCAGTTTGCCGTCGATGTTCTGGATTACATGCGCGGCACCATTGAACAGCTCCAGGAGGACACCGGGGAGTTCTACAACCTTGAGGCAACCCCCGGCGAGGGTACCGCCTACCGGCTGGCCATGCTGGACAAAAAGGCTTTTTCCGACGTGATGTGCGCAAATGAAACCGAATTTAACCAGGGAGCGGATCCGTTTTACACCAACTCCAGCCAGCTGCCGGTCAATTATACAGATGACGTATTTGAAGCACTGGAACTCCAGGATGATCTGCAGACCCGGTACACCGGCGGAACTGTGTTTCACATTTTCCTCGGCGAGCAGATGGTTCAGTTTGAATCCGCAAAGAATCTGGTGCGCAAGGTCACGGAAAACTTTCACATGCCTTATTTTACCATTTCTCCCACCTTCAGCGTGTGCCCGAGCCATGGTTACATCAGCGGTTATCACGAAAAATGTCCCACGTGTGATCAACCGGCCGAAGTCTACTCCCGGGTAGTCGGGTACCTGCGGCCGGTGCACCAGTGGAACAACGGCAAACAGTGCGAGTTCAACATGCGGCAGACCTTTCAGGTGGCTTCCTGAAACCTGGAAAAGGATTGCCTTTGTTGGAAACAGAACCAAGCCCTATACCGGATGAGGCTGAAATGCATATAGGCGGCCTGCTCAAGTACTCTTTAATCGATTATCCGCCCCACATCAGCTGCGTGATTTTTACGGCCGGGTGTAATTTCCGGTGCCCGTACTGCCATAACCCCGAACTGGCAGTCACCGGCGCCGACACCCGGCATCTTTCCCGAAACCATGTCATGGACTTTCTGGCCACCCGGAAAAAATACCTTGACGGAGCGGTCATTTCCGGCGGGGAACCCACCCTTCACCCGGACCTGGCCGGATTTTGCGCTGATCTCAAGTCCATGGGATTTCTTGTCAAACTCGACACCAACGGGAGCCGCCCGGAAGTGATTCGGGAGCTTGTGAAAAACAGCCTTGTGGATTATCTGGCCATGGATATCAAAACCGATCCTGAACTCTATAACCAGTATATAGCAGTTCAGGCAGACGCTGCTGCGCTACGCAGTTCTGTTCAAATCATTATTGAATCCGGGCTTGCCCACGAATTCCGGACTACCTGCGTCCACCCTCTGATTACCCGGGAAACGCTAAAATCCATTGCTGAATTGGTTGCAGGAGCCGACCTCCACGCTTTTCAACATGTTCAGAACAAAAACGTCCTTGACCCGAGTTTTTTTGACGAACAAGGGCGCGTCTCTTCAGATGATGACATGGAGGCGTTCCAAACTCTCATGGCCGGTTATGTCAAAAAGGTCATCATTCGATAGATTGCTTTTTTTCTCCTGAACTTTACTTTTCCTGAAAATGACTCTCCTGATCGTCCGGATCTGATCACACTGAAACCCGTTATTGTTCCACGTGAAACAACAAGGTGTTTCTATGCTGATGCTGATTTTTTTCGGTCAAGGGTTGACCCGGCTGCTTACGCAATCCAAATACCTGTTCGCAAAAAAATTTTCGGGCGTTTTGCGGCTGACGGGCAAAAGGCCGGACTGGCAAAGGCAGCCACTGCCTTATCAATAAACTTGACAAAAGCGGGACTTTAAATGAAAATGGCTGCCTTTTGGAGTAAAGGCAGCCATTTTAACCAAACAGGAGGGTCCAAATTGACTGTTGCAGGACTGATCAAAGCTGCGGCCATGCTGCTTGCAGCCGGAATTCTGGGCAACTGGTTTTTATCCGAAGTAAAACAGGCCAAGATTAACAAAAAACCCTGGTATTCACCCTATCTTTCCGTTCCCGGACTGCTGATTCTTCTTGCCTTAAGCCTTCCGGTGATCGCATGGCTTGTTCAGAAATAACCCGTACCACTGTCGGCCAAAAACCTTACGGGATATCCGGGGTGTCTTTCTGCTTTTCAAACCCTTCCCTGTCCAGCAGTTGCCGGTACCAGCATGCAAAATCAAACATGCCCAGATAGCGTTCGTCCTCGTTGATAATTCCGAGACATAGCTCCATGGCCCCCTTTCTGTAATCATGGCCGTGGTCGGAAATGTCCCATGTCTGAAAAAATTCGCGGACCAAATCATTCATGGTGCGGCGGCTGCGATCCATGCGCATGTCCAGGGGATCCTTGGGCCCTGCAAAGGGATCCCACCGTTCATAGCCTTTTTTCATGATGTGTTTCTGGCGCCTTGGCGCCATACTGTCAAATATGGCCTTTTTCAGGCTGTCTTTTTCCTTTTCACTGAGATCCATAACATTCCCCGTCCAATCGCGATTTTATTCTTCCTGTTCCGAATCGGCTTCTGCGGAAGCAATCCCCAGGTATTCATCATTATAGTCTGTAATCAGGGCCATGGAAACCGGCACCAGTACGTCAGCCATTTTCACATGACGGGAACCCATTTCCTTAACCATTTCCGCGGAAATCCGCATCAGCTGATCATGAATGGCATCCATGTTGATGGTGGTATATTGCTGGCCCGCCTGAAATCCGGTCTTTCCGCAGGTACGCCCCTGGCCGCCAATGGACAAAGGCGCCCCGTAAATCCGGCATGCAATGGGCCGATACGGATACAGATCACAACGATCCGATTCATTGAGCAAAGGGCAGCGAATCCGTTCCTTTGCCATTTCTTCAACAATACGGGTCTCATCTTCGCCTTTCTGCGTTTGCCGATAGGCATCCCGCTTGCGCTTGTAAATTTTTCGGTCAGCCTGATTGGCTTTTTCAAGAAGCTTGCTGCGTTCCTCACCGGAAAAATTAACGTTAAATTGATGATTCAGGTACATGGCCTCTATAAGGGTCAAATCAAAAAGCGCAAAACAACAGTCCGTGCATCCGGGCTCGCAAACGACTTCACTCGGATATGCCTGCTTAATCCGCAAAAAAGCCTCATCCGCCTTTTGGGCCAGGCCTTCATAGGTTTTAAAAAATTCACCCGGGTCAAACTTCATTATTATATCCTCCTCCTTAAATACTTTTTACCGCGTTCAATGTTTGTCAGGAAGGAAGCCCAAGGGGGGGGTCATTTTTTTTTGCTCCTGAGCGGCAAAAACCGCCCCCTTGGGCTTCCCTGGAACCTTTTTACACCCTTTGATGTTTGTCAAAAAGCAACCCCTGTGTGATGGGTCTATTTTTTTGGTGCGGACAGTTTTCAGATTTGCAGCATTTTTTTCTAAAAAAAGCCACTGTCGCTTACGAACAGACCTTGTCCATAGGCTTCCTTTTAAAACACCGGCACGCATCTATGAAAAAGCAAAAGCCAGGGTGCAGAGTTGATTCAATTGTTTCACGTGAAACAATTGAATTTTGATGGTCTCGTAAAAAGTCGGTTTCCAGATGGCGCCATCAATTTTACTTGCCCACACAATAACGACTGAAAATCTCATCAAGCACATCCGTCTCAACATATTTGCCGGTAATTTCATCTATGGCTGAAAGCGCATCATGCAAATCAATGGAAATCAGCTCAGGCAATCGCCAGTTTTCCAGCCCGGAAATCACTTTGGAAACCGCTTCTGCAGCCTGGTCGAGCAGGCATTTCTGCCGCCAGTTCGGAACAAACCCATGCCCGACCCTTGCCACGGATGAAAAGACCATATCTGCAACGCGCTGTTTTAATGCATCAATACCGGTGCCATGTAAGGCAGAAACCTCAATGCAGAAGGCCTGCTGCATGGCCGGCGGTAGCCGTAAAACCTTTTCATGATCCGCCAAATCAGCCTTGTTTTTCACAAGCACCACGGATTTGTCCGTCAGTTGCCCGTAAATCACGACATCTTCATGGTCTATAGGCCGGCCGGAATCCAGAACATGCAAAACAATATCCGCCGATGCCATGTATTCCCGGGTTTTTTCAATCCCAAGGCGCTCTATGGGATCCGGGTCCTTCCGAAGTCCGGCCGTATCCGCAACCAGAACGGAAACACCCCGGGTTGTCAAATATGCCTCAATGCAGTCCCTGGTGGTGCCGGCGACTTCAGTGACAATAGCACGCTGCTGATTGAGCAGGCAATTCATCAGACTGGACTTGCCAACATTGGGCCTGCCGATGATTACGCTCTGGACCCCCTGGCGCAAAAACCGCCCGCTTTCATAAGCTTCCCGCAATTGATTAACCTGTTGAAGAACTTCTCTTGAAAGATGCAGGCTTTGCCCTGAGCCATCAAATTCTTCACCTGCGGCTTCAGGAAAGTCAATGGCGGCTTCCAGGGACCCAAGCACAGAAACCAGAGATTGGCGGATGGAGGAGACGACATCTGAAAGCTGACCTGTCATCTGGCTCACAGCCATATCCAGGGTGGCGTCGGAACGGGCGCTGATCAAATCGGCAACAGCCTCGGCCTGGGTTAGATCCATGCGGCCGTTAATAAATGCCCGGCGAGTGAATTCGCCGGGTTGCGCAGGGCGAATTCCCTGAGAAATCAAAAGGTTTAAAATCTTTTCAAGGACTCTGGATCCGCCATGCGCCTGGATTTCCACCACATCCTCACGGGTATAGGAATGCGGGGCACGCATGACAGCCAGAATCACCTCATCTACAAGGGTTCCGGAGTGCGGATCAAGAATATGACCCAGATACATCCGCCAGCTTTGAAACCCACCGCCGGCATCAGTTTTATCGCTGCCTGACGCTTTTTGACCAAAAGGAGCCCGCCTGAACACAGCGGTCACTGCAGCGATAGCCTCCGGGCCGGAAACCCTTATGATGCCGATACCGCCAGTGCCTTCAGGGGTGGCCACTGCTGCGATAGTTGAGGTGTCCATCTGCTGATCCTTTTTGCACGGAAATCTGTGTTCCGGCAAAACCTTATTCAGACCGGGGACGGGATTTTTTGGCCTGGTTTTTTTTCCTGGGCATGATCAGCAGTTTCCGAAGATCCCCGTTTCCCACGCTCTGGGTGCGAACCTCACGATTGTCGCGCAGGCTTAAGTGCACCACACGCCGGTCCTGGGCGCTAATCCGGTTGATAACCATGGGCTTTCCGCTGTCCATGGCCTTTTGTGCCAGCCTGGAAGCCAGGCTGGTGAGTTCGGAACGACGCTTCTCCAGGTAGCCTTCCACGTCGATCTCAATGGGAACACTATGCCCAAATTGCTTGTATACACCTTTTTCCACGAGATAGTAGATGGCATCCAGGGTCTGCCCGCGCTTACCGATCAGGCGGGCGGAATCACCGCCCTTGATATCAAAGCGAATCAGCTCGGCGTCAACCTTCAAATCCAGTTCCGAATCCGGGGAAACCAATACAATGATCTGCTCAAGAAACCCCCGAACCCAATCCGCCACAACCCCGGGGTCGGCCTTGGGATCAGCACTGGCTGCCGGGCTTGCGGCTTGCTCTTGCTCCGGTTCAGTGACGGATTCTTCTGTTTCGGAAACGGCTTCCCGGCGGTTATCCACAGAAGGCCCAAAGGCCTCATCAACAAGCGCGGAAACCGAATCATCCTCCTGATTGTTGTCTTCCCGGGAATCATGGGTCCCGTCAGACCCAGAAGAAATTGGACCGGCCGCCGCCTCTGAAACGGAAACCCGGATCACCGCTTTTTTGGCTCCTACAAGCCCGAAGATACCACTGGAGCCATAAGAAATAATATCGTATTTCAATTCATCCCGGTTGCGGTTGAGTTCGATGCATGCTTTTTCAACGGCTTTTTCCACACTTTTTTCTTCAAAATCATGGTATTCAGTCATTAAACCAACGCCTCCGATTAAACGGTTTTCCGTGTAACGTAATACTGCTGGGCAATGGACAGTACGTTATTGGTCAACCAGTATAGCACCAGCCCGGACGGAAAATTGACGAAAATTACGGTAAAGACCAACGGCAGCATCATCATGATCCTGGCCTGGGACGGGTCTCCGGGAGGCGGCGACAATTTCTGCTGCAGAAACATGGTGGCACCCATGATGATGGTCAGCACCGGAATGCCGTATGGAGGCGCCATAAGGGGGATGGAAATGTCAAACCGAAATAGCCGGTCCGGGGACGAAAGATCATTGATCCAGAGAAAAAAGGGTGCATGCCGCAATTCAATAGCTTCGTAAAGCATGCGGTAAAAGGCGATAAAAACGGGGATCTGTACAACCATGGGCAGACATCCGCTCATGGGATTGACTTTATAGGTTTTATAAAGCCGCATCACCTCTTCGTTCATTTTCTTCTTGTCATCCTTGTACTTCTTCCGGATGTCGGCCATAAGCGGCTGTAATTTTTTCATCTCAGCCATGGACCGATAGCTCTTGTTGCCAAGGGGCCAGAAAATGATTTTGAAAAGCATGGTCAGCAGAATAATGGCCACCCCGTAATTGGCCACCCCGAATTCATGGATCTTGTTCATCAGGTACAAACACGGTTTGGCAATAATGTCAAAAAATCCAAAATTAATGGCTTTGTCCAGTTCATAGCCAAAGGCCTTTAATTCCGACATGCGCTTGGGACCCATGAACAGGTGGTACTCATAGGATTGCCCGGCACCGGCGCCTAGACGCTGCATAGGCTCAATATACCCCACCCGCAGAACCTGCCGGTCGGTATCCTCGTTCATGCGGATACGTTTTTCCCCGGGATTTTCCGGAACCAGCGCGGTCATAAAGTACCTGTCCTCAATGCCGGCCCAACGGATTTTACCGGAAAAAGCCTGCTCTTCATCGAGGTTTTTGGGTTTGACCTCCTCAAGGCTGCCGTCAACATAGGCAAAAGGCCCTTCAAATACAAAAGTGCCGCCATCCGGGCGGGGATTGGTCATCTCAAGTATCATTTCAGGGGCCAGGGGAGCGCTGCCGTCGTTGACCAGATGGATATTTAAGCCGATCTTATAGCTGTCCGGGTAAAACACGTACTGCTTTTCAATAACCAGGCCCTGGGAGGACTGCCAGTAGAAGGAAAGGGTTTCCGGCTGGTCAGTGACCCGGAGATGATCGCTATCAGAATCGGTTGTAAAAACAGCTTGTTCAGGAGACTCCAGGCCGGAGCCGGCAAAGCGGATCAGCGCAGTGCCCACGGAATTGGATTCCGGCACCAGCTGCTTGCGGGGCGAGTCCTCATCCATGCTCTGGCGGTACCGGCTTAAAACAAAGCGGCTGATAGCAGCGCCTTTTTCTGAAATCTCGGCACGATACAGATTGTTTTCAACCACTATGGAGCCGAAACTCTGGGAAGGCAGCTCGGCCGGGGTTGGGTCGGATTTGCCGGATTGGCGGGAATCCGGACGGGGCTCCGAAGCCCTGTCATCGGAAACGCTTTCTGTGCTCCGGCTTTGACCGGACGGCTCCGGCGGCTGGACGGGCTGGCCGGGCACAAACAGCAATTCCCAAAGCACAAAGACCATAATGGTCAGAAAAATGGCCAGCAATAAACGCATATGTTCCATATCAACTCCTGAAATCGCACGCGGCGGCTGAAAAAAATGACTGACCCGTCCCTGGTAAAAGGGATTGCGGATCTCTTGTAGATGGCGGCAATGTGTCCAGCAGGACTTACAAGGCGGCAAGAGAGGGCTGGCAGGTGATCATTGACAACCCCCGGGTTACCGTGGAAACGCAATTAATCTGATTGCTGCCCGCCGGTGCAGATTGGCGCAGCTGTCTGGTCTTCTGCCTCCAAAACCGGGTCAATGCCGCCGGGATGAAAGGGGTGGCATTTGGCCAGCCGCTTCAAAGCCAGCCATCCGCCGCGTATCGCACCAAACCGGCGGATGGATTCATAGGCATACTCGGAACAGGTTGGATAAAACCGGCAGCATGAACCGATGACCGGCGAAAGCAGGCACTGATAAAGCCTGATGGAAAACAGCAGAAAATATTTAATGGCAGCTCCCCCTGATCTTGCAAAACAGCCTTTCCAGCGATGCAAACATTTCTTTTGACAAAGCGCCGGCAGCTGATTTTCTGGCAATCACATTGATATCAAAGTTGCCCCCTAACCGGTGGCGGTTGGTCCGGAAGTATTGCCGAACAATTCGTTTAATGCGATTGCGCATGACGGCATTGCCGATTTTCCGGGTCACAGTAATGCCAAGCCGCGGCCGGTCAAGGTGATTTTCACAAAACGCCACAACAAAAAAACGATCCGCAACACTGTCTGCCTTCCTGGAAAGATAGACAAACTGGCCCCGCTTGAGCAGTTTGTCGGTTTTCTGCAAGCCATTGCCGCAGGATTGCATCAAACGGCCAGGCGCTTCCGTCCCCTGGCCCGCCGTCTTTTGATCACACGCTGACCCTGCTTGGTGGACATCCGCTTTAAAAATCCGTGTTTTCTTGCTCTTTTTATTTTGCTTGGCTGATATGTTCGTTTCATTCTTTTACCCTTTTTTGCAAATCTTTTGTGTTTATCGCGCCAATACCGTGATGGCAGCGTATGGCACCGTAAAAAATCTGATTTCAGATGGTGCCGTAAATACCGTTTAAAACCCAAAAATATGGATCAAAAGGTTGTTAGCGCAATACAACCATTTTTGTCAAGATTCAAATCAATTCAATCCGTCTTCCAGGACCTCGGTGATTTCGTACTGTTCCAGATGATAATCCCGCTGGGGATAAATGCAGATCTGCCGGTTGACCTGTTCCTCGAGATCGGAAATCAGGCTGCTTTCCTGGCCGAGCAGCAAATCGGCAATCACGGGGTGGACCTTGATCTGGATCTTTGAAGGCCGGGTTTCAGCGCCCTGGCGGCGGACATCGCGAAACACATTATAACAAATGCTTCTGCGGGACAAGAGCATGCCCTCGCCTTCGCAATAAAAACAGGGCTCGCACATCATCCGCGGCAGGGACTTGACAACGCGTTTGCGCGTCATCTGGATCAGCCCCATATCGGACATGGGCAGCACATTGGTCTTGGCCTTGTCACGGCTCAGGGCTTCTTTTAAGGTATTATAAACCTTTTCCTGGTCGGCCTTGCTTTCCATGTCAATAAAATCAAGAATAATGATGCCCCCAAGGTTGCGCAGCCGGATCTGGTAGGCGATCTCCTTGACCGCCTCAAGATTGGTTTTGAGAATGGTTTCGGCAAAATTGCGTTTGCCCACATACCGGCCGGTATTGACATCAATGGCCACCAGGGCCTCGGTGATTTCAATGACAATATAGCCGCCGCACTTGAGCCACACCTTTTTCTTAAGGGCCCGCTGGACGTCGACTTCCAGGTTATACGCATCAAATATGGGCTCTTCGCCGGTATACAGGGACACGGAGTTTTTCAGACGGGGCATGAACTTTTGAATAAACTGCTTAACCGTCTTGTATACCGCAGGCGCGTCGATAATGACCCGGTCGGCCTCGTGGGCCAGCAGATCCCGTACACAGCGAAGGGTGACGGTGAGTTCCTGATGCAGCATGGACGGTGCCGAAACCTCTTGATAGCGCTGTTGAATATCATTCCATAGATTGTTTAAAAACTCCATGTCCTGGGCAAGAACATCTGCGCTAACCCCTTCTGCAGCGGTGCGGACGATATAGCCGTAGGGATGGGTCCGCATGGATTCCACAAGCTCACGCAGGCGGGTGCGTTCGGCCTCGTCAGCAATCCGGCGGGAAATCCCGAGATGATCCACCGTGGGCATCAGCACCAGAAACCGGCCGGGAAGGGATATATAGGTGGTCAGGCGGGCGCCCTTGCTGCCGATGGGCGAACGGGCCACCTGCACCAAGAGTTCCTGGCCTTCCTTGAGCATCTGCTCGATGGGCGGGCGTCCCTCCGGGGCGGCGCCGGTGCCGCGGCCGGAGATGGGACCGCTTTCCTCCTCGGCCTGACTTTCGTCTTCCTCGGCATATTCATTCTCATTTTTGATGTACATTCCCTCGGGCGGCGGGTTGCGGCCGTTTAACACTTCATCCACGTAAATAAAGGCGGCCTGCTTTAATCCGGCTTCCACAAAAGCCGCCTGCATGCCCGGAAGAACCCGCTGGATCCGCCCCTTGTAGATGTTGCCGGAGATGTTGGCCTCGTCCTGGCGCTCCACATAAATCTCCACAAGTGCGTTGTTTTCCATAAGCGCCACCCGGATTTCGGGGCCCAGGGCATTGATGATCAGTTCCTTGTCCATAAAAACCTCTTTAAATATTGCCCGGTTCTGTAAAATCCCCGGTACATCCGGCATGTTCAGCCAGTTTCAAAACGCGCGCCTGATGCATAACCGCATCAGGCAGGGAAAAAATGGACGCAACCACCGGCCCCGGCCGAAGGGTAAGCCCGGAAGGCTGAACCATGCGAAGCTGAAGTCGATCCGGGCGCAGCCGGAAGCATTCTGTGACCACGGCCTTGAGATCCACCTGTTGATCCCCCTTTTTCCGGGTGGAAAACATCACCTCGAAAGCAGGCGCTGCCGTAAACGCTTCAAATGCCTGGTGGTCAAAGCGGCTGCCGGAGGGCAAAGTAACCTGATAAACCGCCGGTCCGGGCCGTTGCGGCACCTCCCGGGTTTGCGCCGGGCTGCAGCCGACGGCCAGCAGGCCCTCGGGCAAATGCCGATTAAGTGACGCCGGAATCTGCTCCAACGGAAAATCCGTGGCAATGGTCATGAAAAAGCTTTCCGCCTCACTTTCCATGCCCACTGGCAGGGCGTCGCCAAACGCCACCTTGGGTTTTGGGTGAAACCCGGCCGAATACGCCGGCTCCACCCCGGCCCGGCGCAGGGCTCTGAGAAAAATGCTGACCAGCTCCAATTGACCAAAATACCGGGCCGGTCCGAGTTTGCTGTAAACCACCCTGACGCGGTGAAAAGGCCCTTCTGCGTCAGCCAAAGGCGGGGCCGGGGCGGCTGGCGCTGAAACATCGCATTTTTTCTCAAAAGCCTCAATGGGCCGGCATGTTTTAAAATCACACACACCGCAGCCCTGACAATCCCCGGACCTGCAGTCCGGGGTGGGGGTACCGTCAAGGGCCTTTTGATGCTCGGCTGCCAGAAAATCCCGGGAAACACCGGTATCAATATGATCCCAGGGCAGAGGGGCATCCAGGTCCACGGGCTGCAGGTAAACTTCCGGATCCACGCCCTGTGCGGTAAAGGTTTCATCCCAGGCCGCCTTGTCAAAGGAATCGGTCCAACCGTCAAACCGGCATCCTCTTTGGTAAGCGGCAGCCAGCACCGGGGCCAGGCGCCGGTCGCCCCGGGCAAAAACACCTTCCAAACGGCTGGTTTCCGGATCCTGCCATTTAAATTCCACCCCGCGACCCTTTACCCGTCGGCGCAGATACTGCATCCGGTCCCGGGCCGTGGCCGCATCGAGCTGGCCGGCCCATTGAAACGGGACATGGGGCTTGGGGATAAAGGTGGCCACGCTTACGTTGATATTGCCCCCCCGCCGGCCTTTGGGACGCAGCTTGTGCAGCCGGCGCACCAGTTCGGCAATGGCCTCGATATCCGCATCGGTTTCCGTGGGCAGCCCGATCATGAAATAAAGCTTGACCAGCTGCCAGCCCAGATCAAAGGCCGTGGACACGGTCTCAATGATTTCATCTTCGCTGATATTTTTGTTGATCACCGATCGCAGCCGGGGGCTGCCGGCCTCAGGGGCGATGGTAAAGCCGGTTTTGCGGACGCTTCGGATCAGCTCCATCATTTCCGGATTCAGGGTTCCGGCGCGAAACGAGGGAATGGAGATAGCCAGGTGCCGCCGCCGGTATTGCGCAGCCAGATGTTTCATCAGCGGGGTCAGGCAGGAATAATCGCCCGTGCTCAATGACAGCAGGGAAAGATCCTCATACCCGGTTGAACCAAGGCTTTTTTCCACAAGCCCGGCCAGGGTGTCAGGGGATCGCTCCCGGACCGGGCGGTAGATCATCCCGGCCTGGCAGAACCGGCAGCCCCGGGTGCAGCCCCGTGCGATTTCCAGCCTGAGCCGGTCATGTACAGGCCTTCCAAACGGAATCACCGGACTTTCCGGAAAGCCCACCAAGTCCAGGTCCGGGATCACGGCCCGGCGCACCTTGTCATATCCGGGCAAAAGGGGCCGGGTTTTCTGGCGGCCGCTGGCATCAAACGCCGCGGCAAAAAAGACCGGCACATAAACGCCTTCAATGGCAGCCCAGGCCTTGAGCAATTCGGTTTTATTCTCCGCGCCGGCATCTTTCCAGTCGGCCCAGGCATCGAGCATGGCCGGCAGCACGGCCTCGCCGTCGCCCACCACCATGGCATCAAAAAACAGGGCCACGGGTTCGGGGTTGACCGTGCAGGGTCCCCCGGCAATCACAAAAGGATGATTGCTGCCCCGCTGGTCGGCGTAAAAGGGAATCCCGGCCAGATCCAGCATCATGAGCACATTGGTGTAATTGAGCTCATAAAGAAGACTAAAACCGACAATGTCAAATTCGCCCAGGGGCCGTCGGGTTTCCAGGGAAAACAAAGGAAGTTGCCGGGATTTGAGCAGTTCCGCCATGTCAACGCCCGGTGCAAATACGCGTTCGGCACATGCTTCGGGCCGGGCATTGACCAGATCATAGAGAATCTGCATGCCGAAATGCGACATGCCGATCTCGTAGGTATCCGGAAAGGCCAAAGCCATGCGGAGCCGGATGTCTTCGCCGGTCTTGACAATCGCGTTGATTTCCCCGCCCATGTACCGGCTGGGTTTTTCCACCAGGGACAAAAGCGGACCCATTTTCAGGTCAGTCATGGTTGATGCACCCGTAAAGAGTCTGATTATAGATGGCGCCGTAAAAAGTTCAAGATCAAGGCTTGCGCAATTTCATAGAATGCAGCGTACTTATCCGTACGTGAAATTCTGAGAAATTGCGCGTAACGCAGATATTGAACTTTTTACGGCGCCATCATGGTTGCCATCTATTTCATGCTGGCCTGAACGAATTCTAACGTCTGACGAACCTCATCGCGGAAAAAATTCTTCAGTTCCGCCTGCCAGTTTTCCTCTGCCAGTTTTCTGCGGATCCGCTGCACCGTATCCGCGCGCAGCATCTGCTTCATCCGCATAAAAGGGCGGCCCGGGTTGTCAATCCACAGGGAGACCACCTGTCTGGCCCGTTCCATGAGCATGTCTTCGGCAGCCAGTTCATCCACCAGCCCCTTTTCCCTGGCGCCAAACACATCGACCATATCGCTGAAAAACATCACATCCCGGAACCGGTGGTTGCTGTCAAATCCGAACCGCATGACCTCGTGCTGGGCCACGCTCAGGGGCAGGCCGATTTTGTTTTCAGACATGCCCACTTTAATTTTGGGATGCTCCTTGATAATCCGGTAATCTGCGGCCATGGCCAAAATCAGCCCGCCGGCCGCGGTATGGCCGTTTAAGGCCGCCACAACGGGTTTTCTGCAGGCAAACAGGGACGTGAGCACCTGCTCTTCAAACTCAAAAAACTCCACAGCTTCCCGGAGTTCGGAGAAACCCAGAAACATGGGCAGATCAAATCCGCTGGAAAAAAACCGGCCCTCGCCGGTAAGCACAATGCCCTTGGGTGAGGGGTTTTCATCTGCCTCGGCAACGATTTCTCCCAGGCGCCGGAGCATATCCCGGTTTAAAGAATTGGTTTTGCCGTGGTTTAAAGTGACAATCCGGATGTCGTCCTCAGTGGTTTCCTGCAGCAATTGTTCAGTCATGAGCGTGTTCCTTTGTTCCTTTATATATTCTTAAATTTGTATACAGAAATGTTGATGAGCTGATAAAAAATCTTTTTTACCGGCAGTGTTAAGTTTTAAGTGATTAAGTGTTAAGTAAAATCAAAAAGTTATTTGTTTATTGAATAACGGTTATATCCGATTTGGGCCTTTTTGCGACTTTGCCAAAGCGACTGTTTGTTCATAAAAACAATCGTATTTGCAACCGGCCAAATTCCGGCAAATAAAGTACAATACAAGGCTTGTGTCAAGAATGAAAACCCGGCTTCAGCAGGCCTGAAAACAGCAGGGGACCGGAGCGGCCCGGGCGATATTGACACAAGCGGGTTTTCTATTATATACGAGCAGAAATTTTTATCAATCATGGAAAATTTGATGCACCCGTAAAAAGTTGGTTTTTAGACGGCTTTGTAAAAAGTTCAAGATCAAGGCTTGCGCGATTTCGAAGAATGCAGCGTAGTTATCCGTACGTGAAATTCTGAGAAAATGCGCGTAACGCAGATATTGGACTTTTTCCGAAGCCGTCAAATGTAAAAATATGAAACCGGGAGATGCCAGCCCGGCAATTGACAACAATGCCATAAAATTTATCAAAAAGGACCGCTGACAATGATTCGTATCAACCCCCATTACAAAAAACTCCAGGCCTCTTACCTGTTTTCCGATATTGCCGCCCGGATTTCCGATTTCAGCCAAAAAAACCCGGATACCGAAATCATCCGCCTGGGCATCGGAGACGCCACCCGGGCGCTGCCCGCGGCCTGCATTGCGGCCATGCACGAAGCAGTTGACGAAATGGGACAAGACGCCTCCTTTCGCGGCTACGGACCCGAGCAGGGATACGCGTTTCTGCGGGAAAAAATCGCGGAGCACGACTTTGCCGCCAGGGGCGCGCAGATTGCAGCAGACGAGATCTTTGTCAGCGACGGGGCCAAGTGCGACACCGGCAATTTTCAGGAAATTTTGGCAACAGAGACCCGGGTGGCTGTTCCCGATCCGGTGTATCCGGTGTATGTGGACACCAATGTCATGGCCGGCCGCACCGGAGCGTTTCAAGACGGCCGGTTTGAAAACATTGTGTACATGCCCTGCACCCGGGAAAACGACTATTTGCCGGACCTGCCGGATACCGACGTGGACCTGATTTATTTGTGCTTTCCCAACAACCCCACGGGCACGGCCACCACAAAGCAAACCCTTTCAAAGTGGGTGGACTTTGCCCGGCAAAACAAGGCCCTGATACTCTATGACGCGGCATATGAAGCCTTTATCCGGGATGAAACCCTGCCCCGGTCCATCTACGAAATCCCCGGCGCCCGGGAAGTGGCCGTGGAATTCAGAAGCTTTTCCAAAACCGCCGGGTTCACGGGCACCCGCTGCGCCTACACGGTAGTGCCCAAGGAGTGCCGGGCCTTTGACAAAAACGGAAGCCCGGAAATGCTCCATCCCCTGTGGAACCGCAGGCATTCCACAAAGTTCAACGGCGTGGCCTACCCGGTGCAGCGGGCCGCTGAAGCCGTCTACAGCGAGCAGGGACAGAAACAGGTAAAGGCAATTATTGATGATTACATGAAAAACGCCGACCGGATCTGCCGGGAAATGGATGCACTGGGCTATTCATACGCAGGCGGCAAACACTCGCCCTACATCTGGGTGGATGCCCGGACCGATTCCTGGAACTTTTTCAACGCGCTTCTGGAAAAAACCGGGGTGGTCTGCACCCCGGGTGCGGGATTCGGACCCTGCGGGTCCAGATACATCCGGCTGAGCGCATTTAACAGCTATGACAACGTGGACCGGGCCATGCAGCGGATCCGCAAAGCCCTGGGATAAAAAAAACAGGGTAAAGCATCCGGGTACTGCCGCTTTTATTTCGTTCAGGCACTATTTAGCTGAAATCAGACAATACACTGCTGCGCAGGGCCGCGACCCATTCCGGATCGCAGGCAAGGGCTCTGCCGTCAACCGAGCGCACCCCCACCGGGCCCATCAGGGAATTGGTGACCAGCACCAGGTCTGCATCAATCAGAGATTGGACCGTGACTGGTTTTCTGCGGATAAAAAAACCCGATTTTTGAAGCTGCTGTGTCACGGCCTGCTCCATGACCCCGGCCAGCACATGGGCGGATGACGGACAGATCACGGTTTTTCCGTAAACCGCCAGCAGGTTGGCGGTGTTGGTCTCAGAAACAGATCCGTCTGGATTGCAGATCACGGCTTCATCCGCCCCCTGCCGGCGCGCCCATTTGCCGGCCATGAGATAATACAGGTAATTCAAAGTCTTATGATCTGCCATAGGGGTCTGCCGGAAACAGGGGTATGTGGCCAGATCCAGGGCGGGCTTTCCCGCCTGCTCGAGCCGGTGCACATACGAAGCAGCTGAAACCATCAGATGGGGCGGGCGATCAACCCGGTTTTCCTCCTGACGGGCCGCGGCCAGGAGCTTGACTGCGCACACCTGTTTTGCCAGGTTATTGGCCGCCACCACCCGGGAAATGATGGTCTGCCAGCTCAGATCCGGCACAGGGGTGTTAAAAAGCGCCTGCCACGTGCGGAAAAACCGCTCCAGATGCGCGTCTGCCAGATGAATTTGATTGTTTTCCACCCGGATGGTTTCAAAAAATCCGTATCCATACTGCACTCCCGGGTCGGTTACCGGCACCCGGGCATCGGTTTCGGAAACGATCATGCCGTTTAACCAGATCCTGGGCCGGCGGTCTTCAACCCGGCCGGCCCCGCTGAACACGCTCATCACGGACCGTCCCTTGTGAAGGGTTTCCTCGTATTCCGAGGCCGGATCCGAGTCAAACACCACGCCCCCGCCAACGGAAAAAAACATCCTGCTTCCGCGAATAACCGCCGTGCGGATGGCAATGGAGAGATCCATCTGCCCGTCAAAGCCGATATAGCCGATGGAGCCGGTATAGACATGTCTGCAGGCGGGCTCAAGCTCATCTATGATTTCCATGGCCCGGATTCTGGGACATCCCGTCACAGATCCGCCGGGAAAAGCCGCCCGGATCAAGTCCACGCTGCCTTTGTTTTCAGCCAGTCGTCCACGGATGACGGATACCAGGTGAAATACGTTGGGCCAGGCTTCCAGGCGTTTGTGTGCGGCCACCTCCACGGTGCCGGCCGCACACACCCGGCCCAGGTCGTTTCGCATCAGATCCACGATCATGGACAGTTCAGCATCGTCTTTTGCACTGGACTGCAGTTCTTCTGCCAAAGCCCGGTCGGTCGCGGGCGTCTCTGACCGGGGCCGGGTTCCCTTGATGGGCCGGGTTTCCACCAGGGCTCCGGTTTTGCAGACAAACCGCTCCGGGGATGTGGACACGATCCAGTGATCCCCGGCATGGACATAAGCATAGAAAGGCGCCGGGGCATCGGCAAACAGGCGGGCGAACATGGCGTAGGGATGGCCGGAAAAATCGGTTTCAAAGCGCTGGGAAAAATTCACCTGGTAGATGTCACCGGAAACAATGTAGTCTTTGATCGTCTCCACCGCCTCCATGTAGGTGCGCCGGGTAAACGGTGAAATAAAACCCGTTGATCCGCCGGAAAAGCCGGCCTCAAGGCATTGGACCGGGCGGTCTGTCTGCGCCAAAAACCAGTCCCGGGCCCGGGCCGGCCCGGTTTGTCCGGTTTTAGACCGTTGCGGGATGCACAGTCGGGTGGTTTGCCGGTGCCGGTCGCAGATCATAAGCACTGACGGGGCATACAGGCAGATCTCCGGCAGCCCCTGGTCATCTACTGCGGTTCTGGGGAGGTTTTCGATCCGGTTTTTCAGGTCATAGGACAGATATCCCAGAAGGCCCGCACACAGGGGCAGGTCCGGACAGGACTGACCCACGGCGCAGGTCTGGAGAAGCGCGCGCAAAACCTCCAGGGGATCTGCCTTCACACACAGGGTGTCGTCGTTGGTTTCAAGCCGGGCATAGACGCCGTCAAACCGGTAGGTCAGCCAGGGCCGGGCTGCCAGGATATGATATCTGGCCGCGTCATGATCCGTGCCGCTTGCCAGCACCACGGTGCCGGCAAGATCGGCAAACCGGGCGGCAGTGTCAACAAAGGGCTCCTTGAGATCAATTGTCTCGGTGCAAACCCTGTCAATGCCGCCGGCAAAACCGGAGATCTGCGTTTGCAGGTCGTTTATCATTTGACACACTCGTAAAAAGTCGGTTTTCAGATGGCGCTGTAAAAAGTTCAAGATCAAGGCTTGCGCGATTTCGAAGAATGCAGCGTACTTATCCGTACGTGAAATTCTGAGAAATCGCGCGTAACGCTGATATTGGACTTTTTACAGCGCCATCATCATTTCCTGTGCTCCCGGAGGTTGAGCGGCCCCTGGGAAAGAAAATTTTCCACAAGGGCAAATCCGCTTTGTGTCATAAAACTCTCAGGATGAAACTGCACACCAAAAAGCCGCCGCCCCTGATCGGCAATGCCCATGATCACGCCGGTGCGGGTCCATGCGCAGGTCTTCAGGCCCCGGCCCCGGCCGTCAATGACCAGGGAGTGATACCGGGTTGCGGTAAACGGGGACGCCATATGTTCAAACAGGCCCGTGCGGTCATGAAATATGCGGCTGGTCTTTCCATGCACGGGCACGGGTGCCCGGAGGGTATTTCCTCCGAAGGCCGCGTTGATGCACTGCATGCCCAGACATACGCCCAGCACCGGAATCCGGCCGGCAAAAGACCGGATGGCATCCACGCTGACGCCGGCCTGCTCCGGGGCCCGGGGGCCCGGGCTGATAAGCAGGTAATCGGGCCTGAGAGCCGCGATCTGCTCAACAGTGATGCAGTCGGCCCGGAAAACGGAAATTTCCAGGTCATAGCACATAAACATCTGCACCAGGTTGTGGGTAAAGGAATCATAATTGTCAATTACCAGCAGTCCGGCCATGATTTGCCCGCCTCCAATAAAAAAACGCCACCCGGATGAGCCTGGGTGGCGTTTGCCTAGAGCATAACTCATATACTAGTGCCTGAACGAAAACCGTCTTTTCCGCCAATCTCTGCGTCCGGCTCAAATTTTAATCCTCAAAATACGTCGAGTATTCCTGCGGTTAAAATCTTCGCCGTCCTTGACCTTGACGAAAAATCCTGGTTTTCATTCGGGCACTATACTATCAAGAACATCAATCTTAGACGGTTTTATACAACAAAACCCATGGCGTTTCAACACCAATTGCCCGCAGAAACGGTTCATCTTTCATAGCCCCCTGAGTTTTCAATCAAATTTGCCCTCTTGACAACCCGTTGGATTCTGCATATTGTTTTAGCAAATCAAGGGCCGGCAAACCCTTGCGAAAAAAGGGCTTTCGCGCCGGTGCCACGGCGTGATCCAAAAAAGCAGAAACCCGATGTGATCTGCCATTTGTGCAAAAAAGACCTGGCAAGGGCGAACGCGGCGTGTCGGTGTACACGCTTTTTTATTTGAATTCCCCAAAAAAGCGATTTTGCAGCGGTTGGCCCGCACAGGACGACTCATTATGACTTTGTCGACAGCCCAGAAACTTCAACACTTGATGGAGCAGTTTTCCGGCTCTGACCATGTACTGGTATTAATCAATGCGGACCCGGATGCCATCGCCAGCGCCATGGCCCTGAAGCGAATATTGTGGCGCAGGGTCACCCGGCTGACCCTGTCGAATATCAATACCATCACCCGGCCCGATAACATGGCCATGATCCGGCTGCTGGACGTCACCCTCATCCACGTCACCAAGATTACCCCGAACGAATTCAACAAGGTGGTGCTGCTCGACTCCCAGCCCTCTCACAACGAAAGCTTCCGGGAGTTTAAGTTCAACGTAATCATCGACCATCACGAACCCGACAGCTATGATGCCCCGTTTAGGGATGTCCGGCCCGAATACGGCGCCACGGCCAGCATCATGACCGAATACCTGAAAACCGCCAAGATCAAGCCTTCGGACAAGCTTGCCACGGCTTTGTTCCACGGGATCAAGACAGATACCAACAATTTCGAACGCATGGCCACCAATGCCGATATCCAGGCGTTTCAGTTTTTGTTCCGGCACGCCAACATCCACCTGGCCCGGCGAATTGAGCAGGTGGACCTGCGCATGGGTTTTCTGGATTATTTCAAGCAGGCCATATCGGAAAAAACAGTGGCAGACGACCGCATCTGCGTGCACCTGGGAAACGTGGAAACCCCGGACATATGCGTGTTGATCGCTGATTTTTTCATGCGGGTCAATACCGTGACCTGGAGCATTGTCTCCGGGCTCTGCGAGGGGCGCCTGATTATCATACTGCGAAACGACGGGCTTCGAAAGGATGCAGGCGGGGTGGCTGCAAAGCAGTTCGGCCGGTTCGGCACCGCAGGCGGTCACAAAAGCATGGCCAGGGCTGAAATCCCTCTGGAAACCGTAAGGGAAAATCTTCAAAATCTGGAAAAAGATACGGTTCAACAATGGATCCTTGAGCGGATCAACGCGGTATTTGACCAGTGCCAAAAACCAAAAACCGACGCATCCCCTTAAAAAGAAATGAAATATGGAAAAATATTATCCTGTTTACATTGATATTCAAAACCGGAAATGCCTGGTTGTGGGCGGCGGCGCCGTGGCCCTGCGCAAAGTCAGCGGCCTGCTGGACTGCGGGGCCATTGTGACCGTTGTCAGCCCGGAATTTCATTCGGATTTTCAGCAAATCGATCAATCCCTGCCCCTGCGCATGATCCGGCGATCCTACCAGACATCGGATCTGGATGACAAATTTCTGGTCATCGGCGCCACCAACGATGCGGCATTAAACCGCCAGGTCAGCGCAGACGCCCACATCCGCAATATTTTGTGCAACATCGCGGATGTGCCCGATGCCTGCAGTTTCATCCTGCCGGCAGTGGTTCGCCGGGGCGATCTGTCCATTGCCGTTTCCACCTCGGGTAAAAGCCCGGCTTTTGCAAAGCATTTGCGAAAACAGCTTGAAAAGCAGTTCGGAGAGGAATATACCACATTTCTCGGGCTCATGGGCGCCATCCGGGAAAAATTGCTGGCAGCCGAGCACGCACCCGAGGCGCACAAGCCCCTGTTTGAAAAACTCATTGACAACGGCCTGCTCGACATGATCCACAACAGGGACAAACAAGCCATCAACCGGCTGCTCCATGAAGTGCTGGGAGACGATTTTGATTATGACGCGCTTCTGGAAACCGGCTGCCGTCAGCAGGAACAAGGACCCCGGCGCTGACCGGCCAACACCAGGCAGGTGCCTGTAATGAGGGATAGATGAATTATGCACTGCTTCCGGCCATTTGCTGCTATCTGACCGGATCCGCCGCATATGCCGGATTTTTGTTCCGGCAGAAAAACGGCTACAATCAACTGGCCTACGCATTGGTCACCGCCGGGTTTGTCATCCACACACTGCTGCTGGCAGAAGCGGTTTTGCGGGCAGGGACGATACCCGTGCGCAACCTTCACGAAACCCTGTGGTTTGCCGCATGGACCCTGGCTTTTGTTTTTCTGGTGCTGTGGTGGAAAAGCCGCCTGAAAATCCTTGGCGTATTTGCCGCCCCCCTGATTACCCTGGTGGCGGCAGCTGCCTTTTTTGTCCCGGATACCGCCGCTGACATCGAAACATCTTTGACCGGGTTCTGGCTCATTGTCCACGTGGTGGTCATTTTTATCGGCGAGGCCTGTCTGGCCCTGGCCTGTGCCGCAGGTGTGCTGTATTTGATCCAGGAGCGCAACATCAAGTTCAAAAAACACCGGTTTTTCTTCAGGCGCCTGCCCTCCCTGGAACTGCTGGACAACACGGGATATCAGTTTATCATCATCGGCTTTACCGCCCTGACCGTGGGATTGATCACCGGATTTGTCTATGCCCATTCCGTGTGGGGGCGTTTCTGGAGCTGGGATCCCAAGGAGGTCTGGTCCGGCATTACCTGGCTTATCTATGCCGCCCTTCTCCATGAACGGCTGGTGGCCGGCATGCGGGGACGAAAGGCGGCCATTTTCGCCATTATCGGGTTTGCTGCCATGCTTTTTACCTTTTTGGGCGTCAATTTACTGCTGGAGGGGCATCACAATGAATTTACCCGGTGGTAGCCCTTCTGCTGAAACCCGGAAGTTTCCCGGAAAGGAGCAGTTGCCGGAAATCGTCATTGCCGGCATCAGCCACACCTCCGCTCCCGTGGAACTGCGGGAATGCCTGGCTTTTTCCACGGAGGAGAGCCGCAGCACAATCCAGGAACTCAAAGATCACCCGGAAATCCGCGAAATTATAATTCTTTCCACCTGCAACCGCGTGGAAATGCTTCTGACCGCCCATGATCCCCAATCCGCTATTCAGCGGGTGGAGGCCCACATCGCCCGCAGCCGGGATGTGAACGTAGCCCGGCTGCGGCAGTCCATGTACACTTACACCGGTGCCGAGGCAGTGCGCCACCTGTTCCGGGTGGCATCCAGCCTTGATTCCATGGTGGTGGGAGAGCCGCAGATTCTCGGCCAGGTCAAGGCCGCCTACAAAACCGCGGTGGAATCCAGGGCCACGGGAGTGATCTTAAACCGTCTTCTGCACAAGGCATTTTCCGTGGCCAAGCGCATCCGCAGCGAAACCGGTATCGGCGACCGGGCCGTTTCGATCAGTTACGCGGCCGTGGAACTGGCCCGCAAGATTTTCGGCCGGTTAGAGGACAAGACCGTGCTGCTGGTGGGCGCCGGGGAAATGGCGGAACTGGCCGTGGAGCACTTAAACCGGTCCCGGTCCACGGGAGCGCTATACGTGGCCAACCGAACCTTTTCGGTTGGCGTGGAGCTGGCCCGGCGCTTTTCCGGCAAAGCCATTGACTTTGAGGAAATCAGCGAAACACTGGAATCCGCAGATATCATTATCAGCTCCACGGGCGCTTCCGATTACGTGCTCACACGGGATCAGGTACGCCCGGTGATGCGCAAAAGAAAAAACAGACCCCTGTTTTTCATCGACATTGCCGTTCCCCGGGATGTGGATCCGGCCATCAACCGGCTCAACAATGCATACGTCTATGACATTGACGAACTGCAAGGGGTGATTGAAGAAAACATGGAATCCAGAAAAAACGAATCCGCCAGGGCCGAACGCATCATCGACGAAGCCGCTCTCCGGTTTCAGCAGTGGTATGACAGCCTTGACGTGGTCCCCACAATCAAGGACCTGCAAAGCAAACTGTCAACCATATTCGCCGCTGAACTCAACAAGACCCTCCATTTTCTGGACCATCTCAGCCAGGACGACATTGATGCGCTGGAAAGAATGAATGAAGCCGTGATCAAAAAAATCCTCCATGACCCCATGCAATTTCTCAAAAATCCCGGCTCGCACCGGGACAAATCCTTGTATATCGACCTGATCCGCAACGTCTTTAACCTGGAAGATGAGTAATACGGCCTGCTGATTTTTTCTTTACTTTTGAAAAACGGTTGTGTTAAGGAAAACATTTCTTGTAAAATGCGCTTTGCTGTCGGGAAGCATTGGCATGAAAACGCGATTGTCAGGTTAAGGAAGCTCCTATGGATCAAAAAGATATTGATTATTTTAAAGATTTGCTAACTCAACGACTTGAGGATCTGCTGGCCCAAGCCGAGGACACGGTTTCGGATATGCACGATTCCAAAGGCAATTTTCCGGACCCCACGGACCGGGCCGCCTATGAAGCGGAGCGAAACTTTGAGCTGCGTATCCGGGATCGGGAGCATAAACTGATTAAAAAGGTCAAAAAAGCCCTGGAGCGGATCGAAGACGGCACTTTCGGCATCTGCGAAAGATGCGGGGAGGATATCGATACCAAGCGGCTGAAGGTTCGTCCGGTGACCACTTTGTGCATTGAGTGCAAAACCAAAGAGGAAGCTCAGGAAAAAGCCCTTGGATTATAAAGTTGGATTGTAAATCCGGGAAAATCGACTTACATATTCATTCCAATGCTTCGGACGGAAGCCTTGCGCCTGCGCAAATCCTTTCCCAGGCTGCGGCATGCGGTCTTGCCGCCATTTCCATCACAGACCATGACACAGTAGCGGGAGTCAAGACCGCCCTGGAGATCAGGCGTTCACAAGGACCGGCGTTTATTTCCGGCGTGGAAATCAGCGCTGAATTTCCCCCGGGCTTTAATGCAGCCGGCAGCATGCATCTTCTGGGCTACGGATTTGATCCGTACAATCAGCCGCTGGCCGAGTTGCTTGAAAAACAGCAACAATCGCGGGTCCGGAGAAATCCCCGTATACTTGAAAAACTTGCGGATCTGGGCATTGATATGCACATGGCCGACATTGCCGCCGAAGCCCGAAAAGACGAAATCGCACGCCCCCACATCGCCGCCCACATGGTGAAAAAGGGCTATGCCGCCTCAATTGACGATGCCTTTGACCGCTTTCTGGCCAAAGGACAGCCCGCTTATGTGGACAGGTTCCGGATCAATCCGGAGGAAGCCATTTTCCACATCCACCAAAGCGGCGGCGTGGCCGTGCTGGCCCATCCCGGGCTGCTGGTTTTTAAACCCGGGGGAGAGCTTGAAAAACTGGTTGCCGCTCTTACGGCCATGGGTCTTGACGGCCTGGAAGCATATTACAGCGGCCATAGCCCGGCGCAAACGGCTGCCTTTGAGGCGCTTGCAGAAAAATATGGTCTTTTGCTCACCGGCGGCAGCGATTTTCACGGAGACATTAACCCGGAAATCCGCATGGGCAAAGGAGCTGGAAATTTACACGTTCCTTATGAGCTGTTTGTCCGGCTTTGCCGCGCCCTGACGGAGCGGACTTCCACCGGATAGACAGGCATCATGCATACCCCTGATTTTTCGGAACTCGAAACATCCCTTGAATACCGTTTTGCCAGCCGGCAGACCCTGGCCACCGCCCTGCGGCACAGATCCTTTGTGCACGAGCAAAACGGCCCCATGGAAGACAATGAACGGCTGGAGTTTCTGGGCGATGCCGTACTCAACCTCATTGTCAGCCATCTGTTAATGGATCGTTTTCCCGGACTGGCCGAAGGGGATTTATCCCGGGTGCGTGCCGGGCTGGTCAATGAAAACCGACTGGCCGCAGCCGCCAAAAACATCGGTCTGGGTCGATACCTTCAGCTGGGAAAAGGCGAGCAGCGCTCCCACGGCCAGCAGAAATTCTCCATCCTGGCTGACGCCTTTGAGGCCCTGGTTGCCGCAGTCTATATAGACGGCGGTTTTGCCCGGGTCTTTGAGGTGATTTCCCGGCATTTTGCCGTGTTTCTCGATGCCATTGAGGAAAAAGAACCCACCTATGATTTCAAAAGCCTGCTGCAGGAATATGTCCAGGGCCGGCACCAGGACATGCCGGCCTATGAAATCATCGAAGAAAGCGGACCCGATCATGACAAGACCTTTCGAGTGGCGCTTTCGGTCAGCGGCATTCGGGTCTACGGAACGGGCAAAAACAAAAAAGGGGCTGAACAGGATGCGGCCCAAAAAGCCTATGCGCGCCTGACCTCAGAACCGGAATAATGGATGTGATCGGCCGGAGAGCCAAACATTTTGTCATCCCGGTATTTATTCCCCACAAGGGATGCGCACACAGGTGCCGGTTCTGCAACCAGAATTTTGTGACCGGAGCCGCCGCCGTGCTGCCGGATGAAACCGAAATCACCCGCACAACAAGACAATACCTCAAATTTAAGCGCACCAGCCGGGGTTTTACAGAAATTTCCTTTTTCGGAGGCAATTTTCTGGGTCTTGAGTTTGCGGACATCCGAAGGCTGCTGGATACGGCAGCCGGTTTTGTTTCCTCGGGAAAAATCAACGGCATCCGGTTTTCCACCCGGCCGGATACCATTGACAAAAAACGTCTTGAAATCATGTCCAACTACCCGGTGACCACCGTGGAACTCGGGGTGCAGTCCATGGATGACAGGGTACTGGAAAGAGTAAAGCGGGGCCACAGCGCTGCAGATACCCGGCTTGCGGCCCAAAGACTGAAAACCGCCGGATATACCCTGGGCTGCCAGATCATGACCGGCCTGCCCGGGGAGGACGAGGCATCGAGCCTGGATACGGCCCGGGCCGTGGCTGCCCTGGAGCCGGATTTTGTCCGCATTTATCCGCTTGTGGTGCTAAACAAAAGCCCCCTGGCCGCTGATTACCGGGCCGGCCGGTTTGCCCCCCTGGACCTGGAAGCCGGTGTTTTGCGCGCCAAAAAACTGTTTCAAATTTTTAACCATTCCGGAATCAATGTGATTCGGATGGGCCTTCAGGCATCAGAGGGCCTGGATACGCCGGGTGCCATTCTGGCCGGGCCCTATCACCCGGCTTTCGGCCATATGGTGTTTGCCTCTTTGATGTATGACCATGCCGCAAACCTGCTGGATGCCGCCAAAGAGCTTCCGGATACCGTTGTACTCAACGTGCACCCCGGAAGCATCAGCCGGATGCAGGGGCTTTCCAAATCCAATCTGAAAAAACTCCATACGCGCTATCCGGAAGTGGAAAAATTTGAAATCCGCCCGGACCCGGACTTAAACACCCATGAAATAAGACTTGGTTTTTAGTTCACTGCGCTTTCGGGGACTGGCGGTTTTCTTTTTTGCGGAAACGCTGATATTCGCATAGCTTGGCCAAAGATTTCACTGCCTGCTCCGGCGTGGGGTAAAACAATCCTTTGTACTGGCGGCCCTCAAAGGTGTAGACGGTTTTGTCCTTTTCATCGCGCAGCATGTTCACGCCCAGAATCGGCTTTTGGCAGGATTCCATCAAGTCCGCGATATGGGCGATGTAACGGGTCTCAAAATCATCCAGGGACGCGAGCATGGATTCCATGAAATCCTCGGGGCAGTCCGGATCCGCGGTCTGCACGGAAGCTACCATTCTTGACAGCATGTGGCGCCGGCCCACAATGCCGAGATTGATCACCGCATCACAACCGTCCCAATTGGCCAGAAGCTCAATGACTTTCACGGGCAGCTGCTCATCGTTTTCTCCCACCAGATCCACGGGATTGGCCCGGCTCCAGTAGGGGGGCAGCACATGGTCAATTTCGCGGATCAGATCTCCGGGCAGCTCCGGCACCTGAAGGCCGTAGTGCTCACAAAGGTCGGCGGCCACCACACCCCAGCCCCCGCCCAGGGTCATGATGGCCACCCGGCTGCCCCGGGGAAGGGGCAGGGAGGAAAACGCGGCAGACAGATCCAGCAGGTCCAGCGGCTTGTCCACCTTGACGATGCCGGCCTGTCGGCAAACGGCATTAAACACCCGGGTATCGGAGGCCATTGCCCCGGTGTGGCTTGAAGCCGCCTTTGTTCCGGCCGCGGTCTGCCCACCCTTGAGCAAAACAATGGGTTTTTTGCGTCCCACCCGGCGGGCGCTTTCATAAAACCGCCGGCCGTTTTTAACACTTTCCACGTAAAGCATCACCGTTTTCGTCAGGGAATCGACCTCAAATGCATCCAGGTAATCCTCGATGGTGATCATGCCCTCGTTTCCGGATCCGCAGAAAGCCCGGATACCCACGCCCTGCAATTCGGCAAACGCCAGCAGCTGGTTGCCCATGTTGCCGGACTGGGCCACCATGCTAACCGATCCGTCTTCCGGCCGCACGTGACTGCCGGTGCAGTAAAACGAAATATGGGGATTGCAGATGCCCATGGTATTGGGCCCGATGAGATAAATGCCGGCTTTGCGGGCCTGTTCCACGAGCTGTCTTTCGGACCGGGCCCCTTCTTCACCGGTTTCAGCAAATCCCGAAGCAATCAGCAGCATGTAAGAAATCCCTTTTTGCTGAAACTCCGGGATCAAATCGGGTACTTTTGCGGCCGGGATGGTCACCACGGCCACGTCCACCTGCCCGGGAATATCGGTAACACGCTTATAAACCGTTCGGCCGGCAATCTTTCCGCCCCTGGGATTGACAAGATAAATATCACCTTTATAGCCGCCGCCGATGGCATTGGTCAGCAGGGTATAGCCCCATTTGCCAAGCTCGGCGGATGCACCCACAAAGGCAACAGACCGGGGATGGAACAACGCGCCCAGAACAGAGGGATCCACGGCCGGAAGAAATTTTTTGCCCTCCGCGATCGGGGCCTTGACCACCAGGGCATCGACGGCCACCACGGTGCCGTCTTGGGTGATCAGCAGGGGGTTGATATCAATTTCAGCCACATCCGGGTATTCCAGGGCCGCCCGGGAAATACCGGTGAGGGTGCTGACCAGCATGGCCAGGTCTGCGGCCGCTTCTCCCCGGAACGAATCCAGAAGCGCACGGGAGCGGATTTCATCAATCATATCCCGGGCATCTTCTGCACTCAGGGGCGCAAGCCGGAAAACCACATCGGAGAAAGCCTCGGTGAAAATACCGCCAAGCCCGAACATGACCACCGGCCCGTATTCCGGATCCCGAAACATGCCGGCAACAAACTCCCGTTTGGCCGAAACCTGGGGCTGAACCAGGAAACCTTCCAGGGCCGCGCCGGCCTGGCCGGCAATCTCTTCTGCGGCACGTTTCACAGCGGTTTCATCGAATAGGTTCATGTGTACCAGGCCCGCCTCGGTCTTGTGCAAAAGCGTGCTTCCAAGGGCTTTTAAAACCACGGGAAAGCCGATCCGGGCCGCGGCCTCTGCGGCCTGGCCGGCCCCGGCAGCAACGGTCTCTTCCACCACGGGTACGCCAAAAGGTTTTAAGAACTGCTTGGCATCATATTCAGAAAGGCTCTGCCGCAAGCCCTTTGCGCCGGATTGTTGCCTGCTCATCTGCATCTCCTGCCGTGTCTGTAAGATAGAAGCCTTTGCTTTAGGATAAATCAGATGCCCGATTCCGGTCATCCGGAGAACAATTTACAGCAATGCCGCTTATTTGTCAAAACAGATTCCGGTGCCTCAATCCCGGAATTTGCCGATGTTTTTCAGATATTCGCCTGAGCTGTCCAGATAAAATGCCAGGGGTTTGGAAAAATACTGGCCAAGGATGCCGTCGATAAACATCTGACTGATTTCCCTCTCCATTTTCAGCACGCTCTGGGCCTGGATAAACACATGGCGCTCTTCTTCGGACAGATCCCGGACAAAATTGCCAAAAGCCGTGCGTGCCCTGGGTTGATACATCCAGAAATAAAGCAGGTCCAGGGCGTTTATGATCAAAACCTGGATCAGGCGCCGGGATTCCTCGTCCTCGGAGTGCAGAAGCTCCCGGGGGCGCTCCAGCAGATCCAGCACCTCGGATTCTGGAAACAGCATTTCCGCCCGGGCGTAGCAGTCCAGAAACTGCCGGAGTTTCTGCCGGTAGTCGTTCATCCGGTTTTCAATGTTTTTGGCCCGGTCCACGGCCCCTTCGATCAGCGCGGCCACAAAATCCGAAGCGGTCTTGGAAATGACCGCGGCCCAGCTTTGCAGAATCATGTCCACCTGCACCACACCGGCAAGGCCGAGCACGCCCCCGAGCAGTTCACTTAACCCGAAGGCTACGGGTATAGAGATCACCGAGCGGAAAAAATTGGCAAATGCGGCTTCCCTGGGAAGTCCGCGAAACAGGTTATGACTGGTCAGGTAAAGCCCGTTGACAAGGGCCATCACTGAATAGAGCATGACCGGATGGGTTGCGGTGGTAATACCCAGACCCTGGTTTAACATCAGGGTTTTGACCAGGTAATCCAACAGGGGCACTGAAAACCCGGTATACATTAAAGAATCCGTGATCCGGTCCCAGCTGATGTAATCATTCCACTGCAGAAGCGGTGATCGCCGCAGCCCGCCGCCGGCCATGACCGACTGGAGTATATTGCGCAGCCCAGTGATCCCAAACCAGATAAACGCCCCGAAACATGCCAGCACCCACCAGTCATGGGTGAGGTAAAAGGTCAGAAAAGCCGGCACAAAACCGAAAATCACCTTGAGGCTGTTTTTGAAATGGGTCCGCAGGTATTCAAACCGGTGCAGACGTGGTTTTTTCCCGGGTCCGGGCGGCTTTTTGATATAGAGCCCGTTGTTGGCCTCAGTGGAAAAGCCGCTTAAGGTCACGATATTGCCGCAATCCGACATTTTCGTGGTTTCCTCCCTGGCAAACCAATCCCTGTGGTGCAGACGTCCGGCCAGAGCCAGGCCCGGAATTGCACGGATCACAGACATCAGCAGGGACAGCAGGGTCCCGGCTTTTGCCGCCTGGCCGTAAATCAGCCGGAAAAAGGTCTGCACGTAAAAGGGAATCACCATATATGCGCCGGCCTCGTCTTTGCGCACTTCCCGCTGAGCCCTTTTGGGAAGGGTATCCAGCACGGCCAGTCCCATGCCCGGCAGCCTGCGGGAATGCCCTGTGGAATCGCTTCCGATCCTTGATTTCAGAGGCCGGACCCGGTACATGCCCATCAGTGATTCCATGTCGGCCAGTATCCAGTTAAATTTCTGGATGCGCATCAGGGCCAGGGAATCATTTGTCTCCCGGAGCCGGGATATGATTTCAAGGATCAGGCGTTTGAGCTGGATGACATTGGCATTGTTGATGCTTTGCTGCAGCCGATCAATATCGGGAATATGATCAACCTTGCAGTCGGCAAAATCCTTTAGGTTAAAGATCTCCAGCCGGGATATCCGGCCCCGGCATTCATAAAGCAGCTCAAGGACGTCTTCGACCTTCATGTTGCTTAAATTCAGGGTAATGCGGTATGCCGAATGCAACCGGGACAGCCGGTCCACCAGCTCACACGGTGAAAGCTGCATCAGGGCCGGGGCATCATCTCCGCTGCCGCCGGCCCCAGGATTGCGTCCCGGGGTCAGAAACCGATGGTGGATATCATCTGCATCCATGCGATTCATCCGGTCCGCCAGGGCCTCTATGTTCCGGCGCTTTTCCTCGTCTGCATCCGCGTACTCGCCGCGCAATTCCGCCACCCGCTCCTGCATCCGGGGCAGCAGCAGCAGGTGGATATATTTGGCCAGGTGCAGCAGGGAGGCCTGGCCAAAGCCCACAAACGCCATGAACGCTTCGGGATTCAGGGGCGCCATTTCCAGGCCGAATTCAGAATTTATCGTATGCCGGTGAGTCCGGTTAAAGGCATGAAGAATGTCGATGACCTGGCCGCGCTGGTATTCGGAGACACTGCGCCCCTCCTCCATGAGATTTCGCACTTCGCTTTTTTCCAGAAAGCGCAAAAAATCCCCGGAATCGGCAAAACCCCGGGGAACCCAGATAATCTGGGCATGGCGGTTGTGAAAAGAGGCAAAAAACTCAATACCGATGCGGATCATGATACCCATGGCATCGGCGGCCTCCATGAGCTCTGCCGCGGTTTCCGGTCGGATGTAGTTGTAATGAATCACCCGGAGCCGCCGCACCCCCTTGATCCAGGCATCCATGATCAGATGGGTGGGCGACTTGCGGCCCTTGGTAAAGGCGTCATGTACATGGTCGTCAAAAGCCAGGTGATTCCATGCCTCGGGCATTTCCAGCAGCCGGTATTGCTTTAAAAAATAGCGCACAATCCGGGGTTTGCCCGATGCGGCCAGTCGGAAATGATGTGCCAGCTCCAGCTGGCGCGGATAATTTTCACAGGCCCGGACCAGTTCCTTCATGATTTCTATGAGCACCCGGGCGGTGTTCATCTGCAGCTCCTGGCTGGTGCTGCACATCACCTCGTCGCGCAGGGCCCGAAGCGCTTTTAAACGATGTCCGGCCTCTGCCGATTCCAGGGACTGGAGCAGATGAATCACCGCATATGCGATCCGCAGACCCCGGGATTCAGCCATTTCCTTGATTCCCCGGGGATGAAAATAATGAAAAAACTGGCGCTGGATTTCAAAGCGTGACCGCTGCCCCGTGACAATCCCGTTGACAATATGGAGCAGGTGATAATCCCGCTGATCAAAATAAAATTTCGATATTCCGGGGTTTCGGGCCATCAAATAAAGACTCCCTTAATTCGGCCATGGGCATGATTTTTACCTAAATTGAGGTTTTATTGTTTTGGCATGAAACGCCCCTGTTTGCAATAATTATACATTCCCGGACCTGTTGATGTACCGGTTTGAAACATGGTGTGATTTTTATTGAAATTTAAGAAATCCGGTATATAAAAGAGCCTGATCATCGCCCCGGGTTGGGCCATATACCGGGGCAACGCAATGACCCGGGCAAAGGGATAACGACAGGAAAATGAAAGAAGAAACAGTCAAAATAAACGGTTTTGAATGCCGCGTCATTTCCGGCAGCGGCAGGCGCCCCTGCATTGTGCTGCTCCACGGTTACATGTATACCAGCGATGTATGGAATGACATCGGTCTGCTGCGCCTGCTGGAACAGAAAAACATTGCTTTCAGCGCCGTTGACATGCCCTACGGGCACAGAAGCGAATGCACGCCCCGATCCGGAAATCCGGAGCAAAACACGGCAATTGTTGACAGTATGGCTTCCCATGACTCCCTGTTGATCGGCGCCAGTTTGGGCGGCTATATTGCGTTAAAACACTGCGTGGCCCGGCCGGCCGGGGGACTGATGCTCGTGGCGCCGGTCATGAGTCTCCAGGCGGAACTGGCAGCCCGCTACCCCCAGATCTCCGCCCGGGTCCGCCTGATTTACGGGGAAAATGACAACGTGGTCTATCGCGATGAAATCAAGCGTCTGGGCCGACTTTTGGGCATAACCCCACGGATATATGAAAAAGCCCAGCACGCGGCCTACATGGACCAGCCCGGGCGCTTTAACACCGATGTAATCGAATTTTACCAGCAACTGACAGGAAAAAAAGCGGAGAAAAAAACCTAAACGTTCAATGCCGTTTTAAAAACCCACGCCGGCCCGGGGATGGTTTGCGCGTCGCATTGATGGCGCCGTAAAAGTTCAAGATCAAGGCTTGCGCGATTGCCGAAGAATGCGGCGTACTTATCCGTACGTAAAATTCTGAGGAATCGCGCGTAACGCAGATATTGAACTATTACGGTGCCATCAATTTTATTGGATTCCCTTTTTGAAAAAGTCATCTGTATCCGCGATTTCATCCTCGGTCTTGGTGCGGCGCTCGGGCACTGTCCCTTCCTTGAAGCACATGTCAATAACCTTTTCTGAATCCTCGTTGGGCAGCAGGCCGGTTTTGGCGTCGATTTTGGCAAAAACAACATTGTCCGGAACCGGAAATACCCGCTCAGTCCGGCCTTCCAGGATTTGCTGCATGTAATCAAGCCAAATGGGACTAGCGGCCCTGGAGCCGGTTTCATTTTTCCCAAGGGATTTTTCCTGGTCATGACCCACCCATACGCCTGTGACAAATCTTGGTGTATATCCCATGAACCAGGCATCATAGAGATTGTTGGTGGTGCCGGTCTTTCCGGCCACCGGCCGTTTCAGGGCCTTGATTCGCCATCCGGTGCCTTCGGTGACCACTTTTTCAAGCAAGTGGGTGATGATATAAGCCGTGCTTTTATCAATCACAGATTCTTTTTCTTCCGGAGCTTCATAGATCACATTGCCGTTTCGGTCCTCGATCCGGCGGATAAAAACCAGCTCCTGCCGGATTCCCTGGTTGGCAAACACCCCGTAGGCGCGCACCAGTTCCAGAAGCGATACACCCGAAGATCCCAAAGCCGTTGAAAGATTGCGGTCCAATTGGGATTCGATTCCGAGTTTTCGGGCATAATCGATCACGTAATCCACGCCGATATCCTGCATGATTTTTACGGTAACGACGTTTCTGGAATGGATCAGGCCATCGCGCAGCAGAGTGAAACCATGAAAGGTATTGTCATAGTTGTCCGGCTTCCATGTAAAATCCCTCTCATCATCGGTAAAGACAATGGATGTATCGGCAATCACCGTGGCCGGGGTATATCCCTTATCCAGGGCCGCAGCATAGACAACGGGTTTGAAAGCCGAACCCGGCTGCCGGCGGGACTGGGTGGCCCGGTTAAACTGGCTTTCGGAAAATTTGCGGCCGCCGACCATGGCCCTGACATGAGCATTATCGGATTCCATGCAAATAAGGGCTGCCTGTGCCCTGGGTGTCTGTTCCAGTGACAGATTCCACTGCTGATTTTTCCCGTCCCAGGATTCCAGGCGGACGCGAATCACATCACCCACCCGCAGGACCTGACCGGGTCTCTGCACCCGGATGACCCCCGGGGCCACTTCCGGGTCGGGTTTTCTTGCCCATCGCATTTTTTCCAACGGAATCACGCCGACATTTTTTCCGATCCGGACAGTGGTCTTGTTTTTTTTATCATCCACGTCCACCACAACGCCCTGAACGATCAGGTCCTCGTGAAGCGCCTGATCCTCTATATCCTCCTGGAGTTTGCGGCTGAAGGCTTCAATCTCTTTTCTGGAAATATGACGAACAGGGCCCCGGTATCCCTGGCGTTTGTCTAAATCCCGCAAACCTTTTTCAACGGATTTTCGCGCTTGTTCCTGCATTTCAATATCAACGGCCGTATAAACTCTGAGTCCACCGGTATAAAGCAGTTTTTCACCATATTGTTCCTTTACAATCCGGCGCACGTGCTCTGTATAATATGGAACCGTTTCCTGGAACCAGTTGGGCCGTTTTTCAATGGTCACATTGGTATTCATGGCCTCTGAGGCCTCGGAATTGGTGATAAAATTTTCTGAAACCATGCGGTTTAAAACATAAATCTGCCGCTGCCGGGCGCGTTCAAAATGACGATGGGGCGAATACCAGCTCGGTGCCCGGGGCAGGCCGGCGAGCATGGCCGATTCCCCGATGGTCAGCTCTTCTGCGGATTTGGCGAAATAATTCTGGGCCGCCGCCTCCACCCCGTAGGCCCCGTGGCCGAGATAAATCTGATTGAGATACAAAAACAGGATTTCATCCTTGGTGAAATGCCGGTCTATCCGGTATGCCAGAATCGCTTCCTTGAGCTTACGGGTATAGCTGCGCTCCGGGGTCAGAAAAAAGGATTTGGCCACCTGCTGGGTAATGGTGCTGCCGCCCTGAACAATGGTGCCGGCTTCCAGGTTTTTGAAAAACGCACGCATGATGCTGTATAAATCAATTCCCTCATGCTCATAGAAACGGGCGTCTTCCGTGGCCACAAACGCCTGGATCAGGTGTTTCGGCATTTCGGACAATTTCACCACGATCCGGCGCTGCTTGTAAAATTCAGCAATCTTGCGGTCATCTTCTGAATAAAACGTGGTTACCACGGATGGCTGATAATCTTCCAGGGAGGAAATTTTCGGAAGATCGCGGCTGAAATAAATATATGTTCCCGCTGCGGCAAAAACGGACATAACTCCGCAGATCAGCAGTAAAATAACGGCCCATTTCGTTAAAGCCAGAATCCAGCGGCCCAAACGACGCATATGCAAACATACTCCTTTTATTATTCGGAAAGCAGCCCGTTGTGCTGCATAGACAATCCATTCCGGGCCATGCAACATACCCCCGGCACGGAGATAAAACAGATATCATGGTTTGTGTCAGTACATCAATTATTTCTTTTTTTATCCCTGGATTTGAACTGTCACAATTGATACAATTATTTCTGTTATTGAACCCGACGCTGGCACCGGACATGCTGATGGAAAGCTGACAATTTGATATTGATATTTTGTCAACAAGCGAATAGTTTTAAACAGCTTTTTGGCCGGGTTCTACAATGCCGAAGTTATCAACCTTTTTATCAAAGAATTCTCACAATTCAAATTTAATTAATTTTCAAACAAATTCAATAAATTAAAAAGTTATTCCATTTTTCGACAAACCATATATATTATTATTTCTTTATTCATTCATTAATAAACAAATAAGGATCCTGTATGCGAATCACAATCCACAAAAGCACCATTGCCGATGTATTATCCCAAATTCAGGGCCTTACAGGAAGAAAAACCAATCTGATCATCACGGAAAACGTTTTGCTTCAAACCAGGGAAAACGGAGTTGAATTAACCGCCACGGACCTGGAAACCGGATTTGAAGGTTTTTTCCCGGCTGAAGTGGAGGCTGAGGGGGCGGTTACCATTAATTCCAGAAAATTCAACGAGATTGTTAAAAATTTTCCCACAGATGCCATCCGTATGTCGGAAATGGAAAACAACTGGGTGGAAATCGCATCTGATAACGTGGAATATCATATTGTGGGCATGGATCCTGAGGAGTTTCCGGAGACCCCGAAAATTGATGAAGTCAGTTTTTTTTCCATGGCCTCGCCGGAGCTTAAAAAAATGATAGAAAAAACCGTGGCTGTGGGTGTTGGCGGAGATGAAAAACGGGCGCATTTGATCGGCGTGAACCTGGAACGCATCGAGCAGGGCAATGACAACCTGCTGCGCATGGTTTCAACAGATATCAGAAGACTGGCCAAGGCGGATTACCTGTGCGATCCGGATTCCGGCTTTGCTCCCGGGCCCACGGTGATCGTGCCCAAAAAGGGATTAAATGAGCTCAACCGGTTTCTGCCCGCAGAAGGCCGGGTCCAGGTGGGGATCAAGGACAATTACCTGATCGCAAAAAAGGAAAACGAAACCATCAGCGTAAAATTGTTAAACGGGATGTTTCCCGCCTATGAAGAGCTGCTGGCCCCGGATCCGGCTTATGATATTATTTTTGATCGCAATCTGCTTTTAATGATGTTAAAACGCATGTCCATTCTCACATCAGAAGAATACCGGGGAGTGGTTTTTCACCTGGAAAACAATGAAATTACCATGCGCACGGTCAACGCCGCCCTGGGCGAATCCAAAGAATCCATGGAAATCGCATATGACCGCCACCAGCAGGAGATTGCTTTTAATCCCAGATATTTCATTGATGCGCTCAATTTTATCAGCACAGACAAGGTTCGCCTCAATATCCAGGACGAGGATCATCCGTGCATTGTCCGGTCTGAAGATGACCTGTCGTATTTAAACATTATCATGCCGATGAAAATATGATGGCACCGCAAAAAGTTCAATATCTGCGTTACGCGCGATTTCTCAGAATTTCACGTACGGATAAGTACGCTGCATTCTTCGAAATCGCGCAAGCCTTGATCTTGAACTTTTTACGGCGCCATCTGAAAATCGACTTTTTACGAGTCCATCAAAATATAAACGGAAACGCAAAAAGTCTTAAAACTGATAGAATCGATAGCCGATTAAAAATAACTTTTTGATTTTACTTAACAATTAATCACTTAAAACTTAACACTGTCTGTAAAAAAGACTTCCAAGGAAGTCCAAGGTCGGGGTCGGTTTTTGAAGCGACATTGAGCGTTTTCGGGAAAAATTCAGCAAATGCCGGAGTGTCAAAATTTCAAACTGTTTGAGGCCGAAAGGCCGAGTTTTTGAAATTTTAGCGAAGGCATTGGCTGAATCCCGAAAACGGTCAGGAGCAAAAAAACCGACCCCGACCGCAGGGCTTCCTTCCTGCGAAAACAGCGGGCGCGGTAAAAAAGATTTTTTACAGGCTCATCAAGAGATGAGAAGACTATGACAGAACCCAATTATACCTACGATCACAACAGCATCAATGTGTTAAAAGGGCTGCAGGCAGTGCGCATGCGGCCTTCAATGTATATCGGAAATGTTGATTTCCAGGGACTGCATCACCTGGTTTATGAAATCGTGGACAACAGCATTGACGAAGCCATGGCCGGGTATTGCGATACCATATGGGTGACGGTTCACACGGACAAAAGCGTCAGCGTGGAGGACAACGGCCGGGGCATTCCCGTGGGCATGCACAAATCCGAAAACATGCCCGCCCTTGAGGTGGTGCTCACCAAGCTGCATGCCGGCGGCAAATTTGACCACGACTCTTACAAGGTCTCCGGCGGCCTTCACGGGGTGGGGGTTTCCGTGGTCAACGCCCTGTCTGCCGTGCTGGAGGTATGGGTCTACAAGGAAGGCAAAATCTATTACCAGAGCTACAGCGGCGGGGATAAAACCTCTGAGCTCCAGGTTATCGGGGATACGGAAAAAACCGGGACCCTGATCCGGTTCAAGCCGGATACCCAAATTCTGACCACTGATGAATTTGATTACAATACCTTAAACCGCAGGCTGCGGGAACTGGCGTTTTTAAACAAGGGAATCAGAATTGTCCTTGAAGACGAGCGAGGCGATGAAAAAGAGGAATTCTGCTACCAGGGCGGGATTGCCGAGTTCGTGGAATATCTCAACCGCCGGCACACCGCGGTTCACGAACCCATTTTCGTGGAAGGCGAAAAAAGCGATATCCAGGTGGAAATCGCCATCCAGTACAATGACACGTACAATGAGAAGATTTTCTCATTTGCCAACAACATCAACACCATAGAAGGCGGGTTTCACTTAATCGGGTTTAAGACCGGCCTGACAAGGACACTGAACCAGTATGTTGCGGCATCAGATGCGGGAAAAAAGGCCAAGGCGAAGATTACCGGCGATGACGTGCGCGAGGGCCTGACCGCGGTGATCAGCGTTCGCATCATGTCGCCCCAGTTTGAGGGCCAGACCAAGACAAAGCTGGGCAACAGTGAAGTAAAGGGTATCGTGGAGTCGCTGATCCACGAAAAGTTCAGCATATTCCTTGAAGAAAACCCCTCCATTGCCAAAAAGATCATCGGCAAGGCCGTGGATGCGGCCCGGGCCCGGGATGCGGCCAAAAGAGCCCGGGATATGGCCCGCAGCAAGGGAAGCCTGCTGGACTCCACCCTGCCGGGCAAACTGGCCGATTGTCAGGAATCCAGGCCGGAACTCCGGGAATTGTTCATCGTGGAGGGCGATTCCGCAGGCGGATCCGCCAAACAGGGCCGGGACAGGAAAACCCAGGCCATCCTGCCCCTGAAGGGCAAAATTTTAAATGTGGAAAAGGCCCGGTTTGACAAGCTGCTGCGAAGCGAGGAGATCAAAAACATGATCACCGCCCTGGGAACCGGCATCGGCAGCGAGGAATATGACATCAGCAAAATCAAGTACCACAAGATCATCATTATGACAGACGCTGATGTGGACGGCTCTCATATCCGCACCCTGCTGCTAACCTTTTTCTACCGCCAGATGCCCGAACTCATCGAAAAGGGGTATTTGTATATCGCCCAGCCCCCGCTTTTTAAACTCAGCCGGGGCAAAAAGGACAATTACCTCAAGGATGAAAAGGAATACACCGAAAACATCCTGCGGCGGGCCTGTGATGAAAAATACATCAAGGCCAGGATCCAGAGCAGTGAGGACGCGGTATTGACCGGCCACCGGTTTTATCTGCTGGTTACCAGTATGGCCGAATACCTGACCATGCTCGGCCGCCTCCAGCGCCACGGGATATATGCCGAACTCGTTGAAACCATGATCCGCACCGGTATATCCGACAAAACCCACATGCAGGATCAAGGCCGGGTGGCACACCTGCGAAGCATCCTCGAACAGGGGGGATTTACCGTGGGCGAGCCGGAATGGAACGAGGAGCGAAATGTCTTTGAACTGCTGGTGTATCCCAAACAGGCGGATGAAATGGAGCAGATGTTTTCAGACATATCCGAGAAAAAGCAGATCACGGTCAAAATTGGCCGCAGCCTGGTGCATTCCAAAGATTATCAGAAGGCCCTGACCCTTTATGAAGAGATTGAGCCCTATGACGGTGATGAATTTGAAATTTATCAGGCCGGCGAAGAAGATCGGAAAAAATCCGAACCCGTGGTGGTCAAAACCAAGGAGGCCCTGATCCATTACCTCATGGAGGAAGGCAAGAAAGGGCTTTCCATTCAGCGATACAAGGGTCTGGGGGAAATGAATCCGGACCAGCTGTGGGCCACCACCATGAATCCGGAAACCCGGACCCTTCTGCAGGTAAATGTGGAAAACATCGTGGATACCGACGATATTTTCACCATCCTCATGGGAGACGAGGTGGAGCCGCGGCGCAATTTTATCCAGAACAACGCCCTGGAAGTCAGCATGCTTGACATTTAGACCCATTGGCCGGCCTACCAACCATGGCCGGCACTTTACCGGGATGCGGTGAAATACTTTTCCAGATCCCGGATTTCCCGGATCAGTTTTCGGCTCAATTCCGTGGCCTGGCCCGGGTCTGAATCAACAAGGTTTTGCAGATAAAAGCTTTGGTCGGCCAACTCCGTGAATCCGAGGTTAACAGATGCGCCTTTAAAGGAGTGGAGCAGGTGTTTTGCTTTTTCAAGGCCCCCGGCTTTTATTGAATCCTGTAAATCCGATAGTTCCGCCACCGATGTCTGAACAAAAAGGCGGAGCAGCACTTTGTATTCGGCTTCATCCATGCCCAGCCGCGCGGCTTGTTTTTCAATATCCATATTGTATGGTTCCCGGTATGCGACGTTGTTATGCCCGGCCATTGCAAAAAAGCCGGATCAAAAACAGGTTGCGTGTGCCTTGTTGATCTGAATTTGCTTGACAATATAGCGGGTTTTGCCTATAGTCAACACCTTTAAATTACGTAATTCATTTGAATTTAAGTTAAAAGAGAATTTTGCAAATGCCGGAAGAAAAATCTCAGGACATTGTCTCCGCCAGAAAAGAAAAGTGGATGGATCAGTGGCTGGATGCGCTGATGAGCACTTATCCCAATGAATCCGCCCGTTTTTTCAAGGATACCACCGACCCGTTTGCCAACCCGGTGGGATCCGCCTTTAGAAATGGCATCAGAAATCTGTTTGAAGTTCTGGCAGCAGACGCCTATGATCCCGAGGCCGCCCGCAAGGCTCTGGATCCCATGGTCCGCGTCAGGGCCATACAAGAACTGACACCTTCGGCAGCTCTTGGTTTTATTCCGCAGATCAAGGCTATCATGGCCCGGGATGGCAAAGCCGTAAGCAATGCGGCCGGGGCGGATAAAATCAGGATGGACAAAATAGCCGAACATGCTGACAAAGCCCTGTTGACGGCTTTTGATTTATATATGGGCTGCAAAAAGCATGTTTATACCCTTCGGGCCCAACAGGCCCGCAACAGTGTCCGGCAGCTGCTGGTCAAAAATGAGCTGATTAGCGAATTGCCGGATATTGATCCGGCAGTTATGGAATAAACAAACAAGGTTAACCGGCACAACCGGCATGGCGGCCCGGGGTCGGGATACTCCGGGACATGCCGCAGCCGGGCAAAGCGAGGTGGTGGTCAATGAATGCAGCGTATTTGTATTCCCTCATTACAGTGGTGCTTCTGGGACTGATCGCATATGCAGGCGCGGAAGCAGCTGGGCTCGAAGTTTTATTCGGCGTGATCATACCGTATCTCGCCCTGATTGTTTTTCTGATCGGCTTTGCCAACAAGATCCTGGATTGGACCAAATCCCCGGTTCCTTTCCGGATTCCCACGACCCTGGGCCAGCAAAAAAGCCTGCCGTGGATCAAACAAAACAAGTTTGACAGCCCCTATACCACCGGCCAGGTGGTGATCCGCATGGCGCTTGAAATCCTGCTGTTCCGCTCTTTGTTTAAAAATCTCAGAACCGGATTCGGAAAAGACGGTCAGAAAATCACCTACAAGTGGGTGGTTTGGCTGTGGCTGTTTGCCCTGATGTTTCATTATTCCTTTCTGGTTGTGGTGATCCGGCATCTCCGGTTTTTTGCCGAGCCTGTGCCGTTTTTTGTTACCATGATCGAGCGCGTCGACGGCATGCTCCAGATTATGCTGCCCAATTTGTTTATTTCCGGGGTGGTTTTGCTGGCCGGAGCTTCGCTGCTTCTGCTGCGCCGGGTGCTTTTGCCGAAACTGGTCTATATTTCCAGGCCGGCTGATTATTTTCCGTTGTTTTTGATCATCGGCATCGCGGTCACCGGCCTGATGATGCGGTATATCAGCAAGGTGGACGTGATCCGGGTCAAGGAACTGACCATGGGACTGGCCACCTTCCAGCCCTCCATTCCCGAGGGATCCATCAGCGGGCTTTTTTACGTGCACCTGTTTTTTGTATCTCTTTTGGTGGCCTATATTCCGTTTAGCAAGCTGATGCACATGGGCGGTGTCTTTTTGAGCCCCACCCGAAACCTGGCCAACAATTCCCGGGCCAAGCGCCATGTCAATCCCTGGAATTATCCGGTCAAGACCCATACTTATGAAGAATATGAAGACGATTTCAGAGATAAAATGAAAGAGGCTGGCCTTCCAGTTGAAAAGGAGTAGCTATGGCAGAGACGCCGAAACCCGAAGAACTGTTTCAAAATATTGATCACAGCCTGCCGGATGAGCCGTGGGAAGAGATACCGCCTGATCTTTCCGAAGGCCGGTTCTGCTATCCCACCAAGAAAAAGAATCTGGAATATCTGGACCTGCCCACCACCACCCAGGATGAGTGGTCACCGGCAGACGAGGAATGGCCCATTCCCGATAACTGGAAGGAAATCATTCATGAGGGCTTCAAGGAGCGGCTGGAAAAATACCGCTCCCTGAAAATTTTCATGGATGTCTGTGTCCGGTGCGGGGCGTGTGCAGACAAATGCCATTTTTTCATTGGTACCGGCGATCCCAAAAACATGCCGGTGCTTCGCGCGGAACTGCTTCGCTCCGTGTACCGCAATGACTTTACCACCGCCGGAAAGATTTTAAAAAAGATCAACGGCGGCCGACCCCTGACAAAGCAGGTACTAAAGGAATGGTTTTCCTATTTTTATCAGTGCACGGAATGCCGGCGATGCTCGGTGTACTGCCCCTACGGCATTGACACCGCGGAAGTGACCATGATGGGCCGGGAACTGCTGTCGCTGCTGGGGCTCAACATCAACTGGGTCCTGGAGCCGGTTGCCAACTGCTTTCGTACCGGCAACCACCTGGGAATCCAGCCTCACGCTTTTAAGGATATGGTGGATTTTTTCTGTGACGATATTGAAGAGATCACCGGTGTGCGTATCAACCCCTCGTTTAACCGCAAGGGCGCAGAGATTCTGTTTATTGTCCCTTCCGGCGATGTTTTTGCCGATCCGGGCACCTATACTTTCATGGGATACCTGCTCCTGTTTGAACAACTGGGCCTGGACTACACCCTTTCCACCTATGCCTCCGAGGGCGGCAACTTTGGTCTGTTTACCTCTTCAGAGGTGATGAAACGGTTAAACGCCAAGATGTATGCCGAAGCCAGAAGGCTCGGGGTCAAGTGGATTTTGGGCGGTGAGTGCGGCCATATGTGGCGGGTGATCAACCAGTATATGGACACCATGAACGGACCCGCGGATTTCGGCGAGGTGCCCAAATCCCCGATCACCGGCACGGTGTTTGAAAACGCGGCTTCCACCCGAATGGTTCACATAACCGAGTTTACCGCGGACCTGCTCCGCAACAACAAGCTGAAACTCGATCCATCCAGAAACGACAAACACGTGGTCACTTATCACGATTCCTGCAATCCTTCCCGCGCAATGGGCCTGCTCGATGAACCGCGGTACGTGCTCAACAGCGTCTGCAACCATTTCTACGAAATGCCGGAAAACACCATCCGGGAACAGACGTTCTGCTGCGGCAGCGGCTCGGGATTAAACACCGAAGAGATCATGGAACTGCGCCTGCTCGGCGGCCTTCCCCGCGCAAATGCGGTCAAGCACGTGCATGACACTTTCGGAGTCAATATGCTTTCCTGCATCTGCGCCATTGACCGCGCCGCACTGCCGCCGTTGATGGATTACTGGGTGCCCGGTGTCGGCGTAACCGGCATTCATGAACTGGTGGGCAATGCGCTGGTGATGGAAGGGGAAATCGAGCGGACCATGGACCTGCGCTTCGAACCCCTGAACGAAGAAACGGAGGAAGACGCCGATGAATGATAAGAACAAGATCATCACGGGCTTGGTCATCTTTTTTGTGGTGCTGCTGTTTCCCTTCTGGTTTAACCTGATTTTCGGTGCCGCAGGAGCCGCCACGGCTCCGGAACCTGAATTGACCGATAAAGCCAAGGAAGCGGAAACCTGTATTGCCGAAACCGATCATATGCGCACCGAGCATATGCAGATTCTTGATCAATGGCGAGATACGGTGGTCCGGGACGGCAAGCGGATCTACAAGGCCGAAAACGGCAAGGAGTATGAAGCCAGCCTTTCCAATACCTGCATGGACTGCCACTCCAACAAGGAGGAGTTTTGCGACAGCTGCCATAATTACACCTCGGTGGATCCCTATTGCTGGGATTGTCATACATATCCGGAGGAGACAGAGTAATGGAAAACAGCAGAAGACGCTTTTTGAAAACCGCAGGATTTTCCATACTGGGAGTCGGTGCCGGTTCCATGCTCATCGGTCTTGCGGCCAGACCCGGGATTGCCGCAGGCCCGGGCGCCGCATCCGGGCCGGAGTTCGGCGACCGGCCTGAAGCAAAGCACGCCCGGCGCTGGGGAATGGTGATTGATACGCGCCAACTCGACGCGCGCACCTGCCGGAAAATGGAAGAAGCCTGCCACAGCATCCACAACGTGCCCGACCATATCGGCAAATTCGGCAACAAGAACCATGAGATCAAGTGGATCTGGGACACCGAGTTCAAGCATGCCTTTCCGGGCCAGGAAGCCGAATTTTTGTCTGACAGGCTGGAACACGCACCGGTTCCGGTGTTGTGCAACCATTGCGACAACCCGCCCTGTGTGCGCGCATGCCCCACCAAGGCCACTTTCAAGCGGGAAAAAGACGGCATTGTGCTCATGGATTTCCATCGCTGCATCGGCTGCCGGTTTTGCATGGCCGCCTGCCCGTTCGGCGCCCGCAGCTTTAACTTTCGGGATCCCCGACCGGCCATCAAAGAGGAAAATCCGGATTTTCCAACCCGCATGAAAGGGGTGGTGGAAAAATGCAATTTCTGCGCCGAGCGCCTGGCTGTTGGCAAGATGCCGGCCTGCGTTGAGGCCTCCGGAGGCGCACTGACCTTTGGGGATCTCAATGACCCGGACTCTGACATTCGCAAACTGCTGGCAGATGAGTATGCCATCCGGCGGAAACCGAACCTGGGGACCTTCCCCTCGGTGTTCTATATCGTTTGATCGTATGAGGGAGCTATGCTAGAAAAAGCGCTTAAAGGAAGCAAGACCTACTGGATGTGGCTGCTGGCCCTGGCGGTGGTGATTGCCGTCGGATTTGTGGTATACCTGCGCCAGCTCGAATTCGGCCTGGGCATTACGGGCATGAGCCGGGATGTAACCTGGGGGTTTTACATCGCCCAGTTCACCTTTCTGGTCGGGGTGGCCGCATCGGCGGTGATGCTGGTGCTGCCCTACTACCTGCACGATTACAAGACCTTCGGCAAGATCACGGTGCTTGGCGAGTTTCTGGCCGTGGCCTCTGTGCTCATGTGCATGCTGTTTATCATCGTGGACCTGGGCCAGCCCATGCGGCTTTTAAACGTGATCTTCTATCCCACGCCCAATTCCATGCTGTTTTGGGACATGATCGTCTTAAACGGGTATTTGTTCTTAAATATTGTCATCGGCTGGAACGTGCTGGATGCGGAGCGAAACAACACGGCTCCGGAAAAATGGATCAAACCCCTGATCTATCTTTCCATCCCCTGGGCGGTGAGCATTCACACGGTCACCGCCTTTCTCTACTGCGGCCTTCCCGGAAGGGGCTTCTGGCTGACCGCGGTGCTGGCCCCGCGCTTTCTGGCATCCGCCTTTGCAGCAGGCCCGGCATTTTTGATTCTGCTGAGTTTTATCATTCGCCGGTTTACCAACTTTGACGCCGGCACCCGGGCCCGGCAGACCCTGGCCAAGATCGTGGCCTATGCTGTGCTGGCCAACCTGTTTTTCTTTCTCTGCGAAGTGTTTGTGGCCGTCTACAGTCAGATCCCGGAGCATATGAGCCATCTGCAGTATCTGTTTTTCGGTCTTCACGGTCATGATGCGCTGGTTCCCTGGATGTGGAGTTCCATGGCCCTGATGGTGCTGGCGGTGATTTTTCTGATCATTCCCGCTGCCCGGCAAAATGAAACAACACTGATTTTTTCCTGCGCGTTTGTGTTTGTGGGCACCTGGATTGACAAGGGACTGGGAATGATCTCCGGCGGGTTTGTGCCCAATCCCTTACACGAGGTCAACGAATACATTCCCTCGATTCCCGAAATTGTCATCACCATCGGCGTTTATGCGCTTGGATTTCTGGTGCTGACCCTTCTGTACAAGGTGGTCACCGGCGTCAAAAGGGAAGTGGCCGGCCAGGGATAGTCCGGGCGGCAGTTTTTCAAAAACGATTTTTTCCGGGGTTCACTCATCATAACCCGATGGTGAACCCTTTTTACGTATCTGCCGATCAAATGTTATTGACAAACGGATAAAATTGAGTATAGTGGATAAATTTTGAAAATACGAGTTTCTGGGAGGTTTTAGCCATGTATGCAGTTGTTGCCACAGGGGGCAAGCAATATAAAGTAACAAAAGGCGATGTGTTGCGCATCGAAAAGATCGCCGGGGATGTGGGCGACAGTGTGACCTTTGACAAGATCTTGATGCTGTCAGACGGTGATGCGGTATCCCTTGGTCAGCCGGTGCTGGAAAACGCGTCAGTACAGGCCCGGATCGTGGAACAGGCGCGCTCCAAGAAAATTCTGGTGTTCAAATACAAGCGCCGCAAGCGGTACCGCCTGAAAAAAGGCCACCGCCAGTCCTATACGGCCGTGCAGATCGATGACATCGCAGCAGGTGCGTAACAATTTTGATGGCGTCGTAAAAAGTCAATTTTGGGACGGCAAAGTAAAAAGTTCAAGATCAAGGCGCGCGAATCTCGAGGAATGAGGCGTACTTGTCCGTACGTCGAATGACGAGAGATGAAGCGCAACGCAGATATTGCACTTTTTACGAAGCCGTCAATTTTGTCTGATCCAAATTTTTTATGAGGTATACGGGAAATGGCACACAAAAAAGCGGGCGGAAGCTCTAAAAACGGAAGGGATTCCCAGGGACAGCGCCGGGGAGTCAAGCGTTACGGCGGACAGAAAGTCCGGGCCGGCAATATCCTGGTGCGGCAGCTTGGCACCAAAATTCATCCCGGTGAGAACGTTGGCATGGGAAAGGACTATACCCTGTTTTCCAAGATCGACGGAATGGTGAGTTATGAACGTCTCGGCCGCTCCCGGAAAAAAGTCAGCGTTTATGCAGCGTGAAATTCATCGATGAAGTTGTAATTGACGTGGCCGCCGGCCACGGGGGTCGGGGTTGCGTGAGCTTCCGGCGGGAGAAATATATTCCCAAAGGCGGCCCGGACGGCGGAGACGGCGGCCACGGCGGCAATGTAACAATCCGCACATCGCATCGCCTGCGAACCCTTCACCAGTTCCGTTTCAAACGTCAGTTTCAGGCAGCCAGCGGCGGTCACGGCCAGGGAAGCCAGAAAACCGGCAAAAACGGCCAGGATCTGGTCATTGAAGTGCCGCCCGGCACCGTGATCCGGGACCGGCAAACCGATGAAATCATCCATGACTGCATCACACCCGGGGAAACGTTTGTCGTTGCCAAAGGCGGCCGGGGCGGCCGGGGCAACCGGCGCTTTGCCACCTCCACCAACCGCGCCCCGAGACACGCCCAGCCGGGCGAGCCGGGCGAAACCCGCAGCCTAAAGCTGGATCTCAAGCTCCTTGCCGACATCGGCATTATCGGTTTTCCCAATGCCGGCAAATCAACCCTGATCAGCCGGATCTCTTCTGCACGGCCAAAGGTTGCCGATTACCCGTTTACCACCATCAATCCGGTGCTCGGCGTGGTGAGCCCGGAGACAGGTGAGCCCTTTGTGGTGGCCGACATCCCGGGGTTGATTCAGGGCGCCCACCAGGGAGCGGGCCTGGGCACGCGTTTTTTGCGGCATGTTGAGCGCACCCGGGTGCTGCTGCACCTGGTGGATGCCTCAGAGATTGACGCAGATGATCCCCTTTCCGGATATAAGGCCATCAACAGCGAGCTGGCCGGATTTAACCCGGAGCTGGCGGAAAAAAACCAGGTAGTGGTGCTAAACAAGATGGATCTGCCAGACAGCCAAACCCGGGCTCAAGCCTTTACCCGGGCGGCCGGAAATTTGCCGGTGATCCAAATTTCCGCTGCCACAGGCAAAGGCGTTGCCCAATTGGTCAATAAGCTAAACGAGATTGTCAATTCCGGAAAACACACCAATGGAAATTGACCGCAAAACCTGTTTTGATCAGGCCCGGCGCGTGGTGGTCAAGGTGGGAAGCGGGGTGCTGACCGCAGATGACGGGCTCAACACCGATGTGATTGCCAGCTTGAGCCGCCAGATCTGCCATCTGACCCGAAACGGCCTGGAAATCCTGCTGGTCTCATCCGGGGCCATGGCCTCGGGCCAGAAAAAAATCGGCCTGGACCGGCGGCCCGAGGAAATACCCAAGCGCCAAGCCATGGCGGCCGTGGGCCAGGCCGGACTGATTTTGTGCTATGAAAACGCCTTTGCTTGCTACAACCGGCAGGTGGCCCAGATCCTGCTGACAAGCGATGATCTGTCCGTGAGCCGGCGGCGGTATCTAAACGCCAGAAACACCCTGCACACCCTCATGGCCTGGCACGTGGTGCCCATTATCAACGAAAACGACACCGTGGTGGTCGAGGAGATCAAGTTCGGGGATAATGACAATCTTTCCGCCCTGATCGCCCTGATGATGAATGCCGACATTCTGGTCAACCTCACTGATATTGACGGCCTGTATACCGGCGATCCCCGGACAGATCCTGAAGCCCGCCAGATTCCGGAGGTAGCGCGCATCACCCGGGACCTTGAAAAAACTGCAAGCGGGCTGCCCGGGGTGCTGGGCACAGGCGGGATGCTGTCGAAAATCCGGGCCGCGCGCAAGGTCACGGTGGCGGGCATTCCCATGGTCATTGCCAACGGCCGGGAAGAAGACGTGCTGATCCGGCTCTTTGAGGGCCGGGCGCGGGGCACCTTTTTTGGGCCCGCACACGGGCGGATTCCCAACCGGAAATCCTGGATCGGGTTTGCCTTAAAACCCAGGGGCGAGGTAATCATTGACCAGGGCGCGGCCCGGGCCATCCTGGAGAAGGGAAAAAGCCTGCTTTCCGGGGGCATCCGGGATGTGACCGGTGATTTCGGCGCGGGCTCGCCGGTGCATATCGTGGACCCTGACGGCCGGCATCTGGCAGCGGGCCTGGTCAACTACAGCGCAACCGAGATCCGCCGGATCATGGGCTGCCAGTCGTGCCAAATCAGCGAGAAGCTGGGGCATAAATCCTATGACGAGGTCATCCACAGAAACAACATGACCCTTCTGGGGTAAGAAAAGGGCTGAAAAACACCAGAAAAGGACGGGTGCCATGAATATTGAAACCACAGTGGCGGAAATGGCAAAAGCAGCCGGCCGGGCCGCCAGGGCCCTGGCCCGGTGCTCATCCGAAGAGAAAAACAGCGCTTTAAACCGCATTGCCGAAAAACTCATTGAAAATAAGGCCGAAATTCAGGCCCAAAACGCCAAAGATGTGGATGCGGCCAAAAACCAGGGATTGTCTGCGGCCATGATCGACCGGCTGACCATTACAGACAAGGTGCTTTCAACCATGGCCGACGGATTAAGGGAGGTGGCTGCCCTGGAAGACCCGGTGGGTTCCATGGACGGGACCTGGGTACGGCCAAACGGCCTGGCGGTCAGCCGCATGCGCATTCCTTTAGGAGTGATCGGCATTATCTACGAATCCCGGCCCAACGTAACCATTGACGCGGCCGGGCTTTGCATCAAGTCCGGAAATGCGGTGATTTTGCGGGGGGGATCAGAGTCCCTGCACTCCAACCAGATCCTGGCTGAAACCGTGGCCGAGGGCCTTGCCGAATCCGGCCTGCCGGAAACTGCGGTCAGCCTTATTCCCGTGCGGGAGCGCGAAGCGGTAAACGCCCTTTTGAACCAGGACGCGCATGTGGATCTCATCATCCCCCGGGGCGGCGAGGGACTGATCCGGTTTGTGGCGGAAAACTCGAAAATTCCCGTGCTCAAGCATTACAAGGGGGTTTGCCACGTTTACGTGGACGCTTCAGCCGAAACCGGGATGGCCATGGAGATCTGCATGAATGCAAAGGTCCAGCGCCCGGGGGTGTGCAATGCCATGGAAACCCTGCTGGTGCACCAGGATGCGGCGCAAACCTTTCTGCCGGAAATGGCCCGGCAGTTTGGCCGGGCCGGCGTGGAACTGCGGGGGTGTAAAAAAACCCGCCAAATTCTGCCCGATATCATCCCGGCCACGGAAGCCGACTGGCCGGAGGAATACCTGGATCTGATTTTGGCCGTGAAAACCGTTGCATCCATGGACGAAGCCCTGGCCCATATTGCCGCCTACAGCTCTCAGCACACAGAAGCCATTGTCACGAGCCATTATCAGCGCGCCCACCGGTTTCTGCAGGAGGCCGACTCGTCTGTGGTATTGGTCAATGCCTCCACCCGGTTTAACGACGGCGGCCAGCTCGGCCTGGGCGCGGAAATGGGCATCAGCACCTCCAAGCTGCATGCCTTCGGCCCCATGGGCCTTCGGGAACTGACCACCACCAAGTTCGTGGTTCTGGGAACCGGCCAGATCCGGACATAATTCAGGTATGGATCCCATGCAAATCAAGGCCGGGCTTTTCGGTGGAACGTTTAATCCTGTGCATCTGGCCCATCTGCGCATGGCCGAGGAGGTGCGCGAGGCCTTTGGACTGGACAAAATCTATTTTATTCCCGCAGCCAATCCGCCCCACAAGACCGACAAAGACCTGGCCCCGGCCAAAGACCGCTATGAAATGCTGCAGGCCGCCATTTCCGGAAATCCCGGTTTTGAAATCTCTGATGCAGAGCTGCGGCGGCCGGGCCGATCCTATACCATTGACACGGTAAGCCAGGTCTCAGCCGTGCTGCCCCGGGGCGCCCGCTGCTTTTTGATCATGGGCCTGGACGCGTTTGCCGAAATTGACACCTGGAAGGATTTTCATCGCCTGTTTGACACCATTGAAGTGATCGTGATTTCCCGTCCGGCACCCGCGGATCCAAAGAAAAAAATGGCAGAGATGATTTTTGACCGTATATCTGCCGGCTATGAATATGACCCTGCGGCCCGACGGTTTTACCACCCGGAAAAACAGACGGTTTACTGGTTTGAGGCAACGGCACTGGATATTTCCGCCAGCCGGATCCGTTTTCTGGCTGCACAGGGAAAATCCATCCGCTACCTTGTGCCTGAGGCGGCAGAGGGCTATATTTACAAAAAGGGGTTGTATAAATGACAGAGGCAAAAACCGAACCGGATTTAAAGCCGTTTGTGCAAGCCATCCTGGGCCGCAAGGCAATGGATCTGGTGGCTTTGGATGTTGCCCGGGTCACGGACGTGGCAGATGTGTTTATGATCTGCAGCGGCCGGTCCAGCCGGCAGGTATCCGCCATTGCCGAGTATGTGGAATCCGAGCTCAAAAAAGCCGGAATCCGGCCATTGAGCGTTGAAGGGGTCAAGGACGGCCAGTGGGCACTGATTGATTACGGCTACGTGATCGTCCATATTTTTTATGATCCGGTGCGGCGGTTTTACGATCTGGAAAGCCTGTGGGCCGATGCCCGGCGCATTGACTTGTCTGCATATCCCCAATTTCAACAAACGGCTGAAGAAAGCGATGACAGCGATGAATGATTTTCCCAAAAACCGATGCCTGCTTTTGATCTTAGACGGATGGGGCCTTGGTCCGGCAGGGCCGGACAATGCATTGTCTGTTGCCAATACGCCGTTTCTCGACCGCCTCATGGAAACCTGCCCGCATACGTATCTGGAATGCACAGGCCCGGCTGTGGGCCTTCCGGAAGGGGTCATGGGAAACTCCGAGGTGGGGCATTTAAACATCGGCGCCGGCCGGGTGGTCTACCAGGTGCTGCTGCGCATTGATCTGGCCATCAGGGACGGCTCCTTTTTTGAAAACCCGGCCCTGGCCGAAATAATGCAAACCGTGCGGGATAAGGGCTCAGCCCTTCATCTCATGGGCCTTGCCTCGGATGCCGGGGTCCACAGCCAGCTGGCCCATTTGTTTGCCCTGGTGGAAATGGCCGGGCGCTACGGGCTTGAGAGAGTCTATATTCATCCGATTTTAGACGGCAGAGACACCCCGCCGGACAGCGGGGTGGGATATGTGGGCCGGATTCAGGAAAAACTGGAAAATCACCCGTATGCCAAGATCGCCACTTTGTGCGGCCGGTATTATGCCATGGACCGCGACACCCGCTGGGACCGCACGCGCATGGCCTATGAGCTCTATACCCTGGGGCAGGGAGAGCCGGAAACCGACCCGGTGCGCGCTGCAAAAAACGCCTACGCCAGGGGGGAAACAGACGAGTTTGTCAAGCCCGTGGTCATCACCGACGGCCAGGGCGGCCCAATGGGCACGGTGGCTGATGACGACGGCATCATTTTCTACAACTTCCGCCCGGACCGGGCCCGGCAGATCACCCGGGCGTTTACCGAAGAGCCTTTTGAGCCTTTTGAGCGCACAAAGCAGCCCAAATTGTCCGGCTATGTCACCATGACCCAGTTTGATGAATCCTTTGACCTGCCCGTGGCATTCGGCCCGGTTCACCTGACAAACATCGTGGGCGAGGTGATCAGCAAAAACGGTCTGCACCAGCTGCGCATGGCAGAAACCGAGAAATACGCCCATGTGACCTATTTTTTCAACGGCGGGGAGGAGACCCCGTTTGAAAACGAGGACAGAAAACTGATCCCCTCTCCCCGGCAGGTGCGCACCTATGATGAAAAACCGGAAATGAGCGCCTATGAGGTGGCTGAAGAAGCCGTGGCCCGGCTTGATTCGGAAAAATACGACCTGATCGTGATCAATTTTGCCAACATGGACATGGTGGGCCATACCGGGGTCATGGAGGCGGCTGTAAAGGCGGCCGAGGCCGTGGATGCGTGCGCAAACAAGGTGGTCACATGCGCCCGCGAGCACGGGTACATATCCCTGGTGACCGCTGATCACGGCAATTCGGACCAGCTCCGGGAGCCTGACGGCTCCCCCCATACCGCCCATACCATGAACCCGGTCCCGTTTGTGCTCTGCGGACAAGGGCTTTCCGGGACAAATCTGCAGCACGGTGTGCTTGGCGATATTGGCCCGACCATCTTCTATCTCATGGGCATTGACCAGCCCGAAGAGATGACCGGAAAAAATATGATCCAAACCTGAAATGCCAAAGCAATGCAGGCCAGACCCATGGAAACCAGTAAAGACGTTGAGACCATAACCGATTATTTGACCGGAAAAACTCTTGCCAACGTGGGCGCCGAGGCCAACCGCCAGGCTGTGGAGCGCCTGCTGGTGGAACAGAAAGGATTTTCGCCAAAAGACATTGCCGTAAACCTCCCGCTTCGGTTTACTGCCGCCGGCCATCCATATGAAACCGCCCTGGACCTGGTGGTGTTTGTGGAAACCCGGCCGTTTATGGTGATCAAGTGCGCGGCCGGGTCCCTGGATTCAAGACAAAAAGAGGTGGTGGCTGCAGCCCGGATTCTTTCGCCGGAAAACATCGTGCCCTATGCGGCCGCATCTGACGGCCGGACCGCCCTGGTTTATGACGCGGTTTCCGGAAAACAGATTGGAGAAGGAGCAGACGCCCTGCCGGATGCCCAAAGCGCTGCGCGCCTGCTGCAGGAAAACCCGCCGGTGGTACTGCCGGAAAAGCGCCGGGAAAAAGAATACCTGATTTTCCGGTCCTATGACATGATGAATGTCAATGTCTGCAGACCGGTTCAGGAGGAATCCGGCTGATGCCGGAAGGGGGGGTTGTGAAAAAAACCGGTGTTGATTTTTTGTTTGTGTTAAATGCCGCCATTACCAATATCCGGCTGTATCCGCCCACAAGTGAAATCATCCAGACCTCTGTTGCACGAATGGAAACCGCTTTAAAAGAGGTGCTGGCAGACGGCGAGGCCCTGGAATTTGCCGAATCCGAGAAGAACCTGCTGGCTGCCGGTCAGCCCCTGCCGGAAAAACAGCAGCAGCGGCCCCAGATTCGCTCCTTTTTGTCAATGATGCTGGATTTTGGCATCAAGAGCATCACTTTTTTCCCGGGTATTACCGGCCCGGAAATTTCCCAATTTCTGCAGGTGATGGGAAAATCCGCCCAGGAGATCCAAAATGCGGGCGGCCCGGGTCAACTGCTGGAAAAGGCCGGCGTATCCCACATTGCCATTGACGAAAAAATATACGTGGAAAAAGATGCTGACCACCGGATTGTATCGGGGCTGGAGATCAGTGATACGGATTTTGTCCGGTACCTGCTGGGCGAAGAAGGCGCCGTGGATCAGCAAACCATTGACCAGGTCCGGGAGATGGCTGCTGATCCGGACTGGTTTGCCCGGGTGTTTGAAACCGGGGCCCGCTATCTGCTTGAGCAGCACGCGGATGCAACCCGGGCCGAGCAGACCCGGCTGGCCGGCCGCATGCTCGATTCTCTGGCAGGGCTTTCAGATGCCGACACGGAGCAGATTCTAAAATCCATTTCAGAAGCCTTTGACCAAACCCATCAGGACGTGGGCGCAGCAGATCCGGCAGACACCATCGGCAAACTGCTGGACCAGTACAAGCAGGCGGAAGCGCCGCCCGCTTCCCCGGGCCGCCCAAAGACCGTCAAGGAGGCCCTGTCCCGGATTTTAAAAGGCGATCATTCATCGTTTCTGGATCAAAAAACCGCAGACGTGCTGCCCAAGGCCGCCGTGCAGATGGCCCGGCAGGAAAAACAGGATATGCTGGCGGCCCTGACCGGGCAGATGGGAAAAGCCCTGCGCGATGACTCCCCCGAGGTGCGCTGCGCCGTGGCACGGATCATGGCCGAAACCGATGAGCAGATGGAGGCCGCAGAGCGGCTGGATGAGCGCATTGCCATGTCCAAAAAACTCGTTGAGTGGATCAAGACCGAAGACCGCATTTCAGAAGAATATGAGCAGGTGACCCGCAGGCTGGAAAATCTGGCTGAAACCATCATCACCCAAAAGGATGCGGCAGCGGATGCCGAACATATTCTCGAGGCCTACTCCCTGATCCGCGACGGCCGGCTTTCCAAGCCGGAAGCCATCCAGGCCCTGGCCGCAAACATGCTCCAGCATCTTTCCACGGACCAGATTCTGGAGATGGTGCTCAGCAAGACGGGAAACACATCAGACACGGGGAAGGAAGACATCCGCACCCTGGTGATCCTGGGCTCGACCACCATTGAACGCCTGCTTGACCGGCTGCGCGACAGCCACAGCATGGCCGAGCGCAACCGGATCGTTCAGGCCGTCTCCCGAATGGGCAATGCCGCTGTTCAGCCGGTGGCAGACAGGCTCGCTCAGGGAGGCCCGTGGTTTTACATCCGGAACCTGGCCCTGCTGCTGGGCCGCATCGGCGGGCCGGAGCAGCTGAGCCTGCTTGAGCCCCTGCTCACATACCCGGATTACCGGGTGCAGCTCGAGGCGGTCAAAAGTATTCAGGCCATTGACGGAGACAAGGCCGGGGATATGCTGCAAAAGCACATTCCGGTGGTTGAGCCCCAGCTGGCCGGTCATATTGTCTCGGTCCTGGGCGCCATTCGATATCAGCCCGCAGCGCCGTATCTGATCAACCTGCTGGAATCCAAATCCTTTTGGCAGAACAAGGCAGTGCGTGATGAAATCCGGACAAAGGCCTGCGAGGCCCTGGGCCGGATGCAGGCGAAAGAGGCGGTTTCCGCCCTGGAGAAAGTCGTGCGCACCCGGGGGTTTTTCAGCGGATATCCGGAAAACATCCGGGCAGCAGCGGCAAAAGCCCTGTCCCAGATCAAGCGGGATTAAAAAAAGCCATTGCAAAAAAATGGCCCGAAACTGCATTGTGCAGTTCCGGGCCTTAAGATCGGGTCAATGCGGGGGGTTACACCCCGGCCACATCCTTGCCGCAGTGCTTGCAGACTTTTGCGCGTTTTTTGATGATTTCCGCGCAAAACGGACACTCCCGGGTAAAGTGGCGTTCATGGATTTTGGAAATGGCCTCGTTGCTTTTCTCCTGGAGCAGCTCATTGCCGAAGCGCCGGTTGTTGAGCACTTCCAGGGCTTCCAGGCCCGCGATGTCCCCTGCCATTTCAGCAGCCTTGATCCGCACCCGGGCCGGTTCGGACGGATCGAGCAGCATCTGCACGCAGGTCACCGAATCATTGGACACATAACATTCAGACAGGATGGAAAAGCCCTTTTTAATGGATTCCTTGAGCCTTTCCTCTGCGGCCACCACCTCGTCATCCACAATCTGGCCCTGGCCCCCGATGGAGCTGAAAACCGGCATCACCTCGAAATTGCTGCCGTGGGGGCTTTTGATGCAGCGGTAGGATGCCCGCTGGGCATAGTTTTCCCACATGTTCTCCCAGCCCTCGACAAACAGCGGGCATTCGTCGTTGAAGCACACATACATGTAAGGCGAGTCCCAGCCCAGCCCGTCGCCAACGGCAATGGGCGGGATTTCCCATATGCTCATTTCCTGGCCGCAGTGGGGACACGCAGGCTTTTCCTGCTCCATGATCTTTTCAAATACCTGTTCCTTGGTTTCAAACATTTTTCTGATCTCCTTCTATGTTGGAAAATCCCGGGAAATCATTTATCTTCCAGGGATTCGTCGGATGCGTCATCCAGGGGCTCTTCCGCGGGGGGTTGCTTTTCCGGTGCCTGGTCAGCCGGGGCTTCGTCATCGAGCAGATCCTCAATTTCCACAGAGTCCTCTTCTTCGGTTTCAACATCTTCTTCCTGGCGCTGAAACAGCTCCACGTCATCAAACACCAGTTCCACAGGGTCGCCGGGTGCATCTTTTTGCTGGTAAAGATCAACCACCGTATCAGCGATTTTTTCAATGTAATCCGAAATCGGATACAAATTGGGCGTGCGCAGGGTATCGATCAAAGATTTTCGGCCTTCGTCCACGGCCGTTTGAATCTGGTCCGGGTCATAAGACTCCTCGCAGACCAGGGAAAACATGTCCTTGCTGAGCTCGGCATATTCCTGGATGGTCAATCCGCCGGTTTTGCTGTCTTTTGAAATTGCGTATTTCTGTTTCATTTAAACGGCTCCTGAAGAACTTGTGCTGTATGGTCAGACATTTATAAATAAAATCCAAAATCCGGAAAATCCCAATGAAACCCTATAATAAGGCATATATAGCTCCTGTCAATACACAACACGCACCCCGGCTGCCAAAACCCCAAAAAAGCATTGACCCGGGGATTTGCGCTCTGATAGAAAAGATCTGTTCAAGCCGGAGGGATGGCCGAGTGGTTTAAGGCGGCGGCCTTGAAAGCCGTTGAGCGAAAGCTCCGTGGGTTCGAATCCTACTCCCTCCGCCAGTCAAACCCCACGCCCGGTCAAACGACCGGGCTTTTCCCCCAACCCCTTAAAACTTAAAACTTTCCTTGACACCCTCCCCGCCATGGGCTACGAATAATTGTTCAATTTTAAACATTCATCAGGAAGCCTTTCTGCCCCTGAAAGGGACGGAGTCCGTCTTTGCCATGAACGAATCCACCCAATTCCGTATCTTAAAATACATCCATGACAATCCCCGGGTCACCCAGCGGGAACTGGCCGGGATTACGGGCGCATCCCTGGGCAAGGTCAACTACTGCCTCCGGGCCCTGGCCGACAGGGGCCTGGTCAAGATTTCCAACTTCAAAAAATCCCAGAACCGCCGCGCCTACATCTACAAGCTCACACCCCGGGGCATTGATGAAAAAATCCGCCTCACCTCCCGGTTCCTGCAGATCAAGATAAAGGAATACGAGGCCCTCAAAGCCGAAATCCAGGATCTCCAGGAAGAACTCGAATACGCGCATAACAAAGACTGATGGTTCCGTAAAAAGTCATAAAACTGCTTTAGTCGCTAACCAATAAAAAAATAACCTGTTGATTTTACTTAACACTTAATCACTTAAAACTTAACACTGGCTGTAAAAAAGACTTTTTACAGGCGCACCATAAAATAGAGGTGACATTTGAAGATTGCGTCACAGGGATTGTGGATTTTTCCAAGTATTTAAACCAAGGGAGTGTTTTTGAAAAATTTAATTGCATAGAATTTTTCAAAAATTTCAGCATAAATAAAGAACTCGGGGTACTGACGTGGGGGGATGACGAAGTGGATATTGCCCCGGAAACACTTTATGCTGACGCTACGAATGCTCCTTTGCCAGATTGGATGACGCTGCGACAGGAATCTTTGGCGAACCTGTCGTTTCAGCCGACTTCGTAAACTCGGTAGCTGAACTTTCTGATACCAAGCGGTCAGGAGATGAGAAATGAATACAAAACCTTTATTTGTAAGGGCTGAATGGGACCATGAGGCATTGGTCTGGGTTGCCACCAGCGATGATGTCCCTGGCCTTGCCACTGAATCAGATAACCTGGAAAATCTGGTACATAAGCTCAAGATTGTCATCCCGGAACTGCTTGAGGCCAACGGAATGGATATGTCCGAGGGAGCTCCCTTTGAACTGTTGAGCAGAAGATTTGAAGTTGCTGAGAGGGCTGCTGTCTGATGGCCGACTTTACAAAGGATCTCAAAAAATATCTGAGTGAAGCCGGGTGCACTTTTGAAAGGCAGGGAAAAGGCGATCATGGGTATGGTACAGCCCAATAACAGCAATCAGGTTTGTGGTGGACAAGGGTGAAGTTAAAAGGGCCAAGGATCAAGGGCCAAGGATCAAGAACCCTTGTCCCCTGTTTCCTATCCCTCGGCCCTACGGGAGAAATTATGAGACCTGACATAGACAAGCTTATACACTTTTGGGCATTCGAGGCAGAAGAAGCCTTGAAGGTTGCCGGGCATTTGATTGAAAAAGAAGATTTTTCTTACGCCTTGTTTTTTGGCCATTTGGCCTTGGAAAAGATGCTTAAAGCGCTGTGTGTTAAGGAACAGCGGGACCATGCGCCTCCAATCCATAACCTGGTCAGGCTCGCGAAAACTGCTGGTATTGAACTTGATGAACAGGCGGAAAGTGACCTTGTGACCATAACCGCTTTTAATATAGAATCCAGGTATCCTGATTTTAAAAGCTCTTTTCGTAAAAAATGTACTCAACAGTTCACAACCAAACAAATGGCAATAATAAGGAGGTATTTCAAGTGGCTGAAGTCCCAGTTGAAATAGAAAATATTCTACGAAAATATATTGCCCGGGTTAAACAGCGGAAACAAGTTTCCAAAGCTTATTTGTATGGCTCTTATGCCAAAGGCAGTGCCGGAAGATGGAGTGATATTGATATAGCGATCATTAGTCCCGACTTTTCCCATGATCTTTTTGATGAACGGGTTTTTTTAATGAAAGAGGCCTTAAGGCTTGATGATCGCATAGAGCCAAGTCCGTTCAGGCCTGAAGACTTTACCCTTGACAATCCATTGGTAAATGAAATCAGCTCTTCAGGTATTGAGATTAGCACTGACTAAAGGACCCTTTACCCTTGTCCCTCGGCCCTTTACACTTTCCCCTCCAAAAAAATGGATACATTAAAACATTGGTTTGATACATACACGCACGGGTTTGATTCCGACGATCCCATGGTCCAGGAAGGCATGGACTTAAAACGTGATCACACACTGCGTGTCTGCGAAAATATTCTGGATATCGGCCGCAGCCTGGGACTATGCGCAATTGACCTGCACCTCGCAGAGACAATCGCACTGCTCCACGATATTGGGAGATTCGAGCAGTACCGGCGATACAAAACCTTTTTGGATCATCAGCCAGAAGACCACGCTGCCCTCGGCATAACCATTATCCATAACCAGAAACTTCTCTCCGCCTTTGACCCCGAAACCGCAGAAATTATTCTCCACGCGGTAAAATACCATAACCGTTTCGCCCTCCCGAAAGAAACAAATAGACGCCCCTGTTTTTCTTGAAAATGATCCGGGATGCGGACAAAGCCGATATCCTGCGCGTAATGACAGATTATTACCTGACTGCCGAAAACACCCGGAACCCGGCAATATCCCTGAACCTGCCGCATACTTTGGTAATTTCGATACATATTTTCTATCCATACCAGGAATGTAATCGAATTGGTAAGGGTGATACTTAAAGCTTGAGCGACTGAAAATCAATGCCATTAAATAAAAAACAATTCGCCCTTAATGCCGCCAGCGGCTGGATGGCCCAGCTTACTTTTGCCCTGGTTGGGTTCATCTTGCTGCCTTATATTATCATGCGGCTTGGGGAGCAGGGGTATGGTATATATCAGCTTGCCAGGTCTGCTCTTGTCTTTTTTATGTTTTTGCAGTTGGGCATGGGGCCCACTCTGATCCGTTTTTTTGCCAAAGCAATTGCCAAAAATGATACTACCGAATTACAACGAATAAACAGCACGGCGCAGTGTTTACTTGGCGGACTGGGATTACTGGCTTCATTGCTGGGCTTGGCTTTAATCCCGATCTTTGTTCGGTTTTATGAAATCCCCCCGGATTTTGCTTATGACACCACCGGCCTTTTGATCTGCATGGTCATCTCACTGTTTATGAACATGACAGTCATTGTGCCACAAGGACTGGTTTTTGCCGCCAATCGCTACGATCTAGCCAATTGCATTGAAATCAGCAGTCATCTGATACGCTTGGTTTTAATCGTTGCTTTGTTCGAATTATTGTATCCATCTATTTTGTTTGTTGGTCTAAGCATATTGGTGTCTCAGTTATTTCGGTTTTTAGCCCTTTTTGGAATAGCTGTAACGCATGTTGGAAAATCAGCTTTTATTTCAATCCATCATGTATCAAAAAGCTCACTGAGGAAGGTGCTCGGCTTCAGCATGCTGAATCTGACCAACTCGGTTGCTGGTGCTGTAGTATTCCAAAGCCCGATCCTTATCATCGGCAAGGTCCTGGGGCAGGAGATGGTCGCGGCATTTGCCCCGGCGCTTCTTGTTTCCACCGCCATGAAAGGCTTTTTGGGGCAAACCACGCGGCCCCTTGTTCCCTTGGCCAGTCAGGACCGGGAACAAAACACAGGCAAGGCCCTTGGGCGCTGGGCTGTTTATGCCGGCCAATTGGCAGCATTTGTAGGTTTTGGTATTGCGCTGCCCCTGGCTACTTTCGGCCCGGAGATTATGCGTCTATGGCTTGGAAGCGATCTGGCCTGGGTTTGGTCCGTAGTTGCAGTGATGAGCACAGGGGTGGCTGTTTCCCAGGTTCAGGCAGCCAACTATTTCCTGGCCCTTGGCGGCGGCCAGATTCGCCCTACGGTCTACAGCCAGGTCGCAATGGCTGTTGTTGTATGTCTCGGGACTCTTGTCGGCACTGCTTGGCTTGGATGGAACATATTTGGCGTGGCACTCTTTATTGCTTGCTGCATTTTTATCCGCAACACTTTCTATCTGGCATATGCCTATTCCCGGCAATTTTCTTATTCGTTCGCCGGCTATCTCTGGTCTGTATACGGCCTTCCCGGTATTATTACCGCTCTGTGTGTTGGAGGCGGATGGCTGTTAAAAATCGCAATTTCTTCGGATAATATTTTTTTATTAGCGCTTCAGGGGCTACTGGTTTTGGGAGCATACTGTCTGTTAAGCTGGCTTTTTCTGATTCCCAAGCCAGTAAAGAGTAAAATAAGCACCTTAATCCTGGCCAAAATACGCCGTATGGCAGCTCCGGCCAGTCCATCATCCGGGCTCTAATATGAATATTATAACAGAAGTTGTTCAAAAAGGCTGGTGTGTGGGCTGCGGCATGTGTGCAGCGGTTTGCCCGAAAGAGAGGCTGGAAATCCGCTGGAACCCACGTGGAGAATATAGTCCGATAGAAGTTGAGGGATGCGCAGATTGCAGCAAGAATTGTCAAATTTGCTATAAAGTTTGCCCTGCCCATGGCAATACCCCTGACGAAACAGAGATCGGAAAAAAGTTGTACGGCAAAGCCGAAGGAGTCCAGTACAAAAGCGAGACTGGTTACTATCTTTCTTCCTATGTTGGCTATTCTAAGGAGCATCGGGCAACCGGGGCCTCCGGCGGGATGGCATCATGGACTCTGGAGGCGCTTCTGGCCTCAGGCAAGGTTGAGGCGGTAGCGACTGTTGGACGAACCAAAGACCCGGACAAATTATTTGAGTTCAGGATTTGCCATAGCGTTGAAGAAATTCGCGCCAGCGGGCGCTCAGCCTATTATCCGGTCGAAGTCAGCCAGGTTATGCAATATATTCTCAACAATGAGGGCCGTTACGCAGTTATCGGGCTTCCTTGTGTGTGCAAGGCGATTCGTTTGGCTCAGGACATATTCCCGAAGCTTAAAAGGCGAATTCCTTATGTCTTGGGACTGACATGCGGGCACCAATGCTCAAAATTTTTTGCGGAATATATCTGTGCTCTTGGTGGCGGCGATCCTCATGAACTAAGAGAAATGATTTTTCGAACCAAAGATCTCACTCAACCAGCTTCTAACTTGGGCTTTCTTTTTCATTCTGGCTGCGGGAGCAATGAAATCTTCAAACAAGTACTATGGAGAGATGGTGTAGGCGAAGCTTTTGCAAATGGCTTTTTTCAAATACCGGGATGTTTTTACTGCGATGATGTCTTTGCCGAATGTGCAGACATTGCGTTTATGGACGCTTGGCTGCCGGAGTATAAAAAACAACCGGAAGGCCATAGTATTATATTAATAAGAAATACAGAAGCTGATGAATTAATTGGCAATGAAGCCTGTGGTAGTGGTAAGTTAAAATTGTCTGAAATTAGTATTAAACGGGTGATGCAAAGCCAGCTGAATGTGATAAATCAAAAGCAAAGCCTTCTTTTTGATAAAAAAGATTCTTTATCCTTGAGGTATTATTTGTATAAAAAACCAATGATATTGCAATCAAGAATTCGACGTATACATTTTGAAATTTCTGATAAATCCTCAATAGCATGGAATTTTCATAAAAAAAATTTGGTTGAATTTAACAAGGACAATGATCTGCTTGAACTGAGCACAAAACTTTCCAAATATAAGAAATATCAAAAAATAATCCGGCTCCCAATGAGAATTTCAGGGCGAATTCAAAGAGCCTGCTTAAGAATATAAACTACTTCATTCAAAAGATTTTTATCTCAGCCCGAATTGGTCTTCAACCAGGAGTATATACGGAAGAATTTCAATGATAGGTATTTTGACGTTTCACCACGTTTACAATTACGGGGCTCTTCTCCAAGCATACGGGCTACAGACGTATATAGCCAGCCTCGGTTATGATGTGACCATTTTAAATGTCAGGCCGTTTCATCGGTCGATACGGCCCAGATCAAGATTTTCGCGTGTTTTTGATACCGTCAAGGACAAAGTTTGGCCGATAGAGTCAAAAAAAGAAGCGGCTAACAGTTTTGATGCGTTTCGAAACAAATGGCTTCAGTTAAGCCAACCATACGATTCCCTGAAAAAGGCCCTTCGAAATGAAACTGCCATTGAATCCCTGGTTGTCGGCAGTGATCAGGTGTGGAATCCCAAATACGGTAAAAAAGCGCTGGACACATATTTTTTAAGGGATGCGCCGGCAGAAATTCGTAAAATCGGGTATGCGGCCTGTGCCGGATCCAAGACAGCACCTATTGCGAAATTGCATCGATATAAGCGGTTTGTGGAGCAGTTTCACGCCATCGGAGTGAGAGATGAGTTTACAAAAGAAATTATTCAAAGCATAACCAACCTGCCGGTTAACATGGTAGTGGATCCATCGCTGCTGATTGACTGGGATTTTGTTTCCGAACATGCGAGACCAATTCAAGTTCCGGGTGAATATATTTTTTATTACGGCCGGACCAATGCTGGAGAGAGGGCTTTGGAACAACTTGAAAAAGCGTACCATCTGCCTGTGGTCTCGCCGGGAATGGAAGGAGACCATAATACCGACAGCAAATATGAATCCATGGAATCCGTCGGCCCTCTTGAGTGGGTAAACTTATTAAAAAATTCATCAATGGTTGTTACGCGCTCGTTTCACGGCCTTATGTTTGCACTGAAGCTGAACAAACCGGTAATAGTGGCTCCGGCAAACCAGATTTCGCTTGACAGGCTTGAAGACGCATGCCGCAGATTTGAAATCAAGGATTGCCTTTTGGACATTGGCTCTGACGGAAAAGATGGACCGAAAAAGATAAATCGGATCAATTTTCAAAAAGCCCGGGCAATAATGGATAATGAATTGATCAAGTCCAGGAGATATCTGGATGAATCGCTAATGAAAGACGAATGAATCCAACCACCCTCTGCCATACGCACCGAGCAATTGAAAAAGTCAAAAGCTTTTCTCTCTTTGGCAGGACACTCCAATGATGATTTCCGTTGTTATCCCGTCTTATAAAAGACATGATCTTTTACTTCGAGCGGTGAAGAGCGTATTGTCGCAGACTCTACCGCCATATGAAATTATTGTCTCCAATGATGGGCCTGACCGAGAGAAGGCTGAACTTCTATCGTCCTTGGATTATGACCATTTAAAATATATTGAAGCCCCCCGTTCGGGTAAAGCCTCAGTAACCCGTAATTTCGGTATCGGGTGCGCAAAGGGTGATTGGATCGCATTGTTAGACGACGATGATATCTGGTTGCCGACTAAGCTAGAGGTACAATTTAATTACCTTGAAAAACAGAATAATAAGAATGCTATAATTGCTGGGATCGAAATGGTGTATGCACCCTCAGGAAGAATATGGCGCCGCCCAAAAGGAAATTTTCAAGGGATGATAAAATCTAGTGATGCTGTTTTGAATCGCAAGGGAGGGTTTAATACTTCAACAATAGTAGCACCCCGCCATATATTCTTAAAATATCCATTTAATGAGAAAATTAATAAATTAGAGGATGTTGAGTGGGTTCTGAGTGCAGGAATCGAGTTGAATACATGTATTCCCCCTGAGCCTGTATGTGTAAGGATAGTAACAGAAAAGGACGGTTTAAGCCAACCCGGAGGCTTTGAGACAGTCTGGGCTTGGTATCTAAGAAATAAAGAAAAAATGACTATTCAATCCAGATGCTATTCTATAACAGATATTTTGGCTCGTAGGGCGAGTTATGATTTTAATTGGCAAGCATATTTAGTTCTTGTTAGAGAATTACATAAAGAAAATGTGTTAAATTTTATGAATATTTGTAGACTGACTTCCTATTTTGTTGCACCTCAACAAGTCAGAATTTTTATCAAGAAGCTAATATAAAGGAACTGAATGGATCTGAATAAAGAAATTCTTGTTGCTGCATCCTCAATTCTAAACCCGGTGGTCTTGGGAAGTCCAAGAATTCTTACGATCTATAAAACGTGGAGAACCCTATCCTCGATTTGTGTATCAAATCAACACAGATTTGTCTTTATCAGAATACCAAAAGCGGCAAACACGGCCTTGCTTTTTAATCTGTATCTCTCAACAGGTGGAAAAGAGATTGATTTTTGGGATCGACGAAAGATAACCTACGAGCATTTTTCTCATTTAGGTGGAAAAACATTGATGAAAGGAATTTTGCCATTAAAGTACTACACTTTTTTTACAGTGTGCCGAAATCCTTATACTAGAATTTTGAGTGCATATTTACAAAAATTTGCGATGAGTGCTTTTATTAAAAGGTTTCAATCGGTTAAGCCATCTTTTTTGCCCTCTATAGACGGTTTTCTTTCTTTTCTAACTTTTTTAGAAAATGGGGGGTTATATAGTGATCATCATTGGATTCCACAGGTAGATTTTTTGTGGCCTGAAAAATCAAGGATTGACTATTTATTAAGATCTGAATCGTTGGATTCGGATATGCACAGATTATTTAAAACTTTGAATTTGGATACCCCCAATAAATATCATGAGGATATTGGTAAAAAAATTATTAAATCAGGTTCTGCGCCGACAGGGGCAGATAAAAAAATTTCAAGTTTTTATGTAGGGCAGTCTGGACGTGCAGCCGCAAAGATCGTATACAGGCTATACCGCAAAGATTTCGAGGTGTTCGGATATCCCGCCTCAATCCCTAATTTGAATTTTTAATCTGCTGCACCTTGGACATTCGGATATCATTTTTCCCCGGTTGTTGGTAAACGATACAATAGCAATATCCATGAACCGAAGGGAGTCATCTTCGTAATCTCGCAGCCGTTCAGCAATTCACGGTTGCTACTGATCTAATCAGTTTATTGGCTCGCTGAAGCGAAAAGCAGAATGCGTATTGTACACCGCAATTGGTTCCAATATTCTATGCCCGAACTGAATTTGCCAATATCATCTGGGGCTCTTACTGGTCACTGCGGATTGCTCGACATTCGTATACTTTCAGTATGTTGAATTTACGAATGGGTGCCAACTTGGATTTGTATTTTATAATTAGAGAGTTGTGATATTACAACATGAAATAATTATAAATATTTTAAGCTTCAATGTATGCCCAATTTGGCCTCTGTTGTAAATACCGTCTAAAATGTATTCCTCGAAAGTTGATTTTTAATCTTAAAAGCCAGGAGAAAATTATGTGGAGCCGGATTTTAGCTTTGTTATGCATACTGATATTCATGTCAATGCCGGTATACGCGAAGTCTGCCTTCAAAACGGGGGAAGAGGTCAACTCATTTGAATATATCAACTGGGAGGATGTTCGGGTTTTTTTATCCGAAGATGAAAAATTTTCCGGAGTTGTGGGGGTTTACAACAATCATTATGTGGGTTTCGACAGGGAATTTTCCGGCTCCATCATCAATGAAGGCAGAATTTTCGCAGCGTCTGATGCCAGCAGTGCTCCTGTCTTCGGCATATATTTTGAGCTGCCTGTTATAGAGAGCACAATTATAAACTCCGGCATCATTGAAACAGAGACCAACATTGACGGAACGCAGGGAGATGCCTCGGGTTCGGCCACAGGTGTATACTCGATGACAGTAGAAAACAGCACCATTGATAACTCGGGAAGTATCAGTGCAAGGGCAAATTTAAATAATGTCAACGGAGACGCTTTGGCCCAGGCCAGCGGGATTCAGATTGGATACCTTTTAGGTGAGGCCAGAACTTTAAAAGACAGCACCATTATCAACACAGGAAGCATAGAGTCAAGTGCGGATCTGACAAACATAAGCGGAAATGCCGATATTTATGCACTGGGCATCTTTGTAGATTACGCCGTATCAGATTCTAAAATAACCACAATAGACAATCAGGGCACAATAGAGGTATCTGCTTCAGTCGATAACAGTCCAAGTGAGACCAGCTTCAGGACTGCAGGCATTTGGATCGGAGAAAGCGATGGCGATAAAGTTCAGGTTGGGAACCGTGGACTAATCAAAGTTGATGTATCCGATCTTGGTGAATTCGAAGAAACAGTCCCTGACAATGGCGGCAGTTTTAAAATAGCCTCTGCGGTCGTGTTTGACAAAACCACCGCGGATTTCAGCAACACCGGCCGTCTGTATTCCTCTGGCAATGCCCGCGCCCTGTCCCTTTATAATGGATCAGATGTAACGCTTCAGGACGGATTCGGCTATGTTTTCCACGGCAGCCCGGCTGAAACAAAAAGACCCATATATGTCGATGCCCTGAGCACCCTGGATCTAAACGGCGTGCCTCTTATTGCAGACGGCGCTAGTGACACGGTTCTCGGCCAGCCCTATTACCTGGTGGATGAGGACAGCACGGTTGCAAACACATGGGGGCCGCTTAAAAAAGGCTTTTCTAACCCGGATATTACAGTGAACTGGCATGGAGACGACAGGGCCGGGAATTCGGCTGTGATCTTCAATTTTACACCCGAGGGCAACAAGTCGGCAAGGGCGGGCATGGCCGCTCGCACAGCTGCATATGCCGGCCAGGCGCAGCTTTCGCAGTATCTGCTATCCGGCCACGTATTTGGCGGGGGAAGCTTCCTTGCAGATGCACAAAAAAACAAGGAGCCGATACTGCTGGCCTCAGCAGGCACAAGCGATGTATACAACCTGGGAACCTCCGGCGGTGCCTATAAAAACGGTGCCTATATTCTGCCGTATTATACAAAAATCAAGGAAAAAGGTTTGGGCGCAGACATTGATTCCAGAGGGTTTTTCATGGGATATGAAAGAAAGCTTGACGCTTTTACCGTTGGCGTGTTCGGCGGATACGGCAGAAACGATGTTGACTTTACCGACACCTACAAAAACAATGACGAGGACCAGGACGGCTACACCGCGGGTGTGTACGGAATATATAACCAGAACAAATGGTTTGGAGAATTTTTTGCCAGCTACAATAAAATAGAGCACGACTATTCCGGATGGACCGGGATGAACCTTGAATTAAGGGAAACAGATGACTATGACAGCCATGCTTTTTTGACCGGGGCAAAGGCCGGAATGAAGTTTGAGGCGTCGGCTTGGGGCATTTACCCGTCAATGGGGCTCAGCTGGACCAACTGGAGAACCGGGGGCCACAGTTCAAAGGTTGCGGTCAATTCGGACTGGAACACGCATTATGATTCCCTGAGCGAAGATTGGTTTCAACTGTCTGCAGGAATTGACGCCTCCAGGAAGTGGCGCCTGGAAAATGACGGGGCATTCAGGATAACCGCCGGTATGGGGGTCAAAAGGGCCCTCAATGACAATGACATGGAAGTGGCCCAGAGCCTGATGGGCCAGAATGCAGTGATCAAAGAATCCATGGCATCGACCTCGGCCGTCCTGAATTTGGCCGGCATCTACAGCCGGGAGGTCTTTAGGATCAAGCTCGGCGTGATCAGCCAGCACAACGAGGATTATGATTACTACAACGGTTATCTGCAGGCGGGATTTGTGTGGTAGAAAAACGAATCAAAGATAAATTGAGCAAAAGGGGTGCCTGGCCACACGGGTGCCCCTTTTGTCATTAAACGTGTCTTGACAGTAAAGCATAGAAAGAGTACCAAAGTTGTTCAAATTTGAAACCTTTTCGGCGATGCTTTTTGTGTCCCCGAAAGGGGCGGAGTGCTTGGAAATAAAGCCTTTGGCACAAAAAACAGGGGCGTGAATTTTTTCCGTTCTTTTTAACGATCCAAATCACATGGAGATTGTGATAAGATATGATTTTACCAGTAGTGTTGTCAGGGGGTTCGGGTACCCGCCTGTGGCCCATGTCGCGCAGATTATATCCCAAGCAGTTTTTGCCCATGCTGGGCGGCCAGGAGACCCTGCTGCAGTCTACGCTGCTGCGCCTGAACTCTGTTGACGACTGCAATCCCCCTGTGCTCGTCTGCAACGCGGAGCACCGTTTCATGGTCGCCGCCCAGGCCCAGGAGGCCGGAGTAAAGACTTCTTGCATTGTTCTTGAGCCAGTGGCCCGCAACACCGCCCCGGCCATTGCGGCTGCGGCTTTGATGGCCCTGGATGCGGGACAAGACCCTTTGCTGCTTGTCCTGCCGGCGGACCATTATATTGCGGACCCGGCGGCTTTTGCCCAGGCCGTCATTGCAGGTCAAAAGGCCGCAGAAAATGACGGCCTGGTCACTTTTGGCATCCTTCCGGACAAACCGGAAACAGGATATGGCTATATTCGCACATCCCGGGCCGGGGAGGCGGCAGAAGCCCTGCCGGTCCTGGAGTTTGTGGAAAAACCACACCGGGCCGCCGCGGAAAAATACGTTGAAACCGGCGGCTACCTCTGGAACAGCGGCATGTTTCTTTTTAAAGCGTCCGCTTATCTCCGGGAGCTTGGCGCCCACAGCCCGGAAATGCTGCTGGCCTGCAAAAAGGCGGTCAGCCAGGCGATAGAAGATACCGATTTTGTGCGCCTCGATGAAGATGCCTTCGCTGCCTGCCCGGCGGATTCCATTGATTACGCGGTTATGGAAAAAACCCATCATGCCATGGTGGTTCCGCTGGCTTGCGGCTGGAGTGACATCGGCTCCTGGTCGGCACTCCATGAAGTTTTGGAAAAAGATGCCTCAGGCAATGCCTGTATTGGCGATATATATATCCGGGATGTGAACAACAGCTATTTTCATTCCGATTCCCGGCTGGTGGCTGCATTGGGGGTGGACAGCCTGGTTTTGATTGATACGCCGGATGCGGTTATGGTCTCGACTTTAAACCGGGTCCAGGAGATAAAGTCCATTGTTTCGGATTTAAAGGAGCAAGGCCGGAGGGAAACAGAGACTTATGACCAAAAACCATGAACCCATCCATGCGTTTTGCAGCTAAATCAAGACAAACCAAAGTATAGGGAAAATACCCGTCATGAGCGCATTGATCCGCGCCGCCTGGGCATATCGGAACTTTATCATCACCTCTGTCAAAAACGAGTTTATCAGCAATTTCATCCGCAGCCGCCTGGGCGGGCTGTGGATGGTGATTGAACCGCTGGTCATGGTGGCCATCTATGCGGTGATTCTCTCTGCGGTGTTGGGAGCAAAGCTGCCGGGACTGGAGGAAAACCGGTTTGGCTACGCCATCTATCTGGTTTCCGGGATCGCCTGCTGGGAACTGTTTTCCAACGTGATTATCCGTTCCCTGAATATGTTTATCGCCAACGGAAATCTGATGAAAAAAGTTGTATTTCCGAAAGTTTGCCTGCCCTGCATCACGGTGGGCACGGCACTGGTAAACAACATCTTATTTATTTTTGCCGGGCTGTTTATATTTTTACTCGTAGGCCACTGGGTTACCTGGCAAATCATCTATTTGCCCGTTCTGGTTGCCCTTACGGCTGCCCTTGGCCTTGGTTTTGGATTGATTTTCGGCATTCTCAATGTATTCATCCGCGATGTCGGCCAGGCGGTGCCCCTGATATTGCAGATCGGCTTCTGGGGCACCCCCATTGTCTATCCTGTTTCCATTGTGCCGGATCAGGTGAAGTTTTTTCTTCAGCTCAACCCGGTGTTCTACCTGGTGCAGGGTTACCGGAACGTGCTGGCTTTTGGAGAGCCCGTACAGTGGTTTCCCTTGCTGGGGCTCGCCGGCATGGCAGCAGTTTTGCTGGCTGCGGCCTTTTGGATGTTTCGCCAGGCCAGCCCGGAAATGGTGGATGTGTTATGACAGCGCCGGTAATGGAAGTCAGCGGTATCACCAAGATCTTTCGCACCTACCGAAGAGAGCTGCAGCGGGTCGCTACCTGGTTTGGTCTGTCGCCAAAGCCGGCAGAGGAGTTTGTCGTCCTTCGCGATATTTCCTTTGGAATGATGCCCGGCCAGGCCATCGGAATCGTGGGGCAAAACGGCGCGGGCAAGAGCACACTGCTCAAGATCATTACCGGAACGTTGGTCCCCACTCACGGACGGATCATGGTCAACGGCCATATTTCCGCCCTGCTGGAGCTGGGCCTGGGATTCAATCCCGAATTTACCGCCCGGCAGAATGTGTATCACAGCGGCGGATTAATGGGTTTTTCCCAAAAGCAGATTGCCGGGTTCATGCCCGAAGTCGAGGCATTTGCCCAAATCGGAGATTATTTTGACGAGCCCATGCGCACCTATTCCAGCGGCATGCAGATGCGGGTGGCCTTCAGCCTGGCCACGGCCGTCCGGCCGGATGTCCTGATTGTCGACGAGGCCCTGTCTGTGGGAGATGCCTATTTCCAGCACAAGAGTTTTGAACGCATCCGCAGGTTCAGGGAACAGGGAACGTCCCTGCTGTTTGTTTCCCACGATAAGTCGGCTGTGCAATCCCTCTGTGACAGGGCCATTCTTCTGGAAAAGGGAGAGGCGGTCAAGGATGGTGATCCAGAAGAGATCATGGATTTCTACAATGCCATGATCGCCATGAAAGAAAATACCACGGTGGAAGTCCGGGAACTGGATTGCGGCAAAAAGCAGACTGTCTCCGGCACCGGCCAGGCAAAGGTCCAAAGCATCGGCCTGTACAATTCCAAAGGCGAGCCTGCGGAGCATATCGGAGTCGGAGAGCATGTGGAACTGCGCATCAAGGTTAAGGTCTTTGATGATCTTGAATCCCTGGTCCTGGGCTATGCGATCAAGGACAGGCTGGGCCAGGTTATGTACGGTACCAATACCTGGCATACAGGCCAGGCCATACAAAACCCTGTTCAGAATGATGTATACAATTTTACTATATCCTTTCCGGCAAATCTGGGGGTGGGGAGTTATGCGATCACTACAGCCCTGACCGATAGAGATTCTCATATTACAGCCAATTATGAATGGATAGATTTAGCAATGATTTTTGATGTCATAAATTTTGATAAGGTCCAATTCACTGGAAGTTCTTGGATTGAACCGATTATCGAGGTCAATCAAGTATGAGTGATGGGTTTTATAGGTCTTTTGAGGATAAGTTTAGGGGATCACGGGATGTTATCAAGAAGCGGCTCTCGGTTTATTCTCAAATTATAGATTCTCTATCCCAGTGCTATAAAAATTTTTCAGCAGTCGATCTGGGGTGCGGCCGGGGCGAATGGCTTGAGTTGCTTCATGAAAAGGGACTAAGTGCAAAAGGCGTGGATATCGACAGAGCAATGCTCGATGTATGCCAAGAACTAAAGCTTGATGTGAGTGAAGGTGATGCCCTGAATTTTCTTGAGCTTCTTCCGAAGGAGAGTCAAGTTATTGTTTCAGCTTTTCATCTGGTTGAACATCTCCCTTTTGATGAATTAAAAAAACTTGTTGAAGAGTCATTTCGGGTACTGAAAAGAGGCGGAATTTTGATGATGGAAACACCCAATCCTGAGAATATACAGGTAGGGACAGCAAATTTCTATTTAGACCCAACTCATCAACGGCCTATTCCACCTCAGCTCCTGTCTTTTTTGCCGGAATATTATGGATTTGAAAGAATTAAAACCTTGCGCCTTCAGGAATCAAAGGACGTTCAAACATTAGACAATTTGACTCTTAGGAATGTTTTTGTCGGTGTAAGCCCAGATTATGCCGTAATAGCTCAAAAATCAGCTGACGAAGAACTGTTGAAAAAGACAGGTGCGATTTTTGAAGGCGATTGGGGGGTAACTTTAGAAACGCTTGCAAATAGCTATGACCTGCAAAATAGGAAAAGGATAGAGCAGGCCGAGATCCAAGCCAGAGATGCACAAGCAACAGCCCGCCAGCTCCATGACCAACTCAACTCGGTATACTCAAGTACTTCCTGGCGTGTCACCTGGCCGCTGCGCAAAACAAAAGATCTTATTCATTTTTTGCGAAATTTACTGAAAAATGGTGCCAGGGCCGTTCTGGTGCCAACAATACACATTGTGCTGGCCCGGCCATGGTTAAGGAGCCGGATTGATGCCGGGCTCATGCGGTTTCCGCGGCTGAGGGGCAGGTTGCAGCGTATTGCCATTGGTTCAGCCCATTCTTTCGACCATGCGGATCAATTCTATGGGATAAGTTCCGATACAAAGAATATGAGCCCTACTGCCAGACGCGTCTATGCCGACCTGAAAAAAGCCATCAATCAGCAGCAGAAGAAATAAAAACCCATGCGCATTGTCATTGACCTGCAAGGTGCCCAGACTGAAAGCCGTTTTCGCGGTATCGGCCGCTACTCCATGTCCCTGACCAGGGAGATGGTAAAGCAACGGGGCAATCACGAGATCGTCATTGCCCTAAACGGACTTTTGCGCGATACCATTGAGCCTATCCGCGCTGAATTCGAGGGGCTGCTGCCCCGGGAAAATATTCGTGTCTGGTATGCTCCCGGCCCGGTACGGGAATGCGAACCCGGCAACGAATGCCGCCGCCAGGCAGCAGAATTTATCAGGGAAGCATTTCTGGCCAGCCTGAATCCGGATATTATTTTCGTGACCAGTCTCTTTGAGGGATTTGTGGACGATGCTGTGACAAGTGTTGGTCTTTTTGATCAAAAGACTCCTGTTTTTGCAACGCTATATGATCTTATTCCATTACTAAGCCCTGAACATTATTTGACTCCTAATCCTGGTTATAAAAAATATTACCTGAACAAGATCGAGCATCTCAAAAAGGCAACCGGATGGCTTTGTATTTCAAATGCCACCGAAAGAGAAGCACTGGAAATTATTGGCAATGACAATAAATACACCGTAAATATTTCTACTGCCTGCGATGATAAATTTTGTAGCTTAGAAAGCTCGAAAAAGGATTTCCAAGTTTTAACGAACCGATATCGTATCAATAAGCCCTTCATTTTATATACCGGTGGCTCGGACTTTAGAAAAAACTTGCACAGTCTGATCAGGGCTTATTCCGAGCTATCTCCAAAACTGAGAGCAGAATACCATCTTGTTTTGGCTGGGAAAATGCCTGAAGGGGAAATTGGACTCCTGAAAAAAACCGCCAAGAAGGCTGGCTTAAACGAGAACCAAGTTATCTTTACAGGCTATGTGACTGACGAAATGTTGTTACAGCTCTATAATCATTGTAAACTTTTTGTCTTTCCATCTTGGCACGAAGGGTTCGGGCTGCCAGTACTTGAGGCCATGTCATGCGGTGCACCGACCATATGCAGCAACAACAGCAGCCTGCCGGAAGTTATTGGCAATGAAAAAGCGCTTTTCAACCTTTCATCGGAAAAAGAAATTTCAGACAAGATTGTGCAAGGGCTAACTGACAAAAGCTTTAGATCAGAACTCTTGAAACACTCATCCAGACAGAAAAAAAAGTTTTCCTGGGAAAAGAGTGCACTGCGAGCGTTAGAATTTTTAGAAAATTATTATGATAAAGAAGCTGGAAACGAAAAAAAAATTGTTTTCCCTGAAAGCCGGCCTATGTTGGCTTACGTCTCGCCACTCCCACCCGAACGAACCGGTATAGCAGATTACAGCGCCGAACTCGTGCCTTTTTTGGCGGAATATTATGAAATCGTCGTGGTGACGCCGCAGGCACGAGTCGATGATACTTGGGTTAGCAGGCATTGTAAAATTAGAGATGTTTCCTGGCTAAGGCACCATGATAGTGAACTGGACAGGGTGATTTACCAGTTCGGTAATTCACCTTTCCATCAACATATGCTTTCATTAGTAACGGAAATTCCGGGTACGGTAGTGCTGCACGATTTCTACATGAGTGGGCTGATGTCTTGGTTGGAAATGAATGCGGGCGTCGAATATGCTTGGACCAAATCGCTTTATGAAGCCCATGGATATGGTTCTGTATGCGCACGATATCGCGATGCCGAAGGAGCAAAACGCAAATACCCGGCCAACTTTAATGTTTTGCAGTATGCCCAAGGAATTATCGTTCATTCTGATTATTCGCGGCAGCTTGCTCACCAATGGTATGGGGACAACAATCCCGACAATTATGTTGTCATTCCTCCCCTGCGCACTCCGGCCCCATTATTTGACAAGAATAAAGCCAAAAGACAACTCGGCTTCAGAGAAGATGATTTTATTGTCTGCAGTTTTGGTTTTCTGGATGCAACCAAACTAAACCATCGCCTGCTTGAATGCTGGCTTGCCAGTTCACTTTCCCGGGACAAGCATTGTTATTTGATTTTTGTTGGCGAAAACTGCTGTGATGGCTACGGCAGTGGCCTGCTTCGAAGTATTAGAGACAGTGGCCTCAAAAAGCGCATACGCATCACTGGCTTTGCTTCAGCCGAAGAGTTTTGTCTGTATCTTATGGCTGCGGATATGGCAGTGCAACTGCGCACGTTATCGCGCGGGGAAACATCCGCGGCCGTCTTGGATTGTCTGAATTACGCTTTGCCGCTGATTGTGAATCGCAACGGCTCGATGGCTGAACTGGACTGTGAGACCGCATGGATGCTGCCGGACGAGTTTAAGGACGCCGACCTCATTGAAGCTTTGGAAACATTAAGGCGAGACCCTCAAAGGCGGCGAGTTCTCGGGAGATGCGCCTGTGAAACCATGCATCAGAATCACGCACCTGTGGAGTGCGCCAGACGTTACGCAGAAGCTATCGAGCGGTTCCATCGCAGGGCCCAAGTTTCTAAGCTTTCATTGATTCGCGCTATCGCCAAAAAAACAGAAGTGGCCTCGTTTTCTGAGCCTGAACTTATTCGCTTCTCCAAGTCGATTGCAGCTTCCTTGCCACCATCGAGGCCGGCCAAACGCTTGTTTTTGGATGTGACCGGCACCTGTCGGAATGACCTCAAGACAGGCATTGAACGTGTGGCCCGAGCTCTGATGATCGCCTTGTTGGACGCACCGCCGCCCGGCTACCGCATCGAACCTGTTTATCTCACTGAAGCCGGCGGAGCGTGGCACTATCGCTACGCCCGGCGTTACATACTTGACTTGCTGGGGTGCCCGTCCCAAGCGCTTAACGACGAAATCGTTGAACCTCAGAATGGGGATATTGTGCTGGTGCTTGATCTGTCCGGCGATGTGCTTATTCAGGCACAAAAAGCGGGGTTGTTTGCAGCCTACCGGGATAATGGTGTTGCTGTTTTTTCGACTGTTTTTGACCTTTTACCAGATCGTATGCCGGAGGTGTTTCCTCCTGGTTCAGACAATATGCACCGACAATGGCTTCAGGCTATTTCAAGTTTTGATGGGGCAGTGTGCATCTCCAGGGCAGTTGCCGACGAGTTTGCCGCATGGCAAAAACGAGCAGGGTTTGACTGGAAAAATAGGCGACCATATAGAATAGAGTGGTTCCACCTTGGGGCAGATTTCGAACATTCAGCTCCCAGCCATGGCCAGCCTGGGAATGGGCAAAAAATACTCGCGCATCTCAAAGCGCACCCGAGTTTTCTGATGGTCGGAACCATAGAGCCGCGCAAAGGGCAATTGCAAACCATTGAGGCGTTTACTCAGCTCTGGGAGGATGGGATAGACGTAACTCTGGTTATTGTCGGAAAGGAAGGATGGCTGGATGTGCCCGACAATATGCGCCGCAACATTCCAGAAACTGTTCAACGCCTCCGATCCCATCCCGAACTCGACAATCGTCTGTTCTGGCTTTCAGGAATCAGCGATGAATACCTGGGAAAAATTTATGCTGCCTCCACTTGCCTTATCGCCGCCTCCTACGGCGAGGGTTTTGGCCTGCCGCTAATTGAAGCAGCCCAGCACAAACTACCCATTATAGCCCGGGATATTCCCGTGCTCCGCGAGGTGGCAGGCGATCATGTCTACTATTTTCAGGGCAAGGAACCGGATGGTTTGGCTGGTGCAGTAAAGCAATGGCTGGAGCTCTATAAAACCGGCGCCCATCCCCGCTCTGATGACATGCCCTGGCTGACCTGGGAGCAGAGTGCAGAGCAGATTAAACAAATTTTATCCAATAACCCACTGCTGTCCAAAATAATCTGAAAATTGGTTCTCTGACATCATAAATTCAATGAGTTAAATCGGAAAATTTGAATTTTCAGGGCAAAGGTTTCTGTTTTTAGTACAGGTGCTGTCCAGGAACCTGAAGTGGCAACGAATATTGGACAGGCTGCGGTTCAATTGGCAATACTTCGAATGGGCTATGTATCCATTCCCATAAGTCCCTGTATGTAAAAAGGTTCCATCGCAAAAAAGCCACCAGGTTTGACAGCGACCAACCGAATCTCGACTTGAACTGAAGAAACTTGACCATGAGCATGGCGATTAATGCTGTCCAAATCTGGATGTAAAGGGCATTTTCACTTGTGCCTACAAAGGTTTTCACCTTCAGGTTCTGTTTCAGGGCCTTGAAGAAAAGCTCAATCTGCCATCGGTCCTTGTATATCGCGGATATTGTGCTTGCACCAAAATCCAGGTGGTTGGTTAAAAGAACAATCTGGCGCGAATTGACATTATCCCACACCACCGCCTTTCGCATATCATGGGGGCAGTCTTTTTTAGCCCTTGCGCCGGTGAAACGGATCAATTGGTCGGACAGGATATTGCGCTTTTGGGGGACCTTGAAGTTTTTAACCACCTCGTAATCGGCATTGTCCTTCAGGCGGGTGACAAAATAAATCCTGTCTTCGGTCCACAGGGCAAAAAGCCTGTAGTCGTTGTAGGCTCTATCCATGGTGATGATAGAACCGGGAGAAAGTGAAATCGTGCGGGCGATGGTGACATCATGCTTCTTTCCGTTGGAAATATAAGCGTAAGATGGCATATACCCGTCATGATCCAGCAGAAGATGCAGTTTTACAGCACCCTTGGTTCTGCGGAACTTTGCCCATGGAAACAGGGATAAGCACAAGGATATAGTGGTGCTGTCAAGAGAGAGCAGCTTGTTTTTAAAGCGGAACTTATGCTTGCCGGGGGTAGCCATCTTGCACGTGGCAAGCATTTCATAGAACAGGTCCTGAAACATCTCCCAAGGCCTGTGGGCATTTGCATATGACAGGGTTGATTTATTCGGAGCTTTTTTCATGCCCAGGTGCTTCATTTTGCCCATGCAGCAGGCAACTCCGCCGCAAATTTCTCTTAAGCTTTTGGCCTGCGCGATCTGGCAAAACAACATGGCTACAAAATGCTCCCATGAATTGAATTTTTTGGCAAAACGCTCGGATTGATGCTGGTATACAAGCTCATGAAATTTTTTCCGGTCAATCAAAGCAATCAGTTGACTGAAGAGGCTGGCGTGCTTTATCATGGGGCATCCTCCTTGGTTCTGGGTTTTTATTGTTTTTTGGTCGAAACAACATTACCCACAAGGAGGATTTTTTTTCAAGCCCCTTCATCGCCGGGCCCGACTCGTTAAACTACAAAATTTCGTTTTTGGACAAGAGTGCCAATAACCAAAGAAGGTAGACGGTTTTGTATCCTCTCCAAATGTTTTTTAGAAAAAAAATACATGCTAAAGTAATATGGCTACTTGTAGTCTTTTGCGCAATTGCGTTGATAAAATATTTATGGCAATTCTACGTCCCGGGACCCTTTATATTTGCTGATGAAACAGAATACTTTCAAAATGCAAGAAAAATTGCTGAAAATGGGGAATTGTTAATATCTCAATACAACCCTTTATACCCTATTCTTATTTCTCCGCTTATTAAATATTTTGATATCATAACAGCTTATGAGTTAGTTAAGTTGTTTAACATATTAATTTATACCTCCTCTTTGTTCATTCTCTACCATTTGGCCCTGCGCTTATTTAGCACATGGAGGCAAGCCCTCTTTATATCTGGCTTGGCTGTATTGTTGCCCCTTAGTTCTAGCACTTTCCTGGTCTGGGCTAATCCTCTTTCTTATTTTCTTTTTTTCGCTACAGCATTTTGCGCAGTCAAATTTGCTGAATCTCCATATTCAACTTTTTGGGCAAGTATAGCTAGTATTGTAGCAGGTCTTTCTTTTCTATCAAAACAAGGTGGAATAGTTGATGTTGGTGCCTTTATCTCAATCGTTTTATTATTAATAATAATCCGCAAAACAAATATTAAATGTGTAGTATATGCTTTGATTCCTGCTATTACAATGGTTGCAGGGATGTTTATCTTTCGTATGTGTTATAGTTCGTCAATTAGTGGCTATTCTCATTCGCTGTCACCAGAAATATCTTTTATAGAAATGGTATTTTATTTATCTCATGCGTTATTAATCAATATAGGAATAATATATTTAACTGGATATATTTCCCTTTTTACTATTTTCATTCTTTTATTAACACGGATTAAATCAATAGATTGGACGAATCAGATACTTATTATTTATACAGGCGTTAGCATTTTGGGCTATTTAGCGCTTGTAATAGTTCATCGCACATTTACACCCCATATTGAATTATTTCATGAAATTCCCATGGGGCGATATTTAGATAGCCCCATGGTTCTTGTGTTTATAATAGGCTTATCAGCTTATATTGGGAATCTAAGTAAGGTTATGTTTTTAAGAAAAATTGAGTATTTTTGTTTTTCTGCTTTGGGAATAATAATTGTATTTGGCAGTGGGTTGCTTAAACACTTGAGCGCTTATGACATGATTAATTCTCCTGCATTAACTTTATATAGCTTTATATATAACAAAACAGGTATTCATTGGCCAAGAGAGCTCCAACTTGATTGGAATCTTCAGCTTCTATTAATAATTTCATTGCTATTGAGTTGCTTGTTTTTAGGAAGTTTAACTCACCGTAAGTTCCTAAAGCTAATCTTTATTTCGTTTTTATCAATATTAACAATAGCAACATTTTCCACCTCTCATTATTATATGTTCAAGATATCTAAATCTCCTTCTGATTTTAACCATTTAATGCGCTATCTAACAAAAAAGGACTTATTGCCTGGTGTATTTAATCCAAATGAATTTGAGTCTGATAACATAAAATCAAATGACTATATTTATAAATTTTGGACTGGATCAAATTCGCTCTATGGCTACCCTTATGGTAATAGCTTGATTTTTTTTGGACAATCTTCCAACGCCTTTGTTAAACCTGATTCTATTACCTATTCAATTGAAAATTTAGCGTCGATACCGGGTATAACTATTGACAATAGTGAAAAACTTTATTTTCAAAATAACGATGGCTTAGTTGGTAATACACCAACAACTATCAAAGTAAAAGTTGCTCGTCAGGGAATATATAAATTAGGAATATGTTCATCTAAGAACAAAAAGAAAAATACTATTATTAAAGATTCTCGCGGAAATATTTATAGTATAGCAAGAGAAAAGATTATTACAGTGATAGCAACCGGAAATCCTCCTTATTTTAATATTGAAATTTTATCCGATAATCATGGTAATGAATGGGGTTTAAAAAGTATGCATATTCAACCCATGGACAGCGTTAAATTTCCATGTGCCTATATTACAATAGATGACTTAAATTTTGAATCTGACCTAAATTTCGGCAGATATAATATTAAAAAATTGTGTTATGAAGAAAAAACCAGATAAGATTACTCAATGTTTGATGTGGAATTTGATTTACGAATAAAGTAAACCTTAAAGGCGTAAACCAATGAGCGAGACTGCAATTATCACCGGCATCACCGGCCAGGATGGGGCCTATTTGGCCGAGCTTCTGCTCGGGAAGGGATACACCGTATACGGCACATACCGCCGGACAAGCTCGGTGAATTTCTGGCGCATGCAGGAGCTTGGAATTGAAAACAATCCAAACCTGCATCTGGTTGAATTCGATCTGACCGATCTGTCCACAACAATCCGGCTGGTGCAGAAAAGCAAACCAGACGAGATCTATAACCTGGCGGCCCAGAGCTTTGTGGGCGTATCCTTTGAACAGCCGATCACCACCGGCGAGATCACCGGCCTGGGAGCGGTCAATCTTTTGGAGTCCATCCGGATCATCAATCCCGGCATTCGATTTTACCAGGCCTCGACCTCGGAGATGTTTGGCCAGGTGCAGACCATTCCGCAAAACGAGCAGACCCGGTTTTATCCCCGCAGCCCTTACGGGGTGGCCAAACTCTACGCCCACTGGATGACTGTCAACTATCGCGAAGCCTACAATATTTTCGGCACCAGCGGCATTTTGTTCAATCACGAATCACCGCTTCGGGGCATTGAGTTCGTAACCCGGAAAATCACCGATGCGGCCGCCAAAATGCATCTCGGCATGCTGGATGTCCTGGAACTGGGAAATCTGGATGCCAAACGGGACTGGGGGTATGCCCCGGAGTATGTCGAGGGCATGTGGCGCATGCTTCAGGCTGATGAGCCGGGTACATTTGTGCTGGCCACGGGCAGAAACCAGAGTGTCCGCGATTTTGTGACCATGGCCTTAAAGGCAGTCCATATTGACCTGGCCTGGGAAGGAGAGGGGCAAAAGGAAAAGGGCATTGACCGGGCCACGGGAAAAACGGTTGTGGCTGTAAATCCCAGATTCTATCGTCCGGCCGAGGTGGAGCAGCTCATCGGAGATGCCGGCCTGGCCCGGGAAGTCCTCGGCTGGGAGGCACACACCAGCCTGGAAGACATGTGCCGGATGATGGTTGAAGCCGACATCCGGAGAAACCGCAACGGATATTGTTACTAAGGGGCCGTTTATGCCCGCTGTACTTATAACAGGAGCCTTTGGGTTTACAGGCCGATATTTAACCCGGGATATGGAAGCCCGGGGCTTTAAGGTTGTGGGTCTGGGGCAAAAGGCCGAAAGCGGAGATGCCATAGCCTGCGATCTGACCGATCCGGATGCCGTGCACCAGGCCGTCAGAACAGTACAGCCCGATTATGTGGTTCATCTTGCGGCCTTGTCTTTTGTGGGGCACCCGGACAAGGAAGCCTTTTACCGGGTCAATGTGCTGGGAACCTTAAATCTTCTCCATGCCCTGGACGCCCTTGATGCGGCTCCCAAAAAGATAGTGATTGCCAGCAGTGCCAATGTTTATGGGGCCAATGCGCGCGAAGTCATCGATGAAGGGATCTGCCCCGCGCCGGTCAACCATTATGCCTGCAGCAAACTGGCCATGGAGCACATGGTGCGCACCTGGTTTGACAGATTGCCCATTGTCATCACCCGGCCCTTTAACTACACCGGTGCGGGCCAGGATGAACGCTTTCTGATTCCCAAAATCGTGAGCCATTTCAGACGCGGCGCTGCGAGTATTGAGCTTGGCAATATTGACATCAGCAGGGATTTTTCCGATGTCCGCGACGTTGCCCGGGCTTATCAGGCCTTGCTGGCGTCTGATGTTCATTCTGAAACCTTTAACATCTGTTCAGGAAAAGCGGTATCGTTGAAATGGATCATTGAAGAACTGCAGACAATCGCCGGTTATGATATCGAGGTCCGGGTCAATCCGGATTTCGTCCGTTCCAATGACATCCCGGTGCTTCAAGGCAGCAATGAAAAATTGTCCCGCCTGGTTGGCTATACCCCCGGGATCTCATTGGGGGAGACGCTGAGGTGGATGTTTGAGTACGAGTGAAAGGTCAGGCAGCGACTAACAGGGGCATAATCTTTTTTTCTCACGCTGCCATTCGTTGCTACGTCATAGGAGTAAAGATTAATTTTGAGTTTATGGTGGGTTGCGGATCTGGATACATATATCGGGCTTGTAAACCCGGGGGCGCGTGCAGGGCTACCGGGGCCGTGAGGTTGTGATTTTGTTTCTGCTCGGAGTCCAAATGCCTGAAACCGAGCTTTTGCTGGCTGTATCACTGAACCGCTGAATCACGGTGGTCGGAGTCGCTGTCTTTTTTGCAAGGGCCTACTTGGTGAACTGAAAAGGTATCCATACGAATGCCAATGATTGAAGAAAAGTCGGTATCTATAAAAAATATAGTTTTATTTTTGATACTATTGAGTTTTGTTCTGTTTTTACACGGTGCGGTGCCTTTTTTCGCTGTGCCAACACTGGGCCAAGCTGTGTGGACAGCTGGATTTGGCCAATCTTTTGCCAACCAATCAGGCTTTGCCATTTATGCAAGCAATTTTGGAGCACCGCAGGCCTCAGCTATAGCTTTTGGACTTGCAGGTGCGCTCCCGACAGGCCTCTTTATTTCCATAGGATTTCATCCCGCAGATGCATATGCTTTGATGTCCGCGATATGGCTGTCAATCAGCTTTTTTGCTGCTTGGCGCTTAAGTCGTGTATTTAATATGCGCCCCTTTTCGGGATTAATTGCTGCTGTTTTATGGATGAGCACGCCGATTATTTGGGCTCACGCAGGGTATTCCATGGTTTCTCTCGGTATGGCCTTGCTTCCTTTCTATTTCCTGATGGCACTTTTTCTTTTGATGAAAAATGAAAATGAAATCAACCATACTTTATTTTTAAAAAGCATTGGCTTTATAATTGCCTGCCTGATCTCTGTATTCATGGACGGATATACTTTCATGATGTTTGCCGCAGGTACAGGACTGCTTGGATTATATTTCTTTATACGCTATTTCAAATTGCGTCGTTACCTACTCTCCTTTGCAATGCCGGTTTATGTCGTTGCATTTGGATTGGCATACACTCTTTACGCACTATACATAGGCAAGGCACAGTTTGCAGCATCGCCGCTCGGTTTTTTTCGCGGTTGGGGAGTTGACCTGACTTTTCTTGCAATTCCAACGCAAGGCATTCTTTGGTTCTGGGATGCAATTGGGTTGAGCATTTCGCGTTCGAGTCGGGATTTTTTCGGGGACGGATCTGTTTGGAACACTACATTTTGCCTGCCTATTACTATTGGTGGAGTTATCGCATGGTGGTATGCCAAAAAAAAGACTCTTGTTGCCACAGGCTTGCTTATTGTTGCCCTTTTTGGTTTATACATGTCTTTGGGCCCCTCTTTAAAAATAAACTCTATCCGGCCTGAATCAATGATTGAAACAGGACAAACGTCCCCTATGATGCCGGAAGATTTGGCCATATGCTCTACAGGTAACGCCTTATTATATAAAAATGTGCCCGGTTTTCAAAACATGCGAGCCGCCTACAGATGGATGGCTCTTAGCATTTTCGGATTTTGGCTTCTTATTGTCCTCGCAATGGGAAGAAGCAGACTTTACCCTGGGATAATATTCTTGATTTTAGTTCTTTTAATTATCTTTAATTTGCCGCATATTGCCAATACTTGGGAAACAAAGGTTAAATACCGGGATTCTTTTCTAAATATTGATGAAGAACTGATTTCTGATATGGAGCCATTCTTCAAGAAAGGCGAATTGTTGGCGTTTTTGCCCTACCGAAATGATTTCTTGGTCAACTATATTGCTGCCCGCTTAGACATAAAAACTTTTAACATAGGCGGGGACAAAAATTTGAAGGAAGCTATGAAGTATTGGCCAATGAGCATGCGGCATTTTCAGATGGGAAAAATCAATGAAGGCTTTACAAAAAGAGTTGTTAGTCTTTTATCCAGAGGTACAGCCAATGCTGTTGTACTTCCATATATAGACATGCTTTGGGCGGCGCATGCTTGGCCTCCCCCTTTGAAATTTAAAGATGAGTTGAGTCCAATCGTACGAGAGTTGATGAATTCCGAGAATGTAGATGTAAAAAAAAGAAAATATTACACAATAGTGAGATTTGAGTCAGGGAGAACAAAACAAAATACCAAGGAAATGCTTGAATATCCCATTGAGGTGAAAAACTTTTCTTCGGAAATTTTATCTGTCTTGGGTTCTGGCTGGCATGAACTGGAAAAATCTCATGTCTGGTCAGGCCCGGAAGCCGACTTGCGGTTGCCGGTGCCGGAAAGATGCAGATCTGATAACTGCTCAGCAATGTTAACATTGTCTGTATACGGCGCATCTGAAAAACGGCCCGTCGAGGTTTTCTTTGAGACAAAAGAAGAAGGGACCCGACTCCTTGACCCTATTACCGTCCGGAGCAGTAGCTTACAAAAGATTCGAATACCGCTTTCAACAACTGCATCCAATCAGGTCCTTTCAATCAAGGTCCCAAAGGCGATTTCACCAAGTGAATTAGAAAACAGCGCTGATGCCCGGGTGTTGGGTGTTGCCTTGCATTCTATTGAACTTATCAGCAAGGAGAAGGCAGGTTCTCGGCAATCGCTTCACCGGACGGATTTTTCTAAATCCACAACCTTCACTCAGGTTGGAGCCATTAAAAACAGAGCACTTGTGAGTACGGGTGAAAGCGGATTCTTGCTTTATGGGCCTTATAAGTCTCTGAAGGCAGGAAAATATCATTTAACCGTAAAGGGAAGTGCCTCAACCATTGATTCAGCATGGGTGGATGTGGTCTCTGAAGAAGGCACCATAGAGCATGCAAGATTCCCTGTTGATAAGGAAATGGGAAAAGAAAAAGGAATACTGGTTTCAGGAAATGTCACTCTTGAGAAATCCGTGCAGGACTTGGAAGTCAGAGTTTGGGTAAGCAAACAGGATACAATCAGCATAGATAGTTATTCAATTCAGCCAATTAATTGAAATTTAGAAGTGTGATCTGTTTGGCGATCCTATCTTTCATGCTATTTATAAACCGATAACAGAGAAATAAACTGGATCAATCCATGAAACTTATAATCCAGATACCGGCTTACAACGAAGAAGAAACACTATCCATAGCCCTGTCCGCTTTGCCTAGGGAAGTGCCGGGCATTGATGAGGTGGAATGGCTGGTCATTGACGACGGAAGTACGGACAGGACGGTTGAGGTGGCCAGGGAAAACGGGGTGGATCATATCGTGTCCAATCCCCAGAACATGGGGCTGGCCAGGACGTTTATGGCCGGCATGCAGGCCTGTCTGGAGCGGGGGGCAGACATTATTGTTAATACGGATGCGGACAACCAATATTGCGCAGACTGCATCCCTGATCTTGTCCGGCCCATCCTGGAGAAAAAAGCAGAGCTTGTTGTGGGTGCCAGGGCGATTTCAGAGATCGGTGATTTTTCCAGGCTCAAAAAGCTGCTCCAGAAATTCGGAAGCTGGACCGTGCGCGTGGCCAGCGGGACAGACATCCCGGACGCGCCGAGCGGCTTTCGGGCCATCAGCGCAGAGGCGGCCAGAAGGATCAACGTGTTTAACAACTACACCTATACCCTGGAGACCATCATCCAGGCCGGCCAGAAAAACATTGCCATCACCTGGGTGCCTGTAAAAACAAACGCCTATTTGCGGCCTTCCAGGCTGTTTAAATCCATTCCGTCATATATTCAAAGATCGGTTATCACGATCCTGCGGATCTTTGTGGTCTACAAGCCGTTCAGGTTCTTTGCCTCGATCGGGGGGCTGCTGTTTGCCGCGGGCGTCTTGGTAGGAATGCGGTTTCTGTATTTTTATTTTGCCGGCCAGGGCGAAGGCCATATCCAGTCCCTTATTTTGACCAGCATACTTATCCTGATGGGATCGCAGACAATCATGCTGGCTTTTGTGGCTGATCTTCTGGGGGTAAACAGGCAGCTGCTGGAAGAGCTGCAGTATAAGAGCAGGAAAGAGAGTCATTCGGAAAGTGGGGACAATTAAATGAAAATATCGGGCGGACTAAAGGAAGAAGGCGTTGTTGTGGGCAACACCTATGACAAGTACGGCTCAGGCAACCCGATTGAGCGAATGCTTGTAAAAGGCTTTGACAATGCTCTTTCCGATCTCGTAAAAGATGCAGCGCCGGAGACTATACATGAAATCGGCTGTGGGGAAGGGTTCTGGGTCTTGAATTGGAACAAGGAGGGATTTGATGCTCGGGGCTCCGATTTTTCCTCTAAAGTGATTGATATAGCCAGGGGCAATGCGGTTGAAAAGGGAGTATCCCCGGAAATTTTCAAGGCAAGAAGCATTTACGAGCTAAGCAAGAACGAGGACAGCGCGGACTTGGTGGTGTGCTGCGAGGTTTTAGAGCATCTGGAAAATCCTGAAGAAGGATTGGCGACCTTGGCACGAATAGCAAGACAGCATGTCATCCTCAGCGTTCCGAGGGAACCTCTGTGGCGGGCATTGAATATGATGCGCTTCAAATATTTCGCGAGCTTGGGAAACACACCGGGGCATGTTCAGCATTGGTCAAAGTCAAAATTTGTCCAGTTGGTTGAAAAATATTTCCGGGTTGTGCGCGTAAGGACACCGCTTCCATGGTCCATGGTTTTGTGCGATGCCTTGAAATAAAAACAGTATGAAACCATCTTTAAAAACATGGCTGCAATGGGCTGGTACGGGACTTGGCCTGGCAGGCGTTATTTTTATCGGTATACGCCTGTATCAATACTCAGGAGACCTTGATTTTGACCGGTTCGGGACCGGGGAGTGGGCAGCAGTTTTAACTCTGGCGTTTGTTTACGGATGTGCGAACTTTTTACTTGCTGCTGCATGGTGGAATATTCTTTCCATGCTCCGGGTCAGGGCTGATAAAAGCTGGTCCATAAGGATATATGGTGTTTCGCAGCTGGCAAAATATATTCCCGGCAATATTTTCCAGTTCGCCGGCAGACAGGCTTTAGGGGTTGCGGCAGAGGTGCCTGGCTGGGCACTTGCAAAATCGATTTTCTGGGAGTTGGCTTTTATTTCAACGGCCGGGCTTACATTTTCCTGCTTAATAATGCCGTCGATATTTCCGGGACTATCAGTTGGTTTGTCATTAACAGGTTTCCTGGCTGTTATCCTCGCGGCAGGCCTTTGTTTACGGTCTGTGCTGGGAGCATCTGCAGCAAAGGCTTTTTCCTGCCATCTTCTGTTTCTTTTCTTATCAGGTCTTGTCTTTGTCGCTACATTGGCGATTGTTACAGGCAAAAACAGTAATATATTCTCATTTGAATTTATCATCTTGTATGCAGCCGCCTACGTGGTGGCATGGCTTGCGGGACTTGTCACGCCCGGCGCTCCGGCGGGTGTTGGAATCAGAGAAATGGTGCTTCTGTTTTTGCTGGGGGCTGAAGTGGCTCAGGCAGAACTGCTGGTTGCTGTCATCTTAAACCGTTTAATTACAGTGACAGGGGACGGGGGCTTTTTTGTCTGGGCATCGTATAAAAATGTTAAGGCCAAGTCTGATTAATTCTGTGTCGGCTTGTATAATTTTTATCATTTGCTGCGCGTCCAGGAGAAGCTGTACGCTTTCTGCAAAATTGTCCGGGCTTGCCCTTTGAATTTTTGGAATAAGTTTTTCAGAAATCCCAAAGTAGTAAAATGCAAAGACAGGTGATGCGGCATTGAGGGCCCACGGAACCGGGGTTTTGGTTTACGATTTTCTGTTTTGCCGCGGCGGTGCGGAGTATTTGACGCTTGTGCTTGCAGAAGGGATTTCAAAGACCGATATTGTTGTTGCATTTCGGGATTCGGATGCGTTTCCGGATTCAGAAATGGCCGGAGTGCGGTGTTGTGAGCTGGGGCCGCCTCCGGGAGTGTCTTTTCGGGCCTGGCGCACGCTTTCCGGGCTGTACCGGTTTCGTCGCCGCGCGGGTTTTCTTGCGGACTATGATTGGGTCATTTTCAGCGGATCGACTGCCCTGGAAGGCGTTTGGCACAGGCCGCCAGGGCGTAACCTGTATTACTGCCATACCCTCCCGCGCTTTGCCTATGATCTTTACGAGTATTATCTTGCACAGATTTCGTGGTGGCAGCGGCCGGTGTTCCGGGCGCTGGTGTGGTGGGTCAGGCGTCGCTATGAGGCCGCGCTTGGGCGGATGGATGTCATTCTTGCAAATTCCCAAAACGTGCGCGGCCGCTTAAAACGCTACCTGGGCCTGGATGCCACTGTGGTAAACCCGCCCTGCGACACAACCGGCTACCGATGGCTTGCAGATGAGGGTTATTTTCTCTCGCCGGCCCGGCTGGAGCCGTTTAAGCGCGTGGACAAAATTATTGAGGCTTTCCGGCAGATGCCGGATCAGCGTCTGGTGGTGGCCTCGGGGGGGGCGGATGAGGCGCGTCTGCGGCAGATAGCGGGCGGGTGTGCCAATATTGAGTTTACGGGCTGGCAGTCTGATGCGGGGATGCGTGAGCTGGTTGGCCGTGCCAGGGCAACGATTTATGTGGCTCAGGATGAGGATTTCGGAATGTCCCCGGTGGAATCCATGGCTGCTGGCAAGCCGGTGATCGGAGTTGCCGAGGGCGGGTTGCTTGAAACAGTGATCCACGGCAAGACGGGCATTCTGGTCAATGCGCCCGCGCCGGAAGTCATTGCCGCTGCGGTGCGCGGGTTGAGCGCCGAGCGGGCAGCGCAAATGCGCCCGGCCTGTGAGGCACGGGCCTCAGGATTTGGTACGGAGAAATTTCTGGCGGCCATGCAGGCGGCCATTGCGTCGACAAGGAGTGCGGATGCGAATAACACATGTCTATAAAACCTATTTTCCCGAAAGCCAGGGCGGGCTTGAGGAAACCATCCGCCAGATCTGTGCGGGCACCCGGGCGCTGGGCGCGGAGAACCGGGTGCTGACCCTGGCACCCCATGGCAGAGACTATCGGGTGGAGCGCGAGGAAGCAACGGTGATCCGCTACCGGCGGGATTTGGATATAGCCTCCTGCGGCATGTCTGCCTCCGCATTAATGGCGTTTCGCTGGGAGGCGCGCGAGGCAGACATTGTCCATTACCACTTTCCGTGGCCTTTTGCGGATGTGATGCATTTTTCAGGTGCTGTCAGCGCGCCAACGGTGCTGACTTACCATTCTGACGTGGTGCGCCAGCAGAAGCTGGCAGCCCTTTACAGGCCGCTGATGTTGCGGTTTTTAAAGGCGATGACGCGGGTGGTGGCCACCTCCCGGAATTATTTCACGACCAGCCCTGTGCTGCAGTCGGTTTCTGACCGGGTGGAGGTCATCCCGATTGGTCTGGATGAGGCGAGTTATCCGGTGCCGGATGAAGCGGTTCTGAGGCGGGTTCAGGCCGAGGTAGGCAGTGGATTTTTTCTTTTTGTGGGGGTGCTGCGCTATTATAAGGGCTTGCATTTTTTGCTTGACGCAGTGGCCAATACCAACATGCGGGTCGTTATCGCCGGCATCGGGCCCATGGAACAGGAACTGCGCGCCCGGGCACGTGAACTGGGCCTGACCAATGTGATCTTTTTGGGATATGTGTCTGATAGCTGGAAGGCCGCATTGTTTCGGCTCTGCCGGGCGGTGGTGTTTCCGTCTCACATGCGCGCCGAGGCCTTTGGATTAACCCTGGTTGAAGGGGCGATGTTTGGCCGGCCTTTGATTTCCTCTGAGATGGGAACCGGGACCACTTACGTCAATGTCCATGGCGAATCGGGCCTGGTTGTAAAGCCCGGAGATCCAAACGATCTCAGGGCCGCCATGCAGCGGTTAAGCAATGACGATGAGCTGGCCGGGAAGCTGGGCGCCGGGGCGCGTCAGCGCTATGAGCGTTTGTTTACCGGAAAATCCATGGCCAATTCCTACTACAATCTTTATCAGCATGTACTTGGCGGTTGAAAAGCGGGCGAAGATAAGTCTTTTTATCGGTTTGAGCTGAAAAAAATCTTGACATTGAATCCCGTCATCGGCTGTTTGGAAAACCTCGGGCAACGGAACGGGTTTGAAAAAATTACCGATGCCTGAATTTTTAATTTTGCAGATCAGAGGTTTGAAACGCCCAGAATTGCGGTTTGAAAATCCTTTTTGGCATGTGTAACTTTATGTGTAGTTTTTTTTAAAAACCCATGATGAAACTGACAAAATTCCACATAAATTTAGACCGCGTTTTTTATGTAGCACCGAAAAATCAATAGTTTCGCAGCGTCTCAGGGGTATGAAAAAACCATCGCCGGCCTTTCACGCCGGCGACAGGGGTTCAAACCCCCTTGGGGATGCCAACTGAACAATCAAAGGGTTAGCCGTTTTCACGGCTGGCTCTTTTTATTTTGTGACCCATCTCCGTGACCCATTTTCTGCTTTGCCCTGACCAGGTTTTTGCGTCAAGAAATCGTTAAAACTGATTTCTGACTGCATTTTAAACCTGATGGATCTGGACTTTATTGATCAGAAAAAAGATATCATCCTGATCGGCAATCCGGGTGTGGGCAAAAGCTTTCCGGCCAAATGATAACCTATGCTGCCACCCAGGCCGGCATCAAGACGCTGTTTGCCTCCACAATGGATAGGATCAACCAGCTCATTGCCGCCGATGCTGATCATTCTCTGGTCAAAAAGCTCCATTATTATCAATCACAGGATTTACTGGTAAGTGACGAGATCGGTTATCTTCAACTCGGAAATCCTGATACTCGAATGGAAGATGCTATCAAAAGCGGATGAAATCCGGAGAGTAAAAAAAGAGACACCGGCTCTCAAGCAGGTTATCCTTTTTTGTCTTTCCAAAAGCGTGTATGGTGGAAGTGTTGCCAGACTATGTCCTGGCTGGTTTTTCAGAACGCCTCAGGAAAGGCGTCTTGCCAAAGCCGGAATCAACGGCCCGGTCAGCCGCCTGGAGCTGGAAAGAGCTTGACAAAAAAGAAATACCGGAAGGCGTGGCCCGGCCAGCATAATCATTCCGATATCGTGTGGAGATAAATGACCAGGCTTTTATGCTACATGCCCACCCCAGGCGGCCTTACCGGCGCGCCGCGGCGGTTGCTTACCCTGTGCCAGGTATTAAAACATGAGGGTATAGACGTTTGCATTGCATCAGAGCCGGGCAGCGATTTGCTTGCGGCAGCTGAAGCCCAGGGGGTTGAAACTATTTGCCTTAAACTCCTCGAAATTCTTAGGCTTCGCCACGGGGCGTTGTTCGGCGGAAGCCTTTTTTTCAAGCTTCGGGCGGCACTTGCTCTTATAATGCAGAATCTTGCATTTGCGAGATTGATCAGAAAGTCCGATGCTGATGTTGTCTGGCTCCGTGGAAGCAAGGGCATTGCCTTTGCTGTACTGGGCGCATGGCTTGCAAGGCGGCCGGTCGTCTGGGATGTCGATGGCTCATGGCATTCCAGAGGCGTTATAAAAAGGATCTATGGCCTTGGATTACAAATTTCTCGCGTGGTTGTTCACCAGTATGAAAGCGCCGGAGAGCAAATATTCGGACAAAAAGCAGCCGAAAAATTTAATTATAAATCCTATACCCTTGTCCCTGGAATCGAGTTGAATCGACTGGAGTCCCTTAAGAAAAGAAAACGCGGGCAGGACGGAAACCAAAATCCAGAACAACCTTTTCAGATTCTGGAGGTGGGCAGCATTTGCGAGCGCAAAAATCAGCGATTAATGATCGAAGCGATTGCTGAACTTAAACGCATTGGTGTTAATAGAAGAATATTGTTCCAGGTCGCAGGGGGCGTCTTCGAGGAAGATTACGCAAAACGGCTAATAGAAGATATAAAAAAAACCGGGCTGCAGGAAAATGTGGAGCCCCTCGGCTGGCGAGACGATATTCATTCTTTGATGAGCAAGGCCGATCTTCTGGTGCTGCCTTCTTTGGATGAAGGAGTGCCCAATGCTGTCCAGGAGGCAATGTATATCGGCCTGCCTGTCATGGTGAGCAATGCTGGCGGCATGCCGGAGATTGTCGAGCATGGAAAGACCGGCTGGGTCCTGTCCGTTGATGATTCGCGTTTATGGGCGCAGCAGATTGCGGATTGTATACGTAATGAAGAAAAATGCAGGTCTGTGGGTGAGACTGCGTCTATGTATGCAGACAAACATTTTTCCACGGATGTTTGGGGGAAAAGATATGCGGAGGTTGTCCGGCAGGCTGCCGGGCAGTTATAAAAGGCATTATGGATTAATGTGCCAGCGATCTGGAAGTTATTTAAATAAAAGCCTGCTTTTCATGGTTAACGTGGACTGGTTTTTTGTGTCCCATCGCCTGCCCATCGCAATGACAGCGATGAAGGAAGGCTACAGGGTGCATCTGGCTTGCGCTTTTACAGACCATTGGGATTATTTGTCATCCCTGGGAATCGAACTGCATCCGCTGCCTTTGTGCCGGAGCGGGACGGGCATTGGCCGAGAGCTTGAAAGCTTCCTGGCTATATACAAGCTTGTCAAAGGCATAAAACCGGACATCGTGCATTGTGTGACCATAAAGCCGGTTGTTTACGGCGGTGTTGCCAGCCGGTTTGCGGGGATCAAGGGCCGGGTCGCCTCCATATCCGGCCTTGGTTACGTGTTTGTGGCCCGTGGGATCAAGGCGGGTGTATTTCGCCGGATAGTATCTGTATTGTATCGGTTCGCGCTGCGAAGCAGTAGAACCCGGGTTATATTTCAGAACCCGGAAGACAAAAGTTTGTTGATTCAAAACAGAGTGATTTCTGAAAAACAGGCGATCATTCTCAGGGGTTCCGGGGTTGCTCTGGAGAAATATTCATATCTGCCCGAGCCTGATGGCATCCCGGTGATTGCCTTTGCTTCCCGCCTGCTCAAGGACAAGGGGGTGGAGGAGTTTGTGCGGGGAGCCCGCATTCTTCGAGGCAGGGGGATAAAAGCCCGGTTTTGGCTAATCGGTGATATTGACCAGGACAATCCGGCTTCAGTGTCCCAGGCGATGCTGGATGTCTGGCGAAAGGAAAATGTGGTAGAAGTTTTGGGGTATCGCAGAGATATTCCGGAATTGTTTGCCAAATCAAATATTATTGCATTGCCGTCATATCGAGAAGGACTGCCCAAGGTCTTAGTGGAAGCTGCTGCATGCGGCAGGGCTGTTGTGACCACTGATGTTCCCGGTTGTCGGGATGCCATAGAGCCGGGGAGAACCGGATTACTGGTGCCTGTGCGTGATGCAGATGCCCTGGCCGATGCCGTGCAAAAACTTATTGAAAACCCTGAATTGCGCAAATCCATGGGCCGGGCAGGGCGTAAACTGGCTGAGCGCGAGTTTGCAATTGAAAAAATTGTGGATGCGCATATGGAGATTTATGAGCAGATGGTCAGTGCGTCGGTTGGGCGGTGAGTCAGTGAATCGGTGACTCGGTAAGTCAGAGTTCAGAAGGCAAGAATGAAATATAAGAACAACATTTTCTATGCAAGATCGTGTCAACAACAAGAAACAAAAAATAAATAATAGCATGCAGATTGACATGCAAAATGTAAAGTTGTTTATCACCGGCGCAACCGGATTTATTGGCCGACGGCTTTGCGAAGTTATCCCTGAAAAGGGCTTTGCAGTGCGTCCGGCGCTCAGGCGGGCCTTAGATACGGATGGTATCGTAGTTGGCGACCTGGGGCCGGCTACAGACTGGTCCGCTGGACTGAATGGAGTGGATGCAGTTGTCCATCTGGCCGCCCGGGTGCATGTGATGGTGGATAAGGCCGGGGATCCTTTGGCGGAATTTCGGCGGGTCAACGTGGCGGGCACCCTGAATTTGGCCCGGCAGGCGGCTGGGGCGGGGGTGAAGCGGCTGGTTTTTTTAAGCTCGGTGAAGGTAAACGGGGAGGCCACAGAATTTGGCAGGCCGTTTACTGTGCAGGATGCGCCGGCGCCGCAGGATCCTTATGCAATATCCAAGTTCGAGGCAGAGCAGGGTTTGCGCCAAGTGGAAAAAGAAACCGGGCTGGAGGTGGTGATCATCCGGCCGCCGCTGGTTTACGGGCCAGGGGTGAAGGCCAATTTTCTGCGGTTGATGCAGGCGGTGCAAAAGGGACTGCCGCTGCCGCTGGGGCTGGTGCGAAACCGGCGGAGCATGGTGGCTTTGGACAATCTGGTGGATCTGATTGGAGTCTGTCTTGAACATCCGGCTGCAGGGGGGCAGACTTTTTTGGTGTCTGACGGGGAGGATCTTTCCACTCCCGAGTTGATCAGGAGACTGGCGCAGGCAATGGGCAAAAAGGCAAGGCTTTTGCCGGTGCCGCCTGCTCTACTTCGGCTGGGAGGATCTGTGATAGGCAAAAGGGCAGAGGTGGAGCGGTTGATCGGTTCATTGCAGGTGGATATCGGGCACACCTGTGAGAAGCTGGGATGGCGGCCGGTGATTTCGGTGGATGAGGCAATAAGGCGGTGTGTCGGCGAGTCAGTGAGTCAGTTGAGAAGATGCGGGGATGCTGGGATAATGGAAATTGATTTTGGTAAAATACAGGATATTGTCAGAAACGACCAGCACCGGCTTACCCTGCATGCGGTTGAAAGATTAATAGAACGCAATATTCAACCCACAGAAATCAAGGAAGCGATACTAAACGGGGAAATCATCGAATCTTATCCGGATGATAAATATGGACCTTCCTGCCTGGTCTCTGGTATAAGTCACAGAAGGAAGGCATTGCATGTTCAATGCTCAGTCGATCCTGTCTGGATAATAACTGCCTATGACCCGGCGTTGTCTCCTGGAAGATGGGATAAAAATTTTAAAAAGAGGAAAAGCGAATGAAGTGCGCAGCTTGCCATGAAGCGCTTGCGCATAAGCATGGCGAAATCGAGCTGAGGATTCACGGGAAACTGTTTCTTGTTGAAAACGTTTCCTATTATGAATGCCCCGCATGCGGGGAGAGGACGCTGTCTCCGGATGTCAGCCAGTGCCTTTTTGAAAAAATCACCAAAAAGGAATATAAGGAAAAACCGGTCATGGTCCCTGTGGTTGACGGCTGTTCAACTACTGCTGTTGGATCACTTTGATGTCCGTGGTATGAGCTAACATTTTCAGGAAATGATGTTTTGATAGCGGGTTGTATAAATGATTTTCTGGTTTCTTCTTGTTTTTGTATGCTTGGCCGCGTTTGCGCTGACAGGGGTGCTGCGGCGTTATGCGCTTTCAAAAAGCCTGTTGGACATACCCAATGAGCGCAGCTCCCATGATGTGCCAACGCCGCGAGGCGGGGGGATGGCGGTTGTTCTGACCTTTCTCCTGGGATTGCTTGTATTGATGATGACCGGCTTTTTGCCGGTTTTTTTATTTTTGGCCCTGTTTGGGGCGGGGGGCCTGGTTGCCGCCGTTGGATGGGCGGATGACCGGAAAGATATACCGGCAAGATTTCGGCTGACCGGGCATTTTGCGGCAGCAGCTTGGGCTTTGTTCTGGCTGGGAGGGCTGTCGCCGCTGCCCGTGTTCGGGGCGGCGATCAATCTGGGTGTTGCCGGGCATGTGCTGGCGGCTGTTTACTTGGTATGGCTGTTGAATCTCTATAACTTTATGGACGGCATCAATGGGATTGCCGGTATCGAGGCCATAACCGTGTGCGCCGGGGGTGCGGTTTTATACTGGCTTTGCCCGGGATGCGAGAACGGTGCGTGGATGGCTGGACTGCTGCTGGCCGCGGCCGCGGCGGGTTTTCTGGTGTGGAATTTCCCCACTGCAAAGATTTTCATGGGTGATGCCGGCAGCGGGTTTCTGGGGATGGTGCTGGGGGTGCTGTCGGTTTATGCCGGGTGGATCCAGCCGGAATTGTTTTGGGGATGGGTTATTTTGCTGGGGGCTTTTATCGTGGATGCCACAGTGACCCTGGTGCGCCGGGGTTTGCGGGGCGAAAAGGTGTATGAGGCACACCGGAGTCATGCCTACCAGCACGCGGCGCGCAGATACGGCTCTCATACCCCGGTTTCGATTGTGTACGGGGCGATTAATCTTTTCTGGCTACTGCCGGTGGCCGCGCTTGTGATCGCGGGGTTTCTGGATGGTGCTTTGGGGGTTGTTGTTGCATATGGGCCGTTGGTGGTGGGGGCGGTTTGGTTTGGGGCGGGAAAGCCTGAGAAAGGTGCAAGGCCGAAGGCTTAAGGTTCAAGGTACAAGTCGAAATTATGGCCGTTCTGACTTCTTGACAACCGCTGGCAGGGCTGGTATGTAAGCTGAAAAATAATGATTTTTGCAGTATTTTGCGGAGAGATGGCCGAGTCGGCTGAAGGCGCTCGCCTGCTAAGCGAGTATGGGGGGAAACCTCCATCGAGGGTTCGAATCCCTCTCTCTCCGCCATATCAGATAGTAAGCCCGGTCAGGTGACCGGGCTTTTTTGTTTTGGCAGCAGAGATGAGAAAAAGCCGCACTCAGGCGTGCATGCCCTGATAAAGGTTTTGCTGTTCCAGGGTGTTTCGGATCTGGTTTAAGGTCTGGGTTTTGTTGACTGCCCAGGCCGGGGCGATAAGTTCTTTGCGGTGAGGGTCGCCGGTGAGGCGGGAGATGATGATGTCATCCCGCAGGTGGGTTAAAAACGCGCACGTGAGGTTGACGTATTGATCCTGGTCCAGGCAGGTGTATCGGCCATTGTCAAACCACTGGTGGAGCATGGTGTTTTTGACCACATAGAGAAGATGAATCTTGACACCGTTAATATCCATGTCAGAAAGGGTTTTTGCGGTCTTCATCATCTGTTTTTCCGACTCCCCGGGAAGGCCCAAAATCACGTGTGCGCACACGTGAATGCCGCGTTTTCGGGCAGCGTGCACGGCGTTTTCAAATGCGGCAAAGTCGTGGCCCCGGTTGATACGCGCAAGTGTGGCGTCATGGACAGACTGCAGGCCGTATTCCACCCATACCAGGTATTGATCCTGATAGCTCGCCAGCAGATCCAGGTTTTCATCATTGACGCAGTCCGGCCGGGTTCCCACAAAAAGGCCCGCCATGTTTTCAACATCAAGGGCCTCGTCATATAGCTGCTTTAGGCGGGAGGTCGGGGCATAGGTGTTGGTGTAGGACTGGAAATAGGCGATGAATTTTTTGGCCTTGTACCGCCGGGTCAGGGCGTGTTTGGCTTGTTCTGCCTGTTGAGTGATGGATTTGCCCTGCGCGGCCGCACCCGTGCCAGAGCCCTTTTGGTTGCAGTAAACGCACCCGGCGCGCGAAAGGGTGCCGTCGCGGTTGGGGCATCCCAGGCCCGCGTCAATGGTAATTTTCTGCACCCGGCAGCCAAACAGGCCCCGCAGATAGGTGTTTAAGTCTGTGTAGCGGTTTTTCATGATTTTGCGGCACAAGGCGGTCAAATGCCTTGACCGGCCGTGTCGCAGATCCTACATTAAAGGTTTGATGATGCCGGAAAAAATCCAATATCTGCGTTATGCGCAATTTCTCAGAATTTCACGTACGGATAAGTACGCTGCATTCTTCGAAATTGCGCAAGCCTTGATCTTGTACTTTTTACGGCACCATCTGAAATCAAACTTTTTACGGTGCCATCAAGGTTTAAATTCCGATTTTTCAAAATCCCAAACCGAGCGTTTCAGTTTTAAAACTGAAACGCTCGGTTCAGGAAAACATTATCACGAACCATGAGCCGGTGCAATGAACCAGCACAACAAAACATATGACGTCATTGTGGTGGGCGCGGGTCATGCGGGATGCGAGGCGGCCCTGGCCGCAGCGCGCATGGGATGCCGGGTGATGCTTGCCGCAATTGATTTGGACAAGATCGCGGCCATGCCGTGCAGTCCGTCTGTGGGCGGCATGGCCAAGGGCCAGCTGGTGCGGGAAATCGACGCCCTGGGCGGCGAGATGGCCCGGGTCACGGACCGCACCGCCATTCATTTCCGGACCCTGAATACCCGCAAGGGCCCGGCCGTGCACTCTTCCAGGACCCAGAACGACAAGATCCGCTATCACACGGCCATGAAGGCGGTGCTCGAAGACACACCGGGCATTGACATCAAGCAGGTGCTCGTGGACCGGCTACTGGTGGAAGACAACCAGGCCGTCGGAGTGGTGGACCGCACCGGGTTTGCGTTTTACGGGCAAACCGTGATTCTGGCCACGGGCACGTTTCTGGCCGGCCGGGTGCATATCGGAAACAATTCGTTTATGGCCGGCCGGGCCGGGGAGTTTTCCGCAGAAGGGCTTTCCGCGGATTTAAAGGCCGTGGGTTTTGCCATGGGCCGGATGAAAACCGGCACCCCGCCCCGGCTGCACCGCGACAGCATTGATTTTTCCGTGCTCGAGCGCCAGGACTCACAGGAATCGCCCCGCCCCTTTTCCTATTCATCCACCGGACTCTCCCTGCCCCAGGTGCCAAGCTTTATTGGTGCGGCCAATGCCGAAACCATCCGCACGGTGGCAGACAATATCTCCCGGTCATCGCTGTACGGCGGGTTTATCTCCGGGGTTTCGGCCCGGTACTGTCCCTCGTTTGAAGACAAGGTGGTCAAGTTTCCGGACCGGCAGAGCCACCAGGTGATTTTGGAGCCAGAAGGCCTGGACACAAAGGAGATTTATGTTTCCGGGCTGGGAAACAGCCTGCCCCTGGAGATCCAGGTGCAGTTGGTGCGAACTATCTGCGGGCTGGAGCAGGCCGAAATCATGCGGCCGGCCTATGCCATTGAATATGATTACGTGGATCCCATGCAGCTTTTGCCCACCCTGGAGACCCGAAAGGTGGCCGGGTTGTACCTGGCCGGCCAGATCAACGGCACCTCCGGCTACGAGGAGGCCGCGGCCCAGGGGCTGTGGGCCGGGATTAACGCGGCCTGCCGGGTGCAGCACAGGCCGGCCTTTGTCCTGGACCGGTCCCAGGCCTATATGGGCGTGATGATCGATGATCTGGTCACCCGGGGCACGGCTGAGCCCTACCGGATGTTTACCTCCCGGGCTGAGTACCGGCTCATGCTGCGCGAGGACAACGCGGATCTGCGGTTGATGGAAATCGGCCATGACCTGGGTCTGATCGGCCATGACGCGGCAAAGGAATTAAAGCAGCGGCGGGAGCAGATCCAGGCCGAGATCAATCGGCTTGGCAAAACTGCCATCCGACCGGGCCCGGAGCTGGACCAGTACCTGGCCGGACGCAAGTCCGCGGCTGTGACCACGGGCACGCCCGCAGCCCAGCTGCTCAAGCGCAACGAGCTCGACTATGACGTGATCCGCAAATTCGCCCCGCCGGACCGGCCGCTGGACGCCCGGGTCATCGGTCAGGTGGAAATCGCGGTCAAGTACGAGGGCTATATCCGCAAGCAGCTAAAGGAAATCGAAAAATTCAAAAGCCTGGAAACCACCCCCATACCCGAAAATTTTGATTTTTCCGGAGTGCACGGCCTGTCCAACGAACTGCGGGAAAAACTCTTCAGGGTCCGGCCGGTATCCATGGGCCAGGCCTCGCGCATCGAGGGCATTACCCCGGCGGCCCTGTCCGTGCTCATGGTGGCCTTAAAGGCCCGCTGCGGCGGACACGGGGGTGCAGGGGCATCCGCCCACAACGAATCCATAAATTTTTCGGATGGTTCAGCGCCTAACCGGGGTTGACATCCGTGGGATGTGAATTATTGTATTGATCAAGACAGCACAGACCCATTTTACAAATAAAACACAAAAACGGTGATGCAGATATGGCCCAGAAGGATTATTACAAAATACTCGGCGTGGACAAAAGCGCATCCCAGGAGGATATCAAAAAGGCCTACCGCAAGCTGGCCATGAAATATCATCCGGACCACTCCTCGGGCTCCAAGGAAAACGAGGAAAAGTTCAAGGAGATCAGCGAGGCCTATGCCGTGCTCAGTGATCCGGAAAAGCGCAAGCAGTATGACACTTACGGGGACGAGGACTTCCGGCAGCGCTACAGCCAGGATGACATTTTCCGGGATGTGGATCTCGGAGATATTCTCCGGGAGTTCGGCTTCGGCGGCGGCGGCGGCGGATCGTTTTTCTCTTTTGGCGGCGGCCGGGGCAGAAGCGGGCAAAAGGGCCGGTTTTCCTTTGATCCGGAAAGCATGTTTGGTTTCGGCGATGCCGCAGGCGGCCGGCAGCAGCAGGGCATGGAGGCCAAGGGCAGAGACGTTGAAACCGAGCTGCCCCTGACCCTGCAGGAAATCGCCACCGGCGTGACAAAAACCGTTTCCGTGCAGACGCCTTCGGGCAAAACCGAGACCCTGACCGTGAAAATTCCCAAGGGCTTGATTGACGGCAAAAAGGTGCGCCTGGCCGGAAGGGGCCAGCCCAGTCCCTATGGGGGTCCGTCCGGGGACATGTATATCCGCTCCAAAATTGTTGCCGACCGGGTGTTTTCCAACGAGGGATTTGACATCTACGTCAACCGCGACATCAGGCTCACAGAGGCCCTGCTGGGCACAAGCGTGACCGTTCCCACCGTGGACGGCGGGCAGATCAATATGAAAATACCCCCGGGCGCCCAGCCCAAAAGCAAACTCCGGGTGGCCGGCAGGGGCCTGCCCCACATGCGCGGCAGCGGCCGGGGCGACATGTACGTGGTGGTCAACGTGAAAATGCCCAAAAAGCTGAGCAAAAAGCAAAAAGAGCTGGTGGATTCCCTGGCAGAAACCGGGCTTTGATCCAGGGCTTTTTTCCTGAGTCTGAAAAAGCGCCAACAGCAGGTAACCTGTTGTGATTGGCGCTTTTTTTGTGTTCCCAAAAGCCATTTTTCAGTATCGCTCAGCGCATTCGGGACCCTGAAAGCTTGTGTTTTGGTGCGGCAATAAGGCAATTTTATTGACAAAAGCAAATCTTTTGCATACACTTCCGGCATAAAGCGACCTCTGAAAAATGGTTTCGGGTGAAAGTGCCTGCTGCGGTAAACCCTTCATTTGATAAAATATTGATGCCTGAACTGCTACCTGTCCTGAGCAAAGAAGAGATCCAGGAAAAAGTTGCCCGCCTGGGGCAGCAAATTTCAGCCGACTATAAAGATGAACAATTGGTGTTAATCGGAGTGTTAAAAGGCGCATTTGTTTTCATGGCCGACCTTGTGCGGTCTATTCACCTCCCGGTGGAGATTGATTTTATCACCGCCTCGAGCTACGGCCATTGTGATCACTCCTCCGGGGATGTCCAGGTGCAGGATGACCTGCGAATCGACATAAGGGACAAGCATGTACTGATCATCGAGGATATTCTGGACACCGGTCTGACCATTCAGCGGCTGATTGCCTGCCTATCCTGCCACCAGCCCAGAAGTATCCGGGTGTGCGCTTGTATTGACAAGACAGAGCGCAGGCAGACCGACCTTCGCCCGGATTATTGGTGTCACCGCGCGCAACAAGGATTTCTTGTGGGTTATGGCCTGGATTATGCCGAGCAATACAGGCAGTTGCCCGCCATCTATCATTTACAATTTTCAGCCAGCGAGGGGAAAAAATGATCGTCACCTGTGAGGCTTGCGGCACGAGTTATAAAGTCAAGTCCAGCATGATCCGCCCGTCAGGATCCACGGTGAGATGTTCCAGATGCCAGCATGTTTTTGTGGCCTATCCAGCCGTATCGGAATCGCAGTTTGCAAAACCTTCTGAAAAACAAGCAGAAACCCCGCCGCCAGAGGCTGATTTTTCCCATCCCGGCAGCGCCACGTTTCTTGCCGATGCTGCTGAAACCGAAAAGCAGCTGGATGCTTTTTTTGCAGAAGATTTTGAGGCGGAGCCTTCCGGCCGACCCTCTGAGGCTGAAAACGTTGATGTCCCGCCCCGGAAACAAGATGCGGATTTCCCGTCTCCCCGGTCCGGGTCTTTGTTTGAAACCGCCCCGGGTGCCGGGCCTGATTTGGAAACCCATGAAACCGCCGACTTTCGGGAGGCGGACTCCTTTGAACTCGATTTTCCGGATTTTTCCGAGGACAGCCCGGATCAAATCTATATGGGGGATCTGGAATACGACACTGAGATGAGTTTCTCGGCCCTGGAAGAAACCGCGAATCTTGACTTTTCAGACCTGGAACAAGACGCTGATCTGGAGCTTTCAAACCTGGAAAAGCAGACAGAAACAGCTGATTTTTCTTTCACGGATCTGGAGGCTGAAGCCGGCCCGGATCTGGCTGAGACTTCCACGGCGCCTCAGCCGGCCGCGGCCCCCCTGGAGCCGGAAGATCACCCGGAAGATGAGCCGGAACTCGACTTTTCAGTCCTTGAAGCGGACACGGAGTTGGATTTTTCTGATTCCGGTGATGAAGCCGATATGGACCTCTCTGATCTGGAGCCCGGATCCGACCCTGCCTTTGCCGAACCCGGGGCTGAAGCCGCAGGTGATTATGATGCGGTCCTGGATCTATCCGGCCACACAGTTGACGCGCAGGGCGGAGAGGGTTTTCCGGATGCAGACGAACAGGAAGTTGATTTTGATAGCGTGCAGGAAGACTTTGATTTTGATCTGGATGAAGATTTTCCGGACATCTTGTCCGAGCCGGAGCCGGATTTTTCAGATTCTGAGGCGCAGGCGGATTTGGATCTTTCTGACCTGGAAGCTGATGGGGGTAAGGATTTTGGGTCTTTTCAACCCGAGACCACTGCAGAATCCGATGCAGAACTCACTTTTTCCGACCTGACGGCCAACGCCGAAATGCAGCCGGAATTTGAGCCGCAGGAGCAGTCCCCTGTTGATGAAGAACCAGATGAAGAAACATTGGAAATTTCAGATTTCACGCTGGAGGCGGGCGAACTTGATGCCACTTTGGGCTCCCTCCCCGAGGAGGAGGCGGATGCTCTGGAGTTGGAACCGGAACCGGAACCGGAACCGGAGCCGGAACCGGAGCCGGAGCAGGGAGCGGATGCGGAGCTAAATTTTTCCGACCTGATTGCCGATACTGAAATTCAGCCGGCATTTGAACAGGAACAGGGGCAGGAGCAGGAGCAGGAGCAGGAGCAGGCAGCATTTGCTGATGAAGAACCAATGGAGATTTCCGAGTTTGCCCAGGGTGCCGGAAGCGACGAAGAAACGGGAACTTCCTTTGAGACTGCGCAGGAAGAATTTGACCTGGATTTGGATACATTTGAGCTGAATCTGGACGAAGACGCGTCCCTGGAAGATCGGCAGGGTTCTGGTTTTGAGGGTCCCGGGGAAAAAAAAACCAAGGCGGAAACAGAGGAAATGACCAGCAAGGAATATAAATCCGGGGAAACCGAAGAAGATCTGTTTGATCTGGAACTCGACTTTGATTTTGAGGAAAGCCCTGAGCAGACTGATGCCGGTGCTGACAAGGATGCGGACGAAGATCTGGACCTGAACCTGGACTTTGCAGAGGAAGAATCGGATGCCCCCGCAGCCCCGGCTGAACCAGGGCCGGTGGAGCCGGATAAGGAAAAAAAATCCGAATCGCGCGGGGTCTATGAGGTGAGCCTGGAACTGGGCGACTCTGGTCAGGAAGATGATGACGAGGATGATTTCCTGGCAGATCTGGACCTGGATTTTGACGAAACCCCGGATGATGCCGCTGGTGAAGTTTTCCAACAAGCTCCGGCCGAGGCGGCTGCTGAAGAAAAACCACAGGCACCCGGGCCGGATTCTGACCCGGACTCAGACCTGGAGCTGGATTTAACCATGGATACGGGTGAAGACGCGGTTACGGATTTTTCACCTGAAAAACAACAAGACGCCCCGGTGCAGGAGGATTTTGATCTGGACCTGGAAGATGAGACGTCCCAGGCTGATGCCGAAGATTTCTCACTTGAACTCGATGCGCCCGGCACCCTGGACAAGGCTGAAGCACAAAGCCGGGCCGGGGCGGCCGAAGACCGGCAAGCCGGGATGCCGGAAAAAGATCAAGCAGACGCCGAAGGCTTTGCTGACCTGGACCTGGATTTGGCAGAAGACATGGATTCTGCCTCTGCCGCCACAGAAGAAGATGACTTTGAACTGAACCTGGAAACCATGTTTGCTGAAGACGATGAGGATGAACTCGTAGACGAAAAAAGCGTTTCCCTGGAGGCTGTGGACGCAGAAACCGAGGAGGTCGGAGAAGACGACGATTTTGCGGAAACAGAGGCAGAAGGGGAAACCGTTTTCTTTTCAGGTGTGACGGAAGATGCCCAAAGCCCGGATCAGGACCTGGCAGAAGACAGTGTTTTTGATGAGGAGCCCGCCGGTTATGCAGCAGGCGGTTTTCAGCCCGGGGGCGCACGGAAAAAACCGGTCTGGAAAATACTGCTGTTACTGGTGATCCTGGCTGCGGCCGCTGCCGGGGCATATGTTTATTATTACGGGCTTCCCATGGAAAATTCGGGATCCCCGGATCCCGGAAATCAGAAAATTGCGGTTTCCGACCCCTCCTACCAGTTCATGGACAATCAAAGCGCCGGCGAAATCCTGGTGATCACCGGCAGTATCACCAACCGCTATGGCCATGCCCGCCAAAATATCCGGGTGGAAGCCGGCGTGTATGATCAACAGGGCACCCGCATGGACGAAACCGCTGTCATTTGCGGCAACACCCTGACACAGCAGCAGCTCCGGAATCTTGATCCCGGAGAAATCCGTCAGGCCCTTGGCAGGACTGCAACTGTCGCCAACCAGTCCCCGGTGGTGCAGGCCGGAGGCAATCTGCCCTTTATGGCCGTGTTTGCCAATCCCCCTGATGGGATAGCCGAGCTGACCGTGGATGCACTTTCGTCTGAAAAGTCGTAACAGCCTTTAACACCGGTATTGGAGCCGAACTTTTATGTTGACTCCATGGTTTTCAAATGATATAAATTCTGCTTTTGGTTTTCGGGGTATGGCAGGAGTTAAAAAACTACCCTGGCTTTTTATATGGCGATGTAGCTCAGTCGGTCAGAGCATGCGGCTCATATCCGCAGCGTCCGGGGTTCGAATCCCTGCATCGCCACCACCAAATCCGTATATCTGAGCCTCTTCGCTGTTAATCCGGAGGGGCTTTTTTATTTAAGGGGATGGAGAAATGATTGTTACCGGATTTGAAAAGATTGTTGAAGAACGCATCCGTGCCGCCCAGCGAAACGGGGAATTCGACAACCTCAAGGGCGCCGGAAAACCTCTGGATCATGAAGATTACAGCCGAATCCCCGATGAACTGCGCCTTGCCTACAAAATTTTAAAAAATGCGGACTGCCTGCCCCCGGAAGTTGAACTGCGAAACGAGATCATCCGTACTGAAACCCTGCTTTCCACCATGGAAGACGAAGCCCTTCGCTACAAGACCATGAAAAAACTCAATTACATGATCTTAAAACTCAATACATTAAGGGGCGGATCCGTGATTTTCGAAGTCCCCCAGCAGTATGAGCACCAGCTCGTGGAACACCTTTCCGCCAGCTCAAAAGCCGGGGGTGATGCCAAAGACGGAAAAAACGGGCGCTGAAAATCAAATAAAGAACAAGTCAATGCCCATATTCCAAAACAGAGAAAATCCCGACAGCGTCATGAAGGGCGTGTTTATCGCCTATTTCATCCTGCTTTTCCACGTGGCCCTGCTGGGGCTGGTGGGAATCGTGGTGCTGTTTTTCACCGGAATTCTCAATTATCTTCCCTGGATTTTGCTGGGGGGTGTGGTGATGTTTGTTGGCTGCGGGTACATGGTGCTGCGCTATGTCCGGAAAAAAAGCCGTTCCATGGTTCAGGTGCTGGGCATGCCCGAGTTTCGGGGCAAAAATATCGAAGTAAACGTGATGGGCGGCCTGGCTTCATTTAAAATCCAGGACACGAATTCGGAATCATCAGCAGGCAGCCGGCATCTGGAATCCGGCGGGCCGTCGCGGCTGCTGACCCATACAGATGGTGAAAAACGCCAAAAGCTTGAGTCACTGGCTGAAATGCGTGACAACCGGATCATTACCCCTGAAGAGTTTGAAAGGGCCAAACAGCGGCTGCTGGACCAATAAGGCCGCTTATCGCAACCCGGGTGCAATGTCATGAGCAAAAAAATTCATGTTGCCCTGCTTTCCGGCGGAACGTCGGGGGAAAGGGAGATTTCACAAAAAGGCGGCGACCATGTATACCAGGCCCTGGACAAAGACCGGTATACGGTTGCCAGATATGATCCACGCACCGATCTCTCCCGCCTGGTTGCCGATGCCCGGGCCATTGACGTGGCCCTGGTGATTCTCCACGGCGCCCCGGGCGAGGACGGCACCATTCAGGGGCTGCTGGACCTGCTGGAGATCCCCTACCAGTGCCCCGGGGTCATGAGCAGCGCCATTGCCATGAACAAGGTGGTTTCCAAATTTTTTTACGAAAAAGCCGGCATTGCCGTGCCGGCCTGGGAATCCAGTCGCAGGGGCGAGCCCGTGGATGCAAAGGCGGTCATGGACCGGCTGGGCCTGCCCCTGGTGGTCAAGCCGGCAAGCGGGGGTTCGAGTCTGGGCATGAGCATCGTGCGCTCGCCGGAGGCCTTTGACGCTGCCCTGGAGGCCGCCCATGCATGCGATGATATGGTTCTTCTGGAGCAATACCTGCAGGGAACCGAGATCACCGGCGGGGTTTTGGGCAACCAGGACCTGGAGGCCCTGCCTTTGGTGGAAATCGTGCCATTAAAGGATCATGAGTTTTTTGATTTCAATGCCAAGTACCTGGCCGGAGAAACCGACGAGATTTGCCCGGCCCGGCTGGATCCGGATCTGGCCCGCCAGGGCCGCGACCTTGCCCTGGCCGCCCACAGGGCCCTTTTTTGCACCGGATACAGCCGAACGGACATGATTTTGAGCAGCGGCCGGCTGTGGGTGCTGGAAACCAACACCATCCCGGGCATGACCCCGGTAAGCCTGCTGCCCCTGGCGGCATCAAAGGCGGGCATGAACTACAGTCAACTGCTTGACCGGTTAATCGGCCTGGCCCTGGAGAAAAACGCGGGCTGTTGAAATGAAATGACCGGTCCAACGGGTGATGGCACCGTAAAAAGTTCAATATCTGCGTTACGCGCGATTTCTCAGAATTTCACGTACTGATAAGTACGCTGCATTCTTCGAAATCGCGCAAGCCTTGATCTTGAACTTTTTACGGCGCCATCTGAAAATCGACTTTTTGCGAGTGCGTCAACGGGTAACGAATCAAGCAAAACGGAGTAAAACCCCATGAATATCCTGATTGTCGGCAGCGGCGGAAGAGAGCATGCACTGGCCTGGAAAATCGCTCAAAGCCCGGAAGCAGACCAGATTTTCTGCGCCCCGGGCAACGCGGGCATTGCGGAAGTGGCAACCTGTGTGGATATTGCCGCTGATGCAATCGATGAACTGGTGGCCTTTGCCGGGCAAAACCGGATCGATTTGACCGTGGTGGGTCCGGAAGGCCCTTTGTCGGCCGGGATCACAGATGCGTTTGAGGCCGCCGGGCTGGCCGTGTTCGGCCCGTCTGCTGCGGCCGCTGAAATTGAGGCCAGCAAAACCTACGCCAAGGGGCTCATGGAAAAATACGGGATTCCCACGGCCCGGGGCCGGGCATTTTCTGATCCGGAAAAGGCGCGCAAATACATCCGGACCATGGAAGAGCCCATTGTTGTCAAGGCCGACGGTCTGGCTGCGGGCAAAGGGGTTGTCATCTGCAGCACGCGCAAACAGGCCCAGGATACGGTCAAACAGATGATCCAGGACAAGATTTTCGGGGATGCGGGAAAAACCGTGGTCATCGAGGAGTGTCTCACCGGCGAGGAAGCCTCGTTTATCGCGTTTACAGACGGTACCCATATTGTGCCCCTGCCGGCCTCCCAGGATCACAAAAGAGTCTACGACGGAGACAGGGGATCCAATACCGGCGGCATGGGCGCTTATTCCCCTGCTCCGGTGGTCGATGCGGTCATGCAGCAAAAGATCATGGACCAGATCATGCGCCCGGCGGTCCGGGCCATGGCCGCAGAGGGCCGCCCCTACAAGGGGGTTTTGTACGCCGGCCTGATGATTGACAAAGACAAGATCCGGGTGGTGGAGTTTAACTGCCGGTTCGGGGACCCGGAAACCCAGCCCCTGATGATGCGGCTCAAAAGCGATATCGTGCCCCTGCTCCGCGCCGTAGTCCATGGCGGCCTGGACAAATGCCGCATTCAAATCGATCCCCGGCCTGCGGTGTGCGTGGTCATGGCCGCGGGCGGATACCCCGGGTCCTATGCCAAAGGCGCCGGGATCAGCGGCCTGGCCAATGTCCGGCGGATGAAGGACGTGGCGGCCTTTCATGCCGGAACAGCCGCCAAAAACAACGAAATTGTCACCGCAGGCGGCCGGGTTCTCGGGGTGACGGCCCTGGGAGATGACATTGTCAAGGCCATATCCCGGGCCTATAAAGCGGTGGAAAAAATTTCCTGGAAAAATGTTCACTTTCGCACCGACATCGGGGCAAAAGCCAAAAAGCGATTGTCCGCGGCCCCGGCTGTTGGCATCATCATGGGCAGTGATTCGGATCTGCCGGTGATGAGCGCGGCCGCTGACCTGCTCAAGCGCTTTGATATTCCCTATGAACTCACCGTGGCCTCGGCCCACCGGACCCCGGAACGGGCCGGGGAGTTTGCCGAAACCGCCCGCAAAAGGGGCATCCGGGTGATCATTGCCGGCGCCGGCCATGCCGCGCATCTCGCCGGTGCCATGGCCGCCCACACCACTGTTCCCATCATCGGGGTGCCCATTGATTCTTCTGCCTTAAGCGGGTTTGATGCGCTTTTGTCCACGGTCCAGATGCCGCCGGGCGTGCCCGTGGCCACCATGGCCGTGGGAAAGCCGGGCGCCAAAAACGCCGCAGTGCTTGCCGCCCAGATCCTGGCCCTGTCTGATCCGGGCCTGGAAGCGCGGATGGTGTCCTACAAGTCGGCGATGGCAGACGAGGTCAACGCAAAGGCCCGGAGCCTTGAGGGATAAAGCCCGCATCAACCTCATCGACGACCGGTTCCCGGACCCGGCTGTTATAGAGGCGGCAGCCGCTTGTATCCGCAGCGGAGGGCTGGTGATTTTTCCCACCCGGAGCCTTTACGGCCTGGGTGCTGACGCCTTAAACCCGGATGCCGTGGACCGGGTGTTTGCTGCCAAGAACCGGCCGGCAAAAAATCCGATTTCCATTCTCATCAGCAGCCGGGATCTGCTTGAAAACTTTGTTGCAGAAATTCCCGATGCCGCCCGCAGGGTAATGGACCAGTTCTGGCCCGGCGGCATCACCCTGGTTTTCCGGGCAGCGGCGGGACTGCCGAAAAATCTTACGGCAAACACCGGCACCATCGGCATCCGCCTGCCCGCCCATCCGGCTGCCGCAGCCCTTGCGCGGGCCGCGGGCACCCCGGTTACCGCCACCAGCGCCAATACCGCAAATGCCCCGGGAGCCCGGCGCGTGTCTGAAATTTCAGATCCGGTTGCCCGGGCAGCCGGCATGATCCTGGATGCCGGGCCCCTGGCCGCGGGTTCCGGTTCCACAATTTTGGACGTGACTTGTGACCCGCCTGTGATTCTGCGCCAGGGCGCGGTGTCAGAAGCCCGGTTACTGGATCTGCTGCCGGTATCTGTCGGCCCGAAACCGGGCGCGCAAATAAAAGGAGTAAAATCATGAATGCCAGCCAGCGAAAGCTTGCCGAAGGCGTGCTTTATACGGATATGTATGAACTGACCATGGCCCAGCTGTATTTCCGCATGGGCATGCACGAGATGAATGCCCATTTCGAGCATTTTTTCCGCAATTATCCGGATTACGGATCACACCAGGCCGGATACTGCATCAATGCGGGCCTGGAATGGTTTGCGGACTGGGTTGAGGAAGCCTGCTTCGGTGACGCGGAAATCGAGTGCCTGCGCAATCAAAAACAGCGCAGCGGAAAGCCCATGTTTGACGATGACTTTCTCGGCTGGCTCAGGCAGCAGTGCCTCCGGGATCATTTCACCATCCAGGCCGTGCCCGAAGGCCGGGTGGTGCATCCCAACGTGCCGCTCACCGTGGTGCAGGGCCCCCTGGCCCTGGCCCAGATCATGGAGTCCTCCCTGCTAAACCGCATCAATTTCCAGACCCTGATCGCCACCAAGGCCGCCCGGGTCCGGGAAGCGGGCTGCAGGCGGATGATGATCGAATTCGGGCTGCGCCGGGCACAGGACCGCGGGGGAAATGCCGGCACCCGGGCCGCAATGATCGGGGGCGCGGATTTTTCCTCTAACACGGGCATTTCTTATGCCCTGGGTTATCCGGCCAAGGGCACCCATGCCCACAGCATGGTCCAGGCGTTCATGGCCCTGGGCGAAGGCGAGCTGGCCGCGTTTCGGGCGTATTCGGAAGTGTTTCCAGACGACTGCCTTCTGCTGGTGGACACGATCAACACCCTTGAATCCGGAGTTCCCAACGCCATTAAGGTGTTTGAGGAGTTAAAGAAAAAAGGCCACAAACCCCTGGGCATCCGCCTGGATTCCGGTGATCTGGCCCATTTGTCCATCCAGGCCGCCAGGATGCTCAATGCCGCCGGGTTTGAAGACACGGTGATTCTGCTGAGCAATCAGCTCGATGAAATGGTGGTCTGGCAGATTGTCAGCCAGATCCGGGATGAGGCGCGCAAATACGGCCTGGACCCGGATCATCTCATCAACCGGCTGGCTTACGGCGTGGGCACCCGGCTGGTGACATCCAGGGGCCAGGGCGCCCTGGACGGGGTTTACAAGCTCACCGCCCTTGAAAAAAACCAGGAGTGGATTCCGGCCATCAAGGTTTCGGAAACTCCGGAAAAAATCATCAATCCCGGGTTTAAAAATGTCTGGCGCATTTACAACGGTCTTAATCATGCCACGGCCGATCTTATGGGAATGCAGGACGAGGACCCGGATCAGATGGATCCCCTGGAACTGCGCCATCCCAGCGACCGGGAAATCCGGCGCACCATTTCACGAAAAGACATTGATCACATCGAGCCCCTGCTCACAGATATCATCAAAGACGGCCGGATGGTCTATGAGCACCCCGGCATAGACGAAATGCGGCAGGTCCGGGACCAGGACCTGGATCGCCTGGATTCCGGTGTCAAGCGCCTGGTCAATCCCCATATCTACCACGTTTCCCTGACGCCCAGGCTGTGGCAGTTAAAACGCGAGCTTGTGGAAAAACGCGGACAGATCCGGTAGCCCGGCCCGAAAACCGCCAAAGACAAAACATGCTTGCATTTTTTTTCTGATTTGGTTATTTTGCCAACCAAATCCGCCCGATGCTTCGGGCGATGAACATCCCGCACACACAGCCTCGTCAAAGTGCCGGAGTGGTGGAAGTGGTAGACGCAGAGGACTCAAAATCCTCCGGGCCTTGCGCCCTTGCGAGTTCGAGTCTCGCCTCCGGCACCATTTTTTCATGTTTTTTCAATTTTTTGTGACCAAACATCCTCATGCGCTGGTAGAATTCCCGGCTTTTTCCATGTGAGTTCCATCGTTTTTTGCAGGGATATTTCCATAATTGTGACAGTTCAGTCATCAGCGATTGACAGAACCGCTTCGGTCAATCGCTCAAGAATCTGTTCTTTCCGGTAGTCTTCATGATCAAGATACTAAGCCATCACCGACTCAGCGACCTCTTCCAGGGCTTGGTGGAATTCCGTCTCGTTTTGATTCCGTTTTTTTAATCCCTTCATGAAGTGCTCGATTTCAGATTGATGTGCTGACATTGGGTTTTGCCTCCATGTTCATTCAACGAGTGGGCTCAGGGGCGCGCAGCGAAGCGGATCTTGATCAAACGCCTATACGGATGCCATCGGGGACCGCTTTATCGAAACCGGCGCACTTTTTCCAGGATGCTGGGGAACTGATTGCAGAGCCGGTCATGATTTCCGGTAACGTAGATTTTTTACGGCTCGAGGGGCAATCCGAACCTACGCCAGGTGAGAAAAAAAGCTCACGGCCGGGTGCATACCATCGAGCCGGAACATCAGGAAGCATTCGTTGAACCACCTGACAAACCGGTCGGCGTGTTCGTCGGTGTTAATCGGGTATTGGCGCATCTTCCAGCGGTTATCGCCCCCGGCATTGTGGTAGATTCCACCGGCGTTGTAAGCGCAGGCTACCTTAGGGGGGTCGAAGCCGGTAGCCTTCCACTGAAGCGCGATATAGGCGGTTCCGGCCCGGATCGAATTGTCCGGCACCAATAGCCACTGCCGGTCAATGCCGTCATCGCCCAGCGTTTGCCGGGCTGTGGATATGAGGGTCTGCATCAGCCCCGGGGAGACTCTGGCCGGGGTCTGTTCGTCCGACACGTAGCCGGGCTCTTCACGCACCGCCTTGGGATCCCCTCGGGTCTCCGTACAGATGGCGGCCACGATCAGTTCTGCCGGAACCCCGAAATCATGGGCCCATTCGGTGATGGATCCGGAAAACTCCTGCCAGATCCGACGCACGGTTTTCGGCTCGCCCCCGAAAGTCTCCGGATCGGCCTCTTCGATGCGAATGCCGTCGGAGGCAAGACGCCACCGCACGCTATCCCGATACCCATGGCTCTGGGTCAGCTCCGGTAGGGAGTGGGCGATTTTACCGGTTTCCGGGCGCTTTCCGGGGGATTCGAACAGGGATCTCCAGGTTCGGGGGCCGACGATTCCGTCCACTTTCAGCGAGTGGCTCTGCTGAAAACCACGGACGGCGGCTTCGGTCCGGGGGCCGAACAAACCGTCTATCTGCCCCCCCTTGTCGAACCCCAACGCCTTGAGACGTCGCTGCAGGGCGATCACATCGTCTCCGCGGAGCAGGGGGAAGCGATAGGTCAATGCCCGGATGTATTCGGCCATGGTCTGTCTCCTTTCCTTGACAGCGGCTATCGACAGCCGGCAACCGCCTGTTTGGCGCCTTTTATATCGATCAGCAACCGCCGGTGGTTTTCCTCGTAACGGGTTCCCCCGGCCTTGCCGGACGCCTCCTCAAGATCTCGGATCATCTGGTTTAGGCGGACGCAGAGCTTTTCTGGATCTGTCTGATCCAAAAGCTCCGGGGCAGCCGCGGCGAATCGTGCACTTACCCAAAAGTAGGCCGCGGCTGGATGGCCGGGGTGCTTCGCCAGAAAACGTTCCGATGCCGCCGAAAGCCTCCGGGTAATAATCCGCGCGGACTTCCCGCTTTCCAGATCCTGCCAGTTGCGTAATGCTTCGCAGAGGTTTTCATAGTACCGGGCGCGCATGTCCGTCGATGCCCATCCTGTGGTTCGCGCAATGCCGGCTTCCAGGCGATCGGCCGTGCACGCGTAGCGGTTTTTTGCCGCCTCTTTCCTGCCGGCCGCATCGGCGGCCATAGCCAGGCGGTAGCAGGCGTCCCCTGTGACCAGATAGAGCTGGCCGCACCCTTCATTGGTTTCGGTGCAGTCAAAATCAAGGTCTGCGGCCTCGGCGTAACGACCTTCCGCGGAAAGTGTTTTGGCCTTATCCAGGGTGGCAATCGTCGGGTTGACCGCCGCACACCCGCCCATGGCAGCCGCGAGCACGGCCAGCAGCAAAAGACTTAAAAAAAAGGACCGCGTTTTCAAGGGGCCACCTCCTTGAGGATTTTTGAGAAAATCGACTGCACCGGTTCGCCTTTCCGATGCAAGCCCTCCACCACCATGACCAGCTCGTCCAGGCTGGCCCGGGCCGCATCATCTGCGTGAAGACGGTCTATGGCGGCGGTGAGTTTTTCGATCCCCCCGAAATCGGCGGCCCATTCCGGATCGATCTCTTGTCCCAGCTCCAGGGCCGCAGCATTTCGCCGGAATTCGTCAAGCCCTGCTTCGAAGTCCTCCCGTGAATCGAACCGCTCCCGATAGCGCTTCCACAGGGATTCGGTTTCCTCGGTGCGCAGAAATTCGTGGACGGCGGATTGGACAAAATCCCGGTCATTGGCCTGCAGCTCCGGCAAAAATGTTTCCTTGAACCGGGGACTGTTGAGAAAAACAACAAGGCCGGTATTGGCGTCAACCACCTCCAGCGGAAGCACTGACGGCGGGAAGGGCAGATGGAGAATTCGGGCCTTCCATTTCTGGTAGGCGACCCCGGAAAGCTTCACGCCGATGCCGGCTACGGCCGTAATGATGGCCACCGGGGGAAGGACGCCGCCCAGAGTGCGGGAAAAGGCGTGAATGGCTTTGGCCACGATCCCCCTTGCCGGGTTTGCCTCCCTGAACAGATCGAACACCTCGGCGGCTTTGTTCCGGGCCGCTTCCATGTTTCCCGTGCCGAGCAGGGTCTTGGCCGTGTCCATGCCGTTTTCGAGCTTTTCGATGATGCGCCGCCCCGAGGCCCGCTCTTTTTCCGGCAGCAGGTCGATCACGGCCCTGGAAAGGGCGATTCCCTTCCCGATCCGGGTGATGAGGGTGAGGGCTTCGCTTTGCTCCTTGTCATGAACAACCCTGTCCCTTTCCCCCTGGATGGTCTTCATCTGGTCGCCGAGAACTTTCTCCTGCTCCTTGGTGCCGGTCCGGCTGCCGAAATAAAATCCGAGCACCGTTCCCAAAACGGCGGACAGTGATTCTGGGAACTGGAGGTTTTCGGTAAAGGCCATGGGAACGATCAACAGAATCGAAATGGTGACGATCACCAGGGCCAAAATGGATCGGACTGTCCCGTTGGGGAGGCCTGCCGGGCTCTGGAAATAAAGCCCCATCTGTTTTTCTTCCCTGCAGGCCTCGAAAAATTTTTTTTGCAAAATGAAAAGGTAGATCAAATAGCCGGCAATGACAGCAAGGGCCATGATGGTGGCAGAGATGACGACACCGGCATCCCATACCAGAGCGGGCAGATTCGATGCATTTTCGGGATTCATAGGGGCTCCTTTCTTTTGCGATGCAGCGCAGGCAGAGCGCTGTTTTGATCAATCAGCCTCCTCCCCCGGGTTATTAACTCCGTACATCAGTTTTTAAATTGTTTTGGACAGCAGTGGAAATATATCGAAAACGTCGATAAAGAGTCGCCTGCGCCAATAACAAAGCCGGACTGCCACAAAAATGGCAGTCCGGCTATCTTTTTTCGTACGCAAAGAAATATCAGCGTCAAAAAGACCCGTGACTTTCCGTCCCAATCTATCGACTGGTTTGGCTTTATCATAATTTTATATGTGTCTGAAAAACACGGGTGTCAAATATTTTGGACAATTTTTTTTAAAAAATTCCAGATGTTATAAAATGCACCATAGGGCTGTTCCCCGCCAGGATTCCAAAGTTGGCGGAACAGAGCAATGACGGATTCAAGGTGCAGCTTCAATGAAAACAGTGTATCCTGCCGGGAAAAGAGTTGCCATGCGGGCAGGGATAAAAGCCCAGAAGTTTAAAGCGCTCAATTCAGGTATTGAGGTATTTTAAAAAATCTGTCTCAACCCGGTCTGGTGACTCAATCCAGCGGACCTCGGCATCATATTCTGCAGTGTTGGGGGAAGGCAGAAAAATAATCTGTTGCCCGTGTTCTTTATGGTCTATATAAAAGATTTCTTTGCCGGATCGAGCTACTGAGAATCTTTCAAATTCATGAATCACCTGCATGTTACGACCTCCTTTTTTATTTTCTGATGTCCAGAGCAAGAACGGGGCCGATCAAAGGGAAGGCCGAAAGGTAACCATTTTGGGCGCATCCAGCACCATAGCCTCTCCCGTGGCCGGGTTTCTTCCTCGTTTGAAAGCCTTGTCTCTCGCCTGAAATTTCCCGAAACCGGAGACAAGGACATCTTCACCGTATTCAAGGCTGTTCTTTATAACTTCCAGGAGGGTCTTGAAAAGTTCAGTGGATTTTTTCTTGGAAAATCCAAGATCGTTGATTTGCGCGATAATTTTATTTTTTTCAGGGTCATAGATTCTCCTGGCTTGAAGAGTGAACATTTATCCCGGCTTCTTGGAGATGTTTGACAGGGCTTGTTATAATCTCTTGCATGCCGGGTTAAATGGAGAGTTTCCTTCAGAGAATCAACAGCAAACGCGGCAATAAAAATATGTAAAGTGCCTTTAAAATACACATATTTCGGAACTTGTCAATTAAAACGAAGTTTTATAGGGGGTTATGAGGAATAAAGAAAAAATTCAGGATGGGTTTTCCTCCATTTTGAAAGACTGGTAACGGCTCTGGTAGAATCAAAGTTAACAGATTGGGCAATTGTTGTTACTGGAACCGTTTTTATAAATCAAAATTCAATAATTGGGCCATGATGCAAAAAAATCCAAAGTCGCTTTAAAGAAGCCGTAAATTGCGTTATTTATTGATTTCCGGCGGGCGTTGGCTTCCGGGGGCCGGTTTTTGACTGGTCAACGTAACGGATTGCAGAGTAAATGTTGTAAGTGGTAACGTTATTTCAGTTGCCGGCAATCTGCCGGCGTGCCGGATTGGCCCGGCAGAACAGCAGAAAAACAAACCAACCGGCACTGCAGGCATCAGGCCCGGATTTTGCTTCTTGCAGGTAAACAAGACAAATGGACATGTTTAACCCCGGAAAGGAGTCTGACATATGAAAACGCTGATTATCTGTTTTTCCCAGACCGGCAATACGCACAAAATCGCAGAATGTATTGATCAGGGCATCACAGCGACAGGAAGCCAATGTGAGATGAAAACCTTAAATGAGACAGCTTCTGAATCCCTGTCCGAATATGATCTCATTGGACTCGGAGCCCCGGTGTTCTGGTATAAGGAGCCGCTAAATGTGCAGGATTTTATTGAAGCATTGCCGGAACAAAACAGCCGGCATTGGTTTGTGTTCTGCACCCACGCCAATGTAATCGGCAATTTTTTCCCTTCCATAACAGAGAAGCTGAGCAAAAGGGGCGCCAAGGTCATCGGGTTTCACCACAGTTACGCGGATCTAACGGTTCCGTTTTATCCCTACCCGAGCTACACCACCGGTCACCCGGATGAAATCGATTTTCAGGAGGCCAAAGCCTTTGGCGAAAATATTGTGGAGCGCAGCGTTCAGATTCAAAAAACCGGTGATGATGGACTGATTCCAGAGCCGGGCCCGGTGTCCTCCCAGGAGTGGATCGAGGAGAGCAAAACCATGACAAAGGAGAAAATCAGCCGGATCATACCCGAATTTACGATTAACACGGAAACCTGTATCCGGTGCCGCCTGTGCGAGGAAAACTGCCCGGTCGGCGGCATTGACATTGACGCGGAGCCCCCGCGTATTCAGGACCCCTGCATTTATTGCTGGCGCTGCGTGAGCATTTGCCCGACACTTTCGGTGGAGGCCGACTGGGCGCCGCTTGCGGCAATGGCGCCGGCCAATTACGCCCGGTACAGAAAAGAGCTGGATAAGGCCGCAGCCCGGGGGGAGTTTCGATGGCTCATTGATCCGGATACCATTGATCTCAATGACCCGCTATATAAGCAATGGCAGCGGCAATTGAAAAACCGGGAAAACCAAAAAAAGAAATAACGCAAACCCAAAGCGCTGCTATTGCGCGCGCAGCCGCTCAAGGAGTTTGGCAGAGGGATAACCGTCTGCGGCCAGATCATGGTTTTGCTGGAAGGCACGGATGGCAGCCCGGGTGCGCGGGCCGGCCACGCCGTCTGCCTGGCCGGCGTCAAAGCCCAGGCGGTTTAAGTTCTGTTGGATTTCCATGATCTGATTTCGCGAAAGGGTTTCATCGGCAGCATTCGGGCCGAAAAAAATCGGCGGCAGGCCAACAATGCGGTCTGCCAGATGGCCCACGGATATGGCATAGTTCACAGATCGGTTCCAGCGCATGATCGCGCGAAAATTATCAAACACAAGAAATGCCGGTCCGCTTTCCCCCTGGGGGAGAACCACTGATGCCTGCGTGTCTGCATTGGCAAGTGCTGTGCCGTCTGCGGCCTGCACACCCAGGTTTTTCCATTTTTCCACGCTTTTTTTTGTGTCCAGGGTGGCAAGGGAGAGGTTAAAATCCTTTGGGAGCCTTACCTGACGGCCCCAGTTCTGGTCCGGCCGCCACCCGATGCGGGAAAGAAAATTGGCTGCAGAGGCAAAGGCGTCGGGCAGGCTGCCCCAGATATCCTTGCGTCCGTTTCCGGTATAGTCCAGGGCGTAATGGTTAAAGGTAGACGGCATAAACTGCATGTGCCCCATGGCCCCGGCCCAGGAGCTGGTCATATCCCGGGGCCGCACATGGCCCTGGTCAATTATTTTAAGCGCGTGAATGAGTTCGGCGCGGAAAAAATCGGCCCGCCGCCGGTCATACGCCAGGGTGGCCAGGGCTTCCACGGCGTAAAACCCGCCCATGTGATTGCCGAAATGGGTCTCCAGGCCCCAGAAGGCAATAAGGTAGCGCGGGGCCACTCCGTATTGATCATAAATATCTTCGAGCAGGGCCCGGTGTTTTTCCAGCAGGGCCCGGCCCCGGTAGATCCGCTCCCGGGTGACCCGGCGGCGCAGATAGCTTCGGAAACTCCGGGTGAACTCCGGCTGGCGCCGGTCTAGCTCCACCACCCGGCGAACCGGGGCAAGATCACCCAGGGCTGCATCCAGGGTTTTTTCGGATATGCCCGCTTTTTTTGCCTCATTTCGCAGGTTTTGGAGCCATTTGTAAAAATCCCGTTCCGAGGGCTGCTCATTGCGATTGCTCTTTTCACCGGTTTGCCCGGCACGGGCGGTCTGCTTGCCGGGTGCCGCCGCCAGTGCCACTAAAATCAGTGTTATCAAAGCAAATACAAGTCTTCCGGACGCGTGCCTTTTGGCCCACTTAAACGTCATGCGTTGTCGGCTCCTTTAAAGCATTAAGAGTTTCCGCCTGCTGCGCTGGTTTTCTCCGTCTGGTCTTCAGGAAAAAGTTTTTCGTATTCCCCGTATCCTTCGGCCCCAAGCCGATGGGCCGGGATAAAGCGCATGGCGGCGGAGTTCATGCAGTAGCGCTTGCCTGTGGGCGGCGGGCCGTCGTCAAACACGTGGCCCAGATGGGAGTCGGCTATGCGGCTGCGTACTTCCGTGCGGGTCATAAACAGGCTCACATCGGCTTTTTCCACCACTGCATCCGGGGCAATGGGCCGGGTAAAACTGGGCCAGCCGGTACCGGACTTGAACTTGTCCGTGGAAGCAAAAAGCGGTTCACCAGAGACGATATCCACGTACAGTCCGGCCTCGGAGTTGTCCCAGTATGCATTGTCAAACGGACGTTCCGTGCCGTTTTCCTGTGTAACGTGATATTGCAGCTTTGACAACCGGTTTTGGATCTCTTCGTCAGGGGGCCGGTTCCAGGACGTCCCGGACGTGGTGTCATCGGGCTCATGAGCTTTTGGTTTGTCATTGTTCTGCCAGTGCTTTTTGATAAAACGGTCCCGGCCGGATCCAAAACGGTACATCTTGTAGCGCAGGGGGTTTTTTTCGTGATAATCCTGGTGATAATCTTCGGCAGCGTAAAATGTGGTATAGGGCCGGATCTCGGTGGCAATGGGGGCCTGAAACCGGCCGGAGGCCTCAAGTGCCGCTTTTGCGGCTTCTGCCCGGTTTTTCTGGTCATCTGAATGAAAAAAGATCACGGACCTGTACTGGGGCCCCCGGTCGGCAAACGAGCCGCCGGCGTCTGTGGGGTCGATCTGGTGCCAGTAGACATCAAGCAGCTGGTCATAGCTGATCAGCGCCGGGTCATAGGTGATCTGCACGGCTTCCACGTGCCGGGTTGCACCCGAGCTGACCTGTTCGTATGTGGGATTTTCCCGGCTGCCCCCGGCGTATCCGGAAACCACGGAACCCACCCCTTCGAGATTTTCAAAGGGCGGGACCATACACCAGAAACAGCCACCGGCAAAGGTTGCAATGCGCGTTTTTGCGGATTGATCCGTTGTGTTCATTGCATGGGACTCCTTTTGTTGCGATATCAGGAAACCGGTGACAAAACCCGCAGCAGCCGTGATCACCAGCAGGCAGGTCAGTATTTGTTTTTTTGTTTTCATCAGCGGTTTTCCTTTTCCGTTTCGCCCAAAAATCCGTACTCTGGATCAATAAGATAATACGGATGCAGCATCCGGCAATCTATGGTTTGAAATTTTTGGCCTGAATTGATATCTGAAAAGGAAAACAAAGGGCGGGACAATGGCAGAAAAAAAGACAGCAGCAGATTGTATCGTGTTTCCCCTGGATCTGCCCACCGTGGCCGAGGCAGCCGAATATGCCCGGCAGCTTTCGGGCAGGGTGGGAATGTTTAAAATCGGCCTGGAGCTGTTTATCTCAGGCCGGGGGCAAATCATTGAGACCATCCGTGAAAGCGGGGATTCGGCCATCTTTCTGGATTTGAAGCTCCACGACATTCCGGCCACAGTGGGCCGGGCCATGGAGCGCATTGCCGCATGGGACGGGGTGGTGTTTGCCACGGTGCATTGCGGGGAATCTCCGGCCATGCTCAAAGCCGCGGTACGCGGCAGCAGCGGCCGGGTGGGCGTTCTGGGGGTAACGGTTTTGACAAGTGTTTCCGGAAAGGATTTGCAAAAGGCCGGGTTTGATCCGGTTTATGCCGATGATCCCGGCGCCCTTGTTATGAAGCGCGCGCAGATGGTCAGGGATGCCGGATGCGCCGGAGTTGTCTGCTCGGGCCACGAGGCCGCAGCCATCAAGGCCGAATTCGGCAGCGATTTTGTTACCATGGTGCCGGGTATCCGGCCGGCCGGCTCGGTTGGAAAAGACGATCAAAAGCGCGTGGTCACCCCGGGGCAGGCAGTTCAAAACGGGGCGGATTACCTGGTCATCGGCCGGCCCATCCGGGATGCGGATGATCCCGGGAAAGCCGCGGAACAAATCGCCGCTGAAATCCGGGAAGCCGCGGGCGGCGGCCTGGCCTGAGCACTGGTCAGGCAGCGGTAACGCCCGGGCTTAAATGCCGAAAAACAGCCGCTTGAAAACCAGTGCCAGTATCACCGCGGCCACGATGAGCACCATGATGAGCTGGTCAGGGGAAAAGCTTTTCATGGCCTGTTTTGCTCTGCCTCCTGGCGGCACGTTACTCGTTGTCGAGAGCAAATGCCGTGTGAAGGGCCCGCACGGCCAGTTCCGTGTATTTTTCCTCGATCACGCAGGAAATCCGGATTTCCGAGGTGGAGATCATCAGGATGTTGATGTTTTCCGCAGACAGGGTGGCAAACATTTTCGAGGCCACCCCGGAGTGGCTGCGCATGCCTACCCCGATCACCGAAACCTTGGCGATATCCTCGTCTCCGAGCACTTCCTCGGCCCCGATTTCTCCGGCCACCTTTTTTTCGATCTCCATGGCTGCGCCAAAGTCGGATTTGGGAACCGTAAAGGTCAGATCGGTCATGTGGCTCAAACGGGTGTTCTGGATGATCATGTCCACACCGATGCCGGCTTCGGCAATGGGGGCCAGGATCTTTGAGGCAATGCCCGGCTTGTCAGGCACCTTGCGCAGGGTTATGCGTGCCTCGTTCTTGTTGTGGGTAACCCCGGAGACCACGACCTTTTCCATATTGGCATCTTCATGAACCACCATGGTTCCTTCCTCCTCGTTAAACGATGACCTGACGTGCAGGGGCACGTTGTATTTTTTGGCAAACTCCACGGACCGGATCTGGAGGACCTTGGCCCCCAGGCTGGCCATCTCCAGCATTTCGTCGTAGGCGATGCGCGACAGCTTGCGCGCTTTGGCGCAGATGTTGGGATCAGCCGTGTAAATGCCGTCCACATCCGTGTAGATCTCGCACTGGTCGGCGTTTAAGGCCGCGGCCACGGCAACCGCAGACGTATCCGACCCGCCGCGGCCCAGGGTGGTGATATCGCCCTGTGCGTCCACACCCTGAAATCCCGCCACCACCACGATGTTGCCCTGCCCCAGCAGATCCCTGATGCGGCGGGCACCGATTTCCTGAATCCGGGCGCGGTTGTAGCTGCTGTCGGTGAGGATTTCAGCCTGGTGGCCCAGCATGGAGCGGGCCTTGTATCCCATGGCCTGAAGCGTCATGGCCATCAGCGACACCGTGGTCTGCTCGCCTGTGGCCAGAAGCACGTCCATTTCCCGGCAGTCCGGGGTGCCGCAGATATTGCCGGCCATGGATATCAACTGATCGGTGACCCCGCTCATGGCAGACAGAATCACCACAACGTCGTTTCCCGCATCCCGGGTTCGAACCACGCGTTTGGCCACGTTTCGGATCCGGTCCAGATCGCCCACCGATGTTCCGCCGTATTTTTGCACTATCAACGCCATATCGCGTTATCCTCGCAGAAATTGAAAGTCCTTTGTTTTTTGTAAGGCTCCTACCAGATTTGGGGCATCCGGTCCATAAAAATCCAGGGCAAATCCCCGCCGGTCATTTCCACAGACCCGGATCCGGATGAAGATATCCGGCCTGAGATCGGCAAAGTCCAGGCGCTCAGCCCATTCCACGGCCACCACGTTTGAACCCTCAAATATGTCGTCAAAACCCAGGTCCTCGAGATCCCCGCCGCCGTCAATGCGGTAGAGATCCACGTGAAACAGCCGGCGGTCCCCCGGATATTCATTGATCAGTGTGTATGTGGGACTGGTGACAGCCGTGCGCTCATCCACCCCCAGGCCCCGGGCCAGGCCCTGGACAAAAACGGTCTTGCCCGCCCCGAGATCTCCGCCAAGACCGATCACGCAGGGTCGCTGGCGATTCTGCTGCCGGATGCAGGCGCCCAGGGCCGCGGCCAGGTCAAAGCTTTGGGCATGGCTTTGGGTGGTTGTCTTTAATACGGCCCGGGGTTCGGGAAAATCTTTTGGCCGATCAGAGCAGGGGCCGGCAGTCATGGGCCATGTCCGTAAATGCGCCGGAATCAATTGCGCCAAAGGTTTCCGGCAGATGATCCATCACATCCCCGGCCATGTACCCGACTGGTCCCCGGTTTTTGGCCAGCAGGTCTGCGGCGGCGCCGTGCAGATAAACCCCGAGATGGCAGGCGGCATCAGCTGCCACCCCCTGGGCGGTAAACCCGGCGATCATGCCGGTTAATACATCACCCATGCCGCCGGAGGCCATACCCGGGTTACCCGTGGTATTTACGAAAACCCGACCGTCAGGGTGGGCGATCACGGTTCGTGCACCCTTGAGCACCAGGAGCACCCCTTGGGCTTTTGCAAAGTTTCGGGCGGCGCTCACCCGGTCGGCCTGGATTTCCGCCGTGGAAGTTTTCGCCAGCCGGGCCATTTCCCCGGGATGCGGCGTAAGAATGATTTCGGCGCGTTTGTTTTTCAGCACCCCCAGGCACCCGGCCAGGTTGTTTAATCCGTCTGCATCCACAACCACTGGAACAGGGCTGTTTTCGATCAGAGCGCACACCAGTTCCCGGGTGGTGTCTGCCGTGCCCATACCCGGGCCCAGGGCCAGGCAGGATTTGTCTGAAAGCATGGAAACAATGGGTTCCAGACTGTCTTTGCCCAGAGTTCCGCCCCGGGCTTCTGCCAGGGGGCGGGTCATGGTTTCCAGGCCCCGGCTCTCCACGATGGTGTTGATGCTTTCAGGCACGGCCAGGGTCACCAGGCCCGCGCCGGCGCGCATGGCCGCAGTGGCGGCCATGACAGCAGCCCCGGATTTGCCGGTGCTGCCGGCGGCCACCAGCACGTGGCCGGTCTGGCCCTTGTGGCTCTGTTGGTCCCGGGCCGGCAGCCGTGAGCGGATCCACCCGGAGGTGAGCACCTGGTGCCGGGGGTTTGCTGCCCGGACAATGTGGGGGGGGATGCCAATGTCGATGATGAAAAGTTTTCCAGTGTATCGGGCTCCTGGCAGCAGCATATGGCCCAGCTTGGCAAATGCAAACGTGGCCGTGGCATCGGCTTTTACACAGATGCCGCAGGGCTGGCCGGTTTCGGTGTGCAGGCCCGAGGCAATGTCTACACAAAATACCGGTGCGGATACCTGGTTGATGAAATCAATGATGTCTCTGAAATACCCCTTTACCTCGGAATCCAGACCTGTGCCCAAAATCGCATCAACTATCAGATGACATTGCGCGATTTCCTCTTTGTACCGGCTGAAGGTGAGGTCATCGGGCATTTCCGTGACCGGTATGCCAAGGGTCTCAAGGTGTTTGAAGTTGGCGGCCGCATCCCCCCTGAGCCGGTCCCGGGAGGCCAGCAGGTACACGGCTGCGTCCACGCCGTGCTGGGCAAGGTAGCGGGCGATCACGAACCCGTCTCCGCCGTTGTTGCCTTTTCCGGCAATAACGGCCACCCTGCGGCTGTAGATTTCCGGCCAGGTGTCAAAAATGGCGCGCACCGCGCCACGGCCGGCGTTTTCCATGAGGACCCGGCCGGGCAGGCCGAAGGTTTCAATGGTTTGCCGGTCCATCTCCCGCATTTCATCGGCTGTCAGGATATACATCACAGCTCCTTGATCAGGTTGCGCATTTCCCGAACGGCCTTTTCCATGCCCGCCAGGGCGGCCCTGGAGACAATGGAATGGCCGATGCTGAATTCGTCAATGATCCGGGTGCCGGCAAACCACCCGATGGTGTTATAGCAAAGCCCGTGGCCGGCATTGACCCCCAGGCCCAGTTCATGGGCCAGGTGTGCGGCATCTGTTATGGCGGAAAACTGGGCCTTTTTATCCCCCGGATCAGAGGCCTCGCAGAATGCGCCGGTGTGGATTTCCACCATGTCCGCGCCGGTATCAGCTGAAGCGCGGATTTGTATGGCATCCGGGTCGATAAACAGGCTTACCGGGACGGCCGCGCTGTGCAGGGATTCAACGGCTTTTTGGGTGACCTCTGCCAGGCCGCGCACGTCCAGGCCCCCTTCGGTGGTCAGCTCGGTTCGCTTTTCCGGCACCAGGGTCACCAGATCGGGCCTGAGGTCTGCGGCAATGGAGATCATTTCATCTGTGGCCGCCATTTCAAGGATGAGTCGCGATTGCACGGTTTTTCGCAGCAAATATACGTCCCGGTCCTGGATGTGGCGCCGGTCTTCGCGAAGATGTACCACAATACCGTCAGCCCCTCCGAGTTCGGCCAGCAAGGCCGCGTGAACCGGGTCCGGGTAAGCGGTTGCACCGCCCCTTGCCTGGCGCAGGGTTGCAATGTGATCCACGTTGACTGCCAGTCCGGCCATGGTTTTTTCCTTTCTTTCTCCTTGTTGCTGTTCTGTTGTGTCCATCTTCTCAGACCGGGGCGATCATCTGTCCCGGGTTTTCCGGCAGATTGGTTTTTTTTAAATGATCTGTCAGCACCCGGCTTTTTTCCGCCATCTGCCGGGCGTCTGCATCATTGGTTTCATGGTCGTATCCCAGAAGATGCAAAATACCATGAATGAGCAGTTCGGTAAACCGCTCGGCCACAGGGTATCCCGCATCCACTGCCTCTTTTTCCGCGGTCTGAAGAGAGATGATCACGTCTCCGAGCAGCTCGGGCTGCACTTCCGGAAATTCCGGATCTCCCATGGGAAAGGCGATCACGTTGGTGGGTCCGGATCGTTTGAGGTATTGGCGGTTGATCTCTGCGATGTGCTCATCGTCTGTGACCACAAGGGAGAGTTCAGCTTCAGCCTTGTCCAAGGCGTTTAAGAGTTCCCGGGCGGTCGTCTGTATTTGATCCATTGATATTTTGTAAAGAGTCTGGTTGTTTGTGATCAGAACGGCCATTTTTTTCCTTTGCACTGCCTGGGGTTGGCTTTTCCGGGTAATCGATTCTGTGATGATAGATCCCGGTCAAAATTTTCATGAAGCTTTTGGCGATATGGTGCAGGTCCTTTAATGTCAGGGGGCATTCATCGAGCTGGTTGTCTGAAAAGGTCTTGTTGATCAGCTGCTGCACCAGGCCCTGGATGCGCGAGGCAGTGGGATGTTCAACGGTTCGCGCGGCCGCCTCCACCTGGTCGGCCAGCATGACCAGCGCGGTTTCCTTGGTCTGGGGTTTGGGGCCCGGGTAGCGGAAGTTGTCAATGTTGACCGGCTGGTCTTTTTTCTGTTTTTTGGCTTTTTCGTAAAAATAGCTGATCAGGCTGGTGCCGTGGTGCTGGCGGATGGCGTCAATGATTTCCTGGCCCAGCTTGTTTGCCCGGGCCAGTTCCACGCCGTTTTTCACGTGCGAGATCAGAATCAGGCACGACATGGACGGGGCCAGCTTGTTGTGGATGTTTTTGCCCTCGCTCTGGTTTTCAATAAAGTGAAGGGGGTTTTTGAGCTTTCCGATATCGTGGTAGTATCCGCAAACTTTTGCCAGAAGGGGGTTGGCGCCGATCTCAGAGGCTGCTGCCTCCACCAGGGAACCCACGATAACGCTGTGGTGATAGGTGCCGGGTGCCTCTAACATCAGCCGGCGCATCAGGGGCTGATCCAGGTTGGACAGCTCCAGAAGCGTGCTGTCTGTGGTAAAGCCGAATCCCATTTCCACCAGCGGGGCCACCCCGATGGTGACAATGCTTGCGCTGATGCCGCCGATAAAGGCAAATGTCCAGTCCCAGAAAATTTCCGGCACTCCGAGGTTGAGGCTGTAGATATTGATAATGGCCACCAGCGCCATGTTAAACAGACCCAGCTTGGCCCCTGTTTTGATCAAATCCCTGCGGTGTCGGCAGTGGCGCGACCAGTAGGCGCCCATCACGCTGTTTATCAGAAAATACAGGCTCATGAGATAGGCGTTTTCAAACAGCAGGCCCGTGAGCAGGGCCGTAACAACGGCAAGGGGAAATGCCACGGAAAAACCCATGAACTGGCAGATGATCATGGCCCCGGCCGCCAGGGGAATGCCGTAGAACATGCAGGAGGCGTTCAGGGAATATGTCATTTCCTCTGACAGGGACACGGCCAGGGAAACCGAAACCTGTGCGATCAGAAAGGCGCTGACCATGACCGCGGCCAGAAACAAAAGCCGGCCTGAGGGGTTGTGGGCTATTTCCGGGCGGTGGCGCAGATGGATGAGATAGGTGACCATCAGCAGGACAAAAATGATCAATCCGGTGCCCAGGGCCTTTCCCAGAAGTTTCTTTTTTCCCCCCTGGTGCGCTATGGCCTGGAGCTTGAGCATGTCGGTTTCTGAGATGCGCTCGCCTTCCCGCAGAATCATTTCGCCCTTCTTAATCTGGTACATGATGGGCTTGATGGATTTTTCCGCGGCATCACGCCGTTTTTCGGTCTCGCTTTTGTTTAAAGTGATATTGGGCTGCACCAGGCGCTGGGTAAAGTCCACGATCAGGTTGACGAGGTTGTATTCCATGCCCTTTAGCATGGGATCGCCGATGATGCGCACCATGGTCTTGGCCTGGTCCAGGCTGTAGAACTGCCGCAGGTTGGTAATGTGGCGCTCGTTTCCGCTTCCCACGGTTTTTAAGACAATGCCCCGGTCGTTTTCCCGCAGCAGCAGTTCCTTGTTGGACACCACCCCGTTTGTCAGCACCTCGGTGAGAATGCGGTTTATCAGCTCGGGGATTTTTGGGGAGAACTTTTCGTTGAACAGGATGCTGTATGCGCCGTTGCTGATGGAAATGCCCAGGGTTTTTTCAAATTCCTGCTTTTTCTCCCACACCTGGTTGCGCAGGTTTAGCTTCCGGGTGTTTTCCACAGCCTCTGAAACCGGCACCCCTTCCTGTTGGCCAAGGGCGGGGGGTTGTTCAAAAACCGCCCGGGGGGTGGCAAAGGCCATGTTAACGCGGTTTTTTAACTGATCGATCAGGGAAACATCATGGTCGTATACCGTAAGCACCCGGTCGCGGCTTTCCTGCTGCTTTTTGCGGGTGGCCCGCCCGTCTTCAATAAAAACGTCCCTGGCGGCCTTGATGTTTTCATCGGCAATGTCGCCAACCTGGTATGGGGTCTGGATGACAATGAGTTTGGGATAAAAAATCAGCGTGGAAACAAGGGTGGCCGCAGCCAAAATGCCAATGACGATCCAGGCCGTGAGGTTGGGTTTTTTGACTGAAATATCAGTGCGTTGGAAGATGTTCATGGGCGTCCTGGCAAGGAAGGCTGTTATTGCCTTTGGGTATCAGCGGTCTGGTTGTCATTGCGCTCGTAGGCGTCAATGATTTTCTGCACCAGCTTGTGGCGCACCACGTCTCGCTTGGAAAAAAACACAAATTCAATGCCGGCGATCTCCGCCAGCAACTTTTTGGCCTCTACAAGCCCGGAGGCCCGGTTCTTGGGCAGGTCGCTCTGGGTGATGTCTCCGGTGATAACGGCCTTGGAGTTAAACCCGATGCGGGTAAGAAACATCTTCATCTGCTCGGAGGTGGAATTTTGGGCTTCATCTAAGATGATAAAGGCGTCATTTAAGGTCCGGCCCCGCATAAAGGCCAGGGGAGCCACCTCGATGACCCCCTGTTCGATAAGCCCCCCGGCTTTTTCAAAGGGCATCATGTCATGCAGTGCGTCATATAAGGGCCGCAAATAGGGATTGACCTTTTCCGCCAGGTCCCCGGGCAGAAATCCCAGGGCCTCGCCGGCTTCCACTGCCGGTCGGGTGAGGATGATCCGGCTGACCTTTTTTCTGGCCAGGGCGGCCACGGCCATGGCCATGGCCAGATAGGTTTTCCCGGTTCCTGCCGGGCCGATGCCAAAGACGATGTCGTGGTTGCGCACCGCATCAATGTATTGTTTCTGAACCGGGCTCTTGGGGGTGATGGTGCGCCGGCCGGAAGTAATATACACCGTATCCAGAAAGATTTCTTTTAATTTCACGCTGCAGTCCCGGCACAGCACATTGGCTGCGTAATCCACATCATTGGGATAGACCGGGTATCCCTCCTTTAGCAGGCCATAGAGCTGGTTTAAAATCTCGCAGGCCAGCTCGGCTGAAACAGAGTCGCCTTCCACGAGCACCCCGTTTCCCCTGGCGTGAATCTTTGCCCCGGAGGATTCGGCGATTCGTTGCAGATTGGCGTTATGGGTGCCAAACAGGCTCCGGGCCAGGGCCGGGTCTGGAAAGGTTAATTCTGTTCGGGTTTTTTCCTGGTAATTCATCATAAGGTGCAATGCAGTGGGTAAAAAGTTTTATAGCCGGGTTGTTATTACCCGGTGCTGTATACAGATTTTGTATATCACGGGCAATTCATATTTTGCAATTGACAAAATAAGCCCGGTTTGCCGGGAAAACGAGCTTGACGGTTTTTTCCCCCTCTGTTAGTCAACAAATGGGTCCTTCTGCCGTTTTTAAAGAGGCTTCCATAATAATGATCCTGCGGGCCTTGTCAACAACCCGGCCTGCCCAAAAGGAATTTTGGGGATGAATCCGTTTGACATGGTCATTGTTGTCATTCTCAGTTACAGCATTATCCGGGGCGCTTTCCGGGGTGTGATCCGGGAGGTGGCGGCCATTGTGGGCGTGGTCGGGGGCTTCTATGCGGCCTTTATGCATCATGATCTCCTGGCCCCGCTGCTTTCCGGGTGGATTGAGAATCTGCACTACATCTATATCGCCTCTTTTCTGATTCTGTTTTGCGTGTTTTTTCTGGCCGCCACCCTGGCGGGATTTTTGCTTCGTACGCTTCTTAAGCTGATGTTGCTGGGCGTTATTGACCGGGTGCTGGGGGCGGTATTCGGGGCGTTAAAGGCCGTGGTCCTGGTTTCCCTGCTGTTTTTTCTCCTGATTACCTTTCTGCCCGCCGGCGGCCGGCAAATGGTGCATGAATCGGTTATGGCCCCGCGCATTAACGCTGTTGCAGGGGGTGTGGCCCGGGTGATTCCCCGGGATGTCCGCCAGTCCGTGGCCCAAAGAATGCAGGATCTGAAAACCGAGTGGGAGAAAAACCAATAAGGCCCGCAATTACGGACTGTATGCGGGATTTGGGTTGTTTTGCCGGTAGCCGGCATAATAGATCCGGATCAGGGACCGGTGGCTGTTAAATGCGATTTCCGGCAGCCGGTCTTTGTCAAACCAGGCGGCATCATCTGCGTCATCTCCGGCCCGAGCGGTTCCGGAAAAGCTTCTGACCAAAAAGCCGATCATCAGGATGGCTTTGTAGAACCGGCCCTCGTTTGTGAGCACCCCCAGAAGCATGTCAATTTTCCCGGAAATGCCGGTTTCCTCGCGCAGTTCCCGCAGTGCGCCTTGCTCCGGGCTCTCCCCGGTTTCCAGAAACCCGCCTGGCAGGCACCACCAGCCGGTTTTGGGCTCTATGTTGCGTTTTACCAGCAGAATCCGGTCGTATTCGTCTGCCACCACCACGCTGGTGGCCGGAACCGGGTTTTCATACACGGGAAGGGCGCATGCGCTGCAGTACTGCCGCATGCGCCCTTCGGTAAATTTTTCTGTGAGCCCCAGTCCGCAGTAAGGGCAGAAATTTTTTTCTTTCATGGATCAGTCTTCAAAATTGCCGGCTTCGCCCCGGTCGCGTTCAATTGCCGCACCCCGGTCCCGGATCCGGCTTTCGCTCCAGTTTTCCGGATCTTCCAGGCGCTGTGCCTTGGGTCCCGGGTCGTGGGAGCCGGCTGCAAGGATTTCTTCAACCGCAATGGGCGCTGTATCCTTGCAGTTTAAAACGTTGACCAGCATGTTGTAGACAAACTGCTCCACCCGCTCGGCCATTCGCAGGCGCACTTTTCTGGGCTGGGCCAGCAGCCGGCTTTCAAACGGGAGGTTGATTTTTTTGAAATCACCCTTTTTCAAACCCTTGGATTCGGCGTAGGCGGTCATTTCCTTCCACATGTCCTCGGTGACGCCCTGGTTTTCAACCTTGACAAAGTTGCCGTTGTCATCGAGCTTTGCATTGCCGTAATCGTTGACCTCCAGGCCCCAGGAAATCATCTGCAGGGCAGTGGCCACATTGGCCTTGGTGGTGCGCGTCTGCCCGGCGATTTTTCGCAGCCGGTCCGAGGAGTTTCCGGAAGTGCCGTGCTGGGCCCCCGAAACCTTGTACGGGGCAAGGGCATCGTGGATCCTGGCGGTGAGCTCTATCTGGATGCCTTCGGATGCCGCCTCAATGCCGTGGGTGGTGCCGTTGTTCAAAGCGATCCAGTCCGGAAACACGTCATGGGCGTTTAGTCCCTGGATCAAAAACAGGGCTTCCTCGGGGGTGGACAGACCGGTTTTTCCTTTTATTTCGCCCACTTCTGTTTCATGGCCCGCCCATTTGGGCACATAGGGCCACAGTTGAAGGCTGGAAAGCAGGTTTTCCTCATCCGGCAGGTGGGATGCGTCGAGGGCAATGGAGGTCATGCCCGCGTCAAATACACTGGGTATTTCGGTCCTGGCGGCTTCCACGTCTTCGGGGCCTTTGATGCCGTAATGGTCGGCATGCACGGCCACGGGCACGGTGATTCCCATTTCATTGCAAAGATTGTCCACTATCCGGGCAATGTTCCAGAAATTCACCCCGCAATAGTTGCTCTCAGACTTGGCAATCTCGATGATAATGGCGGCATTGGCCCGCTGGGCCGCCATGAGTGCCCCCCGGATGACAAAGTAGTTTCTTCCGTTGGCGGCCATGGCAATGGCTTTGCCCTTTTTGAGCATAGCCCGGTCGATGAACTTGCCGCTGACAATCAGGGCCCTGGAATTGGGAAACAGTTCCACCACGTTGGGCGGCCGTCCGACCTGCAATGCCTGCGCAAAAGCGTCCTGGTAGTTTTTCATTGGTATATCTCCCTTCTTATGGTCGCAAATAGGCTTTCCTATGCATCATTATTAACACGAAGCATGCCGGACGCACGCACAAAAAATTATCTTTCAGAATCCGGGTGTTTGCTGTTTTGACCCTCCTGCCGGATCTGCTCCAGGATTTCAAGAATGGGGCCGTGCTGCGGCTCCGGGGCAAACACTTCCCCCCAGCCCTTCTGCATTTGGAACAAACCGTCATAGGCCGTGTCATGATGAGAGCGCATGCAGTGAGGGATTTGGCGTTCTCTGAGAATCGATTCAAGCAGCTGGGCCTCAAACGGGTTTTCCAAAGCGGAGACATGTTTGTATTCGGCATGTCGGGGGTCTTGCGCGTCCATGGCTGCTTCCGTTGTATTTCCGTTGAAATCCGGGAGTTGAATATGGTATAAGCTTTTTTGCACTGATTTTATTATAAGGGCCCGGTATTTTTGCTGTCAATACATATATTGGATGGGGTCATGGATAAGGTTTTGATTGTCGACGGAGACGAGGCCTTTTTGGAGCAGACAAAAGCCGGTCTGGAAAAGGTTCGGCAGTTTGAGGTGCTCACCGCGGCTGACGGCCGTCAGGCGCTTTCTCTCCTGTCAAAGCAGCCGGTTTCCGTGCTGGCCGCAGACATTGAAACCCCTAGCCTGGATGCTTTGGAACTGCTTTCCTACATGTCCATCAATCATACCCGGACCCCCTGCATTGTCATGACCGACCGGGGAAAACCCTGGTTTAAAAAGCGCATCAGCCAGCAGTCCTTTCTCTATCACCTGGAAAAGCCGTTCCAGGTGGGATCGCTGGTGTCGGCCATTTTTGTGGGGTTAAATCTGCGCGATGAAGGCGCCGGCGCCCAGGGCATGAACATGGCAACGCTTCTGCCCCTGCTGGAACTGCAGCAGAAAACCTGCCGCATGAAGGTCAAGGCCGCAGGCAAGCGTATGGGGTTTTTGTATTTTGAAAACGGTGAGATCATCGATGCCCACTGCGGGGATTTGTCGGTGCAGGAGGCCGCCGGCCAGATCGCATCCTGGAACCGGATTTCCTTTTCCTTTTCAGACCTGCCCCGGCGCCGCACCCGCAGAAGGGTCAAGACCAAGCTCATGGATTTTGCCGACGCCACCTGGAGCACCTCTGCAAAACCCGCTGATCCCTTGCCGGCTTCCGAGGCCTGGGGCGACGGGGAGAAAGCCCGCACCTTTGAAGAGGATTTCGAAGTCATCGAGCTTGTGGAGGAAATCGAGCCGGATCAGCAGGAGCCGGAGCCCGGGCCTGGCGATGAGGCCGAGGTGGCCCAGAATTGCCGGGAGGTGGTAAAACAGATTGCCTCCATTCTGGAGCAGTCCGAAGAAACCCGGGATTTTAAAATTATCGCGGTGGTCGACAGCCGTCTGGCCTTTCAGGCCCTTCAATACGAGGGAACAAAAAAACCCGACACCCGCGCCCTGACCCAAAAGCTGGCTCCTTTTTTCAACACTTCCGCGCCCGCAGCCAAAAGTGCGGGCCTGGGCCCGGTTTCCGGGCTGACCCTTCACGGGGAAAACGGTGTTCTGGTGCTTCAGGAATTGGCAGTGGAGCCCGGTCAGAGCCCGCTGTGGTCCCTGGTGCTCTGCGGCCCCCGGTGCAACTGGTATTTTGTCAAAACCTGTCTGGAATCGCTGATTTAACTTTTGATGGCGCCATAAAAAGTCCAATATCTGCGTTACGCGCAATTTCTCAGAATTTCACGTACGGATAACTACGCTGCATTCTTCGAAATTGCGCAAGCCTTGATCTTGAACTTTTTATGGCGCCATCTGAAATCAGACTTCCTTCCTGCAAAAACAGCGAACACGGTAAAAAGCTTTTTACGGTGCTTTGCCTAAACTGAGCGTTTCCTTTCAGCTCACGGTGACGGCAATACCGTTTAACACGGCCGTGGCAGACAGGGGATCCACTGCCCCCGGCACAATGCGGTTGGTGTTGACACCCGGATTTGCCCCGGCCACCTGCATCTGCATTCCTTCCATGTCATGGCCCCATCCGTGGGGCAAGCTCACCACCCCTTCCATGACCCGGTCTGTGATTTCCACCGGCGCGCTCACGATGCCGGCATCTGATGTGATCTGTGCTGTCTGCCCGTCTTTGAGTCCCAGCCGGACGGCGTCTTCGGGGTTGACCTGCAGGGTGCACGGGTTTTTTGCAGACAACGCGGGGATGTTGTGCATCCAGGAATTGTTGGTGCGCAAATGCCGCCGGCCGATCAGGCGCAGGGGCCGCCCCGGGCCTGAGTCTGTATCATCGGGTTTTCCCAGATCGGCCATGGCCTGTTGAAACACATTGGCAAACAAATGGATTTTTCCGTCCGGGTTGGAAACCGCGCGGTCAACCCAGGATTCAAGGGGTCCCAGATCCACGCCCCTGGGACTGGCAAGCAGTTTGTCCAGGCTCAGCCCGTCGGGATTCAGGCCGAAATTATCTCCGTACGGGCCGATGCGCAAAAGCAGGTCCAAAACTTGTTCCGGGCCCCTGGACCCGGAAAGCATGCCTGTCAGGGCGTCCCGGCTGACCCCGGCTGTTTGCTCTCCGCCCATGGCCGAAATCACGCCGGCTGCCAGCTGGCTGACCATTGCATCGGCAACTTCTCCGGGATCTGCTGACGCCCCCTGGCCCTGGCCGATCAGGGCCAGGTGAGCCAGAATTTCCCACTTGTCTTTTTCTTCCGCCCCTTTTTCAAATATTGGCGGGCAATAGGCCGCAAAATTGCGCACAGACAGGCCGTGGAAGAAAACGTCGTAGTGACCGTGGCTCAAAATCGCTGCCGGCGGCAGAATCACATTGGCCCTGCGGGTGGATTCGTTGATGTAGTAGTCCACACTGACCATGAAATCCAGCCCGGCCATGGCCGCATCCAGGCGGTCGCTTTCAGGCACGGCCACCACCGGGTTGCCGGCCACGGTGACAAGGGCCCGGATTTGCCGGTCTCCCGGGGTTTCCATTTCTTCTGCCATCAGTGCCGCCGGCAGTTCCCCGCAGACTTCCGGTGCATTCGATACCCTTGAGCGCCACCGGCCGGTGGCAAAGCCCTTTTTGGCAATGCTGCCGTCTGGTATGTGGGCGGCTTTGGGAAAACCCGTGCCGCCTTTGGCATCCAGGTTGCCGGTGAGGATGTTGATCACCTCGATGAGCCAGGAGCAGAGAGTTCCGAAGGCGGCCGTGCAGGTTCCCATGCGGCCGTAGACCGCGCATTTATCCGCTTGCGCGATTTCCAGGGCCAGATTGGTAATTTCATCTTCGGTCACCCCGCACAGAGGGGCGGCCGTTTTGGGCGTCCAGTGTGAAACCGCATCCTTGAGGGCGGAAATGTCTTCGGTATCCAGAAAACCAGACAAACGGCCGGGCTTGACCATGTTCCGGTCAAACAACACATTGACAATGGCACACAGCATGTACACATCTGTTCCCGGCCGGATAAACAGGTGCTGGTCAGCAGCTTCTGCAGTTCGGGTTCTGGCCGGGTCGATGACAATCATTTTGCCGCCCCGGTTCTGCAGGTTCCGCACCCGGCCCGGCATGTCCGGGGCGGTCATGAGGCTGCCGTTGGAGACGTACGGGTTGGCCCCGAAGACCACAAACAAATCCGTGCGGTCGATATCCGGCACCGGGATCCGGCCCGGATGCCCGTAGAGCCATCCGCAGGCGGCCATCTTGGGCATCTGGTCCACCGTGGAGGCGGAATAGAAGTTTTTGGTTTGAAATGCTTTTGCCATGGGGCGGACAAACAGGCCGCCGGCCATTGTGTGGGTGTTGGGGTTGCCCAGGTATATGGCCACGCTGTCGTTTCCATGGGCCCTGCGGATGCGGGTGAGGTTTTCTTCCACCAGGGCCAGGGCCTCGTCCCAGTCCGCCTTTCGGAATCGGCCGTTTTCCCGGATCATGGGGGAGGTCAGACGGTCCGGGTCTTCATGGAGATCTTTTAAGGCAATGCCCTTGGGGCAGCAAAATCCCTTGCTCATGGGATGCTGCTGATCTCCCCGGATTTTTTCCACGCGGTTATCCGATACGGTGATTTCCAGGCCGCAGCCGGCCTCGCACAGGGGACAGGTCCGATAAGCAGTGGTTTGGGTCATTTTTGCTCCTGCAAAAAAAGGAAATGGTTGGCAATGGGTTGCTGGCAATAACACCGGACGAAAACAAAACGAAAAAATTATATCATGTCAAAAGTGAAAAGCAAAAGCGGAAAAAGAGATTAAGGCTTTTATGACAATGACATTGGAAAAATACGGCCTTCCGGTTTTTCGCATGGGCAGGGGGCGGGGGCGGGTTTGTTTGCCTGCGGATCGCTTTGGCCGATTGTCCCGGAACTTTGGCTGAAATTTCAAAAACTCGGGCTGATCGCCCTCAGACAGTTTGAAATTCCGGGCGCCAAAGCCCCGGGACAATCTTTTGGCCAAACCGCTCCAATGCAGTCAAACAAATCCGCCCCCGCCCCCTGCCCATGGACAACTCAAAGTAAGCTTGAAAAAGTGCATTGTTGATGGCGCCGTAAAAGTCCAATATCTGCGTTACGCGCAATTTCTCAAAATTTCACGTACGGCTAACCACTCTGCATTCTTCGAAATTGCGCAAGCCTTGATCTTGAACTTTTTACGGCGCCATCTAAAAACTTACTTTTTACAAGGCTATCATTGTTGGTGATCTGTCAAAAGTGAAGTGCACCGACATTTGGTCTGCAGGATTAATTGCAGCAGAAGATATACAGTGGTTTCCAGGTTGGGTATATGTTCAGCGTTTCCAGGCAAGTTCGCGGCTGGGGGCGGTTTGTAAGCGACATTGAGCGTTTCCGGGAAAAATTCAGCCAATGCCGGAGCGAGTAAATTTCAAATTGTTTGAGGCCGGCAGGCCGAGTTTTTGAAATTTCCGCGGAGGCATTGGCTGAATCCCGGAAACGGTCAGGAGCAAAAAAACCGGACCCGGCAGCGAACTTGCCTCCCTATCGCTCCGGAGTTCCGGGGTTTTTGGCCGGTTTATGCCGAAGGCTTGCCACCTCTGCAGGCGTTGCGTTTTGGAAAGGGGCGTATTATGATGGTTGGCGGTTTTTCAGCTTAATTTGCGACCGATTGTGGTGGATGAACATGCGTTTTTTCAGGGATGGAAATCTGCTGATCCTGCTTGCGGTGGTCATGTTTGCGGTCACCGGCGGCAGTCTGGTGGGGCCGATTCTGCCGGAGATGATCAATCTGGAGGGGGCAACGGGCAGAAACGTGGGCCTGGCCCTGAGCGCCTACACTTTTGCCGCCATGGTCGCCACCCCGCTGCTGGGGCCGGTGGCCGACCGGTTTGGCAGAAAAAAGGTGATCGTTCCCTCGGTGATGCTGTTTGGGGCGGCCGGACTGCTGATCACCTTTACCCGGTCTTTCTGGGTTTTGCTGGTATGGCGGGCCTTTCAGGGAATCGCCGTGGGGGGCATGATGAATACCGTGGTGGCGGCCATCGGGGATATGTACGAGGAGCCGGACCGGACCCGGGCCATGGGATACCGGATAACGGTGCAGGGGCTGACAAATGCCACCGTGCCGTTTGTCTCCGGAGCCATTGCCGTGTTTGCCTGGTTTCTGCCCTTTTACATCCACGCTTCAGCCATTGTACTTGCGCTTGTTGCAGGGTTTCGGCTAAAGGAGCCGGGCAGAAGTGCCCGGACCCCGGGATACATGATCAAGGCCCTGGCCGCCATTGCCAACACCCGGGCGGTCTGGCTGTTTTTTTCAAATTTTATGGGATTTGTTCTGCTCTACGGCATTGTGGTCTACATGCCGATCCTTGTGGTGCGCGACTTCGGGCTCACCACCCTGCATTCCGGGTTGGCCATTTCCGCTGCCGCCGGAGTATCGGGCCTTGTGGCCTCCCGGGCCGGGACCGTGAGCCGGCATTTTTGCGAGCAAACCCGGGTGATTTGGGGATTTGCCTGCTGCGGGATCAGCCACCTGCTGACGGGCTTTGCCGGAAGTTATCCGCTTCTGCTGGTGTTTATGGGGGTGTGGGGCCTGGGATTCGGGGTCCTGATGCCCACGCTCAATTCCGCTGCCGCCGGTTTGGTGGCAACTGAGCTGCGCGCCGGGGTGCTGTCGGTGTTCACCCTGCTGATTTACCTGGGCCAGACCGTATCCCCGCTGTTTCTTGCCCTGTTTGTAACAGAAACCGCCGTGCGGGGCGCGTTTTTTGCCGGAAGCGCCATTGCGGTGATTCCGTTTTTGTTTGCCGTTTATATGCGCATATTCGGGTCCCTGCCGGCCCGCAGCCCCTAAAAGGCGTTTTACGGCACCGGCATGACCGCAAAGATAAACGTGCTCCAGATGCAGTGGGAGATGATCACCGGGGACAGATCCTTGAACCGCCAGTACATAATGCCCCAGAAGGCCCCGGCAACACCGGCTGCGGCCGTGAGCATGAAGTTGCCCGAGCTGATGTGCACGCCCGCGTAACAAAGGGTTGCCAGCAGCCATCCGCCCGCCGTGCCGAAGCGCACCATGAGCTGGCGCTGCAGATAGCCCCGCCAGTAAATTTCCTCGCACGGCCCGGTGATGAAAAAAAGCAAAAGAATGATGACCCATTGGGGCGTGCCTTCGCCTTTGTCGTAAATGGCGCCGATCTGGTCGCCGGCAAAGGGCAGCAGGGCCGTTGAAAGGGTTTTTCCGGCCCAGAAAAGCAGATACAGCAAAGCCGCAGATACCAGGCCGATGGCAATGCTGCGCCAGTTAATGCGAAAATCGATGAGCCGTGCGGGCTGGAGGATAAACGAGAGCACAGCCAGGACAAAAGCGGAAAACGCGATTTTAAACCAGAACACCCCGAACTGCAGGTAAAAGGTCATCCACCACAGCAGGGCGGCAATGATCACGGTTGCGGCCACGGGTTTCCAGGCAAAGCGGTACTGATTCATAAAAGGGCCTCGGCAATTAGGGAAATCAGCAGCAGCACGCCAAACACGGTATCGAGCCGGGCTGTGCGTGCATCTGCGTCCTTGGGGATTTTTTCCGACATGATCCGCAGAATACTGACGGCAATGGGCACGGAGAAAAATACCATCAAAGACCACCACGAAAGAACTCCGGCGAGAATCATCACCAGAATGCTGAGGTAGGCTGCGGCAATCAGGGCGAAATACAGGTAAAATCCCTTTTGCGCCCCGAGCACGATGGCGATTGTGCGGATGCAACGGCTTTTGTCATGGGCGATGTCGCGCAGGTTGTTGGCCAGCAGCACCAGGGCCACGATGGTGCCAAAGGGTATGCTGATCCACAAGGCATGGGCGCTGAATTGCTGATGCTGGACATAATAGGTGCCCTCCACCATGAGCGGCCCCCACATGAGAAACACCGAAAATTCGCCCAGAGCGATGTACTTGTAGCTCACCGGCGGGGCCGTGTAGGCCAGGCTGGCCAGTACGCCCACAACACCGATGGCCAGAATCGGCCAACCCCTTTCGACGGCCAGCCACAGGCCGATGCCAGCGCCAATGGCAAAAAGCAGACAGGAGGCGGCCAGCACGCTTTTGGCCCGCAGCTTCCCCTCCACGAGGGGGTGGGGCCGGTACTGGGCGGTGGCGGTCTCAACCGTGTCCACCCCTTTTTGCACGTCATAGTAGTCATTGATCAGGTTTGTGGCGGCATGCAGAAAAACCGCCCCCAGCAGAGTGACGGCAAAAAGCGTCCAGGAAAAAGGCCCGTCAATGGCCGCCACAGCCCCTCCCACGCTGATGGAAATGGCGGTCATGATAAACGACCAGGGCCGGCTGGCCAGAAACCAGTTGCGGTAGAGTTCCGTCACTTACAAAAACCTGTTGTTTGGTGTCAATCCGGCAACATCCGGAAATTCCCGGATTTTTGATAAACCGAAAACATACGCCAAGCACACCCAATCGTCAAGCGGAAAAATCCCGGCGCCTGAAAGCCTGCTTGCCGGGTCCTTGCTGTAGCCGGCGCAAAATTCCCATCCATAGGGAGTTTCTATGATTGTGAAAAGTTTGATCGAAATTAGCGATTTGACACATAAATAATCTTGATCCTAGATATATCTCAAAACTCAGAGGAGCTGCGCAGGCGGCCAAACAGGAGTGATGTTTCTTAACCGAGCGCCGGAAAAGGGGTGACTGAATGAAAAATGTTTTTGCCACAAGATGGGGGATTATCGCTGTGGGAGCGGTGATCGGAGCGGGGGCCGCGCTGCTCCAGTATTTGGGAAATCCGGGCAACATGGGCATTTGCGTTGCCTGCTTTGAAAGAGATATTGCCGGGGCCGTGGGTTTTCACAGGGCTGCTGTGGTGCAATATATGCGGCCGGAAATCATCGGTTTCGTGCTGGGGTCCCTGGCCGCGGCCCTGGCTTTTAAGGAATTCCGGCCGCGGGGCGGATCAGCGCCCATTGTGCGGTTTTTTCTGGGCGTGTTTGCCATGATCGGAGCCCTTGTGTTTTTGGGATGTCCGTGGCGAGCCATGCTTCGGCTGGCCGGCGGGGATGGAAATGCCATTTTGGGGCTCATCGGGCTGATTGCCGGCATCTGGATCGGCACGCGATTTTTGAAAAAAGGCTATAGTCTGGGCCGTACCCAGAAGCTCCCTCCTGCGTCGGGCTGGGTGCTGCCGGCTGTTTTTGCCGCTCTGTTTGTGCTCATGCTGATCTATCCCCGGGCAGAAGGCGCGGAGAAAACCGGGATTTTGTTTTACAGCGTCAAGGGCCCGGGTGCCATGTACGCCCCCCTGGCGATTTCTGTTATTGCCGGCCTGGTTATCGGCGTTATCGCCCAGAGAAGCCGGTTTTGCACCATGGGTGCGTTTCGGGACCTGATCTTGTTCCGGCAGGTGCATCTGTTTTCCGGTGTGGCGGCCCTGGTGATCGCCGCCTGGCTCGTCAACCTGATCCTCGGCCAGTTTCAAGCGGGTTTTGCCGGCCAGCCCGTGGCCCATACCCAGCATGTGTGGAACGCCATGGGCATGGTGCTGGCGGGCCTTGCCTTTGCTTTGGCGGGGGGGTGCCCGGGCCGGCAGTTGTTTTTGTCCGGTGAAGGCGACGGGGATGCGGCCATATTCGTGCTGGGCATGATCGTGGGCGCTGCTGTCTCCCACAATTTCGGCCTGGCCAGTTCACCGGCCGGCGTGGGTCCCCACGGGATTGCCGCGGTTGTCATCGGCCTGGCTGTCTGCCTGGTCATCGGATTTACCATGAAACAGCCCCAAACAGGAGGCGCAAGATGAGCCAAACAGTGGATGCACGGGGGCTTTCCTGCCCCCAGCCGGTTTTGATGGCCCTGGATGCCATCAAAAAATCACAGGAGACGGAAATGGAGGTGTTCGTGGACACCGAAGCCTCCCGGGAAAACGTCAGCCGGGCCGTTGAAAGTCAGGGATGGAAAGTGGAAAGCATTGCCATCGAAGGGGAAACCTTTCGATTGGAAATTCGGAAAGCCGCAAAATAAGGAATCCATATTGGGATTGTTGTTCTTTTTCCGCAAAGAGAACAAACAGCCTTCGGTCTCGCCGCGGGACAGGGGGATTTTGGTGTTTGAAAACACCAGCGAGGTGATCGGCGCGGAAAATGTCCTGAAAAAGGGTGGCTGGCGCATCCGGGTCATGGGACCGCCCCCGGAAATCCGAACCGGGTGCGATCTGGTTATTGAGTTTCCTCTGGTTTCGGAGCTGGAAATCGTCCGCACCCTGGAAGAAGCCGAAATTACGCCGCTGCAGGTGGTTGCCGTGTCAGACGGGCTGCTTGAACCGGTCAATGTTTTTTTTACCACTGATTACGGGGAGTTTCTGATGGTTCAGGCCGCCAACATGAAAATCACCGTGGATAAGCGGGATTTGACAGTGGTCAATATCTCGGGCGGGGGTTGTCCGGACGTACCGTATTTAGCGGCGCAAATGGTTGGCCGGCGGCTTGACCAGGCCCCGGAGCCGCGCAGCATCGGCCATACCCTGTGCGGATATGCCCTGCAGCTGGCCTTTGAGGAGATCACGCGCAAATGTCTGCCGTAGTGGGTACCGTGCCCGATCAAGACTTTCCGCTGGTTTGCGGGAATGTCCGGGTCTCCGAACAAAACCTGTTTATTGACAATCATTGCGTTGCGGTCAATCGCGGGACTCCGGCACTTCTGGCAACTGCGGCAAAGGCGTGCGCCTTTTTTGGCGCAGATCCGCCCATGGCTTATCTGGCCGGGGATATCGGCGGGGGCGGGGGAAGCCGCAAGGTCTATGCGTATCTGGAGCAAATCCTCGGCCAATGCCGCTATGAAAGCATAACGTTTCATTACATCCAGCCGGATGTGGACTGGCACAACAGGGTCTTGTTTGCTGTTGAGGACATGCATCCGCGCCCGATGCTGATAGCCGATGCCGGGTTTATGTATGCAGCCAAGATGAGTGGCCAGGCGGCAGCCTATGCGGTTTTTACCCCGGATATGGGGGAACTGGCCTTTCTGGCGGATCCGGAAGCTCCCCACCCTTTCTATACCCGGGGATTTATTTTTCATGAACCGCACAGGGTCAAAGAGCTGATTGCATCGGCCTATGTGCACGGCAACGCATCCAGATATCTTCTGGTCAAGGGGAAAACCGATATTGCCGCAGATGAAAACGGCATTCTTAATACTGTCAGCCAGCCTGTGGTGCCTGCCATGGAGGCCATCGGCGGCACCGGCGATATCATTACCGGCCTGATCTCGGCTTTTACCGGCCTGGGAAAAGATTCCCTGACAGCCTGCATTCAGGCATCGGCTGTCAGCCGCCTGGCCGGAAAACTGGCAGATCCTGATCCAGGAACCCGGGTCATGGACATCATTGAGCAAATACCTGCCGCACTGAAGCGGTTTTTTGAGGAAAAATGAGCAGTTTGGACAAGCCTGTAAAAATTACCCCGCAGATGACCGTGCTTGATGTGGTCAGCCACTACCGAAAGACAGAAGCCGTTTTTAAGCGCTACGATGCTGCGGCCGGAGAATGCATCTGCTGCAATGCCCTTTTTGACGCCCTGGGCAATGTGGCAGACAAATATCGTCTGGATCTTGACCGGTTGATCACGGATCTGGAGCAGGCCGCCCGGGAAGATTGAAGAAATTGACTTTTCTTCTAAGCAACATCAGAAAGGAGTTTTTGTATGTTCCGCAGAATCACTTTTGTTTTTCTCTGTTTGTGTACGGCTGTTTTCAGCCTCCAGCCGGTATGGGCCGGGTCATCAGATTTATCGGCATTTGACGGGTTGTCCGGCAGGTTGACCATTGCCGGCGGCACGGCGCATATCCCGGTGATGAAACAGGCCGCCCGGCAGATCATGAGTCATAATCCGGATATCGCCATCACCGTGGCCGGCGGCGGCTCCGGAGTGGGGGTCCAGAAAGTCGGTGCCGGTCTGGTGGATATCGGAAACACCGGCCGGGCCTTAAGCGAGAAGGAGCGCGACAAGTTCGGGCTCAAATCCTACGCCTTTGCCGTGGACGGTGTTGGCCTTGCTGTTCATCCGGACAATCCCGTAAACAATTTGAGCAAAGACCAGGTTAAAGGCATTTTTGCCGGCGGGATTGGTTCCTGGAAGCAAGTGGGCGGAGCTGACCGTCAGATCAACCTGTATACCCGGGACGAGGCCAGCGGAACCCGGAGCGTTTTCCGGAAAAAAGCCCTGGACAAGGGTCCGGTGGCTGTGGAGGCCAATGTGATCCAGTCCAACGGGGCCATGAAAGTGGCGATCTCCAGGGACCCTGATGCCATCGGGTATCTCAGCATCGGCCACATGGACGACTCGGTTTCCGGGGTGGCCATTGACGGTGTTTCCCCCACCCGGGAAAATGCCAAAGACGGGTCTTATCCGGTGGTGCGGAAACTGTACATGAATACAAAGGGCGAGCCCGGAAAACTGGCCAGGGCCTTTATTGATTACCTGCAGGGTCCCCGGGGCGCGCATATCGTGTCTGAAAACGGTTTTATTCCCGCCGGACAATAGGGCCTCCATATCATCCGGATCGGATTTGGCGTGCATTTTTCGGAAACCTTCAGCCGCATCCTGCTTTATACAGCCGCAATTGTCAGCATGGCCTGCGTAATGGCGGTATTTGCTTTTCTGGTGTATTTTGCCTGGCCGGTATTGGCCGGCGGTGAATGGAAGGATTTGCTGAGTTTGAACTGGCGGCCTTTCCAGGCTCACTACGGGATTCTTCCCATGATCCTGGGATCAATGTATCTCACCGTACTGGCCATGCTGGTGGCCTGTCCCCTGGCCGCCGGGGTCTGCCTGTTTTGCTCCGGGCTCGGCCCCGGTCCGGCGGCAGGGGCGGTCAAAGCCCTGGTGCGCTTTATGTCCGGTATCCCAACGGTGGTTTACGGGTTTGTTGCCGCATTTACCCTGGTGCCGTTTCTGCGCAGTCATTTTTCAGGCAGTGCGGGCTACTGCCTGCTTGCTGCAGGCCTGATCCTGGGTTTTCTCATATTGCCCACTATTGTGCTTATCGGGTTAAGCGCCCTGGAGCGGGTGGATCAGGAACTGTCTTTGACCTGCAGCGCCCTGGGGTTGTCCAGGGTGCAATCGCTGATTCATGTGATTTTTCCGGCTGCGTGGCCCGGGCTTTTGGCTGCGGTGCTGCTTGGGTTTGCCCGGGCGGTGGGAGACACCCTGATTGCCCTGATGCTGGCGGGAAACGCGCCCCAGCTTCCGGATTCCCTGTTTGATTCCATCCGGACCCTCACCGCCCATATTGCCCTGCTGGTGGCCACTGACAGCCAAAGCCAGGCCTACCGTTCGGTTTTTGCAGCCGGATGCCTGCTGTTTTTCATTGCAGCAGCGGTCAATATTACCGTCTTCCGGGTGCAGCAAAAATTCGGGGGGCTTTCGCGTGACGGGTAAAGACAGGCTGATCTTCTTTTTTGCCTGGAGCTGTGCCCTGGTGACAACAATTGTGGTCTGCGGCCTGCTGGGCTTTATCGCCTGGCAGGGCGGGGCTGTGCTCGGCCCGGCGCTGTTTTTCGGAGATGCCCCGGCATGGGCGGCCATTTCCGGTCAGATTCCGGTATGGGACGGAATATGGCCGGCATGCGCGGGAACGCTTGTTCTGGTTCTGCTGGCCGCAGCCCTGGCCCTTCCCTTTGGCCTGGGCTGCGGATTGTATCTGGCGGTTCTGGCAAAGGGGCGGAAAAAGGCGTTCTGCAGCCTTTGCATCAATCAGCTGGCCGGCACACCGTCCATTGTCATGGGCCTTTTCGGGTTTGCCATGATTCTTTTTCTGCGCCGGACCTTTCTGCCCGGGGCCAATACCTGTCTTTTGCTTGCAGGAGTTTGCCTGGCGGTTTTGATTCTGCCGTATATCGTGCGCGCCACCCAGAATGCCGTGGAAGCCATCCCTCTGACCCAGCGGCTCATCGGCCCGTCTCTGGGCCTGACCCTGTGGCAGAACATGGTTCATTGTATCCTGCCCCAGGCCTCAAGGGGGATTCTGGGCGGTGTGATCCTGGCCGTGGGCCGGGCGGCCGAGGATACAGCCGTGATTCTTTTAACCGGTGTTGTGGCCAATGCCGGACTTCCCCGGGGAGTGCTGGGGCCTTTTGAGGCCCTGCCGTTTACCATTTATTATCTGGCCGCTGAATACCGGAGCCAGTCTGAACTGCAGACAGGCTTTGGCGCCTGCCTGGTGCTTTTGATCCTGTCTGCTTCGCTTTTTGTGGCTGCACGATGGATTCAGCGGAAAATCGAAAATACATGGTATTAAAAACAAAAAAGCCGTTTCTGGAGATAAAGGAGCTGACTGTCGGTTTTGGCGGGCAGGTGGTGCTCGACGGAGTCAGCCTGGCTGCGGATGCCGGGGGAATCGTCTGTCTGCTGGGTCGTTCCGGTTCCGGAAAAACCACGTTTCTGCGCACATTAAACCGGCTCAACGATGAAATGGGCGCTGTTACCAAAGGATCGGTGAATCTTTTTATGGACGGCAGGTGGTGCGATATTCTCGCACCCCGCACCGACCTGCTCAACCTCCGGCGCAAGGTGGGCATGGTATTTCAGACGCCCAACCTGATGCCGGTCTCCATTGCCAAAAACATTCTTGTTCCCCTCAGGCTTACATCCGGGCTTGGTAAAAAGCAGTGCCGTAACCGGATGCACAAGGTGCTGGAGCAAACACAGCTTTGGCAGGAGGTCAGCCACCGGCTGGAGGATTCGGCGCTTTCCCTGTCCGGCGGCCAGCAGCAGCGTCTTTGCCTGGCCCGCTGTCTGGCCCTGGAGCCGAAGATTCTGCTTTTGGATGAACCCACGGCATCTCTTGATTTCAGGGCCGGCCGGCGCATCGAGGAACTGCTGATCCACCTGGCCAAATCCTATCCCATGCTGGTGGTTTCTCACAGCCCGGCCCAGGCAGAGCGTCTGGCGCAATCCGCCTTTGTTTTTGAATCCGGCAAAGTGGTGCACAAACTGGACAAAGCAAGCATTTACCGGCATCTGCTCGAAGAATGCATCAGCGGCTCTGCGGGATGAGCCAGTCTCCGGTGAGATTTTCCCGGCTCTTATGCCGCCGGAAAAATGGTCTTTGCATCGAAAGTTTCCATGACAAGTGGCTTTAAAATAGAAATTAACAATTTGAATGCATGAAAATTTCTATGTTACTACCTGATCTCTCATCAATCAGGTTTTGACGGCGCCATCTGAAAATCGACTTTATACGAGCACATCAGGTTTTAAGCAGGCAATTGGCGGAAACCGAAAGTGAAAACGGTTTATTAAGGAGTCAGATATGAGCAACGATTACCGCCCCATGTGGGAAGAGCTGGGTTTGGATCTGGATGCGCACGACGCGCTGCTAAATGTTTTAAACCAGGGCTACGGCGATATTTACCTGTCCCAGCAAAACCGGCCCGAAACCATGGCATATTTTGATTTTGTCATGAGCGAGGTCCATGGCCTGCGCATCCGGGAGCTTCTGGATGAAAAGGACAAGGGCCGGAAAATCGTGGGCTCATACTGTGTGTTTGTGCCCGAGGAAATCGTGCTGGCCGCCGATGCCACCCTGGTGGGCCTGTGCTCGGGTGCGGATTTTGCCCTTGAGGAAGTGGAAAACTGGCTTCCCAGAAATACCTGCGCCCTGATCAAGTCGTCTTTCGGGTTTAAACTGGGAAAGGTGTGTCCCTACCTGGAATGCGCGGATATGATTGTTGGTGAAAACACCTGCGACGGCAAGAAAAAGGCCTATGAAACCTTTTCAAGCCTGGTGGAAAACCTCTATGTCATGGATCTGCCCCAGGTCAAGTCAGATCCCGGGAAGACGCTTTTGGCCGCGGAATTTGACCGGTTCCGGCAGGCAATGGAACATCTCACCGGAAAACCGATCACGGCCGAATCCCTGAAATATGGAATTGAAACCGTCAATGCCAAGCGCGCGGCGTTGCATCGCCTCTATGCCCTGCGGCATGCCGATCCTGCCCCCATATCAGGCCTGGATGCCCTGCTGGCCAATCAGGTTTCGTTTTACGACAACCCGGCCCGGTTTACCGAATCCGTGCACAAGATCTGCGATGAACTGGAAAGCCGGATTGCGGAAAAAAAGGGGGTTTTTCCGGAAAAAACACCGCGGATCCTGGTTTCGGGCTGCCCACAGGCCGTGCCCAACTGGAAGCTGCACCATATTGTGGAGACGTCCGGCGCGGTGATCGTTGGAGAGGAATCCTGCGTGGGCGAGCGCGGCACCCGCAACCTGACCGATGATACGGGCGGGACCCCGGAGGAAATGATGGAAGCCATCGTGGACCGGTATTTTCAAATCAACTGCGCCATTTTCACCCCCAACGGCGACCGGCTGGATCATATCCGGCAGATGGCCGCCGATTACAAAGCCGATGCCGTGATCCACTACAGCCTCCAGTTCTGCCAGCCCTATCTCATGGAATCGCTGCCCGTGGAAAATACCCTGAAGAATGAAGGCCTTCCGGCCCTGCGCATTGAAACCGACTACAGCATGCAGGACGCCGGCCAGCTCAAAACCCGCATCGAGGCATTTATCGAGCAGTTGAGATAAGATGCAGGGCCGTGCCAATTTGGACAAACCCGGGAGAAAATGATTGTTTTAATCCGGCTCTACTACAAAATTGACATGATCATTTTGGCCGCTTTGATCGGTGACGCTTAGCTGGTGGTAGCCGGGTGGGGGTAATGACAGGGTCAGGCCGGGGCCGCGTTCGGGCAGCAATTCTCCATTCAGGAACCAATACCAGTCCGGCTGCCCGCCCACTGCGTGGACGCTGATTTGGGGCTGCTCCCGGGTGGCTGGGTGCTGTTTGAACTGAAAACCCTGGCTTAAACCCTGAATGCGCAATGGCGTGGGGGGCAGCAGGTTTTTGGCCAGCTTGCAGCGCGGATCCAAACCGGGCAGGCGTTCATGGGTGCGCCAAGCGCTGGGAATCCAGTTTTGCAAGGAGTCCGGCCAGAGCGGTATGCGTCGGGTCCGGATTTGTTCCAGGCAACCCGGGCCTGCTCTTAAATTGCTGTCGGCCGCCACCTGGAAACGTAGCCATGGTCGGGCGTTTTGGGGAGTCTGGTCCTTGGTGGACATCAGTGTCAGAGGCGTTCTGCCGTCGATAATCCAAGCGGTGCGGCTCTGGTCGCACAGGTCTGTTTCCGGCTTTCCGGTGGGCCAGCAGATCGCGCGGACGGTGACATTGTCAGGGCGGCAATGGGCGGTGTGCTCACCCGGCGGCATACGGCCTGCCATTGCCCGTAGCAGCGGCACGGCAGTCAAGCGGCCGTGATGCCCTGCCATGGCGGCATTGCCCGGATGGCCGACCCAGACGCCGAGGGTGTGATGCTCTGTGACTGCCAGGGCCCAGGTATCCCGAAATGCTGAGCTGGTGCCCGTCTTTATGGCCAGTGGTCTGCTGTTCCGGTTTTTCCGATCGCCCTGGAGGAGGGTCTGCCGTATTATCCAGCTTGCGGCCGGGGTAAGCAGTGGCTTGCTGACCACCGGGTCACGCGGGCAAAGGCGCGGCACCAGGACATCGCCGCTGTTGCCCAGTGCGCTGTAAAGGCCGATCAATCGCTCCAGGTTGATGGAAATGCCCCCCAGGGCAATTGCAAGACTCGGTCCTGCCCCGTCCGGCAAGCGCAATCCAGCGCCGGCACTTTGCAGGCGTGCGTAAAAACTGCGGGGGTCAAGCTGTTCCAGCACTTGCACCGCGGGCACATTCAACGACTGCTGCAACGCTTCTGCCATGCTGACCGCACCGGTAAAACCGCGCCGGAAATTCAGCGGGCGGTAGTCTCCGAACTTCAGGGGCACGTCCATCAGCAGGCTTTCACTGTGAATCATCCCCGCTTCCAAGGCCAGGCCGTAGATAAACGGCTTCAGTGCCGAGCCGGGCGAGCGCAGGGCTGTGATCATATCGACGTGGCCGAACCTGTCTTCATCAACGAATTGCGCTGAACCTATGTAGGCGATAACCCGGCCGGTTCCGTGTTCCATGGCCATCATGGCGATGGACGCTCCGGCAGGAAGCCGGGATCTGGTGTCCGAAGCCAGTTGTTCCAGTGACCGCTGGGCATCGCTATCAATAAAGGTGTCCAGGCGGGCGTCCCCGGGAAATCGTTTTGCGAGCCGGCGCGCAAGCAGAGGGGCTTCCAGGGGATTGGCCGGAACATCTGCAATCACGGGTTCCTGCTGGGCCCGCATGCGCGCTTTTCGGCTGAGCACGCCATAGGTTTCCATGCGGTGCAGTATCTTGTCCCTTTGCGCCCGGGCCCGCTCAGGGTGGCGGTCCGGCCGGTAACGGCTTGGGGCCTGGGGCAATCCCGCCAGCAAAGCGGCCTGGGCATCGGTGAGCAGGTCCGCGGAATGTCCAAAATAGCCCCGGCTGGCGGTCTCCACTCCTTCCAGTGTCCCTCCGAAGGGGGCGTGGTTCAGATAATATTCAAGAATCTCGGCCTTGGTGTAATGCCAGTCAATCTGCAGGGCTCTCACGATCTGGACCAGTTTGCCGCTCCAGCCATAACTGCCGGGGTAGCGTAAACGCGCTGTCTGCATGGTCAGGGTAGAGCCGCCGGAGACGATCTCTCCATGGCGCAGCCACTGTCCGAACGCCCGGACCATTGACAGTGGGTTCACGCCGGGATGGTCATAAAACCAGCGGTCTTCATAGGTAAGCAGAAACTCGATATAATTAGGGGAGACATTGGTCGGGTCAACCGGGTATCGCCACACGCCGCGTTCATCTGCAAACCGGCGCAGGGGTTCGCCGTGCGCATTGACCACGACCTGGGCGCCGGGCTCCGGTGTCAGGTCAACCGGCGCAAGACAATCGATTGTCACCAGGCAGGCTGCTGCTAAAACGAGGGTCAGCAATAAACAGAGGCCGAGGCGCACGCCCCGGCTGTGCGCCCACAGTTTGTGCACCAATTGGCTTTTGCCCTCCCTCAGGGTTTTATGACCAACCGCGCCGGCGTGGCCCCGACAGCATGGTAATACGGACGGTACATATCTTCGATGTAGGGGGGCGGCACCTGGTACTCCCCGGGAGTGACAGCGCGGGCCAGGTAGTAAAGCCGGGTTACGCGGTGTTCATCAAGCTCCACGGCGGCCACGAAACGATCATCCCGATACTCGACGTGCAGGATATCCTTGTTCTGCCGCCAGTCTGCAATGGATTCGCCGCCCAGGGTAAGCTTGGACAGATCCACGCTGGCATTGTCCAGGTTTTGATTCTCCAGTTCCAGGCCGGCCGGCAGCAGGTCAACCACTAGACCGTCCGGAATCGAACGTTTGGAACGGGCCTCTAAACCCACGATCACCAGATCTCCGCTCTCAAGGCTGTCCAGGGTCAATGGCCGGCCCTCCGAATCGAAGAAATTCCTATCAATGGACATCTCGTTTGAAACCGGCTCTGGTGCGGTTTTCTGTTCACCGACCAGTTCCAGGCTGATGTAGAGCGTGCCGGACAGACTCTCCACCGATTTCAGCGAAGAGAACTCAGCTGCATTGATCAGTGTTTTGAACGCGTCCTCCTGGTCTATGAGCTGCTCAAACCCTGATGTTGTCAACCGGGCCCGGGTCGCTATCTCCTCTTTGCCGGCACCTGCCACGGCCGCCCGGAAAAGGGCATTTCGCTCCTGGGTGCTGAGCCAGCGACGTTCACGCACCTTTTCAAACAGATCCAGAAGCTGTTGATCTTCGGCCCGACCGACCCTGGCAAGCAGAGCATACACCAGGGCGCTGTCTCGCAGGGCGCTGCCGTAATAACCGTAATAACCTGCCTGGTACTCTGTTGTGATCGCCCTGGCAAAGGCTTTATCTGCCAGGGCCTGGTCCCCGGCATGCTGCAGGGCATAACCGAGCTGTGCCCAGGGCAGTCCGGAGCGGTCTTCAACATCATCGGCCTGCTCGTATAGACGACGCAGGTGCGCCAGGCCGGCGCGATTGGAACTTGCCATTACATAGGCGGCGTAAGCCCGGGCGGCGAATTCGGAATAATTATTATCCGTGGACCATTGCGCACTAACGTTTGCCTGGCCGCGCAGGTAGGCATCCAACCGGTCCAGTGTCAGGTTCAGGGATTCGTTGGGCACCTGTGCGCCCGCATCCCGGGCAGCAGTCAGGAAATCGGCGACATAAACCGTCAGCCAATTCACTTCGGTACCATCATTGCTCCACGAACCGAAACCGCCGGTTGCATTCTGGCGCCGCAACACCCTATCGACCGCCACTTCCAGTTGTTCCCGGCGGAAACGATCAGTGTAGGGCTGCTCAAACTGTTTCTCGATCCGGGATCTCAAGCCGAAGTGCTCTGCTGCTTCGGGCGACATCAGCGCCCATGGAAAGCCGCTGCTGGTGGATTGTTCGGTGCATCCATAAGGGTATCGCAACAAGGCATCGAAATGACTGCTGATATCGATCGGGGGCCGTGGCGAGACCACCAGGCGCGCATTGACCGTGTCGGCCACCAGGTCGTCTATTTTCAATCCGGGCGACCATGTTTCTCCTTTATCCAGGACAGCCTGTTCCTTGCGCGTAACTGAAGGATAAGCTGAACGGGTGCCGAGGGACCAGTTTTTCGTCAGATCGACGGTGCCGTCTCCGGTGCGGATATGTGCCTTGATGGGCGCACTGCCCAAACCGGTTGCCTTGACCGGAAACGTCAGTGTTTCTTTGGCCCCGTCCGACAATTCCAGGGATTGAGTCCAGCTGTTGGATTCCAGTGCGCCGTTGACCTTGAAATCGACATCAAGATTTTGTGATTTGCCCGACTGGTTTGAGATATCCAATGTAAGCCGGGATTCGTCGCCCAATGCCAGAAAGCGGGGCCGCGACAACTGGGTGACCACCGGATCGGCCACCTGGGTTTCATCCTCGGCGCTGGCATAACTGCCGGCGCTCCAAGCAACGGCCATCCAGCGCAGGCGGCCATTGAAATCCGGCACGTCGAGCGTAAGCCGGGCCCGGCCGTCGGCATCGAATTGCACAGGCTCGGACTCCAGGGATACGATTTTTACAACATTGTCAGGCTTGTCGCCACCGCGGGTCAGTTCCGCTTCAGACTGTTTGAAGCCGCCGCCGAAGCGCTGGGCACTGTAATCGTAGCCGGCGTTTTCGATGATGCGGCCATAAATGTCGTAGAACTGGTAGTCGTAACGGCGGGCGCCGAACAAATAGCCGACCGGGTCCGGCGTCTTAAACCGGGTGATATTGAGCACCCCGACATCAACGGCGGCCACGCTCACCCAGACCGGCCCTGCGGGAATTTCTTTATCATTTAACCGAAGTTCAACCTCAACGGGGCGGCGCGGCTGAATTCGTTCCGGCGCCTCAATGGAGAGGTCCAGACGGGCATCGGTTCGCTCAATGGGCAGGTGGGTGAATCCGAAAGCCCGCTTGGGAGCCACGGAATGGGTCATGTCGCCGGGGATCAGGATAGTTGCAGTCAGGTAAAGATCGTGCCGGTTCCATCCCGCACGGATCGGAAAAGTCAACTCAGTCCCTTTCGCACTGACCTCGATCTGATCCCGCCAGAGTACACCGTCATTGGATTCCACCGTGATCATGGCCCGGCCGTCAACCGGCGGCACCAGCTTCACCCGGGCGTCATCGCCTGCCTGGTAGCGGTCATCCCGAAAAGTGATCAGGACCTGGTCGGGCTTGAGCGAATCACTGCTCGTACTGCTCCAGCCGCTCCAGCGAGTGCTGAAACCGAATCGATTAACCAGCTTGTTGCGGTTGTCGACAATCTCCACGCGATAATTGCCCCATTCCACCGGCATATTGAACCCGGTCGGCACATTGCCGTCGAAATCGAGCTTCACTGAATAGACTTCGTAGTCGAGCGGATCGAAATGCCAGCGCCATCCATTTGAATCACTGTACGTCCAGTAATAATTGCGATCTTCGCGTATAAGCCGCACCTGGTAACCCTTGCCGGCTAGCATTTCGCCCCGGGCATTTGTCAGGACAGCCTTGAAACCGGCCCGGCTGTTGTTATCGGGGCGGTCCTTGAACTGCGGCTCAATTCCGACCAGTTCTTCTGTCAGGATGTTGGTAACGGTGGTGCTGCGAGTCACCGGCCGGCCGCCGCTTTCATACAGGCTGATGCTGGCGGTGAGCACCAATGGTGATTGCACCCCGGTCCAGTTGCTGACCGGGACCTCGACTTCGGCTGCGCCGCTGCCGTCAAGCCTTGTTTCCGGTATGTCCTGGCGCGGGTTGGGGATGGGTTCGTCTTCCAGCCCGAAAAAATATGTCTTCCACTGCGCAAAGGGATGACGATCGATTTCTGCCACGGCAAAGCCGTCCAGCTTATTGCCTGAAGCCGGAGCGCCGTAAAGATAATCGCCCTGAACGGGAATTATTATAGCACTGCGTTCAGCCACGTGCCGGTGGCTGGTTGAATCGCCATCAAAAAGTGTCAGCTCCATGCGCTCCGGCAGGAAGTCCTCCACAGAAAATTTATATTCACTCAACACCCGGTCATTGCCGGGAATGTTGAATGCCAGCCGCCAGGTCCCGGTCTTGGCGGACTCGCCCAGGGTGTGCCGGAAATCATAACGACCGCTATCGTCCCTGTTGACCATCTTTGTGATAATGCGGCTGCCGGTGGCATCCAACAACCGCATTTGCAGCGGCACCGGGTCAACCGCCCGGCCGTCGTAATCCTTCAGCAGCGCGTGAATATTGACGCTTTCACCCGGTCTGTAGAGGTTTCGCGGACTCCAGGCGAAAACCTGGTGAGGGGCATGCCGGGTCAGGGCATTGTCATAACCGGATAAGTCCAACGGGTTGCGATCATAGCGCAGCACGGTGATCTGCTCGCCCGACCGGGCAACCAGCGTCTGCCCCTGGCGGTGAAAGGCATCGAAAACCGACTCGCCCTTTTCGTCCACGACTTGGCGTGCGATCAGTTCGGAATCATTGTAAAGCGAAAGGGTGACACCATTTATCGATTCGCCGCTCTGGATTGAATGGGTGTAGACATGCATCCTGCGATCATTCTTGCGAATCTGTAAGCCAATATCACTGACCGTGAAAAAACAGGTTTCCAGGTTGTTCTCGTACTGCCCCGGAACCCTGAGGACGGCCAGATAAGCGCCCGGTTCTTCCAGTGCTTCGATATCGCTGAGATCGAGATTGGTGGTGGTCCGCTGATTTTGCCGGTGCTCGATTGGAAACCGCGCGGAATGCACGAGGGTGTTATTTTCCGAAAAATTGTTCAGATGGTAGAAGCGGTGACGCTGGCTGTCGGTGAAATGGCTCCAGGTACCGATCTTCTCCGGTGCTATCCGGAACAGATCCAGATCGACTTCATCGATATTGAAGGTTGTAACCGGCAGCGCCCGGCGAAGTCCGGTGGACAGCACATGGCCATCCCCGGCGAAGCTGGCAGCAGGTTTGATGCGACGGGTTTCAACCGAATGCTGACCCGGCCGCACCACTGCTTTGCCGTTAACAGCAGGCAGGCCGGGCTTGATTTTAATTTTATATACTTTGCCCGGATCGACAAAGGGATAAATGACCGCCAGGCCGTCTTTGCTTCTCACCCAATGGTCAGAGGGTTCAATCCGGTCCGCACGCTTCACGGTTAAATATCGCCGCCAGTCGGCCCGGTCGTCGACCGGCACCGTTACCCGCACGACCAGGGCGGCGCCGTTCTCCCACGTTTCTTCCGCAACAGAGCTCACCTTCATTTTTTGTCCCTGGTAGTGCTGCCGGGACAACCGCGTGTTGATCTGTTGTTCATCTTCGGTGTGGACGTTGTCTCCATCAAAATCAGCAGCCCAGAGCGGTTGGCAAAAAATAACCCCAATGAGGAGCAATATCCTTAACAGGCGCCGCAAAACAGGAGAGGAAGTCATGGCTGTTGCCTTTCATTGCAAAAGCGTAATGTCTTACGCATATTTAAAGTGGTTTCGGTAAAGCTGCGGAACTCCTATGCTGGGCAGAGAAAGGTCAGGCCCGGTGTGGCCAAAGATGATAAGAAAAATTATAGAAATCATGTCAGCCACCCAAAATCAACCAAAAAATTGCCTCTCTTGCCATTTTCAGCTGTTTCGTGAAGGCCCCCAACAGACCTGGTGACTGCAAAAATACAGTAGCGGCGGGAGGTTTAACTTTAGCCTGAACTGAGCGGTTCAAATTTTTAAAATTTTTATATGATTTGAATGGAGCTAAGTTTGTTTTATTTTAGAAAATTTCAACCCCTTTGGGAATTTCAAGTTTACCGCATCTACTGTGTCAGCCGATGTCGCGCATAGCTGACGATCGCTTCAGATCAGCTTCCTTGTATCTGCGGCAAACTTGAAATCCGCTCAGTTTCGGTTTAAAAAAAAGTATGATAAAGCCTTTGGGCATAATCCGTTGTCCTGGTGTATCTGTTTTTGTAAGCTGGCTGTGAATATGTCGATTTTTTAGCTTTTTTCAAGGAGTGCCTGAATGGTTGAGTGGAAAGACAAGGCCGCGCACCTGGCCTCAAAATACATCAACGGCACCGGATGCCACGTTTTTTTGACGGGCCGGGCCGGCACGGGCAAGACCACGTTTTTGCACGACATCCGCAGGCGCACCCATAAAAATACCATTGTGGCCGCGCCCACGGGCATTGCCGCCATCAATGCCGAAGGCGTGACCCTTCATTCCCTGTTCCAGCTGCCCTTTGGCGCGTTTATTCCCGAAGACCGGCCGCCCGGGGATTCGGCCCTGGACTTTGAGCTAAACACCCCCCAGTCCTTGCGCCGGAATCTCAAAATGCACACTACCAAGCGCAACATGCTCAGAAAACTGGAACTGCTGATCATCGATGAGGTGAGCATGCTGCGCGCCGATCTGCTCGACGCCATTGACGCGGTGCTGCGATTGGTACGAAGGCGGCGCGATGAGGTCTTCGGCGGGGTCCAGATCCTTTTTATCGGCGATCTGCAGCAGCTGCCGCCGGTGGTCAAAAACAACGAATGGCAGGTGTTAAACGAATTTTACACAACCCCGTTTTTTTTCGGAGCCCGGGCCCTACAGCAAAAAAGTCCTGTATACATCGAGCTTTCCCACATTTACCGGCAAAGTGATGAAACCTTTATTTCCGTTTTAAACCACCTGCGCGACGGCCGGCTGACCGATGCAGACATTGAGCGCCTCAACCGCTGCTGTCGGCCCGGCTTTGCGCCGGAAGCTGATGAAGGCTATGTGTATCTGACCACCCACAACCGCAGGGCAGACCGGATCAACCAGGCTGAACTGGAAAAGCTGCCCGGAAAACCCTTTGAATACAACGCCCGGGTCAAGGGCACATTTGATGCCCGCACCTATCCGGTGGAACCGGTGCTGGCCCTGAAAAAAGGCGCCCAGGTCATGTTTATCAAAAATGATCCCACAGGAGAGCACCGGTTTTTCAACGGACGGATCGGATTTGTGGAAAAGCTGGATGCAGAAGGGATCAAGGTGGGGTTTTCCGATCAGAGCCCGCCGGTCTGGGTGGAGCCGCATACCTGGGAGAACAAACGCTATGCCCTGAACAAGGAAACAAACGAAATCGCCGAAAAAACCGTGGGCACATTTGTCCACTTTCCCCTGAAGCTGGCCTGGGCCATTACCATTCACAAAAGCCAGGGCCTGACCTTTGACCGGGCGGTCATTGACGTGGACGGGGCATTTGCCGCCGGCCAGGTCTACGTGGCCTTATCCCGGCTCACCTCCCTGGAGGGCCTTGTGCTGACCAGCCCTTTCCGGTTCCGGCAAATGGACCGGGACCCGGCCCTGGATGCATTTGTCGGGCAGAAAAAAGATCCCGAGGACCTGGAGCAATCCCTGCACCCGGCCTGCCTGGATTATCTGGCCCGCACCGTCAGGGATGCCTTTGATTTTTCCGGCCTGGTGCGGGAAATGGATTTTCATGTGCGCACCTACACCAAGGATGCGGCCCATTCCAAAAAACAGGCGCACCTGGACTGGGCCCGGTCCCTGCAGGCGGATCTGGGGCCGGTCCGGGAAGTGGGCGGCAAGTTCGTAAGACAACTGGACCGGATACTGGCCGACGATGGTGCCGATGGCGGCCTGGATTATCTGGCACAGCGGGTGGAGGCGGCCAAAGGATATTTTGAGCCGGTTTTCACCGGGCTCTGCGAACGCATCCGCCGGCACCTGTCTGAACTCAAAACCCAAAAAACCGGGCTGAAAAAATACATCACGGAAATTGAAACACTGGATCAGCAGTTTTCCGGCCAGTTTCAGAAAATCGAAAAAGCAGCCGCATTAATCAACACCTTTGGCGGCGGAAAGGAGCTCACAAAAGCCGATCTGCCCAGTGCACAGCCGGAAAAGCCCGGGTCCGGGTCTTCGGCCAAAGCCGGTGCGCCCAAAAACAAACCCAAACCCGGGAAAAAAACCGACACCAAAACCCTGACCCTTCAACTTTACCGCCAGGGCAAAACAGTGGACGAAATCGCCGAAGACCGCTCCCTGCACCCCCGCACCATCGAGGGCCATCTGGCCCACTGGATCGAACAGGGCGAAATTGCGGCCACAGACCTGGTTTCAAAGATGGATCTGGATGAAATCAGCAAGGCCTTCAAAGAGCTGCAAACCCCTTATCTCAAGCCGATTCACGAATTTTTCTCTGGCAGACACGATTATGCCACCCTGAAATTTGCTGCGGCTTTTTTGGCACAGCAGAACAAAGCATGACCTCCGTTGCCGGGGCGGAGATTTTAGCGGTCCGGCAACCGGGATGCCGGCTTTCCGGCCCAAAAGGTGTGTGCTGGCAGCGGCCTTTGGCTCAAGTCCCATGACAAGGTGGAAAAGCGATAAGCGTTATTGCTTTACAGTCCAGCTGGTTATGTTTTCGTAGTCTTCCCCCCGTATCTGGAACTGCTCCATGAGTACACGGGTTAATCCTTCGGGTATACTGCCCGAAAAGCGGATGTTGGCAAGGGTGTGGTCTTTATCGTCTGTTCCTTTCACATCAACGGTCACGGTTTCTGAATCCCCGTTATTCGTTACATGAGCCCTGAGGGTAACCAGATAAGTTGTCTTGCCTTTTTCCACATACACGGGCTCGATTTTTTCAACATGTACCCGCTTTGTTTCGTTTTGGGCAAAAGCCGGAGAAAGGCCCGTGTGCAAAAACAGCCCGAAAAAAGCCGGAAGAACGATCATAAATGTAATAATTTTGAGCAGATAGAGTTTTCTACGCATATTCCCGCAAGTCCTTGTTTGAATTTTTTACTAAACGAACCAAAAATCAACTATAAAGCAAGATAATAAATTGTTTGTCAAGATAAATTTTTCAAGACATAATCGAATGAAAAAAATAGAAAATCGTTAAATTTTCACGACCCGGGACCTTTTCCGGACAAAACCGGCAGGCATGCGCGTGGCAGGTATTTTATGAGTTTTTTCAGGGAAGTATTCTCAGGGCCCCGCAAGTATGAGGACCGGTGACCTCGCCGATGATGCCGGCCTCAATTCCTTGTTCTTGAAGGATTTTGACCAGTTTTGACCCTTTTGATTCGGGCAGGGCCAGCAGCAGTCCCCCCGAGGTCTGGGGGTCAAAGAGAAGATCGGTTAAAATGGGATCAAGCTCCGGGGCAAAGCCAATACTGGGTTCGAAAAATTTCTTGTTGGCATAGGCCCCGGCCGGAAACAGCCCCATGCGCCCGAATTCCAGGGCCGACTCGATTACCGGGACCGCTGACACGGACAGGGAAATTTCTTTTTTTGAGGCCCGGGCCATTTCCAGCAGGTGTCCGGCAAGGCCGAATCCGGTCACATCGGTGCACGCCCGCGGAGAAAATCTTTCTGCGGCCAGAGCTGCGTTTTTGTTTAACCGGGTGGTGATGGCAATGAGTTCACTGATTGTTTTATCGTCTGCCAGTTTGCCCTTGACAGCCGTGGCCAGAATTCCGGTTCCAATGGGTTTGGTCAGAATGATCTGATCGCCGGAAGCCGCCCCGCTGTTTTTCCAGACCGCATCCGGGTGTACCACGCCGGTTACAGACAAGCCGTATTTGAATTCCACGTCATCCACGGAATGGCCGCCCACAAGCACGGCGCCGGATTCATGGATCACTTCCAGTCCCCCGGCCAGGGTGTCTTTTAAAACGCTTTCAGGCAGATCATCGGATGGAAAACACACGATGTTCATGGCCGTCAGGGGTCGGCCGCCCATGGCGTAAATGTCGCTCAATGCATTGGCTGCGGCAATCCGGCCGAAATCATAGGGTGAGTCAATGATGGGCGTGAAAAAATCCAGGGTCTGGATCAGGGCCGTATCATGGCTCAACTGATAGACGCCCGCGTCATCCGAGGTCTCCATTCCCACCAGAAGACGCGGATCGGTTTTGACGGGCAATTGTTGCACCACCCGGTCCAGCAACTCCGGACCCAGCTTGCCTGCTCAGCCCGAAGCCCGGGTTTTTTCGGTCAGCAGATATTTGGGAGTTGCGTTGTCAGCCATTGGCATTCCCGCAGGGTTTCAGCATTAAAATCATTAGAAACAATAAAACGGCAGCGGCATGATTGTAAAATAAAATATTTCAGCAAAATCGTAGCCGGCAATGGGTTTGGATGTAAAATGGATTATTTCAATAACATTTTAAGTATTCATTTGAAACATCGATTCAAAGCTTGTTACAGTTAATTATAGACAATCTAAATAATTTTCCAATAATATATCGATATTATCAAATTGACATCTCTTTTGTATTTTTATAAAAATTCAATTTTCAGCTCGCAATAATAACTGTCTGAGGGCGGCGGTTTCTTGATTAAAGGAAATCGGCTGTCCGGACGCATTTCAGAGAGCAACAGATATGGGCTACTGGTTTTTGCACGGCACATGACACTTCAGCAGCGATGCTGCCCGGTGCGGGCAGCCATGGGGTGTCAGCCGGAAAACCAGTAACAGCTGATTTCTGATCCCTTTTTCTTTTACCCGGTATTGACCCCCCTGCTTTATTACCCGGATTAACTCCGTCCTAAACCGAGCGCGACGTGGAAGTTTGCCTGCAGCCTGATGTTGCACAGACTTTTCTGCCCCTGGCCCTGCCTTCCGGCCCTTGTGTACAGGCAAGGTCGCCGATGGGTCCGAAAAGCGGCTGTGTGGATTTTGGCAAAATCAAATAAACCTGAATGAGGAGGGAAAATGCCTGACCGATCAGTTGGCAGTGTAATGATTGTCGGAGGGGGCGTCTGCGGTGTTCAAAGCGCTCTGGATCTGGCCAATTCAGGATATAAAGTCTATCTGGTGGAAAATAAGCCCGCCATAGGCGGTGCCATGTCTCAGCTGGACAAAACCTTTCCCACAAATGATTGTTCCATGTGCATTTTGTCTCCCCAGCTTGTGGAAGCCGGCAGGCACAGAAACATAGAGCTTTTGACCCTCTCTGAACTGGAGTCTGTTTCCGGCGGGGCGGGATGTTTTACCGTAAGGGTGCGGAAACGGGCCCGGAGTGTGGATGCTCAACTGTGCACCGGCTGCGGAAACTGTATTGAAGCCTGTCCTGTGCAGCAACATCAACTTTAAGAAAGGAGTTCGTATGTCCACATGGGAACCAAAAATAGCGGCCTTTTTTTGCAACTGGTGTACCTACGGCGCAGCTGATCTGGCAGGTGTCAGCCGTATGCAGTATCCCACGGGTATCCGGGTGATTCGCCTTCCCTGCAGCGGCCGGGTCAGTCCGAAGTTCATTCTTGCGGCATTCCGCAGCGGTGTGGACGGGGTCTGGGTGTCCGGATGCCACCCCGGCGACTGCCATTATATAGAGGGCAATTATTACGCCAGGCGCAAATTTGCACTTCTTAAAAATCTTCTGGAGCACATGGGAATTGAGCCCGGCCGTCTGCACTTTTCCTGGATCTCTTCGGCCGAGTCCACCAAGTTCGTTGAGGTTGCTGAGTTTGTCGTTGATTCTGTGAAAAAACTGGGGCCGGCCAATCGGATGATCAAGGAGGCGCCCGCAGCTGTTTTGTTTTAAAAGAGCCGTCTTTTTTGCGGCAAATCCCTTTTGGGGCAGAATCTCAAATACAGGGGCAATGGTGCTGGGCACCCCGCGGTCTTCAAAACCGCCGGCTTCGTCTGAAAAACGAAGAGGAGGTTCGATTCCCCTTGCCCCTTCCACTGGCTGGAAAACACAATGAACAGGTATTTTACCATCGGGGTTGCCGGTCATGCAGGTCACGGGAAAACAGCACTGGTGCAATCTCTGACAGGCATGAAATCAGATAAAGTCAGAGAAGGAAAAGAAAAAAATTACTCCTCTCAATGCCTGATTGCCCCGTTGCAGTTTGCGTCCGGAGTTCAGGCGGCCTTCGTGGATGTGCCGGCAAACCCGTCATATCTCAAAAACATGGTCCGCGGGCTGTATCCGGTGGATATGGCAATAATTGCCGTGGCCGCAGATGAAGGGGTCATGCATCAAACCAGGGAGCATCTTCAGATTGTTCAATGTCTGGGTATACACGCAGGATTGGCTGTACTGACCAAAACCGATCTGGCCGACGAAGAGATCTGCTCCCTGGCTGAAATGGAAATCAACGATTTAACGGAAAACACATTTTTTGCAGATACTCCGGTTTGCCGGTTTTCAACAGCCCGGCCGGACAAATGGGGGCACCTTCTTGAAACCATAGAAGCAGGTGCTAAAAAATTGCCGCCCCGGCAAGCTGATCTTCCCTTTCGTCTCTGGATCGATCAGGTCAAGCAGTCAGCCGGTTTTGGAACAATAGTGACCGGAACCATTCTTCAGGGCAGTATCCGGGTAAATGAAACAGTGAAGATAGAACCCGACGGCTGGCAAAGCCGGGTCCGGTTTATGGAAACCCATGGCATAAGAACAGGTTCGGCCGCAGCGGGTCAGCGGGTTGGACTCAATCTGCATAAAATCGCCTTTCAGTCGGTAAAAAAGGGAATGGTGCTCACATCTCCGGAAACCGGAAGTGTTTGCCGGTTTATTAACGCGGAAACGGGGCTGTGGGAAAACGCCGGCCGGCCTGTAAACAGCCGGATCCGAATGAGGCTTTTTATCGGCACTGCCGTTGTAAGCGCCATGCTGGTTTTTATGGATACTGATTTTCTGGAGCCCGGCAGGAAATGTCTGGTCCAGTTTCGTCTCTCCCGGCCTGTTTCATGCATGCCGGGAGACAGATTTGCAGTGTCTTTTTTAAATGACAACAGGTTGGTCGGAGGCGGGCGGGTGCTTGCGCCAAGTGATGAAAAATTCCGCAAAGCCAAAGCTTCCAGCCAGATCGCATGCCTGAAGGCCCTTCAGGAAAATGACAGCTCCGGATACCTTGGTGCAGTCCTTGACCGTTATCCGAATACACCGTTTTCCCCGGCAGACCTGGCTGATCGGTCCTTGTTCCCGGAATCTGTGTTTGAGGATGAAATCAGGCGCGGGCTTGGAAAAGACAAACTGATCCGGGTGGGTGACGGCGTGGTTAAACGGCAGCAATATGAAAAACGGCTGCGAGAGGTAAGGGCGCTTTTTAAAAAACCGCCAGTCGGTCAAAAATCTATACAACCACGGTTTCATATCAGAGAAGTGGCTGACCGGCTGGGAATTTTGGCGGAATCGGCGGTTTTACATCATGTGATGGCCTGGCTGTGCGCTCAGGGGCATCTTTGTCTGTTTAAAGGTTATTATCAGGTTCCCGCCCATTCTGTAAGGTTATCTGCTGATTATAAAAACCTGGCTTCAAGCGTCATGGAGTTTGCCAATGAGTGCGGATTAAAACCTTTTACAGCCGGCCATTTCAACAAAACTCACCATGATCAGTATGAAAAAGCAAGAGTGGAAAAAATTCTGCGGTTTTTGGTTTCGCAAAATAAATTGATTCCACTTGAAGGAGGAAAGTTTATCACTCCGGATGCTGTCAGGCAGATTCGGGAACGCATGGTATCGTTTATCAAAGAGCAGGGAAAATTTTCAATCCGTGATTGTCACGATGTCTTCGGCTACGGTCGTTCCCAGGCCGTGGCGGTGCTGGAATACCTTGACGAAACAGGCATGACAAAGCGGCTGGAAAATTTCAGGGTCCTGGGCCCTGGTCCCGGTTTGCCTGAATTTCAGCAGCAGAAAAATTGATGGCGCCGTAAAAGTCCAATATCTGCGTTACGCGCAATTTCTGGAGAATTTCACGTACGGGTAACGACACTGCATTCTTCGAAATTGCGTAAGCCTTGATCTTGAACTTTTACGGCGCCATCTGAAATCAGACTTCCAAGGAAGTCCAAGGGCGGGGTCGGTTTTTGAAGCGACATTGAGCGTTTACGGAAACCTCCGTAAACGGTCAGGAGCGAAAAAACTGACCCCGGCCGCAGGGCTTCCTTCCTGACAAACAGCGGACGCGGTAAAAAGCTTTTTACGGTGCCATCAAAAATTGATTATGGCCAAAATGCTTTAAGGAGATTTTAAATGGAACCCTTTGTTCTGGAAAAAGAAAAAAAAGAGCGATTCCTGGATCGTATTCGTGACATGGTGCCCGGCGGCGACCGCCTGGACCTTTGTCTGACCTGCGGCGCATGTGCATCAGGATGTCCGGCCACCGGCCTTGAAGGAATGGATCCGCGTAAATTTTTGCGCCTGGCGGTTCTGGGCCTTGATGATCAGATCGCCGGCCACCCGTGGGTATGGATGTGCTCCATGTGCATGCGCTGTACTCATGCCTGCCCAATGGGGATAAATATCGGGGCAATGGTATATGAAGCCCGCAATCTATGGCCCCGGGACCAGAGACCAAAGGGTATCCTGGGGTCCTGCGACATGGCCCTTCGCAATTCCAGCGGCAGTGCCATGGGCATTTCAGAGGATGATTTCGAATGGGTGATCGAAGATATACTCGGGGAAGTCCGGGAAACCCAGCCGGCATGGAAAGACCTGCAGGCGCCAGTGGACAAAAAGGGGGCGCATTTTTTCCTGAGCCAGAATTCCAGGGAACCCGGAATTGAGCCAGAAGAAATGGTTCCTTTATGGAAAATCCTCCACATTGCCGGTGTTGACTGGACATACAGCAAACGGGGCTGGGGCGGAGAAAATTACTGCATGTTTCTGGCAGATGACCAGAGCTGGGAAAAAGTGACCCGAAACACCATAGCGTCTGCAATGGATCTGGGTTGCAAGGTGTATCTCAACACCGAATGCGGCCATTCCACTTATTCAGTGTGGATGGGGCAGAAAAAATTCAATATTGACACGCCTCTTCAGATCGAACCCATTGTGCCCCATTATGCCCGATGGATCCGGGACGGCCGGCTGAAACCGGATCCTGAGTGGAACCGCAATCTGAAAATAAAGTTTACAGTGCAGGATCCCTGCCAGCAGGTCAGAAAAAGCTTTGGTGATCCCCTGGCCGAAGATCTGCGATTTGTTGTCAAAGCCTGTGTGGGTGAAGAAAATTTTATTGATATGGTCCCGAATCGTTCCAATAACTATTGCTGCGGCGGGGGCGGCGGTTACCTGCAGTCCGGGTATAACGAGGCGCGCCTGAAATACGGGGAGCTCAAAAAAGACCAGATTCTGGCAACAGGGGCACATTATTGTGTAACTCCCTGTCATAACTGTCATGACCAGATCCATAAACTCGCAGAACATTACCAGTGCGGATATCACACCATTCATCTCTGGACCTTGCTCGCCTTGTCCCTGGGCGTTCTGGGTGAAAATGAACGCACCTACCTGGGGGAGGATCTGCTGGATGTCAATTTGCCGGAAGCCTGATGCCGGAAGCGCTGTCAATAACGTGTAAAAACGAATGCAATGGAGGAGGCTCTTGTGACTCATCAGGATCAGCCTGTCGGAGCTGTAATGGTCATTGGGGGAGGAATAGCCGGAATCCAGGCTTCTCTGGATATGGCTGATTCAGGTTTCCGGGTATACCTTGTGGAGGAAAAGCCGGCAATAGGCGGGGTTATGGCCCAGTTGGACAAGACTTTTCCCACAAATGACTGCGCCATGTGTGTGATATCCCCGAAATTGGTTGAAGCCGGCCGGCATCTCAATATCGAGCTTTTGTCTTATGCGCAGGTGCGTTCGGTATCCGGAAGCGCCGGGGACTTTAACGTGGAAGTTTTGCAGCAGCCCCGGTACGTGGATATGGAAAAATGTACCTCATGCGGAGAGTGCGAGCAAGTATGTCCGGTTGAACGCCCTGATGATTTCAATCAGGGACTGGACAGCCGCAAGGCAATATACAAGCTCTATCCCCAGGGCATGCCCGCTGCCTACGCAATTGAAAAAGGATCCATTGCACCGTGCAAAGCAACCTGTCCGGCCCATGTCAGCATTCAGGGCTATATTGCCTTAATCAACCAGGGCAAATACAGGGAAGCTGTCGCGCTTTTCCGGGACGCCCATCCGTTTCCGGGGGTTTGCGGCCGGGTCTGCCATCATCCCTGCGAAAGCGCCTGCACCAGAAACGACTACGACCAGCCACTGGCCATCCGTGAGCTTCACCGGTTTCTGGCGGACTGGGAAACTCAGGCGGGCGAAAAAGTCCTGCCTCAGGCAGCAGAAAAAAAACGCGACGAAAAAGTGGCTGTTATTGGCTCAGGTCCGGCAGGCCTTGCCGCAGCTTCTTTTCTTGCCCGCAGGGGATATGGTGTCACCATTTATGAAAAACTGCCTGTTGCCGGCGGCATGATGGCCGTGGGCATTCCTGAGTACCGGCTTCCCAGGGACATTCTCCTGCGGGAAATCGATATCATTTCCGAGCAGGGCGTGGAAATAAAGACAGAAGTGACTTTCGGCAAAGACATCACTTTTGACAGCCTGAAGGCAGACGGTTATTCGGCAGTGTTTGTGGCTATAGGACTTCACAAGGGCCGCAGCCTCGGTATTGAAAACGAGGATGCCGAGGGCGTGCTTCAGGGCGTTGATTTCCTGAGGGAAACAGCCCTGGGAAAGGATGTGCCCGTCGGCAGGGATGTACTTGTAATAGGCGGCGGAAATGTAGCCATTGACGTGGCATTGACGGCCAAACGAAAAGGGGCTGAAAATGTGACCATGGTTTGTCTGGAAAAACGCGAAGAAATGCCGGCCTGGGAATATGAAATCAAAGAGGCCCTGGAAAGTGACATCAAAATTGTCAACTCCTACGGGCCAAAAAGTTTTTTCATAAACAAGGAAAACAAATTTTCCGGCATCGAGTTTAAGACCTGCACTGCGGTTTTTGACCGGGAAGGACGGTTTAACCCCAGGTATGACGAAAATGCCTGTGAGGCCTTTTTCGGCGACACCGTGATTGTGGCCATCGGCCAGGCAGCAGACACCTCGGATCTTCAAGATCAGAATGTTTCCATGAACCCTATGGGCCTGGAAGGCGATCCAATTACCTTGCAGAGTCCCATGGGATGGGTTTTTTACGGGGGCGACGCCTTTTACGGACCCAAGTCTGTGGTGGATGCCGTGGCCTGCGGCAGAGAGGCGGCCGAAAGCATTCACCGCTATATCAACGGCCTGGATCTGCATGAAGGCAGAAAAAAGCAATGGACCTATGAAAAGCCCGACATCATCAACGTACCTCACAAGGAGCGCACCCCTGTTAAGTGTCTGGATCCCGAAGCCAGGGAATGCAATTTTCTGGAAATTTCTTTCGGCTACAACGAAGACGAGGCCCGCACGGAAGCCGAGCGTTGTCTGAAGTGCGGTATCTGCTCTGAATGCTGCCAGTGTATAAAGGCATGCCTTGCCGGTGCTGTGGATCATTCCATGGAAGCACAAACCCGTGTGATCAATGTGGGCGGCATTATACTGGCTCCCGGTTTTACGGCATTTGATCCATCCGGTTTGGATACGTATGCTTATGCAAAACATCCCAATGTTGTCACCAGCCTGGAATTCGAACGCATCCTGTCGGCTTCAGGCCCCTTCCGGGGCCACCTGGTCAGGCCCATGGATCACAAGGAACCGGAAAAGATAGCCTGGATTCAATGCGTGGGCTCCAGAGATATTAATAAGTGCGACCATTCCTATTGCTCATCGGTTTGCTGCATGTATGCCGGAAAACAGGCGGTTATAGCAAAAGAGCACAGTCCGAATGACCTGGACACGGCAATTTTTTTCATGGATATGCGGACTTTTGGAAAGGAATTTGAGCGTTATTATCAACGGGCAAAGACCGAAAGCGGGGTCAGGTTTATCCGTTCCCGGGTCCATACGGTGGTGCCCGTGGAAAACGGGCGCCTCAGTCTTTGCCATGCCACTGATTCGGGGAATCTGGTTGAAGAAACGTTTGATATAGTGGTTCTTTCAGTCGGCCTGGAGGCGGATAAAAGCCTTGCAGCCCTTGCCGGCCGCCTGGGTATTGAATTAAACAACCATGGTTTTGCTCAAACCAGTGCCCTTGCGCCTGTCTGCACATCCAAGGATGGCATTTTTGTATGCGGCGCCTTTCAAGAGCCAAAAGATATTCCGGCTTCTGTCATGGAAGCTTCAGCAGCAGCCTGCCTTGCCACAGAAAGACTCTCTGCCCGGCGTCATACCCAGACCATCTCTGTGAACCTGCCTGCCGAGATAGATGTTTCCCAGGCGCCTCCAAGAGTGGGCGTGTTTGTATGCAACTGCGGTATCAACATCGGAGGTATTGCCGATGTGCCGGCAGTTCGCGATTATGCGGCAACGCTTGAGAATGTGGTTCACGTGGAAGACAATTTATTTACCTGCTCCCAGGATACCCAGGACAAGATGAAAAACGTGATTACTGAAAAGGGTATCAATCGTGTTGTGGTGGCATCCTGCTCCCCCAGAACCCATGAAGCCCTGTTTCAGGAAACCATCCGCGAAGCCGGGCTTAATCCGTACTTGTTTGAAATGGCCAATATACGCGATCAAAATACCTGGGTGCACATGAACGAGCCTGAGCGGGCTACAAAAAAGGCAAAAGCCCTGGTGCGCATGGCCGTTGCCAAAGCTGTTTGCACAGAGCCTTTGCATCAGGTGGACATGGCGGTAACGCCCGCGGCTTTGGTAGTGGGCGGGGGGATTGCAGGAATGGAGGCCGCCCTTGGAATCGCCAGGCAGGGGTTTAGTGCGCATCTTGCAGAAAAGACCGGTCGCCTTGGAGGTGTGGGCCTTAAGCTGAACACCACCTGGCTAAGCGAGCCTGTTGGACCTCATGTGGCGGAACTGATCCGTGAGGTAACCGGCCATCCTCTGATTCGGACTTATCTCAATGCCGAACTTGTTGAAACCAGTGGCGTAATCGGCAATTTTTCAACCAGACTGATCAGTAAAGACAGCAAAGGCGCCCCGGTTTCCATAAATATTTCCCATGGTGTCACCATCCTGGCCACTGGTGGAAAGGAATACAAGCCGGTTGAATATTTATACGGCCAGCACTCCGGAATCATGACGCACCTGGACCTGGATGCCGCACTGCGGACCGGTGCTTCGAAAATTGACGATGCCGCAACTGCAGTGTTTATTCAGTGTGTGGGCTCCAGGAACGAAGAAAGGCCTTACTGCAGCAAAGTCTGCTGCACGCACAGCATAAAAAGCGCCCTTGCCCTCAAGGAGCGAAATCCGGATATGTGTATATATATTTGTTACCGGGATATACGCACTTACGGTTTTCGCGAGGATCTTTATCGCCGGGCCCGCAATGCCGGCATTGTCTTTATACGCTATGATGGTGACAATCCACCCGCGGTCCGGCAAACAGATGAGGGCTGTCTCCATCTGACCATATCAGATCATGTGCTGCAGATGCCCGTGGAACTCCGTCCGGATCTGCTTGTTCTGGCTGCAGCGGTCATACCAAACGAAAACAGGGAACTGTTTGAATTGTTAAAGGTCCCTGTCAATTCCGATGGTTTTCTTGTGGAAGCGCACGCAAAACTCCGACCCGTGGATTTTGCTTCGGAAGGCATTTTTATGGCGGGCCTTGGGCATTGTCCAAAGCCTGTTGAAGAAAGCATCGCCCAGGCAAAAGCGGTTGTGTCCCGGGCCGCAACCATACTTTCAAGAAAAAGCATTGCAGTGGGCGGGGTGGTGGCGGATTTGCAGGAGCCTTCACGTTGCGCCTGCTGCCTGGTTTGTGTGAGAAGCTGTCCCTATGGAGTGCCTTATATACAAGACGGACGGGCGCATATCAATCCGGCAGAATGTCACGGGTGTGGGGTGTGCGCAGCTGAATGCCCTGCCGGTGTTATTACCCTGAAACATTTTACAGACAGGCAGATCCTGGCAAAACAATCTTGCCTGGTGGCATAGATCAATATGATGGGAAGCCTTTGTGAACAGGATAAGACCACCGGCAATTTAAGTTCGATGCATCGGAAACGGAGGAACAATGACAACCGATTTTGAACCTGAGATATTGATGTTTTGCTGCAGATATTGCGCCTATGCCGCAGCTGATCTTGCAGGGTCCATGCGGCTGACGTATCCGGCCAATATAAAAATTCTCCAGGTCCCGTGTACCGGGCGGGTTGATGTAATTCATCTGCTAAAGGCTTTGGAAACCGGTGTGGATGGCGTTTTTGTGGCCGGATGCCTGCAGGGTGAATGTCATTTTTTGCAAGGCAACCTGCAGGCGGAAAAAAGAGTGCTTGCGGTCAAACAGATTCTTTGCGCCATTGGCATGGATCCGGAAAGGGTTGGCATGTACAACCTTTCATCTGCCATGGGGGCTCGGTTTGCAGAAATCGCAGATGAGATTGTAAAAAAGATAAATGATCTGGGGCCGAATCTGATTAAAAGGGCCCACAAAAACGTCACTGTTCACAGAATCTGAAAGACAAACCATATGTCAAAACCACTTGTCGGAGCTGTAATGGTAGTGGGCGGCGGCGTTGCCGGAATCCAGGCTGCGCTGGACCTTGCTGATTCGGGGTATAAGGTTTTTCTGGTGGAAAAGAGTGCTTCCATCGGAGGGGTTATGGCCCGGCTGGACAAGACCTTTCCCACAAATGATTGTTCAATGTGTATTCTTTCGCCCAAGCTGGTCGAGGTCGGCCGCCATATCAATATAGAGCTTTTGACCCTCTCAGAGGTAAATGCCATATCGGGTGAGGAAGGCAACTTTGAAGTAAGTATAACCCGGCACCCGCGATATGTGGATATGGACAAATGCATCGCCTGCGGTCTGTGTGCTGAAAAATGCCCCGCCAGTGTTCCCGATTCTTACGACGGCAACCTTGCCAGCCGCAAAGCCATCTATGTTCAGTATGCCCAGGCAGTGCCGCTTAAGTATGCCATAGATCCTGAGTACTGTATTAAGCTGACCAAGGGCAAATGCGGAATCTGCCGGAAAAAATGTCCGACCGGTGCGATTAACTATGAGGATACAAGAAAAGATATTTCCCTTAATGTCGGTGCGGTGGTGATTTCCCAGGGCGCTGAAACCTTCGACCCGGCCCTGCACGACACCTTCGGGTATAAAAAATATCCCAATATCGTCACAAGCCTTGAGTTTGAAAGAATCCTTTCGGCTTCCGGCCCTTACGCGGGCCATCTTGTCAGGCCCTCGGACGAAAAGGAACCGGAAAAAATTGCCTGGCTCCAGTGCATAGGTTCCAGGGACGAGCATATCGGGGCCAGAGGTTATTGCTCCGGGGTGTGCTGTACCTATGCCATCAAAGAGGCGATGCTGGCAAAGGAGCACAGCAAGTCAGGCCTTGATACGGCAATTTTCTACATTGATATCCGAACAAACGGCAAGGACTTTGAAAAATACTACAACCGGGCAAAGGCGGAAGCGGGCATCCGGTTTATCAAAAGCAAGGTCACAGAAGCGCTCCCGGTGGACGGCACCGGCGGGCACCTGATCCGCTATATCAATGAATCCGGGAAAAGGTGCGAAGAAGAATTTGACATGGTGGTTCTTTCAGTGGGCCTGGGTGTTACAAACCAGGGAGCAGATCTTGGCAAAAGGCTCGGTGTGGATCTCAACCATTATAATTTTGCGGAAACAAGCAGTTTTTCCCCGGTTGAAAGTTCTGTTGCCGGAATTTATGTATGCGGGGCCTTCCAGGGTCCCAAGGATATCCCTTCATCTGTTATTGATTCAAGTGCGGCTGCAGGAGTTGCGGGTTCAAGGCTTTCCGGTTCAAGATGGCGCCTGACAAAGACAAAGGAAGTGAAAAAGGAAAAAAATGTTGCCGGAGATCGGTCCCGTATCGGTGTATTTGTTTGCGGCTGCGGCAGCAATATTGCCGGAGTGGTGGATGTGACAGCAGTTGTTGAATCTGCAAAAAAATTACCCAACGTGGTTTACGCTGAACAAAACATGTTCAGCTGTGCCCAGGGTACCCAGGACAAAATTGCGGAACTGATCCGGGAAAAAGATCTCAACCGCATTGTGGTGGCGGCCTGCTCGCCCAAGACCCATGAACCCCTTTTTCAGGAAACGCTTCAAAGCGCCGGTATCAACAAATATCTTTTTGAAATGGTCAATATCCGAAATCAGTGCTCCTGGGTCCACAAACAGGCACCGGAAGAAGCCACGCAAAAGGCTATGGATCTGGTGAAAATGTCTGTGGCAAAAGCAGCCCGGGTGCAACCCCTAAAAGAGCCGATCCTGCAGATAAACCAGCGGGCAATGGTTATCGGAGGCGGTATTGCCGGAATGATTGCCGCAGATAATCTGGCCCAACAAGGTTATGCGGTGGATCTTGTGGAACGCCAGGCCCGCCTGGGGGGCAATGCCCTGTCCTTGTATAAAACCTGGAAAGGCGAAGACATTGCCGGCTTTGTAAAGCAGATGGTGGAAAAAGTTGAAAAAAATCCAGGCATAACAGTGCATGCCGGATCGACCATCAAAAAGGTGGACGGGTTTGTGGGCGCCTTTAGAACGACCCTAGAAAAAGAGGGCTGCCGGGAGGCCCTTGATCACGGTGTGACAATAATCGCCTCGGGCGCCTCGGAGCTTAAACCCGAAGGTCAGTATCTGTATGGAACAGATGACAGGGTGATAACCGGCCTTGAACTCCAAGCCCGCCTTGCCCGCAGGGATGAATCATTGGATAAAGTAGAGACAGCCGTTTTTATCCAGTGCGTTGGTTCCAGGATTCCCGAAAGGCCATATTGTTCAAAGCTGTGCTGCGCCCAGTCCATAAGAAGTGCCATTGAGCTCAAAGAAAACAAACCCGACACCGAAATTTTTATCGTCTACAGGGATATGCGCCCCTATGGATTAAGAGAGGATCTCTACAGGGAAGCAAGGCAAAAAGGGATCAGGTTTCTTCGTTACAATTTTGACAAAGGCTTAGATGTTACCAATGAAAAGGGCTGCCTTGAGGTAAGTTTCACAGATTTTGTATTAAGGCGCAAAATGGTACTTTCCCCGGATATGCTTGTTCTTGCCGCTGCAATAGTACGGGAGAAAAACGATCCCCTGGCCGGATTTTTCAAGGTGACCCAAAATGATGACGGCTTTTACGTTGAGGCTCACCTGAAATTAAGGCCCGTGGATTTTGCCACAGACGGGGTCTTTCTGTGCGGTCTGGCCCACGGCCCCAAACCTGTGGACGAATCAATCGCACAGGCCCAGGCTGCAGCCGCAAGGGCGGTAACGCTTCTTTCAGCCGGATCCATTCCGGTAAGCGGCACCGTGGCTCACGTTAATCCCCGGCTTTGCAGCAGCTGCGGGGTCTGTGTGTCCGTATGCCCCTATTCCGCCCCCAGGTTCAGTGAAAAAACCGACAAGGCTGAAATTGAATCCGCTCTGTGCAAGGGCTGCGGATTGTGCGCGGCTTCCTGCCGCTCGGGGGCCATTGCCCTGAAGGGCTTTGACGACCAACAGATAACATCGATGATCATGTGTGCTTGATGGCGCCGTAAAAGTCCAATATCTGCGTTACTCGCAATTTCTCAGAATTTCACGTACGGCTAAGTGCACTGCATTCTTCGAAATTGTGCAAGCCTTGATTTTGAACTTTTACGCCGCCATCTAGAATCAGACTTTTTACGGGTGCATCAGTGCTTGATCAAGCGAAATTGAATGGGCGGTCTTCAGGCCGTTTCATTCGTTTTTTCGTGCATGTGTTCATGGGGTTGGGCGTCGTGGTCGGCATGATCGTGTTCATGGTAGCGGCGCGGGGCGTGATCGTGGCTTTGGTCCCGGCCCGGATGGGCGTGGGCAAATCGGTGGGCATGGGTGTGGGTGTGCTCGTGGAGATGTTCGTGCACCATGTCTCCGTGCCGGTGAGGGTGGGTATGCAGGTGCTGATGTTCGTGGCTGTGCTCATGTTCGTGCTGCAGGGCCTGGATATCTCTGGTGCACCTGAGCTTGTACATGTAGGACAATCCGTTTAAATCCCCGAGCTTTTGGTCTTCCATGAAGGCCTGCATGGGCAGGTCTTCCATGATTCTGCCCTGGTGCATCACCAGGGTCCGGCGTGTGAGCTGTTGGATAAAGAAGATGTCGTGGCTCACAAGCAAAAGGGTTGTGTGGAGTTTTTGCAGAATGTCGAGCAGCAGTTGTTCCCCTTGGGGGTCAAGGCCTGCTGTGGGCTCGTCTAAAATCAGCAGTTCCGGCTCCATGACCAGAATGCAGGCCAGGGCCAGTCGCCGGCGTTCTCCACCCGACAGGTGCAGGGGCACCCGGTCTTCAAAACCTTCCAGGCGGACCAGGGAAAGGGCCTCTTTGACCCGGGCCGCAGTTTCGGCCCGGCTGCAGCCAAGCTGGCGCAGGCCGAATGACACTTCCTCTCTGACACTTGCGCAGAAAAGCTGATCTGCACAATCCTGGAAGACCATGCCGATTTTGCGCCACATGCGTTTTCTTGTTTGCCCCGTGACCGGTTCTCCGTCGTAGAGATACCCGCCCCGGCCCTGGCACAGGCCCGTGAGACAAGACAGAAGGGTGCTTTTGCCCGCGCCGTTTTCACCCACAACAGAGATGCGCTCGCCTTTGCAGATCAGCAGGTCAATGCCCTGCAGGGCGGGGGTGCCGTCGGGATAGCGGTAGCAATAGTTGTGCAGCTGCACCAGCCCGCGGCCCGGGTCTTTTGCCGAAACCGGCCGGGGCCTGCAGCTGGCATCCTCCGGGCCGGCATCGGGATTTTCAGGTGCAACCACCATGCGGAAGGAAAAATCCAGGCCGTGTTCGCGCAGGGTCTGGCGCTGTGAGACCAGCTCGCGCATGGTATAGTTGTGCTGCACCCTCCCGTGGTCCAGGATGATGGCCCGCTGGCAGAGTTCGTATAAAAAGATCAGATCATGGCTGATGCAGATCAGGGTCCCGGAAAAATCTTTGAGCAGGTCCAGAAATACCTGTTCCTGGCCGGGATCCAGGTTGGCGGTGGGTTCATCGAGCAGCAGCACTTCGGGGTCCATGGCCAGAAGGCCGGCCAGGGCGGCGCGCTTTTTCTGGCCAAAACTCAGGTTATGGGGCGCCTTGTAGGCCAGGTGCAAAAGCCCCACCCGGTCAAGGGCCCGGCTGGCTGCCGTGTGTGCATCCTTTTCAGAAAGGCCTTGCTGCCGGGGCCCGAAGGCCGCATCTTCGATTATCGTGTGCATGAAAAGCTGATCATCCGGATCCTGAAACAGCACCCCGATTTCCAGCCGGGCGCGGTCCAGGTTTTCTCCTGCAAGGGGCTTGTCCCTGTACCAAACTTGCCCGCCGGCAGGGTCAAGAAGCCCTGAAAGCAGCTTTATCAGGGTTGTTTTTCCAGAACCGTTCTGCCCCGCCAGTGCAACGCGTTCGCCCGGGCGGATTTCCGCGCTGATCCCGGACAATGCCGCTGTACCGTCGGGATACTGATAGGACAGACCACAGACCTTAAACAGCAAAGGGCCTGCGGCTGGCCGGGGTTCTCTTATTTCATGGGTTTCATGCATCCGTACCCCTATAATATGATCCGGTCCCAGACCATCAGCGCTGCGGCAGCAGCCAGCCAGGCAAGGCAGATCAACAGATCGGATGCGCGCAGGCGCAGCTTTACGGGTTCCGGGAACCGGCCCTGATAGCCCCTGGCGCGCATGGCGTCAAACACCCGTTCGGTGCGTTCAAAACTGCGCACAAACAGCATTCCTAAAAAATTGGCCACAGTGCGCAGGGTTGCAGTGTCTGTTCGTTTGCGAAAGCCCCGTAACTGCATGCCCGCTGACATGCGCCGGGCTTCATGGCTGAACACGTGAACGTAGCGGTTGCTCAACAGCACCATCTGGGCTGCCATCTCCGGCACGCCGAGCCGGCAGAGCCCGTGGAGGGTAACCGGCAATGGCGCGGTTGACAGCAGGGGCTCCATGAGCATGGCAATGGCAACAGCCCTGGCGGCGATGGTTGCTGCAAGTAACAGACCCCGGAAATTAAGGGTCAGCCACTCCACACCGCCGAACATCACCAGGGTGTCGCCGGGATGTGCCGGCACGGTAAACGGCATCACCACCAGCAGCATGCCCAGAAAACCCGCAAGCGCCAGCAAACGCAGCATCAGCCGGGCAGCCGGAACCTTTATCATCACCGCCACGGAGAGGGATAGGGCCACTGCCGCCAATGCCGCAGCAAGGTGGCCGAGGGAGGCCACCACAAAACTAAAAACCACGATGGTGACGATCTTGCAGCGCACGTCCCATTTGTGCAGAAAAGACCTTCCCTGTTTTTCATCTGCCAGGGGCGGCACGGACCAGTCCGGATCCCTGTTTGGGGCGGTTTTTCTCCGGGCGGCTTTGCGCAAGCCCGCCACACCGGCCCAAAGGGCGGCTATGGGCAGGATCACCAGCAGGGGCAGATACCAAAAAGGGATATGATGTATGGTTTCAGCCATGAAATTCTTTTTTGGATGTCACAAGCCCCTTTTCCAGCAGTTCCGGTTTTACCCGGAAAAGAAATCCGATGGTAAGGGCGCTGACCGCCCCTTCAATAAAAATGACCGGCACATGGGCCGCCATGGCAATTTTTGCCACGCCGAAAAAATCCTCGCCTCCCGCGGCCAGCAGGCCGGCCAGAAAAATGGCGGCCATGGCCGTACCCATTGCCCCGGCAGCGGCTCCGGCAGCCGCGTGTCTCAGATGGGTGTTGCCTTTTAGCGCCTGAAACAGCCATCCGCAGGCAATGGCCGGCAGCCCCATCATCAGGGCATTGGCACCCAGGGCCGTCAGTCCCCCGAACTGAAACAGCAGGCATTGCAAAAGCAGGCCCAGCCCTATTGCAACAAAGGCAACAGGGCCCAGCAGGGCCCCGGCCAGCCCGGGCAGGAGCAGGTGGGCGCTTGTGGGCCCCAGGGGAATGTGCACCAGGGAGGCCACGAAAAACGCGGAAGTCACCACCGCTACCTTGGGAAGCTGATCGCTTGTGGTACGGCGCGCACTCCAGGCGGCCAGGGCGGCGGATACCGCATATCCGCCCAGACTTACAGAAACCGGAAGAACCCCGTCAGAAATGTGCATGATCTATCCTTTCCGTCGCGCAGCCGCCAGGGCCGCGGCTCCGAACAGACCCAGGATGTAGCCGATGCCGGCAAACACCTCCCGGATGCCGGGTTCATCCATCCGGGCGCCAAGGGCGGCAATCTCCCGGCGGACCTGCCGGATCTCTTGGGACAATTGGCGGTTTTGTTCCTCTAAAAGCTCGACAACCGCCTTTTTATCGGTTTTCTGCGGGCTTTGGGCACAGGTCGGGCCCGGTGCTGCCGCGAGCAATACAAGGAGCCCGAAAATAATCGCGCTGGTTCGCATCATGGCTGTCCCCCGGATTTTATTTCGGCTTCCACCCTGGATTTTTTCAGGGTAAAGCTGCTTTTATGTCCCATGCCGGCGTCAATGACAATCCTGAAATCATCGACCCTGGGGATTTCAAACACAAAAAGGCCCTGGTTGTCGGTCACGCCTTCGGCCACCAGGTTGTCGCTGCTGTCATATACTTTCAGGCCGCCGTTTGCAACCGGATCTCCGTTTTGAAAATAGCTTTCCGTGTAGATTTTTCCGCTGTCTGCATAGGCAAACACGCTGACCTTGTGGGCGGATGCGCTTGCGGCAAACAAAAGCAAAGCCGCTGCGGACGCTGCAAGAAAATATGTTCGGGTCTTCATCATTGCCTCCGTTTTCGTGTGTTATTTTATGTCCCGGGTCCGGACCCAGTATACGGCGCCGATTTCCACGTTTTTTTCCTCTCCCTCATGCGCCAGGGTCCAGTCGGCTTCAGACAGGGCGGAAAAGCCCCACCAACCGGCTTTGGGCATGGCATATGTGAAAATTCCGGCTGCATCGGCACGGACAACCTGGGTGACATAGGGCGAAAAAGGTGCATCGATATACCCGCTGTGTTCGGCGGATTCGTTGAGATATTCAACCTCCACTTCAGCGTTTGCTGCTGGCTGGTCGTTTACCAGCACCCGGCCGGTAAATACGTTGCCCGTCCACAGGCCGTAGGGCCGGGTCAGGGGCACGATTTCGGTTTCCAGGCCCACGGGCTGGTCCCAGCCCTGCTCCAGTGCGTAGGCGTTTACGCAGACCTTGGTGTAATGCTTGATAAACAGATCCTCTGCCGGCTCCCAGTAGGCTTTGGGCTCGAAGTAAAATGTATAATCCCCGGGCCGCCGGATCGGGTAGACGGCTTTCCAGAAGGTATCGTTTTTTTCCTGACCCGGGCTTTTGCGGCCTGCCGGTTTCAGGCGCTCTGTGAGATCTGTTTTTTTGCCCTTGTGCATCACCCCGAAGGTTTCGGGTTTTTCCATTTCCATATAGTGCATCTCCATGGGGTGGAGGAATTTGATTTCCAGGGCCAGGTCGCCCTCATGGTGTTGGGTGACAATGTCATCTGCGGGAATAATCGCACCAAAATGGGCTTGCCCGGGTACCGCTGCAAGGATGACAACTGCTGCCGTCAGTGCGGCCAGGGTTGAAAACCGTTTGCGCATGGGGTGTTTTCCTTTCCTTGGTTTGGAATCAAAAAAAGCCACAAAGGCGCTTTATTGTAAAGCAAGAGCCTTCGTGGCTTTGTAGGCGGCACGTGAATTTTGCTTAAACGGCAAAATCCAAATGCATTCTGAAAGAAATGGAAAAAAAGAGCCTGCAAGCCCTGTTAAACGACTTCAGTCGCAGATGTTGCACCGTTTATAGCCGGTCCTGCCGGCAATGTCAAAACCTTTCATGTCTGGCTGGGCAGCAGGGAAACAAAGGCACTGCCGGGACCGGTGTGCACTGATATCGTGGCACCGGCTTCCGCCATGGGGATGCTGTCAGCCGGCTTGCCCACGGCTGCGGCCAGCTTTTCCCGGGTGACCATAACCTCCTCAAGGTTGCCGGCATAGCCCATCAAGATTTCACATTTTCCGTTAAACCGGTTGAAAGCTTCCTCGGCCATTGAAACCAGACGCTTTAAAGCGGGCTTTTTGCCCCGGTGGCGGTCAATTGGACTCAGCCGGCCTTCCTTGAGTTCAATGATGGGCTTGAAATCGAGCATATTGCCCACAAATGCGTCAAATGCATTAACCCGCCCGCCTTTTTTCAGCCAGACCAGATTGTCCACAGTAAAGCTCAAAAAAGCATTTTTCTTGTAAGGTTCCAGGGTTTTTTCCAAGGAGGCCGGAGATGTTCCGTTTCGGAGAAGTTCTGCTGCCTTTTTAACCACAAGCGCAAGGCTGACAGCCACATTTTCCAGGTCCAGAATGTGGACCTTGCCGGCTTCTTTTTCGCCCATAAACTGCCGGGCTGCACAGGCGCTTTTGTAGTTTCCGGAAATGTGTTTGGACAGGTGAAAAGAGACCACCTCGTCGTATTTCTGCAGCAGGCGGTCGTATAACTGCGTGCATTCAAAAGGATAAAACGGGGTGGTGTAGACTTCTTTTTTTTTCCGCAGGTTTTTCAGCACCTCAGCGTTGCTGATGGTTTTGCCGTGGAGGTGATCCTTGCCGTTTACAAATATGTGGACCGGCAAAATATTTAAGCCCAGCTGTTCCGCCATCCCCGGGGGGAAGTCAGCGGTGGAATCGCAAACCAACGCAATTTTTTTTGCCATACAAAAACTCCTTTCCGTTAATCAGGACCGGACGGGCCGTCCCTTGCAGTGCAGAACAAAGTATCTCTGTTTTTAAACAATTTTCAAAGATTGAATCATATAGCAATTTTGTATACACTTGTAAAGAATTAGCGGTTTGATGAAATCGTCTATACAGACGGACGGGCAAAGCATAAAGATCGCGCCAAACAGAACGACTGCTCTCCGGCCTGTGGTTTTAATCCGGTGTTGAATTTTTCTTGAAAAATCGATATACTGTTCTGAGATAATATGTACCGGACAGTTGCCGGTGCAGCCGCAGAAACTGGATGGCAACAGGAAAAACGGTATGATTTATACGCCTTATCATTATCGGCGCTGTATTCGGTGTCTGGACAGGTCCCGGGCCCGGAAAAAAACGACAAAAAAAGCCGCTGGTGGATTGTTTGTCATTGCCCTGCTGTTGTGCGCATCCCTGGTGCTCCGGGACAATTCCGCATCTCTGCCCGGAATCTCCGATTGTGACGCCTTCCCGGATCGCAACCCGAACAAAGCATTGCTCCGGCCCGTGACAACAGATACTGGAGTTGTAACAGAGGCGACAGATGCAAAGGCTCCCTCAGTCATGGAAAATCATCCCGGCGCCAGGCAGATATGGGACCAGGATTTTGGATCCACTCTTGAGGAAACCAGGGTCAGGGTTGCGGCCGGTGATACGCTTTATCAAATCTTGTGTAAAAAGGGCCTGGGCCGCCGGGAGGCTTATGATTTGACCCAGGCCATGCGGCCGGTTTTTAATCCGGCACAATTGCGCCAGGGCCAGGAACTGTCCATGGGTTTTGTCCGGGGCCCCCAGGGAAGCGACATGCTGCAGGTGTTAACGCTTTCACTGGATGCCAAAACCAGGGTTGAGGTCATGCGCGGCAATGACCACTGTTTCAAAGCCCGCAGGGTGGAACGTCAATTGCAGAAACGTCCGGCCCGGTTTGCTGCAGAGGTCAGCTCCAGCCTTTACCAGGCGGCCCGGGATCAGGGGCTGCCCATTTCGGTATTAATGAAACTGATACGGGTTTATTCCTATGATGTGGATTTTCAGCGCGACCTGCATTCCGGAGACCGGGTTGAAATTTTATACGAGGAAAAAACCACTCCCGAAGGCCGGCGGGTTGAAGCCGGAGATATTCTGTACGCCGCCATTCGGACCAATGGCAGGACCCTTCGGGTATACAGGCATGAAACACAGGACGGAAATGCCCGGTTTTTTGATTCTGAGGGCAACAGTGTGCGCAAGGCATTGATGGTCACCCCCATTGACGGTGCTGCTATCAGTTCCGGATACGGCATGCGCAGGCACCCGATTCTCGGATACAATAGGATGCACAAGGGTCTGGATTTTGCCGCCCCGAAGGGTACGCCCATCATGGCAGGGGGCGACGGGGTTGTCACCTATGCCGGGCCCCGGGGCTCTTACGGCAACTATGTGCATATCCGGCATCCCAATAACTATGAAACCGTGTATGCCCACATGAGCAGGCATGCCGAGGGTCTTCAATCCGGCAAACGGGTCAAGCAGGGAGAGATCATCGGCTATGTCGGCTCCACCGGCAGATCCACCGGACCGCACCTGCATTATGAAATCCGCCATGCCGGCAAAAGCATTAATCCCTCCACTCTGAAAGCTCCGCCGGGCCGCGGCCTGGAAGGCGATGAAATGCAAAGATTTCTGGCTACCAAGGGGCACCTGGAAAACCTCTATGCTTCTCTTGCCGATTCATCAAAACTGGCCCTGGCCGAGGCGCCTGATGAGCAACAGAAATTTCCGGCAAAAAATTAAAAACGCGCACTGTTTCTTCCCGGACCCAATACAGATTCCGAAAAACGGCAAAATCACCTTTGACGATGAGCCAAAAAAGCTCTAGTTTTATCATATATTGTTGCCGGAAATTGTTGAATCATTTTCGGGCGCAGATGCCGGGCGCTGAAAGCAAACCCCAACCTGCCGGAAAAGGGATGCACCCTTATGGGAAACCTGAGTTTCAATTCCAGAATGCACAGGATTGTCGTCGTGGTTGTTATTTTTGTTTTGCTGGGGGTTCTGGCGTTTTTGGGATGGCATCGGTTCATGCAGTGGCATGAAGACCGGGTGGATTCCGCTGTCCTGCAGGAACGGCAAAAACAGGAGCAAAAGCGGGAGCAGATTGAACAGAAACAGGTGCTGGACTGGCTGGAGGAAAAATCCGGCGGTCGCAAATCCGAAGAACTCTCTGAGTCCCGGATGCGGGAAGTCTTCGGGGAGCCGGTGTTGAGTGATAGTCCCGGTATGGAATCCCGGAGTACCTCCTGCCGCCGGCTTGAGCGCAAAATCGAGGCTTTTTTTGCTTATCTGGACAAAAAGCGGGATGTCGGATCCAGGGACTCCGGGCAGAAAAAGAAATCCTATGACGTCTTTGAACAAATCCTGGCGGACCTGATTGCCAAACCGCCTTTGATCAATGATGAAACCCGGGACCTGGTGAGCCTGATGCGCAATCAGGCCCATTTTTTCCGCACCCTGAACAAACAGCGCGTGGAACTGGTCCTGGAAATTCTGCAGTCGGAAAAGGACGTGGTGGAGCCGGCAATGGCCGATTTTTACGATTACTACGTCTATAAGCAGTGCTGCAGGCAGAGTTCAAAGGACTGTATTTCTGAGGAAAGCCTGTATCGTTATGCCGGATTTTTCCTTCATACCCTCTCGGGCAAGAGCTATCTGATGCGCCGGCATCCCGTGGTGCGGACTTTGATTCGGTACTACTCCGTGCTGATCCTTGACCTGGCCAATGAGAAGGGCTTAAACCGCCACGGTATTGACATCCGGCCGCATATCAAGCTGGTGTTAAATGATGTTGTGGCACAGGAGAACCTGATTTTTCAGCAGCGGTATATCCGCCAATTGCGGGATTTGCAGGAAAAATACCGGTTTTAGCAGCCGTTGGCGCGGCCACGGAGAGCCGGCGAAAACCGGGAGTCTGAAAACGCAAAAAGCCTTTTGAAAACCATAACAGATTAAGGGGTATGGTGATGACGGAACAATGGGAAAAGGATTTGTCCTGCGCGGTTTCCTGCACCCGGTGCAATAGCGCCCTTGGCGCAGCTGACCGGCGTATTCTTTCAGTATACACCCATGCACCCATCTGCATGGCCTGCAAGAAAAAAGAGGAAAGCCGGCCGGATTACGAGGAAACCTCCCGGCAGATGATCGGGCAGTGCATGGCGGATACCGAGGCCGCCTGGTCGGATCCTGGGGGGTATTGCTTTTATCATTTTTATCCGTTTACCTGTGAATAAAGGCAACGCCTGTTTCAGGCCGGCCTCCGCCCGGTGTAGAGGGTGGCAATACCGGCGGACAGCCCCTTCCAGCCCACATTTTCGAACCCGGCGCTTTCCATGAGCCCGGCAAAAGCCCGCGGCCGGGGGAAGTTGAGCACGGACTCGGGCAGATACTGGTAAGCCCGCATGTTTTGGGAAAAAAGACCCCCCACGGCCGGCAGGATTTTTTTGAAGTAAAGAAGGTACAAGTCCCTCAGTATCCCGGCACGGGGTGTGGACAGTTCAAGTACGGCCATCATCCCGCCGGGCCGCAGCAGTCTGAAAAAATGCTCCAGGGCCAGGTCCCGCCGGGTGATGTTTCTGATGCCGAATGCTATGGAGATACCGTCAAAGCTTTGCTGTGCAAACGGCGGGTGCAGGATGTCTGCAGCCAGCAGCCGCCCCTCTGGGTTTCTGGCCGCCTGCCTGATCTTCCGGGCGGCAATGCCCAGCATTTCCGTTGAAAAATCAATACCGCAAACCCGGGCCCCGGGTTTCTGGCGCCATATTTCAAGCATCACGTCCCCGGTGCCGCAGGCCGCATCCAGGACCCTTGCGTTTTGGCCAAGATCCATGGCCGCCACAAGGCGCCGCCGCCAATAGACATCCTGCCGAATGCTCAGCAGCCGGTTTAAAAAATCGTAATAAGGCGCAATGGCGCCAAACATGCTTTTGACAAAGCCGGGAGGATTATTTTTGCTCATTGACAATTCCATTTGATGCATTATTGTCCTGTTGTTAACATCCTGATGTATTTATTGTGCCGCCTTTGGCTTGATACTTTCCATAGCACAACATGTACAGGTTTCAAAAGCCTTGCTTTGTTTCAGCGAAATTGGGTAAGAAATTCGTTGCACCGCACCAGCGGGCGACAAAACCAACAACAGAAAACCGGTTAACCAGATATGAGTGAAAAACGGGACTATTACGAGGTTCTCGGCGTTGACAGAAACGTTGATTCCGCTGAATTAAAAACCAAATACCGCAAAATTGCCCTGAAGTATCATCCGGATCGCAATCCCGGTGATCAAGAGGCTGAAGAACGATTCAAGGAAGCTGCAGAAGCCTATGAGGTGCTTTCCAATCCGGAAAAGCGGCAGCTTTATGACCAGTTCGGCCACCAGGCATTTGAAAACGGCGGCAGAGGCGGCCAGGCCGGCGGATTTCGTGATTTTGAAGATATTTTTTCCAGTTTTGGCGATATTTTCGAGGACTTTTTCGGATTCCGCTCCGGTGGCCGCGGTGGACAAACCCGTGCCAGGCGGGGCTCAGATCTGCGATATGACTTGAAAATTGATTTTAATGACGCGGCCTTTGGCAGGGAAACCGAGCTGGACCTGGAAAAAATGGTGGTTTGCGACGAATGCCATGGCTCCGGCGCCAAGCCCGGCACCGAGGCCCGCACCTGTGATCAGTGCCGGGGAACCGGACAATTCGTGCGCAGCCAGGGCTTTTTTTCCGTTAAAAGTGTTTGTCCCAGGTGCCGGGGCCAGGGAACCATTATCACCGATCCGTGCCCCAAATGTCAGGGGCAGAAACAGGTGGTGGCACGCAAAAAAGTGGAATTGAAAATACCGGCCGGCGTGGACAGCGACTCCCGGCTGCGGCTTGCCGGAGAAGGCGAGCCCGGGGTCAACGGCGGTCCTCCCGGGGACCTGTACGTGTTCATCCATGTCAAGCCCCATGAAACTTTTGAGCGCCGGGAAAACGACGTTGTCTGCAAGGTGGAGCTTTCCTTTGTTCAGGCGGCCCTGGGAGATGAAATCGTGGTGCCCACGCTCACGGGCGAAGAAACCATCCAGGTGCCAAAAGGCACCCAGTACGGGGACACCATCAGCCTTACCAACTACGGGATCCCGTCTCTGCGCACGGGCCTGCCCGGCGATCAGATCGTGGAGGTGATCCTTAAATCTCCCAGAAACATGAGCAAGCGTCAGGAAGAGCTCATGCACGAGTATCTTGAGCTGGAATCTGAAAAACTGACATCCCGGATCAAGCGGATTTTCACCAAAACCGGAGGCGGGTCGGCAAAGTCTGCAAAGTCGGCAAAATCAGCCAAAGCCGCCAAGTCCTGATGGCATCATAAAAAATCTGATTTCAGATGGCGCCGTAAACAGTTCAAGATCAAGGCTTGTGCAATTTCGAAGAATGCAGAGTACTTATCCGTACGTGAAATTCTGAAAAATTGCGTGTAACGCAGATATTGAATTTTTTACGGCGCCATCAAGTCCTGACAAAAGGAATTGCTCAGATGTACGAACTCAAAGTGGTCAACCGGTTTGCCGCCGCTCACCAGTTGAAGATGGTCACGGAAAAATGCGAAAACCTCCATGGCCACAATTGGAAGGTGGAGCTTTTTGTAGCAGGGGAAAAATTGCAGGATTCCGGGGTGTTAATGGATTTTGGTATCATCAAAAAACGCCTCGGGGCAATCATTGACAGCCTGGATCACAAGTTTTTAAACGAGCTGCCGGCCTTTGCCGATGCCAATCCCTCTTCCGAAACCATTGCCCGCTACATTGCCGATGCCTTTACCGAGCGTATTGAGCCCGGAGAAGGGATTTTTGTCTCCCGGGTCCATGTCTGGGAATCCGATGACGCGTGCGCGGCTTACTGGCCGCCCCGGTAGGCGGCCAGCAGTTCGGCGCGGGTGACAATGGAGCGGACCTCGGGCACGGTTTTTTGGATATTTTCCGCTCCCCCTTCCTCGCGGTCGACCAGCATTACCACGCAATCCACGAAAAGCCCTTCGCTGCGCGCCCTTTCTATGGCCTTCAGCGATGATCCGCCTGTGGTGGCCACGTCCTCAACAATTGCCACCCGCTGTCCGGCCGACAGATCCCCCTCAATCCATTTGACAATGCCGTGGTCCTTTTGGGTTTTTCGGATGGAAAAGGCCGCAAACGGAGCGCCCCGGGTTTCCGAGATCAGGGATGCGGCCACGGCAATGGGGTCTGCGCCGAATGTCATGCCGCCCACCGCTTCAATGGAGCGGTCTTTTAAGGCGTCAAACACAAGGTGCCCGATGAGATAAAGCCCCCGGGAGCTGAGCGTGACAGGTTTGCAATTGATGTAATAATGGCTCGTTTGCCCTGAGGCCAGCTTGAAAACCGGCTCTTCGGAGAATTGAAATGATTTTTTGCACAAAAGGTCAATAAGTTCGTTTTTCATAAGCGGCGCCTGCTTTCCGGGCTTTTGGGCTGTTATCATATGGTTTGCGAGGTTTTCGGGTTTCCCGGCCGGGAGAAAGAGTTGATTTCATGTGCGAATTCCGATAAAAATATCCCCCACTGATTGGAAGAAGCCGTATCAAATAAGCGTCAGTGGGGGTGTGTCAGGAAAAACCGGAGCAGCCCTCCCTGCACGATTGAATTGAGCAATAACAGGAAACAGGCCTTTCGTCAATATAAACCATGACTCCAACAGACCCCCTGGACAACCGGATTATCCGCTTCTACCAGGTTTCCAAGCATTTTGGAGACAGCTGGGCCTTACACGATTTGAGCTTTGACGTGGAGACAAACGAGTTTTTGTTTATCACCGGCCCCAGCGGTGCGGGCAAATCCACTCTGATCAAGCTGTTGTACATGGGAGAGCGCATGAGCAGCGGATATGCCATTGTTGACGGCATGAATCTCACCCGTATGCATCGCCGGCAGATCCCGGTGCTGCGCCGCAAAATCGGGGTGATTTTCCAGGATTTCAAGCTGATTGCCCATCTCAATGTTTTCCAGAACGTGGCCCTGGTCATGGAGGCGGCCGGGTTTAAATCCCGCACCGAGATACGCCGTCGTGTCGGGGACCTGCTGGAACTGGTGGGGCTGGCCGACCAGGCAAAGGCCTATCCCCCGACCCTGTCCGGGGGGGAAAAGCAGCGGGCGGCCGTGGCCCGGGCCATGGTGGGCAAGCCGAAGATCATCCTGGCTGACGAGCCCACCGCGAGCCTGGATCCGGATGCGGCCGAAAGGGTGCTGCGGCTTTTGTGTGCCGCCCATTCCCGGGGGGCCACGGTGCTGATCACCACCCATGACCGGGAGCTGATTTCCCGGTTTGACACCCGGGTGATCCGTCTGCAAGGCGGGCGGCAGGTGGACGATGCTGCCGGGAATGCCGACGGGGTGTGTCCATGATGGATATGTTTCGCCGGGCTGCGGCCGATTTTGTCCGCCACCGCTTTCTTCACGGCACCTGTTTTCTCACCGTTTCCCTGTCCGTATTCATTGTCAGCGCATTTGGCTTGTTTCTGGTCAATGCCGGCGAGCTCATGGACGCCTGGCAGCAGGGAGTGCGTATCACCGCCTATCTTAAATCCGATATTTCCGGGCAGCAGGCGCTGGCCCTGGCCGGTGAGCTGGAGCAAAAACCGGAGGTGGCCTCGGTATCCCATGTTTCCGGAAAAGAGGGCCTTGAATGGCTCAAGGAGCAGATTGGCGGGCAGACCGATCTGTTGGCCGATCTTTCGGAAAACCCCTTGCCAGATGCCCTGGAAATCCGACCGGAACAGGGTCTTACAGGTGCTGATGCCTTTGATGCCCTTGCCAAATCCGTTTCCGCCAGGGCCGAAGTTGCAGACGTCGAGTACGGTCGCAACTGGCTTCACCGGTTTTACGGGGTTTACAACCTGTTCCGCATGACCGCAGCCGTGATGGCGGTCCTGGTGATTGTGGCCATCATGTTTATCGGGGCCAATACGTTCCGGCTGATTCTTTATTCCCGCCAGGAGGAAATCGAGATCACCCGGATCATTGGTGCGGATGAGACATTTGTGAAATACCCTCTTTATCTGGAGTCAATATTGCTGGGGCTCTGCGGGGCTGTGGCGGGACTGGGGCTTTTGTATGCGGCCTTTTTGTCGGTGATACCCCGGGTTTCCCCCGGAGGCCTTCTGCCGGTGTTTCAGATTCGTTTTCTTTCCCTGGGATGGATTCTCATGATTCTTATGGCGAGCATGTTTGTGGGGTGGGTAGGATGCTGGTTTACCGTCCGTCGATTCCTTCGCATTTAAGTCTGATTGTGCTCTGCCTGGCGGTGGTTTTTGCCTCGGCCCCGGCATACGGCACCCGCCTGCAGCAGTATGCGGTTGTGCAGGCCGACAGGTTAAACGTGCGCGCGGCTCCGGACACAAACGCCCGGATCATCCGGGTGCTGAAAAAAAATGAGCGAGTGCGCGTGCTCATGGAAAAAGGGGATTGGCTGCAGGTGGCAGCCGGTGAAAACCTCGGCTATATTTACGACCATGCCGGATACGTGGAAAGATTCACCGAGCACCGGGTCACGGATCAAACAGATAAGGATCTGGAACTGGCCATGGCCCGGGCACGGGAAATCGAGCGCCGTATCCGGGAAAAGCAAAAGGAGCTAAAGGCGGTTTCCCAAAAAAAAAGCGTGCTGACAAAAGACCTGGCCACCCTGGACCGGGAGGCCGCCCAAAATCGGCAGAAGCTGCAGTCCCTGATGAAGAAGGCTGAAGAAACCGGCGCCAGGATCCGCATGCTTGAAAATGAGGCCCGGGAACTGCGGCGGGAACTGGAGCGGCGAAAGACCCATGCCAATGAGCGTATCGTTGCCTTGTATAAGCTTTGCCGCCTGGGGCGGATGAATCTTTTGGCAACCGCGGAATCCGCAAGCCAGTTATTTTTACGAAAGGCGGCCATAGAGCGGGTGGTGGGCCATGATGAAGCTGTGCTGCAGCAGATGCGGGAACAAAAACACCAACTGGACAACGTGCTTGCCGGTTTGCGCCATGAGCGGAAAAAACAGGAGCAGGTGGTTTTTGAATACGAAGAGACGCTCACGCGACTGGCCCAAAAGCGCAACCAGCGGCAGCAGATGCTCGCCTCTTTGGAAAACCGGAAATCCGGGCGGCAGCAAACCCTTGAATCTCTGCGGGATGCGGCTGCGCGGCTGGAAAAAACCATATCGGCCCTGAAAACGGAAAACGAGTCGGATGACGGGGATTTTGCTTCTCATCGGGGCTTGCTAAAGATGCCGGTTCAGGGTAAGATTACCTCAAAATTCGGAAAAACCGTAACTTCGGATTCAGGAGTTATGAATTATTCCAATGGGTTGGAGTTGAGTTCGGCCCGGGGAGCACCCGTACGGGCCGTTTTTGAAGGAAAAGTGGCGTATGCCGACTGGCTCAGGGGATACGGCCAGGTGGTGATTTTATCTCACGGGCAACACTATCATACGGTCTATGCCCACATCAGTGATCTTTTCTGCGCTCAGGGGGAAACCGTCAAAACCGGACAGGTGATTGCCACGGTGGGCGATACCGGCTCCAGGGGCGGTCCGGCGCTTTATTTTGAGGTCCGCCATCAGGGAAAGCCGGTGGATCCCCTCAAATGGACCGATTCATCCATTCAGTCAGATAACGGATAAAGGAGTGAGCAATGCATTCTCAAAAAAAATCTCCCGTCCGAAAAGGGTTTGTGCTGGCTCTGGCGGCTGCTGTTTTCTTTCTGGCCTCCAGTGTGCACGGAGAGCTTTCAAAGGCAGATACTTATGAGGGCCTGAAGCTGTTTTCCGACGTGATCGAGGAACTGGAGAAAAATTACGTGGAACCGGTGGATACGCGGGACCTTATCGAAGAGGCCATCCACGGAATGGTCGAAAGCCTGGATCCGCATTCCACGTTCATGCCGCCGGAAGCCTTTGAAAGTCTCCAGAGTGAAACCCGGGGGGATTTCGGGGGGATCGGCATTGTGATTACCAAGGAAGACGGCCGGTTAACAGTTGTCTCGCCCATTGAGGGCACCCCTGCCTACAAGGCCGGCATTCAGGCCAATGATGTCATTATCAAGGTGGAAGACGAATCCACCCAGGACATGATGCTGTGGGAGGCGGTCAAGCAGATGCGGGGAGAGCCCGGCACAGAACTTCAGATCACGGTGGTGCGCGAAGGCGAGCCCGAGCCTCTGGAATTTACACTGGTCCGGGCCGTGATTCCCATGGACAGCGTCCGCCATATCATACTCCAGCCGGGCTACGGATACCTGTGGGTGACCAATTTCCGGGAAAACACCACCGACGAGGTCAAAAAGGCCCTGGCAGACCTGGAGAAAAATGCAGACCCGCTAAAGGGCCTGATTCTGGATTTGCGCGACAACCCGGGTGGACTGCTGACCCAGGCGGTTTCTCTGTCTGATGTGTTTCTGGCCGACGGCAGAATCGTTTCCATCCGGGGGCGGGATCAAAAAGAAGAAAGCGTCTACAGGGCCGAAGACGATAACCAGGAGCCTGATTATCCCATTGTGGTCCTGATCAACGGCGGCAGCGCAAGCGCTGCGGAAATCGTGGCCGGGGCCCTGCAGGACAACGGCCGCGCCCTGGTTCTGGGCACCACTTCCTTTGGAAAAGGCTCTGTGCAGACAGTCCGGCCCCTTCGCAACGGATACGGGCTGAAATACACAGTTGCCCGCTATTATACCCCCAAGGGGATTTCCATCCAGGCCGAGGGTATTCATCCGGACCTGGTGGTCAAACGCCGCCTGCTGGATGAGAAATCCGGGGGTTTGGATGCCCGGCGGATCAAGGAAGGGGATCTGAAAAATCATCTTCCCGGGAAAATGGAGCTTGAACAAGACGGACAGGAACCCGGGCCTTCTGAGAGCGACGGAGAAAAGGCCGGGGAAGGGCAAACAGAGGATGAAACCGATGTGCAAAAACTGATGCGCCTGCGCGATTCTTTATACGAGCACAGTGAACGGAGTCCGGATGCTTTGATGCTCGATTCCCAGATCAACCGGGCTTATGAAATTTTGCGGGGATACGAGGTCTTTTCCGCCATGGGCGATTGATCCAGATTCGTTTAGCAAAAACCCAGTTATCGAGAAAACAGGAAACAGCTCAGCCAGATGACGGAAAAAAAAAGCACCAGCCGGAAAACCAAATCAGGTGCGGCAAAAAAATCCAGCAGCGGCAAAGGGACAAAAAAAGCCGCTGGCAGGCAAAAGACAGCCAGCAAGAAAAAAACAGGCGCAGACAGTCAGAAAAAGACCCGGACCCGGAGTTCGAAGGCACAGAAAACGCTGGCCAGGAGCCTGAAATGGGATCTTCTGGTCTTTGTGGCCATTGTGGCCATGGTGGTGGCCACTGCCGCCTATTACCGGTTTGAACTCAGGCCGGCTCAAACCGATGGCGTTGCGGTGGAGTCCACCCGGGCGTCACGACGTTCGCCGGAGCCGGTCAAGGTGCTCCACCCCCAGACGGTCAAGGAGGGTGTGGCCCCGGATTTTGAAGTCTTTCCCCCCGAGCCGGCTTCTGCTCCGGCAACGGAGCCGGGCCCGGTTGCGCCGCCGCCTGTCCAAATCCCTGACCGGCGGCCCATGGTGGCCATTATCATTGATGATATGGGCTATGAAATGGATGTGGCCGAAAACTTTTTGTCCCTTGACTGTCCTTTGACCTATTCAATTCTGCCCCAAAGTCCGTTTCAGCGGGAAATTGCCCAAAGCGCGCATAACAGGGGGTGCCAGGTCATGCTCCATCTGCCCATGGAGCCCAGGGAATATCCGGAGGTGGACCCGGGTCCGGGGGCTTTGCTGACCGGAATGACAACAGATGAACGCATCGGGCTGTTAAAATCCCACCTTGATGCGGTGCCCCATATTTCAGGAGTTAACAATCACATGGGATCGAAAATGAGTGCGGATTCGGCCCAGATGAATCAAATCTTATCGATTGTCAAAAAAAACAAGCTGTTTTATATTGACAGCCTCACCGCAGCAGACAGCCGGTCTGGTTCGTCTGCCCGGTTGTTTCAGGTGCCCTTTGCCAGGCGCGACGTTTTTCTTGATCATGTCCCTGAGGTCGAATTTATCCGCGGCCAGCTTGACCGGCTGGTGGCTGTTGCCCGTAAAAATGGGAAGGCCGTGGGCATCGGTCACCCCTATCCGGAAACCTACAAGGTCCTGACTGAAAAATTGCCGGAGATCAAAAACCAGGTTCGGCTGGTGCCGGCCTCCGAAATCGTTTCCGGCCTGGATTTTTGAAAAGCGGTTGCGAATCTCTGATTTAAGCCAGTTTTGCGGCGATGGCCACCCAGCCGTCTTCATTGAGCACTTCGAGTATGGTAAATCCCTGTTGTTGAAGAGCGCCAATAATCATGTCCCGCTTTTCCTCGATAATCCCGGAGGTGATAAAAATTTTTTCCCCGGTGAGCAGTACCGGAATGTCCGGGATCATGGGCAGGATGGTCTGGGTCAGGATGTTGGCCACCACCAGGTCAAAACTGCCCCGGGTGTCTGTCACCAGATCCCCGGTGCGCAGGCAAAAGCAGTCTTTGCAGACCCGGTTTGCCAGCAGATTTTGTTGGGCAACATCCACGGCCACTGGATCGCAGTCAATGCCTTCAAGCTGCGCTGCCCCCAGTTTTGCCGCGGTCACCAGCAGAATCCCCGAACCGGTACCCACGTCCAGCACCCGGGCTCCTGGCCGCAGGTGGGCTTCGATTAGGCGCATGCACAGGGCTGTTGTGGGATGGGTTCCCGCGCCAAAGGCCATTCCCGGATCCAGCTCAATGACGATATCATCGCCGCCGGCTTGAAAATCCCGCCAGGAAGGCTTGACCACCAGGCGATCGGAGATGCGCACCGGGTGAAAATGGGCCTTCCAGGATTCGGCCCAGTCCTGCTCATCCACGTCGCTGTAACGCGTCGAGCATGCGTCCGCAACAGATGCCGGCAGCCGGCAAAGGGCCTCTTCCAGCTTACGGCGGTTTTGTTCCAATTGATCATCTGCTCTGAAAAAGCCGATTACTGCATTCTGCCGCGGCCGGGGCAGGGCATCGTCGGCCCAGTCCAGTTCCGGGTCTGCATCCGGGCTTTCCACGATCACGCCCTGCAGGCCCAGATCGCAGAAGATGTCGGTTATCATGGCGGCTGCAGACTCGGGATCTGACGACTCAAATATTACGCGGGTTTGAATCCATTTCATTTGTCTATCGCTTTTTCCGGTTTGTGTTTGTATGGGGCTTTGCAATACGCCGGCGCAGTTTAAATCACAAGACTTTTTTATCCCTTTGCTCCCGATGGTCCGGTTTAACTGCTTGACGGGGCCCGGGGAAATTGATAATTATCGATGTATTATGGAAGGTGACTCCCGACGATATCAGCGCCAGCGCGAAGCCATGGTTAAAAACCAGATCGAAACCCGTGGGGTGAACGATCCCGGGACTCTTGCGGCCATGCGGCGGGTGCCCCGTCACCTGTTTGTCAACGAAGCCCTCATGGATCAGGCTTACAATGATCATCCCCTGCCCATCGGCGAGCAGCAAACCATTTCCCAGCCCTATATCGTGGCCATGATGACCGAAGCCCTGCAGCTCAACCAGGACGACCGGGTCCTGGAAATCGGAACGGGTTCAGGCTACCAGGCGGCCGTGCTGGCGGAAATCGCCTACCGGGTTTATACCATTGAACGCAACCGGACCCTGTATGAAAGCGCCCGCAAAATGTTTGAGGGAATTGGTTACTACAACATCATTGCCCGTTATTCCGACGGCACCATCGGCTGGCGGGAAGAAAGCCCGTTTGATGCCATCATGGTCACAGCCGGTGCCCCTGAAATCCCCAAGCCCTTGGTGGACCAGCTGGCCACGGGTGGGCGCATGGTGATTCCCGTGGGTTCTTCCCTTTCCCAGAAAATGATCAAGGTTGTCAAGGAAGACCAGGGACTGCATCAGAGCGAACTGGGCGGATGCCGGTTTGTCCGGCTTGTAGGCCAGTACGGGTGGAGAGACGCTTGAGTTCAGGTCCCCGCGCCAAAACCTGGAAATCCGTGTTTATGGACCCGCCGGGACCCCGTTCCAAAGGCGCTGCCGTTTTCCTGGCGGTCAAGGGTGCATGCATGGGGGCGGCTGATACCGTGCCCGGGGTGTCGGGCGGTACCATTGCGCTGATCACCGGCATTTACCAGGACCTGCTGGCGGCAGTCAAATCCGTTGACGCCCGGGCCATACACCGTCTGCTTGTTTTGGATATCAAGGGCGCTTTGGCCGGGGTCCATCTTCGCTTTCTTTTGAGCCTGTTTTGCGGTATCGGCATTGCGGTGTTCAGCCTGGCCCGGGTGATGAACTATCTGCTGGCCCATCATCCCGTGCCCACCTGGAGTCTTTTTTTTGGCCTGATCGCCGCTTCGATCTGGGCTGTGGGGCGCCGGGTGGCTGCATGGTCTGCAGGGCCGGCTGCTGGATTTTGTGCCGGGACGGCAGCTGCGTGGTACGTTGTGGGCTTGGTGCCGGCACAAACCCCTGAAACCATTTGGTTCGTGTTTTTGTCCGGGATGCTGGCGGTCTGCGCCATGATTTTGCCAGGGTTGAGCGGTGCGTTTATCCTGTTGATTCTCGGCAAGTATGAATATGTCCTGGGCCTGGTGGAAAATCCCTTTGTCCCGGCAAACCTGGGAATGCTCGCAGTTCTGGCCGCGGGATGCGCCGTTGGGCTGGCCGGGTTTGCCAGGCTGCTCAAATACGTGCTCGATACCCGGCCCGATCTGGCCATCGCCGGTTTGACCGGTCTGATGCTGGGCTCCATGCGAAAAATCTGGCCCTGGAAAGAACCTCTGGTCACAGAGCAGATTCACGGCAAGCTGATGGTGATCACGGAAAGAAATATCTGGCCGGAACCAAAGTTTTCCGAGCTGATGATCCCCCTGGTTTTGATGGCAGCCGGCTTTGGGGCCGTGGTGGCCATGGAGCGGATCTCAAGCCGGTGGTCTTCGGGACATCACACGGTTTCATCTGAATCTTCGGAATCGCCCCCCAGTAAACAATGAAATCGCTGCTCCAGTTTTTCCTGCACCACCGGCGGGACCATGCTTTCGATATTGCCCCCGAACTTGGCCGCTTCCTTGATAATCGACGAACTGGTGAAAATCCAGCGCAATCCGGTCATCAGAAACACGGTCTGCACCTCCCGGTTGAGCCGTCGGTTCATCAGGGCCATCTGGAATTCGTATTCAAAATCAGATACCGCCCGCATGCCCCGCAAAATGGCATGCGCATTGCGCTGCTTGGCGTAATCCACCAGCAGGCCGTCGTAAGAGGCGCTTTCCACGTTTGAAAACCCGGCAAGGGATCGTGTGAGCAGATCAATGCGCTCGTCCACGGAGAAAAGCAGTTTTTTCGCCGGGTTTTCCAGTATGGTGATAATGAGGCGGTCAAAGATTTTCAGGCCCCGCTCAATGATATCCAGGTGACCGTTGGTGACCGGGTCAAATGATCCCGGGTAGATGGCGATTTTTTCCATAATCAATGTCCTGAGTGCTTTAACGTGATGAGAAACAAGGCTTTTGGGGTCATTTCCCCGGAGATGGTCCGGTATCGGATTTCCCGTTTGCTACCATATTTGACAAAAAGCTGACAATGGTTTTTCCGTATTTGCGCTGATCTGTGCATTGCAGGCCGAAAAGATTGTCGGGAAGGGGATCTGCAGGCGCATGCTCGATGATCACAAGCGCCTTCGGCGCCAGCACACCTCCGGCGGCCAGGTTTTTTATGGCCGGCTCCAGGGCCCCGGCGTTGTATGGGGGATCCAGAAACACCAGGTCGAAGAAAAGCCCGGTTGAAGACAAAAATCCCGGATCCTGCAAAATGTTTCGGCACAGTACCCGCGACTGCTGCTCTGCCCGGCAGGCGGCCACGTTTTTTTCGATTGTGGCCACAGCCCTGCGTTCGGATTCCACAAATACCGCATACCCGGCCCCCCGGCTCAGGGCTTCCAGGCCAAAGGCCCCGGTTCCGGCAAACAGGTCCGCCACCCGGGCGCCGGGGACACGCCCGGCGCAGATGTTGAACACGGCTTCCCGGACCTTTCCTGAAGTTGGCCGTGTGGTGCGGTCCGGGAGGGAAAACAGGTTTCTGCCCCTGTTTTTTCCGGCAATGATTTTCATTTTTCAGGTCCCTTCTGCCGGGTGATTTTCTGCTGAATCTTTTTTACCCGGGTTTTGTCTGCTCCCGTGGACTTTGCGGTTTTGTTGATGTCAAAATCATGGGATTTGAGTTTTTGCATTATAAATACCTCTTCAAAGGCCTGCTGTGCATCCCTGAGCCGGTCAAAGGAAAACAGTTCCGCAGCCGGGGTGGCCGGTGGCCTGACGGCTGTGTTGTAAGGCGCAGGAAGGTCTTTGACCCCAATGGAATCCCCGGCCATTATGTCCAGCCGCTCCACCAGGTTTTTGAGTTCCCGGACATTGCCCGGCCATTCGTACTGTTTGAGCATTTCCACGGCCTCGGGCGCCATCTGCTTGGCCGGGGTGCCGTTGTCTTCAGCTGTTTTGGAGAGAAATACATGGATCAGGGCCGGAATGTCTTCGATGCGTTCGCGCAGGGCCGGCACGGAGATGGGCACCACGTTGATCCGGTAATACAGATCTTCGCGGAATGTGCCCTCCCGTATGGCTTTTTTCAGATTTTTGTTTGTCGCGGCAATCACCCGAACATCAATGGGAATGGTTCGGCTGCCGCCCAGGCGCTGAAATTGTTTTTCTTCGAGAATCCGCAGTATGGTGGCCTGTGTCTTGAGGCCCATGTCACCGATTTCGTCGAAAAACAGGGTCCCGGTGTGGGCCAGTTCAAATTTGCCGTACTTTTTGGTCACCGCCCCGGCGAAAGCCCCCTTTTCATGTCCCAGCAGTTCGCTTTCCAGGCTTTCATCGTTTAACGCCGCGCAGTTAACATCCACCAGAGGCTTGTCACAACGGGCCGACAACTGGTGAATGGTTCGGGCCACAAGTTCTTTTCCGGTGCCGTTTTCACCGGTGATCAGGATCCAGGCATCGGTTGGCGCGGCAATCTGGATTTGCTTTTTGAGCTCCATGGTGGCCGGGCTGCTGCCGGTGATGGCGTATTTTTCAATGGTTTTTTTCCGCAGAAACCGGTTTTCTTCCTCCAGGCGCCGGAAATTCAATGCATTGTTGATGGCCACAATCACCCGGTCGATGTTCAGGGGCTTTTCAATAAAATCATAGGCGCCCATTTTCGTGGCGTTGACTGCGGTTTCAATGGTGCCGTGGCCGGTGATCATCACCACCTGGACATGGGAGTGCAGGTTTTTGATTTCCTTTAAGGTTTCAATGCCGTCTAATCCGGGCATCCAGATGTCGAGCAGTACCAGGTCCGGGGTCTGGGCCTCCACGCACTGGAGGGCCTCATAGCCGTTGGTTGCGGTCATGGTTTCAAAGCCTTCGTCCATGAGAATACCGCTTAAGGAACGGAGAATGGAAGGTTCGTCATCCACGATCAGAATGGTCGGAAACATTTGGTTTTTCCTTGGTTTGAAATTTTTTTCACCCGGCATTACACCGGCAGTTCAATGATAAAGCGCGCTCCGCCGGACGGGTTGTCTTCTGTGCTGATGGTGCCCTGATGGTCTGCCACAATTGTGGCCACAATGGCAAGTCCCAGGCCCATCCCGGATTTTTTGGTGGTAAAATCCGGCTCAAACAGATAGGGCTTGTCTGCGTCCGGGATTCCGCTTCCCGTGTCTGCCACGGCAATCCGGACTTTTTCCTCTTCCGGGGCAAATTCGGCGGTAATGGAAATTTTTCCCTGTTCCCGGATGGCGGCAATGGCGTTATCAATCAGGTTGATCAGGACCTGCTTGATCTGCTGGCGGTCCAGGTTGAGCCCGGGGATGTCTTGGCTGATTTTTACCGAAAACGCAATTTCCGGGTGTCCTTCCCTGTAAAGGGCCACGGATTCGTAAATAATGGGGCTCAGCTCGCAGGGGGAGGGATTGGCAGTCGGAAAGCGGGCGAACGAGGAAAATTCATTGACCAGGTTTCGGATCAGATCCGTGTGATCGATAATGGTCTGGGTGCACTCGTCAAACACGGGATCATCGATCTGTTTCTGGTATTTGCGTTTCAGCCGCTGGGCAGACAGGGAAATGGGTGTGAGGGGATTTTTCACCTCATGGGCGATTCTTCTGGCCACTTCCCGCCAGGCAGCCATGCGCTGGGCTTTTTCCAGCTCGGTCAGATCATCGAAAACCATCACAATGCCCAGCTGACGGCCGGCATCGTCTTTTAAGGCATTGAAATTGACCTTGAAGGTCCGTCGCTTTCCGTTGATGGTCAGGTTCAGGGCTTTGGAAACGCTGTCGTCAGACTGGCTGGAGAAGTGCGTCATGATTTCAGAGGCCAGCTTGGGATAGGGTTCGCTCAGCAGGTGTCTGTAGCTTTTTTTCAAAACCTCTGCAGCCTGTATCTGGAGCATCTCTTCGGCCGATGCATTGATGGTGGTAATCAGGCCGTGGGCGTCGAGGGATATGACCCCGGCGGATACGTTGTTTAAAACAATTTCCATGTATCTGCGCCGTTCCTCGATCTCCAGGTTCTGTTCGTAGAGCTTTCTGGCGGAAAACTCCAGCTCCCTCCGGTTGAACCGAAGCTCCCGGGTCATTTTGTTAAACGAGTCCACCAGGGTTTTCATTTCATCGTCGGCCTGGACGTTAATGTTATAAGTCAGGTCGCCTTCTGCCAGCTTCCGGGTCCCTTCGGCCAGTTCCATAATGGGAATGGTAATAGAGCGGGAAAGATACATGCCAAACCAGATGGCGCAAAAAACCACCAGCAGGGCCACCACCGATAAGGTGATAAAATACGACAGCCGGATGGGCTGCTTGAGCATTTCGATCTGCTTGTATTCTTCCAGGCCGCGGGATATGGATGCCAGGTGTTCGGCCATGTCCGGGGGCAGAAGTACACTGATGACCACAAAGCCTTTGATTTCATCGCCCTTGGCGCCGTAGGGCACTGTAGCGATATTTCGGATCAGCTCTCCGTGGGAAAGCAGTTCCGATGTGGACCATGTTGGTGAAGGCGTGGCCATGGATTTCTGCAGCTGATTGGCGTCGACTTCGGATAAGGCCGCGGCCGGAAGCCCGGGGCCGGTGGAAAAGCCAAGGCGCCTGAAGTTGGCGCCGTAGGCCTCCACGGCATCAATGTTAAATTCGCGCTGCACAATCTGGATGTAGTTGTCCAGGCTCGTGTTGTTATCCGGCTTGAGCAGGTTGCGGCTGTTGATCTGGTAGGCGGCTTTTTCCAGGAAAAACCGGTTGTTGTTCTCCACATGCTGATACATGCTCTGGCCCACGGCAAGGGAATTGTCCAAAGCCTGTTCAATGGGGACCTGGAACCAGAATCCGATGCTGCTGGAGATAAAATGCAGGGAAAAGGCAAACAGCACACCGGCCGGCAGCAGGCTCAGGGAGATAAAAGCGGCCACCAGTTTGGTACGCAGCCGCGTGCCGGGAATCCGGCTGCGTCTTTCATAAAACAGTTTCACCAGGTTTCGGAAGACCAGAAAGATCAGCAGCAGGATCAGGAGCATGTCGATGTTCATGAGAATAAACATCAGCATCATGCTCGAAAAGGGCACCTCCATGCCCCTTACCATGGGCTTGACAATGAGATACGACAGCAGACCCACCAGAACCAGAACAACTGCGATGATGATCATGTCGCGCTTTCGGCGTCTGCGGTCTGCTTCATGATCCGGGGGGGTGGGGGTGATGTATCGGTTGGGTCTCACGTTTTCAATAACCGAATTCAAGGCTGTGCCAGTTGGTTTCAAAATCCCACAGGGAAACGAAAAAAAAGATGTAATTCAGGTAAAAAGGCAGTTCCACCGTATCGAGCCTGGCCTTGGCCCGGATTCGATATTTTTTGCCTTCCTGGAGTTTGTCAAGTGCGGCGATGCGCAGACTTTTGATTTCCGACATCCATTGCCGGGCCTTTTCAAAGCTGTCCGTGGTCAGGGTTCGGTTCTCCTCCCAGGAACGGCGGATCACAAACTGTTTTTTGAGGCTTTCATATTTGATGGTGTGGGTAACTTTTTTTTCCGCCACCAGGGAGTTGGGAAGCACAAAGGCATTGATCTTCTCCAGGCGGACAATAAAGGAAAAGGATGTGGGAATGCCGTTTAGCACGGCCTGTTTCATCTGTTCGGTAAAAGCGCCTTCAACTGTAACAAACAAAAGCAGATCATCCCGGGTATTGCTGATTACCATGTCGGTCAGCCGGGCTTTTTGAGCCTCGGCAGGCGCCGGCACGATTGCCGGGATCAGGAAAACAGCCAGGAGGATGAGGAAAAAAAAACGTGTTTTTTTCACAAATATCTTTCCGGAACGCAAGGGATCCAACGGCATCCTTTCAAAGCCCTTTGCCGCTTACCCGGCAGCTGCTTCGAATTGTTCGAGGGTCGTGGTTTTCCAGCATTGCTTATGCCTGAAAAAGGTCTTTAAAAATTCGTGGTTAAAGTTGTGGCCGGATTTGTGTAACACAATGTGGCCGACAATGGGGATTCCCAGAAGGGAAAAATCGCCGATGCAGTCAAGAATCTTGTGCCGGACAAATTCGTCGGGCCAGCGCAGGCCTTCTTCATTGACCACGCCGTTTTTGTCAATGGCAACGGCATTGTCCAGCGACCCCCCCCTGGCCAGGCCGTAGAATTTTAGCATCTCCATTTCATGCATGAACCCGAAGGTCCTGGCCCCGGCGAGCTCGGTTTCAAACCGATTTTCGTCCAATTCGATTTCAAGGCGCTGCCGGCCGATGGCCGGATGGTCGAAGTCAATGGAGCAGGTGATTTTCTGCCTGCGGTCTGGATAGACGCACACCGATTTATCTCCGTCTTCCAGAAAGATCGGTTTTTGGATCCAGAAGTAAAACCGCGGGGCCTCTTGTTCTGCAATGCCCGTTTCCCGTATGCCCCGGGTAAATACCGCTGCACTGCCGTCCATGATGGGCAGCTCGTAATCATCGAGTTCCACGATGGCGTTGTCAATGGAAAGACCTGCAAATGTGGCCATCAGGTGCTCAATGGTTGAGACGATGCACCCGTTTTCCCCGATGACGGTGGCCAGGCTGGTGTCCACCACCCGGTTGAAATGACCGGCCACTGTGGGCCTGGCGGGCAAATCCGTACGCCGGAATTTAATGCCGAAGTTTGGCGGCGCCGGCTCAATGTTTAAGTGTACAGTTCTTCCGGAATGCACGCCCTGGCCGGTAAACGACACTGGTGCAGCCAGGGTCCGTTGATATTTATAAAGTCCCATAAGGGTTTGTTGTCCTGCTTGGTCAATTGGCATGACGGCCTTTTTGGGGTCCATTTCAGCCGGCCTGCGTCCATATTTAATCTTTTTATAACGGATTCTGTATCAAATTGCAATGCAGACCGCAACATGTCAGAGACGGGCCGCTTTTTTTAAAAACCCCTTTTCGTTTCCTGAAAGGTCCGGCAAACAAAAGGACTTTCAGCTATTTTCGGATTTTTCAATTGTTCGGGCCTCACGGCTTTGCTATGGTTTGCCCGGCACACAAACAGAGTTTGAGTAAACCAAAGATGATGGACTCGTAAAAGTCGATTTTCAGCGGGAGGGCATCCGTGTTGTCCAGGGTCATTACCGGTGCAGTCGTGGGAATCAACGGCCTGCTCATGGAGGTGGAGGTTGATATTGCCCGCGGGCTTCCGGCGTTTTCCACTGTGGGTCTTCCCGAGGCCGCGGTCCGGGAAAGCCGGGAGCGGGTCAAAGCCGCTATTGTCAATTGCGGCTACGGGTTTCCCGATGACCGGATCACAGTGAATCTGGCCCCGGCTCATATAAAGAAGGAGGGTACGGGATTTGACCTGCCCATCGCAGCCGGAATTCTCGAGGCTTCGGGAGTGATACCGGCCGGGGCCGCAGATTCCTGCGTGCTGGTGGGTGAGTTGGCTCTGGACGGGCGCATCAAGCCGGTCAACGGTTGCCTTCCTCTGGTGCTTGCCGCAAAAGAGGCCGGGTACAGGGGGCTTGTGGCGCCTTATGACAACCGCCGGGAAGCCGCCGTGGCCGACGGGATCGACGTTTATCCGGTCCGGTATTTGGCTGAGGTGGTTGATTTTCTCCGCCAGACCCGGGAAATTTCTCCCCAGCAGCCGCCTGCATCTGAATGCAACACCCGGGCGGCCTCTGAAGCCGATTTCTCCGAAGTGGCCGGCCAGGCCCATGTTAAAAGAGCACTGGAGATTGCTGCAGCCGGCGCCCATAATGTGATGATGATCGGCCCCCCGGGTTCGGGCAAAACCATGCTGGCCAAAAGATTTGCCGGTATTGTGCCGGCCATGGATTTTTCCGAGGCCATTGAGACCACCAAGATTTTCAGTGTGGCCGGACTGCTGGCAAAGGACCAGGCCCTGGTGACCCAACGGCCCTTTCGCGCCCCCCATCACACCATTTCCGATGCCGGACTGATCGGCGGCGGCGGGATTCCGCGCCCCGGCGAGGTGAGCCTGGCCCATAACGGGGTGCTGTTTTTGGACGAACTGCCGGAATTCAAAAAAAGCGTCCTCGAGGTGCTGCGCCAGCCGCTGGAAGACCGGCAAGTGACCATTTCACGGGCCTCCACATCCCTTACCTACCCTTCGGACTTTATTTTGGTGACGGCCTTGAATCCTTGCCCCTGCGGCTATTATTCGGACCCGGCCCACGAGTGCCGGTGTTCTGCGGCCCAGATTGCAAGATACCGAAATCGGCTGTCCGGACCTTTGCTTGACCGTATTGATATGCATGTGGAGGTGCCGGCGGTGGTCTACAGCGATCTTGTGGCAGAGGGGGCAGGAGAGCCTTCGGCTGAAATCCGCCGGCGGGTTGTAGCGGCAAGAAAGCTTCAGGCCCGGCGGTTTCGAAAAACCCGAATCCGTACCAATGCCGTCATGAACAGCCGCCATATCCGTCAGCACTGCGTTATTGACGCCGAATCCCAGCAAATCATCAAAAACGCGGCAGACCGCCTTGGTCTTTCTGCCCGGGCCTATCACAGGATACTCAAGATTGCCCGCACTATTGCCGATCTGGAGCCATCCGAGGGGATCAGGCCTCCGCATATCCTTGAGGCAATTGGTTACCGGAGCATGGACAGGCCGGTGTAGCCGGTTCAATAAAAATCATTTCGAGGAAAAAAACGACGTGATCCCTTATGATGTGTGGGCGGAAATCAATCTGGCCGCCATTGCGCAAAATATCCGGAATCTCAGGGCCGGACTGACAAACAACGCCCGTCTGATGGCCGTGGTGAAGGCAAACGCTTACGGCCACGGAGCCGTGCCCGTGGCCCGGCAGGCGGTGGCCGCCGGTGCCGGCTGCCTGGCCGTCGCCCGCCTGGCAGAAGCACTGGAGCTTCGGTATGCGGGCCTTTCCTGTCCGATCCTGATTTTCGGCCACACTCCCCCGGAAATGGCCGGCAAGCTCATGGCCTTTGATCTCATCCAGACGGTATACGCTTATGCCGACGCCAGGGATCTCGACCGGCGGGCGCAGGCCGATGGCAGGACCATCCGGGTGCATGTCAAGATTGATACGGGGATGGGGCGTCTGGGCGTGGCCGGATGGCCGGATTCCTCCCGGGACGCTTGCGGGGAAGCGGCAGAGGAAGTTGCGGCCATCTGCGGTCTGTCCGGTCTGAGGGCTGAAGGGGTTTACACCCATTTTGCCACTGCGGACAGCCCGGATCCGGCCGGAACGCGCAGGCAGCTGGAGACGTTTTTGCAGATTCTGTCGGCCCTGGAGCGACGGGGTATAACCTTTTCAGTGCGCCATGCGGCAAACAGCGCAGCTGCCATCAACCTTCCCGAAACTCATCTGGACATGGTGCGACCGGGCATTAGCATATATGGATGTTATCCGTCCCATGAGGCGCAACAATCCGGGGTTCATTTGGAGCCCGCCATGAGCCTGCGTGCCAGAATCGTTCATCTAAAGAGGGTGGATTCGGGTTTCAGGGTCAGCTACGGGTGGACGGAGCAAACCCGGGAGAAAACCCTCATTGCCACCGTGCCCATCGGGTATGCGGACGGTTATGACCGGCATTTTTCCTCCAGGGGACGAATGTCGCTTCGCGGTTTTCCGGTACCGGTAATCGGCCGGGTATGCATGGACCACACAATGATAGATGTCGGCGCTGTGCCGGATGCGGCCTGCGGTGAGCCCGTTCTGGTCTTCGGCCGGGACACCCGTGGAACGCTTGCCGCGGATCATCTGGCACAAGCGCTGGGGACCATTCATTACGAGGTTTTATCCCGGATTTCCGCCAGAATCCCCAGGATTTACAAATCTGGGTTGCCAAAAGGAAACGATATATAGTGCTTGCCGGGTACTATAATCCTATATGTTGAGGGTTTTCCGGTTGCCTAACACAGTGGATTTGCGCCGGAATTTGGGCGCTGAAATTCCTTGACAAGGCAGGGGGCGGGTGCTAAAAAAATACTTTCGGCACGGTAAGTGTGGAGTAGATTGATTTTCTTTGAAAATTAAGCAGTTAATAAGTATTTAAGCAAAAGATGCCCGGAAATCCGGTTATAAGGGCCCGAAAAAGATGCGATGGAACGGATCTATAAAGAGTGCGAAAATGATTTTGTTACGTGTGAGATAAGAAAGGAGGTGCACACGGCTCGCAACGGAACGTTTGCTTTTTTACATGAACTTAGTGGAAATGTGGTAACATTCACTAACAATTGACAATCAGGAGGTTGATAATGCCAAGTTTCGTCATTACCGAAAAATGCGACGGCTGCAAGGGCGGGGACAAGACAGCATGTATGTACATTTGTCCCAACGACTTGATGGTCCTCGAACCCAACACCATGAAAGCTTATAACCAGGAGCCCGATCAGTGCTGGGAATGTTTTTCCTGCGTAAAAATCTGCCCCACCCAGGCCATTGAAGTCCGCGGCTATGCCGATTTCGTTCCTCTGGGAAGCAGCATCTATCCCATGCTGGGAACCGAAGATGTCATGTGGACCTGTAAGTTCAGAAACGGCTTGGTCAAACGCTTCAAGTTCCCCATCCGGACCACTCCCGAAGGCGAAGCCAATGCCTACAACGACTTGAAAGGCAAGGATCTCGAAAGCGACCTGCTGTCCACCGAAGAAGCCGACGGCTACCAGGTCCCCAAACCCCAGGCGACCGTATAGCCGGTTCGCCCGGACGGACGAGATTAATTCAAACTGATTCGATCTTTAAGGAGGATATAAGATGGCATTACCGAATAAACCCAAGGGTGAACTCAAGGCCGTGAGAGATCCGGAAGTTGAGGAGAAAGAAGTCGACGTCCTGATTGTAGGCGGTGGCATGGCGGCTTGCGGCGCTGCATTTGAAGCAAAGAAGTGGGCTGACAGTGAATCCGTTCTGCTCGTGGACAAGGCTGCGCTGGAGCGCTCCGGTGCTGTAGCGCAGGGGCTTTCCGCAATCAATACCTATATCGGCGACAATACACCCGATGATTATGTCCGCATGGTCAGAAACGACCTGATGGGCATTGTCCGCGAAGACCTGATTTTTGACCTGGGCTGCCACGTGGATGATTCCGTTCATTTGTTTGAGGAATGGGGTCTGCCCGTATGGAAGAAATCCCCGGAAGGCAAGAACCTCGACGGCAAAAAGGGTCTGAAACAGGGCACCCTGAAGTCCGGCGCACAGCCTGTCCGCACGGGTAAATGGCAGATCATGATCAACGGCGAATCCTATAAGCGGATCGTTGCCGAAGCCGCCAAAAAGGCCCTGGGCGACGACAACATCCTGGAGCGGGTTTTCATCGTTGAGCTGCTTCTTGACAAAAACAAGGAAAATCAGATCGCCGGCGCGGTGGGTTTTTCCGTGCGTGAAAACAAAGTCTACATCATCAAGGCCAAAACCATGATGGTGGCCTGCGGCGGCGCAGTCAACATTTACCAGCCGCGGTCAGTGGGCGAAGGCAAGGGCCGTGCATGGTACCCGGTATGGAACTCCGGTTCCACCTATACCCTGTGCATGAAGGTCGGTGCAGAGCTGTCCATGATGGAAAACCGGTTCACCCCGGCGCGCTTCAAAGATGGTTACGGCCCCGTGGGCGCATGGTTCCTGCTGTTTAAGGCCAAAGCCCTCAACGGCCTGGGTGAGTCCTATGTTGCCAGCGACGCAGCCAAAAAAGAGCTTGAATTCTATGCGCCTTACGGCACTGCCGCCATCACCCCGACCTGTCTGCGTAACCACCTGATGCTCTTTGAGATGAAGGCCGGCCGTGGTCCGATCCTCATGGACACCGTGACCGCTCTGGCAGAACTCGGCAAATCCCTGGACAAGAAGGAACTCAAGCATCTTGAGTCCGAAGCCTGGGAAGACTTCCTGGACATGACATGTGGCCAGGCCAACCTGTGGTGCGCCACCAACACCGAACCGGAAAAGAAAAACTCCGAGCTTATGCCCACCGAGCCGTACCTGCTGGGTTCGCACTCGGGTTGCTGCGGTCTGTGGACCTCCGGCCCGGATTATGACTGGGTCCCGGATTCTTTCAAGATCAAGGCGGACAACGGCAAGGTTTACAACCGCATGACCACTGTCAACGGTCTGTTCACCTCCGGCGACGGCGTGGGCTGCTCCGGCCACAAGTTCTCCTCCGGCTCCCATGCTGAAGGACGTATGGCCGCCAAGCAGATGGTTCGTTATGCCAAGGATCACGCTGACTACAGCCCCGAGCTGGCCCTGAGCAAGGACGAGATCGTGGACATGGTCTACAAGCCGGTCCGGACTTATCTGGACAATTGCGAATACACCACGGCTGAAGACATCAACCCGAACTACCTCAAGCCCGAGGGCATGATGTACCGGCTGATGAAGGCCACCCATGAATACGGCGCAGGTACCGCTACCTTCTATGAAACCACCAGCAAAAACCTTGAGATCGTCATGGATCTGCTGGAGGTCATGCGTGAAGACTGCGAAAAACTGGCCGCCGGGGACCTGCATGAGCTGATGCGCGCCTGGGAAATTTATCACCGCATCTGGACGGTGGAATCCCACCTGCGGCACATCCAGTTCCGTAAAGAAACCCGGTACCCGGGCTTCTACTATCAGTCGGACTACCCGAACCAGGATGACGAGAACTGGTTCTGCTTCACCAACTCCAAGTATGATCCCAAGGCCCAGAAATGGGATACTTTCAAGCGGGATTATGTCCAGATCATTCCCGATTAAACCGGAGATGATCGGCGATTAGCAGCATATACCTCCAGGTGTCGGATCGACACCTGGAGGTTTTTATTAAACACAGCCCTGGATGACATTTCAAGCCCATTGAATTCGTTTCCGATTTGGAAACCGCAGGCTGGAGTCCGGAGAACCGGTGCGGACAGTAGGGGCCCGCGACAATCCGGCATCGAGCCAGCTGTTTCGAAAATACATCAGATCGATATGAACGCAAATGGACGGGCAAGCCGGTCCAATATAAGGATATGAACATGATGGAATGAAGAGGCCAGATATAGACGGTTAAACGAATCGAACCTATAAGCACGGAGGGACAGCATGAGTGAAGCGCAAGGAGCCCCGTTTAGCGGAAGCATCTTGGTGGTCGGCGGCGGCATCAGCGGACTGACCACGGCTCTGGAAGCCGCGGAAGTGGGCTATGAAGTCTTTATTGTCGAGAAAAATCCTTATCTGGGCGGACGGGTTGCTCAATTAAAGCAGTATTTCCCCAAATTATGCCCCCCCACCTGCGGCCTGGAAATTAATTTTCGCCGGATCAAGGACAATCCCAGAATCAAATTTTTCACCCTGGCAGATGTCGAAAAAGTTGACGGCTCGCCGGGCAATTACAATGTGAGCATCAAGCTCAATCCCCGCTATGTCAATGAGAATTGCACCTGTTGCGGCGCCTGCGCCGATGCCTGCCAGACGGAAATCCCAAATGAATTCAATTTTGGCATGGACAAGACCAAAGGCGCATTTCTTCCCCATGAAATGGCTTTTCCCAACAGGTATGTCATTTCTTCCAGGATTATGGGCACTGAAGATGCGCAGCGGTGCAAGGAAGCCTGCCCCTATGATGCGGTGGATCTGGAAATGCAGGCCAAAACCATGGATCTCAATGTGGGCGCCATTGTCTGGGCAACCGGCTGGGAGCCCTATGATGCATCCAAAATTGATAACCTGGGTTTTGGTCAGTACCCCAACATCGTCACCAATATGATGCTGGAGCGGTTGGCTGCGCCAAACGGCCCCACCAAGGGACAGATTCTGCGGCCTTCAGACAACCAGGCCCCCAAAAGCGTTGCCTTTGTTCAGTGCGCCGGCTCCAGGGATGAAAACCATTTGCCGTACTGTTCCTATATCTGCTGTATGGCTTCACTGAAGCACGCCACTTATATCCGGGAGCAGTATCCGGATGCCAAAGTCTATATCTTCTATATTGATATGCGGGCGCCCGGCTACCGGTATGAAAGGTTCTACGAGAAAGTCAAGGCCGATGAAAACGTCGTGTTCATCAAGGGCAAGGTTGCGGCCGTGGAAGACGGCGGCAACGGACAGGTGACCCTTGTGGCCGAGGATGCGGTCAGCGGGGAAAAGCTTCATCAGACCGTGGATATGGCGGTTCTGGCCACTGGCATGCAGCCCACGGCCGTCAATGCCAAGTTGCCGGCCGCTGATCTGAACTACACGGAAGACGGCTTCATCATCAATGACCTGGATAAGGGCGGCATGTTTGCCACCGGGTGTGCCAACCGGCCAGCCGATGTCATGATGTCCAATCAGAATGCGACCGGTATTGCCTTAAAGGCAATTCAAACCATGATGAAGCGGTAGGAGGTTAGATCATGAGTAAAAAATACGGCGTTTATATTTGTAAAGGATGCGGCATCGGCGATGCCCTGGATATAGAGGCGATCTGCGACGTGGTCGAGGAAGAGGCCCTGCCCTGCAAGACCCATGATTTTTTGTGCAGCCAGCAAGGCGTGGATTTTATCAAAAAGGACATTGAAGAAGAGGGCACCAATACGATCGTTATTGCCGCCTGCTCCCGCCGGGTTAATTACAATACCTTTAAATTCGACGGCTGTATTGTCGAGCGGGTCAATCTTCGCGAGGGCGTGGTCTGGTCCCATCCCAGGGATGCGTTTCCCCAGCTCACCGAAGAGGAAAAACAGGACGAAAACAATTTTGATCGCGTGCAGATGATGGCAGAAGACTATGTCCGCATGGGCATGGCCCGGGTGGAAAAGGTCAAGCTGCCCGAACCGTATCTTCTGGAAACCATGAGCCGCAAAATCATGGTTATGGGCGGCGGAATTACGGGCATGAGTGCCGCCCTGGATGCCGCTGATGCGGGATATGAAGTGACCATCGTGGAAAAGGAAGACCAGCTCGGCGGAAACGCCAAAAAGTGGAGAAAACAGCTGCCCATTCAGCCGCCCTACGAAAACCTGATTCCCCCCATGGTGGCCGACAAGGTCAAAGCGGTTGAAAATCATCCCAAAATCGACATCCGCACCGGCATGGTGGTGGCCAGGATTGCGGGACAGCCCGGAGATTTCACGGTTACCCTGAAAAAACCCGGTGAAAAGATCGAGTTTGACGTGCCCTACCCTCTACCCCCGGAAATGCGGGTGGATGAAAACGGCAAGGAACTGGAGCATGAGGCGCTGCTGGAAAAATACAAGGAGTACAACGAAGGCCGCCGCGATATTCTTACCCTGGATCCCAATGGCGAAAAGTTCGGGGCTGTGATCCTGGCAGCCGGATGGCGGCCCTACCAGCCCAAAGATGATGAATTTCCGCATTTGGGATGGGGCGCAAGCCCGGACGTGGTCACCAACCATCAGTTCGAGGAAATGGCGGCAGCCGGCAAGATCACCCGGCCGTCGGACGGCAGGGAAGCCAAAAATGTGGTGTTTGTCCAGAGCCCCGGAAACGGAGAGGATGCAGATTTTCCCTACACCGGGGTGGTCACCAGCATGGTGGCATTAAAGCAGGCCCAGTACGTGCGTGAGGATTATCCTGACGCAAGGGCCTATATTTTCTATCAGCACATGCGTACCTCGGGGTTGAACGAAAATTTTTACAAGGCCGCCCAGCAGGATTCGGGCATTTTTATGAGCAAGGGCGAGATCACATCCGTTGAGAAAAACGGCAGCGGACTGGTCGTATCGGCAAAAGACACGCTCCTTGGGGAAAACATCGGGGTCAACGCAGACCTGGTGGTTCTGGCCACAGGAATGCTGCCGGTGACATTCGACGATCCCACCGTGAACCTGGCCTACCGCCAGGGCCCGGGTTTTCGGGACAATGACCTGTTTGACAAGTACGCGGATTCCAACTTTATCTGTTTTCCCTACGAGACCCAGCGAACCGGTATTTATGCGGCCGGTGCGGTGCGCCGGGCCCTGTCGGTGGAAGAAAGCATGGAAGATGCCAGCGGTGCGGCCCTGAAGGCCATCCAGTGTCTGGAGTGTGTCAACCGGGGTATTGCAGTCCATCCGAGAACCGGGGATATGACATTTCCCGATTTTTTCTTCCAGCGCTGCACCCAGTGCAAGCGGTGTACAGATGAATGTCCGTTTGGCGCCATTGATGACGATGAAAAGGGAACCCCCAAACCCAATCCCACCCGGTGCCGGCGCTGTGGAACCTGCATGGGCGCATGTCCGGAACGGATCATCAGCTTTGCCGACTACAGTGTTGACAGCATCGGCTCGCAGGTCAAATCCATTGAGGTTCCGTCAGAAGACGATTATGACGAACCGCCCCTGCGGATTCTGGGCCTGGTCTGCGAAAATGACGCTTATCCGGCCATGGATATCACGGGCCTGCACAAAAAGTCCTTTTCCGCGGATGTTCGGATTATCCCGGTACGCTGTCTGGGTTCGGTCAACGTGATCTGGATCAAGGATGCCCTTTCCCAGGGCATGGACGGGGTTTTTCTGCTTGGATGCAAGCACGGCGATGATTATCAGTGTCATTTTGTCAAGGGCAGCGAACTTGCCAGCATCCGGATGCAGAAAATCGGCGATGCCCTATCCAGTCTCGCCCTGGAAGAAGAACGCGTGGCCCAGTACGAAGTGGCCATTGATGACTACGACAGGATTCCGGAAATCATCAATGGATTTGTCGAACAGGTCGAAGAGCTGGGGCCGAACCCGTTTAAGGGATTCTAAAAGGATTGATGCGAATACAGCCCAATTGAGGAGGTTTGATTATGGCGGATAAATACCTGGTTCAACCAGACATTAATTTTATCAATGAGATACGGGCAAACGGGGGGGAGTCGCTGAAAAAGTGCTTTCAATGCGCTACCTGCTCTGTTGCCTGCCCAATAGCCCCGGACCGCAAGCCCTTTCCAAGAAAGGAAATGATTGCCGCGTCCTGGGGGTTGAAGGACAAATTGCTGAGCAACCCGGACATCTGGCTGTGCCATAACTGCGGGGACTGCTCCACCTTGTGCCCGCGCGGGGCCAAGCCGGGCGATGTCATGGCGTCTTTGCGCATGATGGCCATCAATGAATATGCAACACCCAAAAGCGTTGCCAACGCCGTCAATGACCGCAAGAAACTGCCGCTGCTCATTGCCCTGCCGGCGATTGTTTTTATCGTGCTCGGCCTGATCACCGGCTTGCTGGATTTTTCCCCGGGACTAAACAAGCATGGCGAAATCGCCCATGCCAATTTCTTTTCCACCTGGCTGGTGGATTTGGTTTTCATCCCGTTGAGCATCTGGGCCGTGGCGGTGTTTGCCCTGGGCCTGAAGCGCTTCATTGCCGACATTCATAAAAATGCCCTGGCCGAGGGAAAGACGGACAAGGAAACCATTGACACCAAAGGATTTTTGTCTGCCCTGGTGCGGGTGATTCCTTCGATTCTCAAGCACAGCAAATTTTCCGAGTGCGGGGAGAACAACAACCGGGCCACCCCACACATGATGGTGCTGTTTTCCTTTATCGGTCTGCTGATTGTTACAGGCGTCTTTTTTGTCACCCTTTACGTATTTGGCATCCATGGTCCCTATTCCCAGCTCAATCCCATCAAAATCCTGGCCAACGTCAGCGGCATTGCCCTGATTATCGGCGCGGCTCTTTTGATCAAGCAGCGGATGGACAAAACCGATGAGATTTCCACTTACAAGGACTGGTACCTGCTGTGGCTGGTACTGGGCCTGGGTGTGACCGGCATGCTGGCAGAGCTGACCCGGATGGCGGACGCGGCCTTTTTGACTTACCTCATTTATTTCATCCATCTGATGCTGGTATTTCATCTGATCGCGTTTCTGCCCTTCTCCAAGCTGGCCCATCTGGTCTACCGCACCGTGGCCCTGGCGTATAACGAATACTCCGGCAGGGAGGCCAAAAAGGTCTGACAGCTTTTGTTTGTCTGATTCATACTGACTGTGAAAAGGGGGCTTTATCCGTAAAGCCCCCTTTTTGCGTGGTGCGGCTTCCAATCAAAGCAGCCGGCCTTATCGTCCGGGAAACAGAAAAAGGCGGTTTTTTACCTTGTCCGATGTTTATCAGTAAGGAAGCCTAATGCCGGGGTTGGGTGGCTATACGAAACATCGGCGACACACTATGTCCGGCAAAATTTGAAGTTGGTTAAAGGCTGTCAGGACTTTTGGATGGCAAATTTGTTTATCATGCGCATTATTATGCTATAAGAAAAGGTATCAGGGCAGGAGTGCTGTCCTGAACCTGCAACAGCATCTGCCGGATTCAAGGGTTTGCAGAATGATTGAAAATACATTCTGTCACATCAATGGCGTGGGCAAAAAAATCGAGGCCCGGCTGTGGCATGCCGGTATCTGCGCCTGGAATGATGTGTCTGCAGCTCGTGAGCTGCCTGTCGGGCCGTCAGCGGCCGCATGGATCCGAAGTGAACTGGCGGTTTCTGAAAAATCCCTGCAAGAGGGCCGGATTGGTTATTTTTCCCGTCGCTTGCCCCTGGATCAGCAGTGGCGCCTGTTCGGGACTTTCCGTACCAGAACCGCTTATCTTGATATTGAAACCACCGGCCTGTGCCGGGATTCCAACCGGATTACCACCATTGCCCTTTATGACGGCACCCATATCCGCTGCTATGTAAACGGGCAAAACCTGCATGACTTTCCCGACGATATTTCCCGTTATGATCTGCTGGTGACCTATAACGGCAAAAGCTTTGACATTCCTTTTATCGAGCGCTTTTTCAATATCCGCATGTTCCAGGCCCATATCGACCTGCGGCATCTGCTTGCCGGCCTGGGGTTTAATGGAGGGCTCAAGGGGTGTGAGAAGCAAATGGGAATTGACCGCAAGGAACTCGACGGTATCGACGGATATCTGGCGGTGCTGTTGTGGCAGGAATATGAGAAAACCGGCAGTTTGTCTGCGCTTGAAACCCTTATGGCTTATAATGCTGAAGATACCGTGAACCTGGAGTATTTGATACACACAGCCTACAATCTCAAGGTCAACCAGACGCCCTTTGCACAGACCAAAGCCCTTGTCCGGCCGGATCGGCCCCGAATTCCGTTTGCAGCGCATTCAGAGTTTGTGCACAGGATTATGGAAAAATCGTTTGCCCATGGGGCTCATTACCAAAGGAGAACTGATGAGCCGGGGACCTGAAAATACAAAAGAAAACCGGATCAGCTGCCCTGGTGCGGATTTGCATGGATTCGGGTATGACAGCAGCAAAGGCAATGAATCCAGTCAGTTGTTGGAAGCCATTTTTGCCAATACGCATTTCATGGTAGCGCATATGGATACCAACTTTTGTTTTATCCGTGTTAATCAGGCCTATGCAAAAGCCGATGGCAAATGGCCGGAGGACTATAAAGGCAGAAACCATTTTGACCTGTATCCAAACGCGGAAAACCAGGCTATTTTCCAAAAGGTGGTGGATTCCGGACAGCCCTATTACGCCCTTGAAAAGCCGTTTGAATATTGCCAAAATCCGGAGCGGGGAGTGAGTTACTGGGACTGGAGTCTCAATCCGGTAAAGGCGGCAGACGGCCGCGTAACCGGTTTGATCCTGGCCCTGGTAAATGTTACCCGCCGCAAACTTGCCCAAAAGGCCGCCCTGAAGGCGGAAAAACGCTTCCGGATCATGACCGAGGCCATTGATGACGTGTTCTGGATGGCCCTTCCGGGGTTGAAACGGATTCTTTACGTCAGCCCCTCATATGAAAAAATGTGGGGCCGGAGCTGTCAGAGCGTGTATGAATCGCCCATGTCGTTTGTGGAAAGTATTGATTTCCGGGATCGACCCCGGGTCTGGCAGCGGATCAGGCATTACAGCGGCGGAACATGGGATGAGGAGTACCGGGTGGCGCGGCCCGACGGATCCATTTGCTGGGTCCGGGACCGGGGATATCCGGTTTGGGATGAAAACGGGGGGCTTCAGATGATTGTGGGCGTGTGCACGGACATTTCCAGTCTCAAGTCTGTTCAGCGCGCCCTGCAAACCTCAGAGGGGCGGATCCGTCTGCTCTCTTCCCAGTTAATGGAGGCCCAGGAAAAGGAGCGCAAATACGTTGCCCGGGAACTCCACGACAGTCTGGGCTCTGGACTGGCTGGGCTCAAGATCCAGATCGAAAATGCCCTGGCAGCGGCCCGGTCTTCGAAAACAGCGGTGGCGCCATCTGTGCTGGAGGGCCTGGTGGCCAACGCCGGTCATCTGCTGGCCGAATGCCGGCGGATTCAGAAGGGTTTGCGGCCCCCCATGCTCGATGATCTCGGGCTCCTGTCCACCATTGACTGGTACTGCCGGCAATTTAACAGTGTGTTCCCTCACATCCGGCTGGAAAAAATTCTCATGATTGATGAACAAGACATTGAGGAAGCCTTGAAAATCGTGATTTACCGGGTCGTCCAGGAGGCCATGAACAATGCGGCAAGGCATGGCAATGCCGGCAGCATTCAGCTTTCATTGATCAAAAACGGCCAATGCATGCTCTTGACAGTGGCAGACAATGGAATCGGTTTTTCAGCAGAAAAACAGTCCCGGGCTGAGGCCGGTTACGGTCTGCTGGGGATGAAGGAGCGGGTGGAGTTAAGCGGCGGGACCTTCCGGGTGGAGTCCCGGCCCGGCCGCGGCGTCTGGATCAAAGCGGGATGGCAGTGCGCGGATCAACAGGAATAAGGAAGACCGGGCTCAATGAATACAACAAAATCAAAAAAATCCGCAGAAGAAGGCCGGGATAAGGGCATGGAAAACGGCGTCTGGATGGCCAACGACCTGGACCGGCTCCTGGAGATGATCCTGGAGGCAGGCGCACGCATGATGCGCGCAAGAGCCAGTTCCCTGCTGCTTCTGGAAAAAAAGACCGGCCGGCTGAATTTTCAGGTGGCCACCGGCGCCAAAAAAGAGGATATCAAACAGTTCTCCCTCAGGATGGGAGAGGGTATTGCCGGGCATGTGGCCAGCACCGGAGAGCCTTTGCTCATACCCGATGTCAGCCGGGATCGGCGCTGGTACCGGTACATAAGCGACCAGATTGGGTTTAAAACCCGCTCCATTGCCTGCGTGCCTTTAAAGGTCGGCAGCAGGGTCATTGGTGTGGTGGAATTTATCAACAAGGGCGAAAAAGGTAGGTTTCAGGAAAGTGATCTGGAGCTGATCAATGTATTTGCCGAATTGGCCGCCATTGCCATTGAAAACGCCCGTAAGTTCAAGCTCGTGGAACTGGAAAACCGGGACTTGAAGCAGGACCTGCACCTGAGTCATGAAATTGTGGGCAAAAGCCACGCCATCCGGCAGGTGGTTTCCGATGCCCTGCAGGTGGCCGATTCCATGGCCAGTACGCTGATTTTGGGGGAAAGCGGCACGGGCAAGGAATTGCTGGCCCGCCTGATCCACCAGGCCAGCCCCCGCAAGGACCGGCCCCTGGTGGCGCTCAATTGCGCGGCCATGCCCGAGACCCTGCTTGAAGCCGAGTTGTTCGGGTATGAAAAAGGCGCCTTTACCGGGGCCACTGGGACCAAGATCGGAAAATTCGAACTGGCAGATGAAGGAACCATTTTTCTCGATGAGATTGCTGAAATGAGTCCGGCCATGCAGGCAAAACTTTTGCGGGTGCTCCAGGACGGAATCTTTTACCGACTGGGCGGCAATACCCCAATTGCCGTGGATATCCGGGTTATTGCCGCCACCAACCGGAAAATCGGCAAAGAAGTGCAATCCGGAAATTTCAGGGAGGATCTGTATTACCGGCTCAATGTCGTGGAACTCCAAATGCCGCCCCTGCGGGAGCGCAAAAGCGATATTCCGCTTCTGGCGGCCCATTTTGTAGAGTGGTTTCGCAAGGAAAAGGGATACTTGCACCTGGAGATTTCAGATGCAGCAATGGAGAAGATGATCGGCTATGACTGGCCCGGAAACGTGCGCGAGCTGCAAAATGCCCTTGAACGGGCCGTAGTCATGGGGCGTGGTCGTAAAATTGAGCCGGAAGATCTGCCCATGTTTGCATCCCGGGGCCCTTCGGCAGAGGGTATTGACGTGGGAATGACGCTTGAGGAGGCAATGCATGCGTTTAAAAAGAAATTTATCCGGATGAACCTGAAAAAAACCGGCGGAAACCAGACCCGGGCTGCCAAAATCATGGGGATTCAGCGCACCTATTTGTCCCGGCTGATTTCCCGGTATGGCATCAAAAAAGACCGTAAGCACCGCTGATTATTGTCGGGATGGTTTGGCCGGGATTTTTGGATAAAATGAAAAAAGGACGGGGCATGGCATGCCCCGTCCTTTTTTGCGGTGGTCTTTTGCAATTACAACAGGCCTGCCGGATTTTTATTCTCCGGTGGCTGCACCGTGGAGCTTGACCTCGACCTTGTCGGTCAGGCCCTGGTAGTAATTGCGCAGGATGTCCAGGACTTCTTCGCGGCCGAAGTGATCCGGCAGCTGGCCGCCTTCGGAAAGCATCTTGCGAAGCATGGTGCCGGACAGAAGCACACGGTCTTCCTTGGTGTGCGGACAGGTTTTCAGCGATGCCATGCCGTCGCACTTGTGGCAGTAGAAGGTCCAGTCAATGTTTAAGGGCTCGCACAGCAGGGCCTTGCCTTCTTCTGCCGGAGCCGGGATCTTGTTGAATATGGTCTGGGCTTCAAACATGCCGTAAAAGTCGCCCACGCCGGCATGGTCCCGGCCGATGATCATATGGGAGCATCCGTAGTTCTGGCGGAACGTGGCATGGAGCAGGGCTTCTCTGGGGCCTGCATAGCGCATATCCAGGGGATAGCCGCCCTGCACAACCTTGTCGGGCACAAAGTAATTGTTGACCAGCACGTCAATGCATTTGACCCGGACCTCGGCGGGGATGTCGCCGGGTTTGAGGTTGCCCACCAAGGAGTGGATAAAGCAGCCGTCGCTGACTTCAATGGCGATCTTGGCCAGGTATTCGTGGGAGCGGTGCATGGGATTGCGCAGCTGCAGGGCGGCGACCTTCTGCCATCCACGTTCCTCGAAAATTCTGCGGGATTCTGACGGGCGCATGTAAATGCCCTTGTACTTGGTGGGAAATTCAGCTTCAGACAGAACCTTTACCTGGCCGGCCAGGTTAAAGGGTTTCTGGTTCATGACCATCTGCACGCCCGGATGCTCATCTTCTGCAATCTTCCAGAATTCTTCCGGAGTGGGAGTGCCTTCGCCCATGAAAACCTTTTCGCATTCATAGCGCTTGTTTTCCTCGGTCATCTCAAATTTCTCGGTAACCTTCATGGTGGCCATGATTTCGTTGGTTTCCGAATTAAACAGGGCGATTTCGTCGCCTTCGCTGATGGCGCCGGCCTCTTCCTGGCTTGCCGACAGGGTCACGGGCACGGGCCAGAATGTGCCGTCTGACAGCTGGTAGTTGTCACAGACACTCTTCCAGTCCGCCTTGGTCATAAAGCCGTCCAGGGGTGAGAAACCGCCGGTGCCGAGCATGATCAGGTCACCGCGTTCCCTGGGAGACAGCGAAACCTTTTTCAATCCTTCGGCTTTTTTCTTTTCCGCTTCCAGTTCCGCGCCTTCCAGCAGACAATTGATCAGGCCCTTGCCGCCATGCGGGGGAATTAGATTCGACATGTCAACCTCTCCTTTCAAATGATGTTGGTCATTTCACAAAACCCGAAACAATTGCTAACGGGCATCTCGCCTTATACACCTCCTGATGTAAAGGAATTTATCTAATAAGAACAGCCGGATTTGTCAAGGCAAATCAAGGCATTTGCCGGGTGCGCTCAGCAATAAAGAACTTATTGGAACCATTTGTGATTTTCCAGAAACAAAAGGCTGTGCAACAGGTCTTCCCGGCGGTGGGGTTCCAGGGTGATAACAGGCCCGGGGCCGGCGGTTTTCAGCCACTCATGCAAGGGCGTGAAATCGATGATGCCCCGTCCCATTCCCAGGTGGTCATCGGTTTTTCCGCAATTGTCGTGCAGGTGGAGCTGGCGGATACGGGGACCGAGTCTGTTGAGCCACTCTGAGAGAGAAAACGAGCCAAATACGGTCAGGTGTCCCACGTCAAGACAGAAACCGGTTGTCTCTGGATCGGTTTTTTCAAATAAATCCATCAGGTCTTTTGGGTCGGGTTCGTAGACGTTTTCCAGCACCAGGCGGATGCCATGGTCCCAAAGGGCATAGCTGTGGGTGTTCCATGTGTCAGCCGCCCTTTTGTACCACTCCTGCCGGATAAAGCTGTAGCGCGCCGGGTCATAGCCGGCATGGCAGACCATGGTTTCCGGGCCCAAAACCTCTGCAGCCGCCCGGGCCTGTGTCAGCCGCTTGTGGGTTGCCGACCGGATTTCCGGATCTGGCGATCCCGGTGACAAGTCCAGAAACGGTCCGTGTACCGTCACCCGGCACCCGGCATGGGCAAACCGGCGGCCCACACGGGAGAAATCTTCCGGTGCAAACCGGTCCAGGGTCTCAGCGTCTAAGCCGATTTCCGGCTGAATTCGGTTTTCCGCGAAAATTTCCAGCCAGTTTTCCTGTGAATCCATAAGCCAGGTAAACGGGATGTTGACCTGAACATTTTCAAGGATGCGGGTTTTTGCCGAATCAAACATTTCTGCCATAAAATTCCTCTTGTTTGCCGGCCCAGGCGGACATTGGCTGAAATATAGCATATACTGCAATGGATATGAAGGCCATGGATAAAAAAGTTCCCGCCCGGCCTGTTCCAAACATCCAGACGCTGCCATCGGAATTTTGCAAGTTTTGGGGAAGGAAGTCCGGAGGGCGTGGGGGCGGGTTTTTTCGCTCCTGAGCCTTTTTGCGGATTCAGCCAATGCCTCCGCCGAAATTTCAAAAACTCGGCCTTACGGCCTCAAACAGTTTGAAATTTTCCGGCTCCGGCAGTGGCTGAATTTTTCCGCAAAAACGCTCAATGTCGCTTCAAAAACCCGCCCCCCCGGCCCTCCGGGCTTCCCTGGCGAGCCATTGCAAGCTCGATTTTTCTGCAAAGGAAATTGGAAAAGCCCTCCGGATTGACCTACACCTGAGCCATTCTCGAACTCAGGGGCGTTTTTCGGTAAAAACGCAGTAGTGTTCCTATTCCCAGAATGCTGGCCATGTGGCGGGGTCGGGGTGGGTTTGTTTGGCTGCATTGGAGCGGTTTCGGCCAAAGATCGGCCCGCGGGCCTGGCGCCCGGAATTTCAAACTGTCTGAGGGCGCCTGCGCCCGAGTTTTTGAAATTCCAGCCAGGGCCGCGGGCCGATCGCCGAAAGCGATCCGCAGACAAACAAACCCACCCCGACCCCGGTACATGCGCAAATCCTGACAAATTTTTTTCAGGGTTTGCTGTATTTGATCATATTGATCAAATTTGATGGGGTCGCAAGAAGTCTTAAAACAGATATAACCGTCAGGCGATAAAAAATAACTTCCTGATTTTACATAATACAGCCTGTAAAAAAGACTTTTTACAGGCTCATCAAATTTACTGTTTCTGGGCGTTTCTGATGCTGACTTCCTCAAATGTCCGGATTTCGGCCAACACCCGGGTTGCGGCATCCAGAAGTTCCATGGCCAGAGCCGCACCCGTGCCTTCCCCGAGCCGGAGCCCGAGATCCAGCAGCGGCTCCATGCCCAGCCGGTCAATCATGAACTGGTGGCCGATTTCCACGGAGCGGTGGCTTGTAAACAACCATTTTTTGGCTCCCGGGGCCAGTTCGCAGGCAATCAGGGCCCCGGCCGTGGCAATCAGGCCGTCGCACACCACTGGAAATCCCAGGGCAGCCCCGCCAATGACGAGCCCGGCCAGACCGCCGATTTCAAATCCGCCCACTTTGGCCAGCACGTCAACGGGGTCTTTCGGGTCCGGGGTGTGCAGGTCCAGGGCCCCGCGGATCACCTCGATCTTGTTTGTCAGGGCGGTGTCATCAATACCCGTGCCCCGGCCCACGAGTTTTTTCGGGTCAATGCCGGAAAATGCCGCAATCACCGCAGAAGAGGGGGTGGTGTTGCCGATGCCCATATCCCCGGTGCCCAGCAGGTCCACCGAATGTGCAGTGTGGAGCTGTTCGGCAATGCGGATGCCGGCCTCAATTGACAAAATAGCTTCCCGGCGGGTCATGGCGGATTTACGTCTTAGATTATCCGTCCCTTTTCGGATTTTTTCATGAAAAATCGGCAGATTTTTTTCAAAATCATGGTTTACGCCCAGGTCCGCCGCCCGGACTTCCGCGCCGGCGTGCCGGGCCAGGACGTTGATTGAGGCCCCGCCGTCCACAAAGTTGTAAACCATCTGGGCTGTGACTTCCTGGGGAAAAAGGCTTACACCTTCCGCCACCACGCCGTGATCACCCGCGCAGGTAACGATGACCTTGCGTTTCAAGTGCACATCCAGGCTTCGGGCCATGCCCGCCAGGCGCCGGGCCGCGTCTTCCAGCATTCCCAGGCTGCCGCCGGGCCGGGCCTGATCAGACAGCCGGGCCGCGGCCTTTTGTTCAAATTGTTCATCCGGGGGGCGGATTTTTTCAATGGCTTCGTTAAGGTTCATTGTGTCTCTCCTTTTTTCTGTATCTGTTGGGTTAAAATACCGCAGCCGGGTAACATCAAAAAAAGTTGCTGTTCGTGCCTGGTTCTGTAATTTTCGCATGATGCCGACCCGGTGGCGGTTTGCTCCCTGCTGACCGCTTGCGCGCTCAATGCGACTCGCAAACCACCCCCGGGCCGGCATCATGGCCGACTGCGTGCAAAGTTTCACCAAGGGGGTCGAAAGCAACACATCCAAGTCTTAAAAAGCGTTGTTTTCATGCCCGGCCGCAGGGCTTCCTTCCTGAAAAAACAGCGGACGCGGTAAAAAGCTTTTAACAAAAAAAGGGTCCCGACCGGAAAACATGGGTTTTCCTGCCGGAACCCTTTGCCATCGGATTCCGTAAATTCGCGTTTTTTACACGTCTTCTGACTTGCCGGATTGAAATCCCGCGCGGGCCTTCCCGCCGGCCTGAAAACCGGCAGCGACCGCAGGGCCATGGCCCTGCATGCGCGCGGGCGTTTAGCGGTTCACAGCGCCGGGAGCGTCACGGGTTTGCACCGTGTTCCGTTTGCAAAAAAACGCCCTGTTCAATTGTCTTAAAATTTTTAACCAAGGGGTGCCGGCAAAGTCAAGCAATATCTGCAAGGCCCTCAGGAAACAAGGCCCTCCAGGGCCGGAAGGGATTTGCTCAGATCATTGAAGGAAAATACCTCCAGACTCACAGTGCCGCAAAATCCCTCCAGAATTCGCGATACAGCCGGAACATGCCGGGCATCCAGGCGATGAAGGCCCAAATGGCCCCGGCCGGCGGCCACGTCGCCATATAAATGCAGGATCGTGATCCTGGGGCGGAAAAGTTCAAAGGTTTCAAGGATGTCAAAATTGTATTCCAGCAGGTGGCCGGTATCCAGGCATACGGAAACATCCATGGCTTCTGCCACTGGCTCCATCCATTCTGGCGGATAATCCAGGTTTTCAATGGAGATGTGCCGGGGGGCAATCCCGCTCTGGACCAGCAGCCGTTCCAATGCATCAATGGCCCGTTTCTGCCATTTTTGCACCGTGCCCGTATCTGTGCTGTTTTCTTCAAAAGGCAGATGCAGGGTCCAGGTCACGGGCGCAAGGGGCCGGGCACGGTCTGCGGCCGCCAGGATGCGTTCAATGGCTTTTTTCTGCCGGCCGGGGACCGCATCTGTGATGTTGACATCTGTGGGCAGGTGCACGTTGTAGGAAATTTGTTGATTTTTTGCCAGGGCGGCCATTTGCCGGATATCGTTTTCAGGCGGCAGGTGTTTGGCAGGTGCGCTTTCAAAAATGAGCACCTCGATTTCGTCCACAAACGGCGCCAGCATGGAGACATTGGGCAGAATGTGGTCCGGGTAGATAAACGAGGGGCAGGCCAGGGAAAAGCTGAATTGGTTTTTATAGGACCGGGGCAGGGGCGTATAGGGATGTTTTCCTGTAATATCGGTTTTACGGTCGGTCAAGTCTGTGGATTCCTTCCTCTCTGGCTGCGTTTACCGCCTCCCGGTATTCCCCGGGCCCAACCGGCCGGGCCAGTTCCGGCACTTTTGCGGCATGGCCCATGGGCCGGTACTGGCTCATGACATTGACATAGGTGTCCGGCGAGATTTCTTTTACAATAAAGGCCATGGCCTCCCGGGTGCCGGCCAGGTTTTCCGGCAGCACCAGGTGGCGCACCAGAAGGCCGCGCAAGGCAATGCCCCCGGGGTCAATTGTCAGATCGCCGACCTGCCGGTGCATTTCCTTCAGGGCGGCTTTGGCGGTTTCCGGGTAGTCCGGGGCATCGCAGGCCCGGCTGGCAATGTCGGGATCCATGAATTTCAAATCCGGCATGTAGATGTCAATAATCCCTTCGAGCAGGCGTAAGGTTTCCTGGGTTTCATATCCCCCGCAGTTGTAGACCAGGGGAATGTGCAGGCCCTTTTCAACAGCCTTTTCCAGGGCGAACAAAATCTGCGGCACCACATGGGTGGGGGTGACAAAATTGATGTTGTGGCAGCCCAGGGCCTGGAGTTCCATCATCATGTCGGCGGCCTGCTGCGCTGTAACCGGCTCGCCCCGGCACTCATGGCTGATCTCCCAGTTCTGGCAGAAGCAGCAGGTCAGGCTGCAGCCGGTCATAAAGATGGTGCCCGAGCCGTGACGGCCCACCAGTGGGGTTTCCTCGCCAAAGTGGGGGTGGCAGCCCGAAACCATCATCTGTTCAGCGATCCCGCAGATTCCGGCTTCACCGGCTGTCCGGTTGACGCGGCACTGCCTTGGGCAAAGGGTGCAGTCTTTCAGGATTTCGTGTGCCCGGCGGGTTTTTTCGGCCAGTTTGCCGGTTTTGTGGGTTTCCATGTATGCCGGTCGGTATGGGCTGCTCATGGGTCTATCCTGTGTCTGAAGATTATGGATAAGGATAAAGAGGGGGCGGGGCCATGTCAATGACAATTGGCTCCGGCCTGTCAATCCGTTGAGCGGTTTTTCGGGTCTGTTGCTGGTGGATTTTAGTCTTTTTTCAATGTGTTTCGCATGGGGCCGGCCGGGTGTGCTATGCTCCCTGCTGACCGCTTGCGCGCTCAATGCGACTCGCAAAGCACACCCGGCCGGCCCCATGGCCAACCCCGTCAGAATCGGGGGAAATGCCAAAAAGCATATGGGCCAATATTTTATTTATTATACATAAATGTAAAAATTAAAGATCTGAAAGACATAAATGTAAAACAACAGTTTTTGTCTGGTTTTTAAAAAGCATTTGGGTTGAATATAACATCTCGATAAAAAAGAAAAAAATTGAGAATGGGCTTTTTCTTCACAACTGGCACGGTTCTGGCTTTATGGAAAGCAGGTTTGTAGCTTGGTGTTTTTCAATAATCGATTATCAGGAGGGCCAGAAAATGCAGAAAAAGAGGAAGGTGTCGGTTTTAACAGGATTGTTGGTAGTGTTATGTGCTGTGGCGGGGTTGTCGGGCAGGGTCCTTGCCGCTGATGTCACCGCGGGAACGGATTTTGCCTCGGCGTATGTGTGGCGGGGCATAACGTTTAATGACGGGTTCGTGGCCCAGCCATCAGTGGATGTGAGTTCAGGGGGGGTTGGTTTCAATGTATGGGGGAACATGGACATTGACGACTATGATGACACCTTAAACAGCGGGGAGTTTTCTGAAGTGGATCTAACCCTGTCCTACGGGTTCTCTCTGGATCCCGTGGATGTGAGCGTCGGCTACATCGAATACCTGTTTCCCGAGGGCGGATCCGGGACCCGGGAGGTTTATGCGGGCTTGTCTGTTGAGCCGTTTTCCGGGCTTACGGCCGGTGTCACGGGATATTACGACTTTGACGAGGTGGAGGATTATTATGTCAATGTTTCGCTGGGCTATGCATATGAACTGGCAAAAGACCTGACCCTGGGAGCCGGGGCCGCGGTGGGCATCGCCGGGGATGACGCAAGTGCGGGCGAAGATTCGGGCTTTCACGAATACCTGCTTTCGGTTGACTGTGCCTATGCGCTCACCGATGCCCTGGAAGTAACGGCCTATCTGGCCTACACGGATCATTTCGACAAAGACGTGCTTCCGGATCAGGACACGGACTGGTTTGGAGGAATGGGGATTTACTACAGCTTTTAATCAGTTTTTCCAAATTTCCGCCTTTTCCGGGATTTGACAGCAAAGCCCGCTGTGCTGTGCAGCGGGCTTTGCTGCGTGGTGACAATGGACTTGTTTTTTCCGGCCAGGCCTGACAGAATCAAGTTCCAGGGACTCTTCAAATTTTAAAACAAAAGGCAAGCTTATGGGACAAATTGTCGCCATTTACGGCAGCCCACGGCGGGCGGGAAACACCGCAGCACTGCTGGCAGAAGCCGTGGCCGGGGCCAGAAGCCGGGGCGCACGGGTGGAGGAAATCGTTTTGCGGGACTGCAGGATATCGCCCTGCCTGGAGATTTATGGGTGCAAAAAATCGGGTGAATGCGTGATCAAAGATGACTTTCAGGCCGTGCGCGACGCCATGCTGGCAGCAGACGGGCTGATGCTGGCCACGCCCATTTTTTTCTACACGGTCAGCGCCCATGTCAAGGCGCTCATGGACCGATGCCAGTCTTTGTGGGTGAAAAAATACTGGATTGACAAAACCGTCCCCGGCCAGTGGGCAACACAGCGGCAGGGTTTGCTGATTTCCGTGGGTGCCACAAAGGGCAAGCGTTTGTTTGACGGCACCCTGCTGACTGTGAAATATTTTTTTGATGTCCTGGATGCCCGGCTGTGGGATAGCCTTCTCTGCAGGGGCCTTGATTTTGAAGGCGACGTGCAAAAATATCCCCAATACCTTCAGCAGGCCCGGGATGCCGGCTGCCGCCTGGCAGACGCAATCGGCGCAGACAATGCATAAAAGCGCCGCGCCCCTTTGGATTCCGATGCTCCAAACTCCGGCATCTACAAGTAGCCGGATTGACACGGCAGGGTTTTAAAATTATATAAAAACAGGGGATCAAATCATTAGCGCAAGTGTTTGCCCATGTTCTGTAATCCAATGGTAAGGAGGCTGAATGAAAATTCATCGGGGACGTTCTGTGGACAAGATAGTCGAGGAGCAGATTCATCAGTGGCAGGCATCCAGGGGCGCTGCAAAAAAAGAGGAGCCCCTCAAAAGCTCCGTGATTACCATTTCCCGGCAGCCCGGTAGCCGGGGCAACGAGATTGCCGTAAAACTGGCCAGGGCCTTTGAGTATGAGCTGTTTGACCGGGAGATCATTCAGCAGATGGCCCGGGATTCCAATATGAGCGACAAGGTGCTGGAAACCCTGGACGAAAAGGGCCTGAACATGCTCGAGGATGTGATCGCCACAATTGTGGAACAGCGCCATCTGTGGCCGGATCAGTACATGAAGCATCTCATGAAGATCATCGGCACCATTGGCCGGCATGGAAAGGCCGTGATCGTGGGCCGGGGGGCAACCTTTATCATCCCCCGGGAGGAAAATATCCGGCTTCGCTTCATTGCTTCTCTGGAAAACCGGATCCAAAAGGTGGCAGAGGATTTAAATGTGTCATCAGAAGAGGCCCGGCGGCAGATTTATGACGTGGAGGCCCGGCGCCGCTCCTTTACCCGCAGGTATTTTTATACCAATGTGGATGAGCCCACACATTACGATATGATCATCAACACCGATGACATCAGTGATGATCAGGCCGTGTCCATGATCCAGGCCCTGGTGGAAAACGGCTTCAAGCGCGGGCCGGCCCGGGGTTAAAGCCGGATTGCCGCGCAGAGCAGCAAAAGCGCCTCGGTGATTTCACACATGGCTCCGAGCATGTCACCGGTGATCCCGCCAATGCGCCGGCGGTAAAACCGGATAAGCCATGCGCATAGGGCGAAAAACACGATGGTCAGCAGCAGGCCCTGCCAGCCCAGCAGCAGGCTGAGGACCACGCAGACCCCTATTCCCCAGAAATCGGCCGGTGAAAGGGGCCGGCCGAACAGGTCTGCTGCAGTGCCACCGCCGGAGCGGGCATAAGGCAAAAATCGTACCCCCAGCAGCATGGCGGATCTGGAATAGGCGGGCACGAGCATCAGGATCAAAAACCGTTCAAAGCCGGCCGTGCCATTGTCCGGCATCCCGCTAATCCCTCCGTACTTGGCCAGCAGTACACAGATCAGCACTACGGCGCCCATGACCCCGATGCGGCTGTCTTTCATGATCGAAAGCGTGGTTTCCCGGTCCCTGTGGGAGAAAAAACCGTCAGCCGAGTCTGCCAGCCCGTCTAAGTGCAGGGCACCTGTGAGTACCACCAGGACAATAACGTCTGCCGCGCCGGCAGCCGACGGGGAAAAAAGGCGGGAAAAAAGCGCATCCGCCGTTGCCAGGATCAGGCCCAGGATCAGGCCCACGGCCGGGAAAAAAGGGATCATGGCCCTGGGGTGATAGGCATCTGCCGCTCCGGCCGGCAGGATGGTGATAAAGCGCAGGGCCGCGGCCAGGTGGGTCAGGTGGGTTTTTATCGCCGGGTTCATGGATTATTTTTCACCCATGAGGGTGACGGCCACGGTTCGGGTCCGGTCCCGGTTGTCATGGTTGATGGCCACCACCTGCTGCCAGGTGCCGCACTGCATTCTGCCGCTGCGCACGGGCATGGAGAGCGACGGCCCGATGATTGCCGCCTGGACATGGCTGTGGCCGTTTCCGTCGTGCCAGGCCTTTTCATGCTCATATTCCATTTCCCTGGGGGCCATGCGGTCAATGGCCCGGCGCAGATCCTCAATAACCCCGGGTTCGTATTCAATTGTGGTCAACGAGCCGGTAGAGCCGATGATGGTGGCCGAAAGCCGGCCGTTTTGGATCCCCGATTCTTTAACCATGGCTTCGAGCGGCCCGGTGATATCCGCCATGCCCATGTGCGCCCCGAGTTTGACTTCAATGTCTTTGCAATACACAGTTGTGCTCATGATGATGCCATTTTTCTGGTTTTTGTGAATTTTTCCGCATCTGCCGCCTTTTGGGTAGCATATTCCGGATGAAGAATCAAATCCAATGGGCTTGACCGGGAGTGCCGCGGCCAAAAGATACTTGACTGTTTTGGGTATGTGGCCTAATTTGTTTTCAATAATCGAAATTCTGGAGAAAGGATCTTTTTATATGGCTTATTCTATTGCACTGGCCGGCAAGGGCGGAACCGGCAAGACCACAACCGCCGGCCTGCTGATTAAATATTTGTTAAAAACCGATCGCAAACCTGTTCTGGCTGTTGATGCCGATTCCAATGCCAACTTAAACGAGGTGCTCGGCCTGGAGGTCACCGATACCGTGGGACAGGCCAGGGAAGACATGAAAAAGGGCAAGGTGCCCAGCGGGATGACAAAGGACGTGTTCATGTCCATGCGCCTGGAGCAGGCGGTCATGGAATCCGGTGATTGCGACCTGGTGGTCATGGGACAGCCAGAGGGCCAGGGCTGCTATTGCGCGGCCAACACCCTGCTGACCAACTTTCTTGACCGGCTTCAGGACAACTACCCTTATATTGTGATCGACAATGAGGCGGGCTTGGAACATATCAGCCGGATGACAACCCACAATGTGGATGTTCTGTTGATTGTCACCGACGCCTCCCGGCGCGGGCTGCAGGCCGCGCTTCGGATTCATGAACTGGCCCAGAGTTTAAACGTGGGCGTGGGCAAAAGTTACGTGATCATCAACCAGGTCAAGTCCGGGGCGCCGGATCAGGCCATGGAAATGTTAAACCAAGCGGGTATCGAACTGGGCGGCGTTCTGCCCGAGGATGATACGGTCTATGATTATGATTTTCAGGGCCGTCCCATGATCGAGCTGCCTGATGACAATCCGGTGGTCCTGGCTGCATATGAAATGTTTGACAAAATCATGGAAACCGAAACTGCAAAGGCCAGTGGACATACCGTATAAAGATCTGCATATTTATTATCTCCGGGGCCGGGTGGCAAACGCGCCCGATGGACTTGGCCCGGAATTTATCGGCAACTGGCAGGAATCTGATGCGGCCTTTCTTTTTTTCACCCAGCCCGCGGAAAGCCGGGTAAACGCGCTGTTGCGGCGTCAGCCGGAACTCGCGCTCGTGGACACCTTTCACATGTCCTATGCGGACTGGCATGGCGGGGACATCAAACCGTTTGTGACAGACCGATTTTACGTGGCTCCGCCGTGGGCAGCCTCAGGACGGGATGACAACCGACTTCCCATTCTGCTCGATCCCGGGGTGGTATTTGGAGCGGGTACGCATCCCACTACCCAAAGCTGCCTGGAGGCCCTGGAAATCGTCTGGCAGCAGGGAGGTGCCGGTTCGGCCCTGGACCTGGGAACCGGCACGGGTCTGCTGGCTCTGGCCGCGGCCAGACTGGGCTGTCCCCGGGTGCTGGCAGTAGACAACAACGGCCTGGCCGTGCGCACCACCCGGGAAAATATCCGTGCCAACAGCCTGGATGCCCGGGCACTGGCAGTCATCGCAGACGCCCGGGAGCTGATTGCATGCCCGGTGGATCTTGTCATGGCCAATATTCATTTTGATGTAATGCGACACCTGCTGGCAAGTCCTGAATTTTATGAAAAAAAATGGTTCATTCTTTCAGGCCTTTTGCGAAGCCAGGCCCGGCAGGTCGAAGAAATGATTCATTATGGACCGGGCCGCATTGTTCAGCGGTGGATCAACGACGGTGTCTGGTACACGTTTCTCGGAGCTTGTACCGGCTGAGCCTTTTTCAAGGGGTGTTCATGTATATCAAATGCTGGGGATCCCGCGGATCCATTCCGGTTTCAGGCCGGGAGTTTCAAAAATACGGAGGAGACACCACCTGCATTGAAATCCGTACCCGAAGCGATGACCTGATTATCGTGGATGCCGGAACCGGCATCCGCAGGCTTGGCAACCAGTTGATCGGGGAAAACCGGCAGGTATACCACTTTATTTTCACTCATTCCCATTGGGATCACCTGATGGGGTTTCCCTTTTTCAAGCCGCTTTATGAGAAAACCGCCCGGATCATGATGCACCGATGCCCGTTTCCCGGCAAATACGTTGAAACCATTGTGACCAAGCTTATGCGGCCCCCGCTTTTTCCGGTACGCTATTCGGATCTGACCGCACAGGTGATTTACCGGGATGGCTGCCCGGATGCCTTTGAGATCGGCTCTGTGACCGTGACGCCCATTTCCCTGAGCCATCCCAACGGCGGGTGCGGGTACAAATTTGAGGAAGACGGAAAAACTTTTGTTTTTCTCACCGATAATGAACTGGGTTTCGTGCACCCCGGCGGATGCCGGCATGCCGATTATGTGCGCTTTTGTGAAGGCGTGGATTTGCTGATCCATGACGCGGAATTCAGCCCCGAAGAATACAGCAGAAGCATCGAATGGGGGCATTCCTCGTGCATGCATACCCTGCGCATGGCCATGGAGGCCCGGGTTAAATCTTTGGGCCTTTTTCATCTCAATCAGGACCGGACTGATGACCAGATGGATGAACTGGTGGCCGGATGCCGCCGGGAGCTTTCAGACAATGCTTCGCAAATCGATTGTTTCGGCGTCAGCCGGGACATGACTTTTGAATTATAGGCAGCAATGGGGGGGCATATGAGAGAAGAGATCGCCAAAGCCGCGGAGTATCTGCTTTCATCCAGGCATACAGTGGCGCTGACAGGTGCGGGGATTTCCGTGGAAAGCGGAATTCCGCCTTTTCGCGGGCCGGGCAGTTTGTGGGAAAAATTCGATCCCATGGAATATGCCCATATCAACGCATTTTTAAAGGATCCGGAAAAAATCTGGAAAACCCTGATTGCCGAAATGCGGGATGTGCTTATGAACGCCTCGCCCAATGCCGGGCATTTCGGCCTGGCGCGGCTCGAGGATTTGGGCCTGATGGGCACTGTGATAACCCAGAATATTGACGGACTGCACCAAAAGGCCGGCAGCACGGATGTGATCGAGTTTCACGGCAATTTCGCCTGGCTCAGCTGTCTGGAATGCGGCATCCGCAAGGAGATTACACAGGTAAACGCTGTCGACATCCCCCCCAGATGTGACTGCGGCGGGATTTTCCGGCCGGACTGCGTGTTTTTCGGGGAACTCATTCCCTCCCAGGCACTGGACCGCTCCCAGCAGGCCTCGGCCCGGTGCGACGTAATGCTCGTGGTGGGCACTTCAGCCACGGTCCAGCCGGCGGCCTACATGCCGGTCATCGCCCGGCAGCGGGGCGCTGTGATCATTGAAATCAATCCCGAACCCACGCCTTTGACCGGGACCACCAGCCAGGTCCTTGTCCAGGGCAAAGCCGGTGAGGTGATGGATGAACTGGTTTCCGCAGTGGAATCGCTGAAAAAATAAAACTCCAAACCCACAGGAATTCAATTTTTTTTATATGGCAACCGAAATAAACGGATGGGTGGTGGATGTGTACATGCCGCCGCCGTCCCTTGAAGATAACACCGCGGATGCCGATCGCCTGGAAAAGGTTCTGGCTGCAAAAATCGGGGCCGGGCGGGTGGCCATCAATCTGGAACTGAGCCGGAAACTGCCTGAAAAACTTCGGTCATGGCAGTATGCCTGCAAATGCGTGGTTTTTGGCGCAGCCGGCAGATGGCAGCTCATTGATGTGCTCAACCCGCATGAGCAGTTTGCTGCAGCCGGGCTGGCCGTGGATCTGGGCACCACCCGCGTAGTGCTCCGGATAGTGGATCTGCAGACCGGTGAAAATCTCGGCCAGAGCGCCTTTGACAACCCTCAGATCGAAATCGGCCCGGATATTCTTACCCGAATTCATTACGCGGATAAGCCCGAGGGGCTCGGCCGGCTGCACAGCCGGATCATAGACGGCATCAATGCCGCGGCCGCTGATCTTTGTCAAAGCGCCGGCATTGATCCAGGGCAGATTTTTTTAGCCGCTGTGTCCGGCAACACCAGCATGACTCACCTGTTTATGGGCCTGCCGGCCGGCGGGATCATCCGGGAACCCTATATTCCGGCGGTCAATGCGCCTGGCGTGATGCGGGCTTCCGAACTGGACTTAAAAGTCAATGACGCGGCAGCTGTGTTTGTTTTTCCCAACGTGGGGTCCTATTTCGGCGGCGACCTGTTATCCGGCGCCTATTATGCAGGATTTCATGAAAATGAGCAGGTGGCCATGCTCGTGGATGTGGGCACAAATGCCGAAGTGCTTCTGGGAAACCGCGACTGGCTGGTGGTGTGTGCCGGTGCGGCCGGCCCGGCCCTGGAAGGGGGCGTGTCTGAAATCGGTATGACCGCAGGTCCGGGGGTCATTGACAGCGTCCGCATAGACCCGGAAACCCGGGAGTTTGAAATTCATACCATTGACGAAAAGCCGCCCAGGGGAATCTGCGGCTCGGGCATGATCGACCTGGCCGCCCAGTTGTTTGTTTCCGGGATGCTCGATATCCGGGGTCGCCTGGTGCCGGAGGCCTGCGGCAGCCGCCTTAAGGAACAAGATGATATGCGGCACCTGGTGGTGGCGTTTGCAGACCAGTCTGCCACCGGCGGGGATTTGACCATCAGTCAGGCTGACATTGACAGCCTGATCCGGTCAAAGGCGGCCATGTATACCATCCTGGAAACCATCATTGGCTACGTGGGCATTTCCTTCCAAGACATTGAGGCCTTTTATGTGGCCGGCACTTTTGGTTCCTTTATTCGTCCCCGCTCGGCCATTTCCATCGGCATGATTCCGGACCTGCCCGAGTCCACTTATTGTTCCCTGGGCAACAGTTCACTGGAAGGCGCTGCGCGTCTGCTCCAGTCCCGCAATGCCGTGGCCGCCGTTGAATCGATCAAAGAACGGATGACCTACCTGGAGTTAAATGTCAACCAGGACTTCATGAACCGGTTTTCCGCAGCCAAGTTTCTGCCCCACACGGATGCCGGCCGTTTTCCCTCGGTTCACCGGCCGGGATAAATCCCGGCCGGCGCTCCGGGGACTATTTCTTGTCGTGTTCCCGCTGGGAGTTGTTTTTTCTGGAGCGGGATTTGCCGAAGGTGCCACGCCAGATTTTTCCCTTTTTGGATTTTTGGTCTCCTTTGCCCATCTTCTTGTTCTCCTTTCTATGTGTTTATAATTATTGAAACTTTCTATCCCAGTACAGACAGGGATGAAATTCATACCAGGCCAGTCCCTGCAGGGTCGAGCCCCGGGTGCATGGATTCATGATACCGGCCGTTACGCAATTGTCAACAATATCATGGATGTCTGTTTCAATTCCCGCGCCCTGGGCCACAGCCGTCATGAGGCCGCCTTCGGCCATGCAGGATTTGGTGTGGGGCCGGATCTGCTTGAGAAAAATCACGGAATGGTCAATGAATCGGGCCGGATGGTGAGAAAGCACCTTGCGCACCGCGGATTCCGAATCCAGGGCGCCGGTTTGCCGGGCGGTCCCAAATAAAATACGCGCCACATGGGGCATGAAAAACATCTCGCCCACTGCAAATCGCAGCATCCGGTCCTCCCAGGCCCCGGTCTGCCGGCCCCTGACCGGAATCAGGATTCGCTCCTCAAAAGCCATGAGCAGGTAGTCGTGCTTTTCCTCGTCAGACAGGGGGATTTGCTCGGTGTAAACGTTTTCCGATTCCAGGGCGGCATCAATTAACACGGCCATCATCTGGCATTCCTGTTCTGAAAGTTTTACGGAAAGTGCCCCGGCAAGACGGTTGATCGGATTCTTATCAGTTTCCATGACAATAACCTCCCTTTCATGGTGGAATGACAGGCTGAAAACAGAAATCAGGGATGGATAGCGGCGGAGGATTCCTTTGTTTCTTATACTTAATCCAATACTATAGTTATCATTCAAAAGGGCCGCAAGGATAAAAAAGGGCAGACCTTGGACGCCGGTCCAAAACGGGCGCCTGTTGCGCTTTCGTGCATTGACATTTGATTCGGGTTATGGAAGAGTAATTACTTTATTTGTAAACCGCATTGAATTCAATCGGCTGTGGAGGAAAAAATGGCGGCAACAGACAAGCTGCAGCACCCGGATGTCACTCCTGAAATGATCCGGGAAATCGATGATATTATTGAATCCCAGAAAAATGCCCCGGGCGCGGTGATTCCGGTTTTGCGCATGAGCCAGGACGTGGTGGGCTATCTGCCGGTGGAGGTGATTGATTACATCAGCGCCGGGCTCAATATCCCCTCCAGCGATGTATACGGGGTGGCCACGTTTTATTCCCTGTTTTCCCTGACGCCCAAGGGCCGGCACAGGATCCGGGCCTGCCTGGGAACGGCCTGTTATGTCAAGGGCATCAAGGAGGTCATGGGCCGGATCAGCAAGGAGTTTGACCTGGAGGTGGGCGGCACCACCGAAGACCGGCGGTTTTCCCTGGAAGCGGTGCGCTGTCTTGGGGCATGCGGGCTGGCCCCGGTTGTGGTGGTGGACCAGGATACCTACGGCGGTATTTCCGCAGACCAGGTATCCGGGATTCTGGAAAAATACGAATAGTCGTCGGGCTGCGCATCAGGGCGTGGATGCGTTTTTCATCCGATTTTTGTATACTGACACGGACTGGAATATTTTCGGGAGAGAATCATGGATCAGGCGAGACTTCATTTGATGCTTTGCGGCGGCACCGGCTGCCATGCCAGCGGCAGCAAAAGTTTTCATGAAGCGCTGGATGCGGAATTGAAAAACCAGGGGCTTGAAAAGGAAGTCCGGGTGATTGAAACAGGCTGCAACGGGTTTTGCGCCCTTGGGCCGGTTATGCTGGTGCAGCCGGAGGGGATTTTTTATCAGCAGCTCAAGGCCGACGACGCTGCCGAACTCGTGGAGTCCCATTTTTTAAAGGGCCGTCCGGTGCAGCGGCTGATGTACCGGGATCCTGTATCCAAAAAGACCATGGCCCACATGGACGAAATTCCCTTTTTCGCCCACCAGATGATCTGGGCCATGCGCAACAAGGGCCTGATTGACCCGGAAAGCATTGACGAATACATTGCCAGGGACGGCTATTTCGGCATGGCAAAAGCCCTGACCGAGATGAGCAGCGAAGATATCATTGGGGAGATCAAGGCATCCGGCCTGCGCGGCCGGGGCGGCGCCGGTTTTCCCACGGGCGTGAAGTGGGGGTTTGCGGCACAGGCCAAAAGCGATGTCAAGTATGTTCTGTGCAATGCCGACGAGGGCGATCCGGGGGCGTTTATGGATCGCAGCATCCTGGAGGCGGATCCCCATGCAGTGCTCGAAGGTATGATCATTGCTGCAAAGGCCATCAACGCCACCCAGGGATATATCTACTGCCGCACGGAATATCCCCTGGCCATCCAGCGCCTGAGCCTGGCCATTGAAAAAGCGCGGGACTACGGCCTGCTGGGCGAGGATATTTTGGGCAGCGGGTTTGGTTTTGACGTGGATATCTACCAGGGCGCGGGCGCATTTGTGTGCGGCGAGGAAACCGCCCTGATGCGTTCCATCGAGGGCAGGCGCGGCATGCCGCGTCCCCGGCCTCCGTTTCCCGCCAACAAGGGGCTCTGGGACAAGCCCACGGTTTTAAACAATGTGGAAACCCTGGCCAATGTCGGGCAGATCATGTTAAACGGCGGCCAGTGGTATGCCAGCGTGGGCACCGAGAGCAGTAAGGGAACCAAGGTTTTTGCCATTTCCGGCGATATCAACAATATCGGCCTGGTGGAAGTGCCCATGGGCATATCCTTGCGCAAAATGATTTATGATATCGGCGGCGGCATTCCCAACAAGCGAAAGTTCAAGGCCGTGCAGCTCGGCGGCCCCTCTGGCGGATGTATTCCGGAAAAATACCTCGACACCCCGGTGGATTACGAGGAAATCGCCAAGGTCGGGGCCATTATGGGTTCCGGCGGCGTGATCGTCATGGATGAAAAAACCTGCATGGTCGACATGGCAAGGTTTTTCATGGATTTCATCCAGGAGGAGTCCTGTGGCAAGTGCACTCCCTGCAGGGAAGGCACCCGACGGATTCTGGAGATTCTGGAAAAAATTTCCGAGGGCCGGGGCGAGCCCGGGGATATCGAAACCCTGGAAGAACTCTCGGAAGTGATCAAAAGTTCTTCATTGTGCGGTCTGGGCCAGACCGCGCCCAACCCGGTGCTCTCCACCCTGAATTATTTCCGGGATGAGTATTACGCCCATGTCTATGAAAAGCGGTGTCCGGCCAAGCGATGCGTGGCGCTGCTGAAATTTACCGTGGATCCGGACAAGTGCAAGAAGTGCGGGCTTTGTTTCAAGGCCTGCCCCACCGGTGCGGTGCAGTGGGAGAAAAAGCAGCCGGCCTCAATTGACAAGGAAAAATGCATCCAGTGCATGGCCTGCTATGACGCCTGCCGGTTTGATGCAATCGAATAAAACGGCAAATGCCGGCTTTTATCGCCGGCATCCATGAAATTACGGGATAAAGCGGCGGTCTTTTTTCAGACCGCCGTTTTTTTTTGGTAATAGGCCGCGATGGCTTTGCAGAGACCGTCAATGGTGTATTCGTCTGCAATCACGTCCATTTCAAGGCCCATATCAGAAGCGGTTTGGGCTGTAATCGGGCCGATTGCGGCCAGGGTGGTGCCGGAAAGCAGCTGCTTTGCCATGGATTCCGGCAAAAGGGCCATGAAGTTTTTCACCGTGGAGGAGCTGGTAAAGGTGACCATATCCACCCGGCCGGATTTCAGGGCTTCGGCCAGGTCTTTGGCTTCGGCCTGTCCCTGTACGGCGCGGTAGGAAAGGATCTCATCCACGCTGGCTCCCATTTTTGAAAGTTCTTCAGGCAGCACCGGCCGCGCCCCTTCGGCCCGGGGCAGCAGAAATTTTTTGCCGGAAACATTCTGGCCGGCAAAGGCGCTGACCACGGACTCGGCCCGGTAGCTTTCGGGTATGATATCCGCGTTTAACCCGTTGTCATTCATGCGCTTTGCTGTGGCCGGTCCGATGGCCGCAGTCCGGATGCGGCCCAGGACCCGGGTGTCATATCCCAGGCCCTGCAGGCGGGTGAAAAATGCGTCCACCCCGTTGACACTGGTAAACACGAGCCAGTCATATCCGCTGATGTTTTCAATGGCTGCATCCAGGGCAGACAGGTCTTTGGCCGGCTCGATTTCAATCACCGGCATTTCCAGGCAGGCTGCTCCCATTTGCGATAGTCTTTCCACAAGGTCACTTGCCTGTTTTCTGGCCCGGGTCACCACGATCCGCCGGCCAAACAGGGGCCTGTTTTCAAACCACTGCATTTTTTCGCGCAGGCTGACCACCTCTCCGATCACGATGATACAAGGTGCTTTCAGACCGGCTGCGGCCACCTTGCCGCAGATGGTCTCAAGGGTTCCGGAAACCGTCTGCTGGCCGGCTGTGGTGCCCCATCTCACAAGTGCTGCCGGAGTTTTGGGGTCTTTTCCGGATTGCCAAAGTTTTTCCACGATATTGGGCAGGTTCTTGACCCCCATGAAAAACACCAGGGTTCCGCCGGTGTCTGCCAGGGCCTGCCAGTTGAGCATGGATTCGGTCTTATCCGGGTCTTCGTGGCCGGTGATAAAGGTCACGCACGAGGCAAACTGTCTATGGGTCAGGGGGATGCCCGCATATGCGGGTGCGGCCACCGCGGATGTCACCCCTGGCACCACTTCGAATGCCAGACCGGCTGCCACCAGCTCCTCGATTTCCTCGCCGCCACGGCCGAAAATAAACGGATCTCCCCCTTTTAGCCGGGCCACCACCCTGCCGGCCCCGGCTTTTTTTACCAGCAAGGCATTGATGCCCTCCTGGTTGAGGGTGTGATCCCCGCCCTTTTTTCCCACGTAGATCAGCTCTGCATCAGCCCGGGCGTATTTGAGCAGTTCGGCAGATGCCAGGTAATCGTATACCACCACGTCTGCTGCGGCAATGCAATCGATTCCCTTGCGGGTGATCAGGCCCGGATCTCCCGGGCCGGCGCCGATCAGATAAACCTTGCCGGTCATGTTTGCCGGGCCTCCTCTATGAGCCGTTGGACGATATCGCCGGCGCCGCGGTCAATTAAGCGCCCGGCCACGGCGGTTCCCAATTTTTCGGGATCATCGGCCGTGCCCTGCATCTGCTCGCGGTACATCACCGAACCATCGATTTCAGCCACCATGGCGTTGATTGTCAGTTGCCGGCCCTGTTTCTGTGCAAACGCGGCAATGGGCACCTGGCATCCGCCCTGGAGGCGTTTTAAAAAAGCGCGCTCTGCCAGCACGGTGCATGCCGTATCCGGATGATGAATGGCTGAGAGCAGATCGGCTGTTTCAGCGTCGTTTTTGCGGGCTTCGATGCACAAAGCGCCCTGGCCTACCGCTGGCATCAGGGTTTGGGGATCGATTTTTGCGGTGATTTGGTCCCCGAAGCCCAGGCGCATCATGCCTGCTGCGGCCAGAATCACGGCATCCAGGTTTTCGGATTCCAGTTTTTTGATCCGGGTGTCAATGTTGCCGCGCAGCGGACGGATATCCAGGTCCGGCCGGAGGTAAAGCATCTGGGAGCCCCGGCGCAGACTGCTGGTGCCGATGGATGCCCCTTGAGGAAGGTCTTCGATCTTGGTGACGTTTCTGGCAATTAAGGCGTCACAAGGGTTTTCCCGCACCGGAATGGCGGCAATGCAGAGGCCTTCTGGGATTTCCCCGGGCATGTCCTTCATGCTGTGCACGGCCATGTGGATGTCTTCTGCCAGCAGGGCTTCCTCGATTTCCTTGACAAAAAGCCCCTTGCCGCCCACTTTGGCCAGGGGCACATCCAGGATCTTGTCCCCGCTGGTCTTGATGACCGCCAGTTCCACGGAAATTTCAGGATGATGAGCCTGGATTTGATGCTTTACCCAGTTGGCCTGCCAGAGGGCAAGCTGGCTGCCGCGGGTGCCGATTCGTATGGTCCCGGAAGTCATATGCCGCAGCTGCCGCAGCTGGTGGATGCACATCCCCCGCAGGCCGAGCCTGCTGAGGCACTCACGGTCTGGCCGCCCTCGCCCTTGCTTACAAAACCGCAGGCCGAAAGGCGCCTTTGGACCTCTTCGGTGCCGCAGTCCGGGCAGGCCGGGGTTTCCTTTCCCAAAATCAGGGTTTCAAAGGTTTTGTCGCATTTCTGACAATAATATTCATAAATGGGCATGACATGCCTCCTGTGGTAAATTTTGTCCGCTTTCATATCCCATGCAGGACCGGATGTAAACAAATTAACCATGCCTGCGGTTCAATCAAGGCCGGCTGCCCTATGCCCGGGCCTGCCGGTCCGTGTCCGGGCCTTCGGCGATCTGTCCGATCCGGGCGATGTCCTCAGATGCGTCATATCCGCAGGCGCTTGCGGCTTCAAATTCAGCCAGGGCCTTTTCCGGCTCGTTTTGCTGGAAATAAACCCGCCCCAGCCGGTACCGGAACAGCCCGTTGTCCGGGGCCATTTCAGCCGCCCGGCGGCAGAACATCAGGGCAATATCAGCGTTTCTGCCCTGTTTGTCATAAAGCCAGCCCAGGGCAGACAGGGCTTCAGCGTCATCAGGCCGGAGTTTCAAGGCGGTTTTATAGGCGGCCGTAGCATCCGTGTCCCGCCCAAGGTGCAGGTAACAGTCTGCCAGGTATCGGTATGCAATCCCGGATTTTTGGTTTAAAGCCACGGCCCTTTCCAGGTATTGCAGCGCATTTTCCAGATCATTGGCTTCCAGGTATACCCGGCCGGTCTGAAACGCCACCTCAAAGACTTCCGGATCGATCTGTTCCGCGCCGGAGAAATATTTGAGGGCTTTTTCATGATCGTCCAGGCACATATGCGCGTAACCGGCATTATACAATGCCATTACCTCTCCGGGGTCCAGCTCGGCTGCACGGACAAAGCATTCCAGGGCCGCATCCAGTTCCTGTCTGACCCCGTGGCACACCCCCAGGCTGTTGTAGACATTCACATTTTTCGGGTCCATGGCAAGGGCGCGTTTGAATTCAAAAACCGCCCCGTCAATATCGCCGGCCTGGTAATACTTGTCCCCGGATATGTTGAGGCTGACCGCGTCAAAGGCCGTGGTGCTGCCCGGCCCGAAAAATTCGGCATGCTCCAGGGCTTTTTGGGCGTTGATCAGAATTTCGGCCCGGTCAAAATCCAGGGCGGGATAGGCGGCAATGCCGATGGTCAGACTCCGGGCCTGCTGACGTTTTATTTGTTCCTGCAGGCCGCAGGCCAGTTCAAGGGCGCCGGCTTCATCCATGCCAGGAAAAAAACAGGCCAGTTTGTCCTCGTCAAATACCCCCCAGAATCCTTCGTGCTGCCGGCAAGTCTGTCTCACGGCCGCGGCCGTGTCCAGGGCCAGGGTTTCCGGCTCCGGGTGTGCGGCAAAATCGTCCATGCGCAGAACCATCACGGAAAACAAATTTGTGTTCGCCAGCCGGCCGGCGGCTGCTTCCATAAGCCGGCCCGGGGATATGGCAGCATCCGGAAGGCTGGTCAGGGCTTCAAGGGTCCGGGCAGCGGCCTGGTCTGTTGCCGGTCCGTGGGCGGGCAAAGGTTCGCCCACCCCGCTCTGGGACAGCAGAAATGCACTGCTTGAAGTCTGGCTGCGGTGTGCAGAGGCACTGGTGTCGCTCATGAAGAACTCCCTGACAGCAAAAGGTTCACAGCCCGTGAAATCATTTCAACTTCGTCGGACAATACGGTTCTCAGGTCCACAAGAAAAGTATCTGACTCGATGCGGCCGGTAACAGCAGGCCGTTGTTGGCGCAGGCCTTGATCCATCCGGGCCGCGGACATGTCTTTGATGGAAATGGCCACGCACCGGGTGGGCAGTTCCAGCAAAGGAAGCGATCCGCCCCCGGCCCTGGATGCCGAATCAATGATCCGGCAAGTGAGCCGATCATCGTTGATCTGCCCCAGAAGCCCGGTAAGGCGCTTGGCCTTTTCCCGGATGTCGGCCAGGGGGCAGGTGAGCATGTACAACGTGGGAATGGTCTGCATGGCCGAAGCTTCATCCCGGTAGGCGCGCAGGGTGCTTTCCAGCGCGGCCAGGGTGAGCTTGTCAATGCGCAGGGCCCGGGTCAGAGGGTTTTTTTTGATTTTTTCCATGACCGGCCCGGAGCCTGCGATAATTCCGGCCTGGGGCCCGCCCAGGAGTTTGTCGCCGCTGAAGGTTACAATATCGGCCCCGGCGGCTACGGACTCCTGCACCGTGGGTTCCCGGGAAAGTCCGTATCTGGAAAAATCCACCAGGGTGCCGGAGCCCAGGTCCTCCATCACGGGCACCCCGGCCTGTTTGCCCATCTGAGCCATGTCCTTTAGGCCAACGCTTGCAGTAAAGCCGACAATGCCGTAGTTGCTGGTGTGCACCTTTAGCAGAAGGCCGGTGTTTTCGCTGATGGCCGATTCATAGTCCCGGCGATGGGTGCGATTGGTGGTGCCCACCTCCCGGAGGATGGCCCCGCTTTTGGCCATGACATCCGGAATCCGGAAGGCGCCGCCGATTTCCACCAGTTCTCCCCTGGATACCACCACCTCCCGGCCCCTTGCCACGGTGTCCAGGCACAAAAGCACGGCCCCGGCGTTGTTGTTGACCGCCATGGCAGCCTCTGCCCCGGTGAGTTCGCAGATGAGGTCCTCCACGATTTCGTAGCGCGATCCCCGCCTGCCTTCGGCCAGGTTGAATTCCAGGTTGGAGTACCGGCCGGCCGCGGCGGTCATGTGCGCCATGGCTTTTTGCGACAAAATTGAACGGCCCAGATTGGTGTGCACCACCACGCCCGTGGCATTGATCACATGGGTGAGGTTTTCGGCCATGGCCGACTGGATTTCGTTCCGGATCTGGCGGAAAATGGCTTGTTTGGAAATACCCGGATCATCGGCCGGAGGGGTCCGGGAAACAAGGTCTTTGCGAATGGCATCCAGGACCCGGCGCACGGCGGATTTGACAACCGACCTGGGGGCGTCGGCCAGCTGCGGATCTTCGGCTGCGGCCTCCAGCATGGATTCCACCGAGGGCAGGCGCCGCAGCTGGGCCTGCCGGTCATTGGGAAGGACTTGGTCGTTTTTTCCGGACATACCTGGCAATGCTGTATGAGTGTGGATACGGTCAAATGGCCGGAGAGAGGTTACGTTCGTCTCCGGCCGGTGATTTTGCTGTTAAAATAAGAAATTATACACTCATATCATTTCAAAGGCGCCAGGTTCAAGGTTTTTTTGGGCATTAGGTGCCTTCTTCCCAGCTGTCAAGGTAATCTTTCTGCTCCTGGGTAAATTCGTCGATTTCCACGCCCATGGCTTTAAGTTGCAGACCTGCGATCTGGTCGTCGAGTTCTTCGGGGAGTTTCAGGACCCGGTCTTCAAGCCTGTCTTTGTTCTTGACTCCGTATTCGCAGGCCAGGGCCTGGCCGCAGAAGGAGGTGGACATGACCTCGCTGGGATGGCCCTCGGCTGCCGCCAGGTTTACCAGCCGGCCTTCTCCCAGCACGAAAAGTTTTTTGTCGTCTATCACGAATTCATCCATAAAGGGACGCACCTGACGGACGGAGGAAGCGGCTTTGCGCAGGGATTCCAGTTGGAGTTCGTTGTCAAAATGGCCGGAGTTGGCCAGGATTGCGCCGTTTTTCATCTGCTTCATGTGCTCGATGTTGATGACGTGCTTATTTCCTGTCACCGTGCAGAAAACATCCCCGATTTTGGCGGCATCTGCCGTCTTCATGACCCGGTAGCCGTCATAGTGCGCCTGCAGGGCCCGGAAATTATCAACCTCGGTGACAATAACGTTTGCGCCCAGGCCCCTGGCGCGCTCGGCCACCCCCTTGCCGCAGCTGCCGTAGCCGCAGACCACAAATGTTTTTCCGGCATACAGCAGGTTGGTGGCCCGGAGGATGCCGTCAATGCTGGACTGGCCGGTGCCGTAATAGTTGTCCACCATGTGCTTGGTCTTGTTGTCGTTGACGGCAATCATGGGGTATTTTAAAACACCGGCTTTTTCCATGGCCTTGAGGCGGATGATGCCGGTTGTGGTTTCCTCGCAGCCGCAGATGATTTCCGGGAGCAGATGGGGGTGATTTTTGTGGATCTCCGATACCAGGTCACAGCCGTCGTCAATGGTTATATGGGGTTTGAAATCAATGACATTGTTGATGTAGCGGTAATAGTCCTCCGTGGTTTCGCCCTTGTAGGCCCAGACGCGCACGCCTTCCTCGGCCAGGGCTGCGGCCACGTCATCCTGGGTGGAAAGGGGGTTGCACCCGGTGATGGCCACATCTGCGCCCCCTGCGATCAGGGTGCGCACCAGTATGCCGGTTTCCTTGGTCACGTGCAGGGCCAGGCCCACCCGGATGCCCGACAGGGGCTTTTCGCTGGAAAAGCGCTTGCGCACTTCAAGTAGGGCACCCATATTGAGTTCGGCCAGTTCCATGTTGCGGGCGCCCTGGCCCGCCAGGGAAATGTCTTTGACTTCATAGTTTTTTCCGGTGTCCATGGTTGTCTCCTTTTCGAATAAGGGGTTCGACGAAGGGGTTGCAATGCTGCTGTCAGGCATTTTCCGGACGCTGTCGCAAGCACATCTTTTATAAAAATAGGCATTTAAAACGCTTGTGTCAAATTCGGGCCGGGTGTGAAAAATTTTTAACACATTGTTTTTATAATTATTTTTTTGCAATTCAGCCATGTTGGGGAAACTACCGGCAAAACGAAACAGGAGGAAACGTTTCCGAGGATTTTCGCATGGGGCCGGGCGGGTGTGGCTGGGACGCTTCAGCTCCGGTCCGAATCTTTGACCGAAACCGCTCCAATGCAGCTGCCCCAACCACACCCGCCCAACCCCATGGCCCACGACGTAAAAGATACCGGGTGTTTTGCAGGTCGCCTGCTCCGGATAAGGTTTTGAGTTCATGATTTTTCTTTTCCATTGCCAATGCTTTGCTGAATAGCGGATAGTTTGCAGAATTTTTTACCTGAAGAGGATTTTAGCGTTGGGCAAGGGCCGGGGCGGGTATGGTTTGTGAGTCGCATTTGAGCGCGCAAGCGGTCAGCAGCGAACAAATCATGGCCGTCCCGGCCCTTGCGAAAATCGGGAAAGGAGCTATTTTTACCAGGGTACTTCGGGCAGACTGAAAATCACCCGGCGAAATATAACACTCTGATTGCAGGAAAAAGGATAAAAACAGGCAATATTATGGCTCAGGATCAGATCCGTGTGGTCAATGCACGGCAAAATAACCTCAAAAATATCAATGTCACCGTGCCCGTGGGCGCGGTGACCGTTGTCACGGGCGTGGCCGGGGCAGGGAAATCCTCTTTGGCCTTTGACGTGCTTTATGCAGAGGGCTACCGAAGGTACGTGGAAACCTTTTCCCCCTATGCCCGTCAGTTTCTGGAGCGGCTGGACCGGCCCGAGGCAGATCGCATCGAGGGGGTGCTGCCGGCCATATCCATTGCCCGCACCTCACCGGTGCAGACGTCGCGTTCCACCGTGGGGACCATGACCTCGATTGACGATTACCTGCGCTCTTTGTTTGCCCGGGCCGCCCACCTATACTGCCGGGGCTGCGGCCGGCCGGTGCACCGGGAAAGCCCGGAGCACATTTTTGACGCCCTGCTGGCCCGGGGCCGGGACACAACCGCATTGATTTGTTTTTCCCGGCCCGTTGGGGATGCAGGCCCGGAGGATGTGCGCGAGACCTTGGAGCAGGCGGGTTTTTCCCGGGTGCTGGAGCAGGGCCGGGCCCTGCGCATTGAAGAGGCCGGCCTGGATTACGGGGCCGCAGGGCCGGTGACCGTGGTGCTCGACCGGGTGAAACTTCGCCCTGCAGCCAGGGCCCGGATCATTGATTCCATTGAGGCGGCTTTGCAGTTCGGACATGGACGGATTCAGTTGCAAATGGCAGACAGCGGAGAGACCCTGCATTTCAGCAACAGCCTTCACTGCCCGGTCTGCGATATCGACTATGCCGAACCCACAGCCGCCCTGTTTTCCTTTAACAATCCCGTGGGCGCCTGCGAGACCTGCAACGGGTTTGGCCGGATCATCGACATTGACCCGGACCTGGTGATTCCCGATCCCGGGCAAAGCATCGCCAACGGAGCGATCCGACCCTTCCAGACCCAGTCCTATTCCGCCTGCCAGAATGATCTCATGGCCTGGATGCGCAAAAATCGGCTGCCCGCAGACACTCCCTGGCAGGACCTGGATTCGGATCTGCGGGAGCGGATCTGGACGGGAGACGGGTCATGGTATGGGATTGATGATTTTTTCGACTGGCTCAAAAGCCGCAGGTACAAAAAACACGCACGGATTTTTCTGTCCCGGTTCCGTCGTTATCTCACCTGCCCGGATTGTCGGGGCGCCCGGTTAAAGCCCGGCTCCCTGCTGTTTCAGATAAAGGACAAAAATTTCGCCCAAATCGAGCAGATGGCCATCCAGGATGCCCAACAATTTTTTCGTGATGCGGATCTGGACGGTAATGATCGGGCAACGGAAATGCTGCTTTCCGAAATCCGGGATCGCCTGGAGTTTCTCTGCGACGTGGGCCTGGGTTATCTGTCCCTTGGCCGGCAGTCCAGAACCCTGTCCGGAGGCGAGACCCAGCGGGTGACACTGGCTACGGCTCTGGGAGCGTCTTTGACCAGCACCCTGTATGTGCTGGATGAGCCTTCGGTGGGGCTTCATCCTGGTGACAAGCAGCGCCTGGCCGGAGTGCTGTCAAAGCTGGCCGCTGCCGGAAACGCCGTTGTGGTGGTGGAGCATGATGCGGCGTTTATCAGGGGCGCGGACCGGATCATTGATCTGGGCCCCGGCCCGGGCATCCAGGGCGGCCATGTGGTGCACCAGGGAACCCCGGCCGGGTTGCTCAAACGCAAAAATTCGAAAACAGCCGCATATTTCCGGGGTGACCTGCAGATTCCCCGGCCGGAACACCGGCGGCCACCCGGGGCAAAAAAGCTGCACATCACCGGGGCTCGGGAGCACAACCTCAAAAACATTGATCTTGAAATTCCCCTGGGACTTCTGGTGTGTGTCACGGGGGTGAGTGGGTCGGGCAAGTCCACGCTGGTGGATCACGTGGTGTACCGCAATCTCCGGCGGCAAAAGGGACTGGAAATCATGGAGCCGGGCGCGTGCAACGGGATTGCCGGCCATCACCATGTTTCCGATGCCGTGCTGGTGGACCAGTCCCCGCTTTCCAGAAACACACGGATGAATGCGGCCACCTACATGGGCGTGCTTGATCCCATCCGCACTGCATTTGCCGGCACCCGGGCGGCCAAACAGATGGGGCTGACAAAGTCGGCTTTTTCCTTTAACACCCCGGCCGGGGCATGCCCCCACTGCCAGGGCGCGGGATATGAGCGGGTGGAGCTGCAGTTTCTGCCGGACGTGTATGTGAGGTGTCCGGGATGCGATGGCCGGCGATTCCGGCCTTACGTGCTTGATGTGCATTTCCGGGGCTATCATATTGCTGATGTGCTGTCTCTGCCGGCCCGGGACGTGGCTGAGCTGTTTTCTGACCGGCCGGCCGTGGTGGATGCACTTGTGCCCATGATCGACATCGGTCTGGGATATTTGTCATTGTCCCAGTCCGCTCCTACCCTTTCCGGCGGCGAGGCCCAGCGCCTGAAACTGGCAAGGCATCTGGCCCGGGCCCGGCACGCGGAAAACCTCCTGTTTTTGCTCGATGAGCCCACAACCGGCCTTCACCCGGACAACGTGGCCGATCTGGCGGGCTGTCTGCAGCAGCTTGCAAACCAGGGCCATTCAGTGATGGTCATCGAGCATGACATGGACCTGGCCCGGTCTGCGGACTGGATCATTGACATGGGACCTGCGGGCGGAGATGATGGAGGTCGCATCACGGGCCAGGGCACGCCGGAGCATATCGCCGGCCTTGACACCCTCACGGCCCGGGCCATGCAAAACATTGCACCGGATGTCTCAGAAATTCCCGAATCCGCCGGCCGGCGAGGCAAAGCGGTTTTTGGCAAAAGCATTTCCATCCGCGGCGCCCGGGAGCATAATCTGGCCGATATTTCCGTGGAAATTCCCAAAAACCGGCTGGTGTGCGTCACCGGGGTGAGCGGTTCGGGCAAATCCACCCTTGCCTTTGATGTTTTGTATTCAGAGGGAAGGGAGCGGTTTCTGGACTGTTTGCCGGTTTACGCACGCCAGTACATGCAGCCCCTTTCCCGGCCGGACGTGGACCGGGTGGAATCGCTTCCGCCCACCGTGGCCCTGGAGCAGAAAATTTCCCGGGCCGGGGCCATGTCCACGGCCGGCACCGCCTCTGAGGTGTATCATTACCTGCGCCTGCTGTTTTCCGCCCTTGGGTCGCCATTTTGTCCCGGCTGCGGGGTGGCCGGCCAGACAGCGGATGCCGCGGAAATCACCCGCCAGATCCTGCGGCGGTTTGATGGTGCAAAAATCAGAATTCTGGCCCCCCTGGTACGCAAGCGCAAGGGCTATCATGCAGACGTGATTGCCCGGGCTTTAGCAGACGGTTTTGCATTTGTGCGAATTGACGGAAAATTTTATGAGTCCGCAGCCCCGCCCAAGCTGGACCGCTATGGTATCCATGACGTGGAGGCAATGACAGCCGAGGTGATGGTGGACCGGAAGCGGCCGGAACAGATCCGCACCGGGGTGAAAACCGGTTTGGAGGCCGGGGCCGGGGCAGTTATTGTCACCGCGGCAGATCAAAAATCCCGGGGCCGGGATCACTTCTTTTCAACCCGCCGGGCCTGTCCCGAGTGCGGGGCCGGACTGCCCCAGGCCGATCCCCGGCTGTTTACCTGGAGCCAGCAGTTCGGGGCCTGCCAGGTCTGCCAGGGCACGGGCCGGGTGAAAACCGGTGATTCCGAACCTGATACAGACGTGCCTGTTTGCCCGGCCTGCTCCGGCACCCGGCTGCGGCCCGAAGCCCTGGCCGTGAAAATCAACAACAGCAATATCGGCGAAGTTGCCGCCATGACCATATCCGGCGTCCGGAAATGGCTCCATGGGCTTGACGCGGTCTCAGCAGAGGTCAGCCAGCGGGTGCTGCCGGAGATCAACGCCCGACTGCAGCTGCTGGAGAATCTGGGCGTGGGTTACCTGACACTGGACCGGCCCTCCAACACCCTTTCCACGGGCGAGGCCCAGCGGGTGCGGATCGCAGCCGAGATTTCCTCCAATCTGCGCGGGGTCTGCTATGTGCTTGATGAACCCACTGTGGGGCTTCATCCCAAAAACGCGCAGGCCCTGGTTTCCGCCCTTTGCGAGCTCCGGGACCGGGGCAACACCGTGGTCGTGGTGGAGCACGAGGAGCCGGTGATCCGGGCGGCAGACCATGTCATTGACCTTGGCCCGGGTGCCGGTGTTGACGGCGGTCGGGTGGTGGCTGCGGGAACCCCCAAATCCCTGGAAAAAAACCGCGCCTCTGTCACCGGACAATGGCTCGGTGCCAGTGCTGCCGAAGATTTGTGGCGGCGCAGAAGTCTTGAAAACTGCCCCTGCCTGACCGTATCCGGGGCCAGCTGTCACAACCTGTCCAATGTATCCGTGGATTTTCCCCTGGGCCGGCTGGTGTGTGTCACCGGGGTGAGCGGATCGGGCAAGTCCACCCTGGTAAGGGATGTCACTTTCCGGGCCGTCAGGGCGGCCCTGGCCGGCCGGCCCCTGCCAAAGACCGCGGCCGGGCTTTCCGGGATGGAATGGATCAAAAGCGCCAAAGAAGTGGATGAATCGCCCATTGGCCGGACTCCCAGATCGGTTCCGGCCACCTACGTGGGGATCATGGATGAAATCCGGCGGATTTTTGCCATGACCCCGGAGGCCCGCGCCCGGGGTTATACTGCCGGCCGGTTTTCCTTTAACGTGTCCGGGGGGCGCTGCGAGGCCTGCGGCGGTCAGGGCCGGCACCGGGTGGAAATGCCGCTTTTGCCGGTTGTGCATATCCCGTGCGATGTTTGTGGAGGGCGGCGGTACAACCCCGAAACCCTGGCCGTGCGGTTCAAGGATCGCTCCATTGCCGGTGTGCTGGACATGACCGTTGATGAGGCCCTGGATTTTTTCAGCGCGTTTCCGAAGCTGTTGGGTTCGTTGCAGTTTTTATCCGATATCGGCCTGGGCTACGTGAAACTGGGCCAGCCCAGTCCCACTTTGTCCGGCGGCGAGGCCCAGCGTATGAAACTGGCGGCAGAACTCACCACAAGGTCGGCCGGCGGCGGATTTTACGTGCTCGACGAGCCCACCACCGGCCTGCACATGGCGGATGTGGCAAAGCTTGTGTCCGCACTTCAGCAGATGGCGGACCGGGGCGATACAGTGGTGGTGATCGAGCATGACATGGATTTGATTGCCGCGGCCGATTGTGTCATTGACATGGGCCCCGGCGGCGGGGAAATGGGGGGAAAAGTGGTGGCCCGGGGCACCCCTGAGATGGTGGCGTCCTCGGCGGAATCCTTGACCGCAGCCTATCTGCGGGAAAAATTGGCCGCCGCCCAAAGATGATGGTGCCATCAAAGATGATAAGAAAAAAACAGCCCCCGGCAGCTCACCCGCAGGGGTGTGCTTGCCGGGGGTTTTTGTGAAAAAACTACTTCTGCATTTTCTGGTTGAAAATGGCTTCACACTTCTGGGCTGCCTGCTCGGCCTCGTCAGCAGCCATCTTGGCTTCGTTGGCATACTTCTCGGCATCCGCGGAGGACTGGCCGGCTGCTGCCTTGGCTTCCTCGGCGTCTCCCACCGCCTGATCAATCTTTGCCGTGTTGGCGTTGACCTGCTCCTGGAGTTCATTGAACTGGGCCGTGGTGGCACAGCCCGACACCATGAGGGCGGCCACTGCGATAAATGCGGCCATCAGGGTCCAGACAGTCTTTTTCCGGTTGCTTTTTGTCATTTGCTACCTCCTTTTTTTATGGTTGGTTCAGATCGGTGATACTGCCCACGGCTTCGGGTACGCCGCTCCGGGCTGTCACCACACGTTGCATCCGCTGCTGGTCAATGCCTGAAAACAAGCCCCTTTGCCTTAACAGGGCTTCGGCATGAGCATGCATGTCCGGGATTATATCATGAATATCCGGGTGGACCTCCAGAAAAATTTTATCATGCTGAATTCCCACCTTAACCGGCGCATAGAGGATTTCCACCCGGTCGCCCACAGCCACTTCATTGAAAAAGATCTCAACATGCTCCGGATACATCCGGATGCATCCGTGGCTGACCCTTCTGCCGATACCCCAGGCAAAGTTGGTGCCGTGAATTCCGATCTGCCCGTCAGCCAGGCCGATCCAGTAGTCTCCCAGGGGGTTGTCCGGTCCCGGCGGCACCACGGCACGGCCCACTTTTTGTCTGGAGCCCTCGGGCACGGTCCATTCCGGACTTTTTATCCTGGAGACAACCCGGGTGTCTCCCTTTGGTGTGGCCGCCCCCTGCCTGCCGATACCCACAGGATAGGTTTTGACCAGTTTGTGCTCCGGAAAAAAACGGTAAAGCCGCATTTCCGGGATATTGACCACCACTTGCTGGTATCGGGTGGGCGGCAGCACCCAGGTCCGGGGAATCAAAATTTCCTTTCCCCGGGGTGGCAGCCAGGGGTCCATGTCCGGATACACAAGCGCCAGTTCATTGTATCCAAGCTCATGGTTCCGGGCAATATCGAGCAGGGTTTCCCCGGACCTGACAACATGGATCTGTTCATAGCCCACCCGGTTCATGACCGGTGTTTGGGCATCTGCCATCATTTGTATCTCATAGCGGAAAGCCGCACCAAAGGCCGTACCGGTACAGATCAGAAAAAAAAGCGCGGCAGCGCAGGCAGCCCGCAGGCAATCCGTTTTCATGGCGGCGCCCTTCAGGAGATGGTCAGTCGGGTTATGGAATGCCGGTGCGTATCCACCATGCAGAAACCGGGATTGCCCTCTTTTCCCATCACATCACCCGGGTTGAGCAGAATGGTTTTTCCCATCTGTTCCTGCCGGGGCATGTGGGTGTGACCAAAACACACCAGATCGTATTTGCCTGTGGCGGCCAAACCCTCAGCCATTTGGGGCTCATGGGTGAAGCCGACAAAAAAACCCTGAAAATCGATTTCCCCGAGTAGTCCGTAAAGCGTGATCAGGCCGTTTGAGGCTGCCGCGGTTTTTGTGAGCAGATATTTGTCCCCGTCATTGTTGCCAAATACGCAATGAAGGGGTATCTGCACCTGCTGAAATTGCTTTAGCATAAACGGGGCAATAATGTCTCCGCAGTGAATGATGGCCTCAGCCTGCTGCTTGCCGATAATGTCTATGGCCTTGCCGACGTTTTCGATATTGTCGTGGGTGTCGCTGAGTACCGCAAATTTCATAAGCGTATTTTTTTCTCCGCCGGTCCGGTTCTATGGTCGTTTTGAAAAACTTTTTCACAATTCTATCAAATCTTTATTTTTTCGTCTTCATGTGTCAATGATAATGGCTTTTAAGGAAAATTTCAACAAAGGGATGTTTGTTTTAAAAGGCCATGAAACCGTATTCTCCCAGAAATAATCCAGAAAACAAGTCCCGCGAGACTTCTGCTGATGGGCCCTATGACCGGCGTCAGGCCTCCCGGGCCCTGCAGTTGACGGGCAGTTTGAGCGTTCTGGCCTCGGCTTTTTTCTTTTACCTGGCCACGGCCGTGATTCGTTGGGCGCAGCAGGAGGTGGTGATCGCGGCCTCGTATTTCGTGTTTGCCCGGTTTCTGCTGGGTTTTTTTGTGATCTGTGCCCTGCTGGCGGTCCGGCGAAAGGGCCCCCGGCCTGTCCGGCTGCATTTGCTGGTGGGGCGCACGGTGTTTAACTGCCTGGCGGTGTACTGCTTCTACCAGGCGGTTTCCGTGACCTCCCTGGCGGAAGGCAATATTTTAAATATGACCTATCCGGTTTTTCTGGCCCTGTTTTCCTGGATACTGCTCAAACACCAGCGGGATCACGTGGCAGCGGCCATGGTAGTGGTGGCCTTTGCCGGCATCTGGCTGATTCTGTCGCCGGGAAAGCTGGATTTGCGGTTGGAAAGCCTATGGGGATTGGCTTCGGGCATCAGCGCGTCTTTTGCCATTATTTATCTCAACATCAGCCGGCTGCACCATGATTCAGACACGATTTTGTTTTATATGTTCGGCCTGGGATCGGTGATCATCTATGCCATGTTTTTCCGGGAGATTTCCGTGCCCGACGCCAAACAGTTGTATTACCTGACCCTCTGCTCGGTGCTCGGCGTGGGGGGCCAGTACCTGCTGACCCTGGGGTTTAAATATGTCACGGCCGTGGAAGGCGGGATTTTGTCCTCCACCCGGATTCTGCTGGCTGCGGTGCTCGGCCCGGTGGTGGCCGCGGATCCGGCCCTGTCGCCGGCGGGCTGGCTGGGTGCCTTGCTGATTTTCACCGCCAACGTGGTGCTGACCCTGCGCAAATTCAGACAGCCGGCTATCCCGGAAAAACAGCCGGGAGAACATTGACATGACCGCTGAAGATTTGTTTGCATATCTGCCCGCACACCGGCTGGAACACCACAGAAACGCCCTTGCCCTGGTGCCGGAAAATAATGATCCGGATCCGGGGACGGCGGTTTTTCTCATGGATCCCAAAACCGGATATCATACGTTAAGCTGCAGTTGCAAAGCCCCCACCGGCAATAAACGAAAATCAAGATGTCCGCATATCAAACAGTTGTCAGAAGGACTGCGAAAGGTCCCGGATTCGGGTTCCCGGTCCTGGCTGGATACCCTTTTCCGGAAAACCCCGTGGTATGAGACCGCAGCAGCCCTTCACCAGGTTTGCCCGGTGAGTTCCCAATCCCTGAAAATCAGTCCGGAAAAAGTTTCTGATACCGGTGAAATCCGGGTATGGGGTCCGGACGCAGAGCTTCTGGCTTCATTTTCACCCGATCCGGAAGACTCCGAAAAGGCGGCCCTGGAAAAGCAGCTGCTCCTGGAACGCACCAATCTTTGGCCCCAAAAGGACAATCCCTTTCACCGGGGCCGGGTCATGGATATGCTGGCCCGGTTGACCCTTACGGAAACCGAGCGGCTCATGGCGCTGCAGGAGGTGATCAGCCGCCGGCAGGCCCTTGAGCAGAGTTTCTGGTTTCGCCTGCTTTATCATTTTCGAAACGTGTCTGCGGATGCAGGGCCGGGTTTGGTCACTGAACTGGAACAGGAAACCGGCCGTTATATCATCGCCTGTACAGACCGAAGCCGGGCGCTTCGCATTGTTGTTCCCAGAAAAGGGGTGATGCGCGTGCAAAAGCAGATCCAGGGTATTTTTCCCGGCACCGGCCAGGTGGTACGGCCCGAATCCCTGGAATCCATTGTCAAGGTTTCGGCGGATGAGAACAATTATCTGCGCCTGACCCTCTATCTGCTGTTGCATTTGCCGGACGGCGCCACTGAGGCCATTGAACGCAGCCGCCTGAAAAAATACTGGTACGGGGATGCGGTTTATATCCCGGACAAAAATGTGCTGGCCACATGGAAGGCAACCGACAAGTTCGGCCCGGTCTTTGGCCGGCAGTACACAAAAAGGATCAAACCCGAACGGGTGCCGGAACTCATCGATAAAATGGGAGATATTTTTTCACCTCCCAATATCATTGATCCCAGCGCAAAACGGCTCAGGCTGCACCGGAAATGGGAACACATGGAGATTACGGCCGAGGCCGTGGACAGGGACTGGTGCTGGCTGGCTGTATCCTATGGGTTTGGGGAAAGTGTGACCGTCCGGCTGGCCGATATTTATGAAGCCCGCAGGGCTGGGAAGAAATATCTTCCCGTGGACGACGGATGGGTGGAAATCCGGGATCTGGACCTGGGGCCGGTTGTAAAGCTGCCGGGAAGCCCGGTTTCCGCTCAGCTTGGAGACGGCAGAAAAACCCTGCAATTGTCGCGGATGGATCTTTTGCGGATCCAGGCCGCATCCGGCGGAAATCTCCGGGTCCGGCCCCAGGGGGATGCACCTTCCAAAAGCCTTTCGGCAATCCTGGATATGCAGCCGGCAACCCCCGTCACCCGGCCGTCTGGAATGGCCACCGGTCTGCGCGGTTACCAGGAAAACGGACTTCAGTGGCTGGGGTTTCTGGCGGAAAACCGCATGGGCGGGCTTTTGTGCGATGAAATGGGCCTGGGCAAAACCCACCAGGTCATGGCGCTAATGGCATGGCTTGCGGAAAACCGGCAAAATCCGGTGCCCTGTCTGGTGGTGTGCCCCACCACGGTGATCTCTCATTGGGAGCGCAAAATCCGGGAGCATGCCCCGGGCCTGCAGGCCTCGGTGTACTATGGTGCCGGCCGGGAGATGGCCGACCTTTCGGTTCCGGGCATGGTGATGATTACTTCCTACGGTATATTGTTGCGGGATGCGGCGGTTTTGCAGGGCATCGGGTTTGCTGCGGCGGCATTTGACGAAGCCCATTTGATCAAAAACCCGGACACCAAATCCCATGCCGCAGCACACGCGATCCGGGCGGATCTGAAAATTGCGGTCACGGGCACGCCGGTGGAAAACCGGCTCACGGATTTAAAGGCCCTTCTGGATCTGGTGCTGCCCGGATACCTGGGAACAGACCAGGAATTTGCCCGCCGCTATGAAAACGCGGGCAGACACCGGCGCAAGGAACTGCAGCGGCTGATTCGGCCTTTTACCCTTCGCCGGACAAAGGATGCGGTGCTCCACGAACTTCCGGAAAAAATAGAGGACATCCGGTACTGCCGTCTCACAGATACCCAGGTGCGGCTTTACCGGGATGCGGTGGCAGGCCGGGGCAAAAAGCTGCAACAACAGTTGGCGCGCGGAGATGCTGATATTCCCTACATTCATATTTTCGCCCTGCTTTCTTTGTTAAAGCAGATCTGCAATCATCCGGCTTCAGTGGACCGGCGGTCGGTCCCCAAAAGCTTCAAAACGGATCAGGAGGTCATGGATTCCGGAAAATGGGAGCTTTTTGTGGAACTGCTGGATGCCTGCCTTGCAAACGGTCAAAAGGTGGTGGTTTTCAGTCAGTTTCTGCCCATGATCCGCATGATCGCCTCTCACCTTCAATCCATTGGCGTGGAATCGGCCGGTATTACCGGACAGACCCGGGACCGGGGACAGCAGATCGATCGGTTTAACAATGATCCCGACTGCCGGGTGTTTGTGGGCAGTCTCAGGGCCGGCGGCAGCGGAATTGACCTCACCGGCGGATCCGTGGTGATTCATTACGACCGGTGGTGGAATGCCGCCAAGGAGGATCAGGCCACGGACCGGGTCCACAGAATTGGTCAGAACCGGGGGGTGCAGGTGTTTAAGCTGGTTACTGAAGGAACCCTGGAAGAAAAGATTTCAGCCATCATTGACCGGAAGAAAAACCTCATGGCCGACGTGATTGCAGAAGATGATCCGGGCCTGCTCAAGACCTTTTCCAGGGACGAACTCATGGACCTGATCTCTTTGCCGGACTAGATTTGTTTTTTTATTTGACGCGCCGGGATGGTTTCCATATGGCCCGGGCGGCGGTGATGATGATGTACTGGGCGCTGAAATACAGGGTGATGTTGATGATCCGGCCGGCCGGGATGGGGATCAGAAACTTGTTGACTGCAAGCACCACGTCCGAGGCGATAAAGATTAAAGCCCCGTAAAACAGGAGCCGGTCTGCGGCCGGCACCAGAAGCGCGCCAATGCTCATGGCCACAATCACCACAATGTAGAGCACCACGGGCTTGAAAAGGGCCGGTTCAATGCCGGAAAACAACCATATCATGATCGCGGCAAAAATCATCATGGCCCCGGTCACGGCGGTTTCAAACCCGCCGGGCAGCCGGGCATACCGGAAAAACAGCAGGGTGTAAAACAGGTGTCCGGCCAGAAACGCGGCCAGTCCGAAGACAAACAAGGCATCATAGGGCAGGTCCAGCAGGATGTCGCCGGCCACTGATCCCAACAGGGCCCCGGCAAGGCAGATCCGGACAAAGCCGTCCATGTCGCCGATGACCAGCACCAGCAGTGTGGCCACGGGTACCGCCTTTGCCGCGGTCCGGGCCGGGCCGGTGATGCCGGCTGCCAGCATCACAAGAAAGACAGCCGCGCCCAGCACAAAAACCAGGGTGAAGCCTGGGAAATAAAATTTTTGAAGATTGCTGCCGCCAAACTCCTGCTTTGACTGCATAAGGCCTTCTCCTGTATTAAAATGTATATCCAATGGCAAAATGAAACGCGCCCGGGCTTTCGCCTTCACGGCGGTCGAGCTTCCAGCCGTACATGGCGCCCACGGGGCCGATAGGGGTGATATAGCGCAATCCCAGGCCGGCAGAGGAGCGGAAATCATCATCTCCGGCATCTGAAAGAGGGTTTTGCACAACACCGGTGTCAAAGAAAACCGCGGCTTCCAGGTTTAACCCCAGAGCAAGGCGCGCCTCTGCACTGCCCAGGATTGCTGTGCGGCCGCCCACCGGGTCGCTGTTTTCGTCAATGCGCAGCTTGTTTTCGGAAAATCCCCGCACGTCAGCGGTTCCGCCCAGGAAAAACAATTGATCCTCCGGGACCCGGTCATTGTCCCCGTAAGGGTCTATATGGCCCATGCGCCCGTGGACCGCAAGGGTCAGCCGGTTTGCCGGGGAATAATACCAGCGCGCATCCAGCCGGTATTTGAAGAAGTTGTCCAGGTCGTTGTCAATGCCCCGGGATGCATCCACGGATGCTGAGATCCGCACCCCCCGGGTGGGGCGCAGAAACGAGTCTGTGGTGTTGTAGAGAAGGTTGGGCGAGGCCGTGACAATGGAGCGGGATCTGTATTCTTCGGTTTCGTCTTCAGGTATGGGCTGGTCATCGGTTCTGTACTGCTCCCGGGATTCGTAGCGAAAGTTGAGCCCGGCGTTTAAATTTGGTGTCAGGGCCTTGGAAAATCCAAGGGATGCGCCGTACATCCGGGTGCCGAAATCTTTGTTGAATTCCTCTGTTTCCTCCGTGTACAGGCTGGCTCCCGCGGAAATCCGGGTGCCGAAAAACCGGGGTTCGGTCAGGTCCAGGTCGGCCCGGTAGCCGATTTGGGAAAGTTCCAGTTCAGCTCGCAGGATTTTGTTTAATCCCAGAAGGTTGCGGTTTCCGGCCGCAGCATTGGTATAGAACTGCCGGCGCGTGTCATATCCCAGGGCCAGTTCCGCAAAATAGGGTTTGACCTCCTGGATTTCGGCGATCATGTGGATCTGCTCCGCCTTTTCCTCCAGGCCGAAGGTTTTGAAACGGGCGGTATCCACGGCGTTTAAGCTGCGGATGTTGCGCTGGGAGGCCAGCAGATCGGACAGGGAAAAGGGCTCGCCTTGGCTGATGGTCATTTCCCGGGCCAGGATCCGGCGCCGGGTGTGAAAATCGCCTGCAAAAAAGGTTTCACCCATTTTTGTCGCAGGCCCCGGATCAATGGTGTAGGCAATGTCTGCCCCGGTTTTGTCCTCGTTGATTGAAATCTTGGGTTCAACCGTTACATGGGGATACCCCTGCTCGGAAACCGCCTCTGCCAGAGCGGTTTGATCCTCCTTGACCAGATACTGCCGAAACGGTGTGCCGGGCTTCATCTCCAGCAGGTCCACGGCCCGGTCGCTGCCAATAAGGCCCCTGTCTTCCACCTTGACTCGCTTGACCATGGTCGCCGGGCCTTCATCAATTTTGATCTTCACCGATACAAGGATGGTGTCTGGTTTGTCCGGGGCCTTGCGGGTGTCCGCGCTGTAATCGATTTGCGCGTTTCTGTAGCCGGCCTCCGTGTACAGGGCAATGATCGCGCGCAGGTCCTCCCTGAGCACATCTTCTGAGTAGGCGCCGGAATAAAGCAGTCCCGGCAGTGCCGTCAGCATCTGGTTTTGTATGCGCTGGTCTGAAAATTGGCGGTTTCCGGAAACGGAAACAGAATCCACCATGTGAAAAGGGCCTTCGGTGATCTCAAAGACAATGGGTTTGACCGGCGGTTGGGTTTGCCGGATTTGGTTTTCTTCAGTCCGGATTTGCACCTCCGGATATCCGCGGGCCCTGTAGCGTTTTTTGATGTTCCGGACGCTTTTGCGCAGGCCCATGCCGTTTTTGTTGCCCTCTGTGAAAAGCACCAGGTCCTTTTTCAGGGTCATGTTCCAGAAGGCCTGATGGCCCTTAAACGAAACCTCGTACAACGGGCCCTCATGGATAGTAAACCGCACCCGCACATTGCCGTTTTTCTGTTTTTTTTTCACTTCGGCGTCAATTTCGGCTTCGGCAAAACCCTTGCCGTGGTAAAACTGTTTCAGGGCTTTGATATCGTCCCGGAGCTTATCGTCCACAAACCGCGACGGCCCGCCAAGCAGCAGGGAAGACTGCCAGGTGGAAAGCCGCATCTTGAGCCGGGCGGATGAAAATGCCTGGTTTCCGTCAAAACGGACTGCTTCCACGTGGTAAAACGGTCCCTTGTCAATTGTCAGATCCAGTATGCAATGATTGCTGTCCGGATCCTTTTCCACCGAAACAGAAGCTTTGGGCCGGATATAACCCTCTCTGGCAAACAAAGATTCCACCCGGGATTCCTGGTCCGGGAGATCTTCCGGCACGCAGGGGTCTCCTTCGGCAATGGTCATGGCGTTTCGGATCTCGCGCTCCAGCAGGGGAAAGCCCCCCTTGATCCGGATGTTTTGAATGCGTTCACGCGGGGTCAGCCGGAAGACCACTTCCATGGGATCGGCTGTCCAGTCCGGGTCCGGGATATCCACGGCGGCAAAAAGCCCGGAGCGCTTGAGCGATTCTATGGATCGGGACAGGCGCTGGTCTGAAAGCGGCTTTCCCGCCTTAACGGCGATTATGCCCCGGGCGATGCCGGAGAGTTGTTGCGCATCTTCCGGGTCTCCGGTGAGTTCAATTTTCACCGCATCCACCACCGGCTCGGGCAGAGCAGCCGGCTGCGCGCAAAACGCCGATGATTCCGTCATCCAGATGGCCAGGACGCAAATGCCGCATATAAAGAAAAAAGGAAAACATTGGCGGAAAAATTGTGTCATTGCCATTTTTTCACCCTTATCGGAACTCCAGTCGATAGCGCATTTCTCCGCCAAAATCACCTTCAGTGTCCTGGAAGGCATTCACCGAAAGGTTTTCCAGAAGCTTGTAGATTCCGGTGCTCTGCTGCACCAGTTCGCCGCTTTTGCGCTCCACCCCGTATTTGACAGTCAGGCGCCGGGAAAGCTCCTTTCCCAGCGTCACCTGCATTTGTTCGCTTTCCTCGGCTTCTGTAGCGTTTCGTCTGTATTCCACCTCCACTATGTCCAGGCCGGTGCCCCGCCTTAAGCGGTTTTCCAGGGGGCCGGTGACCAGACGGGCCAGCATTTGATCCGGTGAGGCCGCACCCCCGGAGCCACTGCCGATTTCCCGGGTGGTTCTGCCGGTGGCCAGCAGGGAAATGATATCCTCGTCTTCCTCTGGCGGAGTGGAGGAAAGTGCAAAGTCGAGATTCTCAGGTGTTCCCGTGATTGTCAGGACAATGATCCACTGTCTGACCTCGGCTTCGGCCCGAATATCCACCTCCGGTTCGATCCGGTAGGGGTCCACAAAGTCGATCACGCCTTTTTGAACGTCAAACTCGGTGTTGCGGTAAGACACTGTACCCTGCGTGACCTCGGCCCGGCCCGTGAGAACAGGATTTTTCAGGCTCCCGCCCAGGGAAAGCTGGGGGCGCACGGTGAGCAGGGCCACGTTGTTGTCCACCATAAAGGGGTTTCTGTGCCCAAGGGAGATGTCAAAGGAGAGGTTTTTGACAAAAGCTGCGTCCATATCCGGCATCCGGCTGCGGACCGGACTTTGGCGTCTTCGCTTGCCCAGTTCGCCTGCTGCATGAAGCAGGCTGAGGTTGAAGTCTTTGTAATAGATGCCTTCCAGCAGCACCACATCGCCGGTCAGGGCCGCCTGATCCGGGGTGCCGGAAAAGTTGAGATCCGCATTGAGCTTCAGGTCCAGGGTGCCGGGCACTTCCACGGGCAGCGCCCGGGCCCGGATGTCCACGTTTGTCCTGATAGGTGCGTAGTTGTCAAGCTCGGCTGTTGCGTTCACGGAAAACTCGCCCTGGTTGATCCGGCCTGAGAGTCCGGAGACTGTAAGGGCATTTTGTGTCAGCCGGATGCGGCCGTTTAGCGAATGCACACGCTGTGCTGTTTGCGAAATGGCAAAGCCCGCGTCCTGTAGATTGATTTCCGCAAAAATTTCCGGATCACCAATGCTGCCGCTGATTTCAGCCGAAAGCCGGGCCTGTCCCTCGGGCGCCTCGAACTCAGGGTAGAGTTGCGTGGCAACCTTTGCCGGCAGAACGCCTTGCGCAGTGATGCGCATGTTCCGGTCCAGCCCGCCGGTGCCCCGGATTGTCAGGAAACCTTCCTGAAACAGGGTGATGCGGTTTTCCGGCAGGGTTATTTGCCTGTTTTCAAGTGAGGCGGTAAGACCTGCGGCGGAAAGGATTTGTTTTTCATGGAAAATCAGTTCAATATCGGACAAATTTAGATCTGCGCGCGCGTTTTCAATATCTGCCGCGTTTCCCTCTGCCCGCAGGCTGCCGGTGACAGCTCCGGAAAAACCGTCCATACCGGCCAGTCTGAAAAAGGGTGCCAGCCGTGTTCCGGAAAATTGTGCCTGAGCCGAAAAATCCCGGGTGGAAAGCGCGTAGCGCCCCTTTAAGGCAAAGGGTTCGGATATGTTGAAGCTTGCCTTTGAATCGGTCAGCCCGGCGCTTATCTCCATGTCCGGGATTTTCCTGCCTTCCGCAGTCAGATCCGAGAGGCTGATCCGGGCATCCATGCCGGGTGCATCCAGGGTGCCTGCACCTTGGGCGGAAATTTGGGCTTTGCCCTGGATATCCATATCCGACAGCAGGTTCAGGGCTGCAAGATCTATGGCATCGGAGCCGATCTGCAGTTCGTATTTGCGGTTCATGGAGATCCGGCCCCGGGCCTGCAGGGACTGCTGCGGTGTGACAAAAATTTCAAGAGGCGCTATGTTGATCTGCCGGCCCTGGATTTCTGATTGAAGCTCAATTGCGTGCAGGTCCTGCACAGGGGTTTGAATATCCCGGGCTGATGCGGTAATACGGCCTTCCGGGTTTTTCAGGCTTCCGCTGATATCTGCCGATACCTGCGCCAGCCCCGAAACCTGCGGGAAAAAGCCGCTGATCTGTACTTGGTTTGTGCGCACGGAAAGATCCAATGCCGGATCCGGCTCGGGCAGAAATGTTTCCGGGTCCAAAAGCTGGATACGGCCGGTAATCTCCGCCCTTGAAGAAAGGCTTTCCACCTGCATCCTGGACAATTCCAGGCGGCCTTGGGAAAACTCCGCTTTTGCCTCTATGCGGTCAACGGCCGCATCCATGAAACCCGGACCATGGGCGGTTATTTCGGCGTCAACAGCGGGCCGGGCCGCATGCCCGGAAATGTCTGCCGCCAGTGTGACGCTTTTTCCTGTTACGCCATCCACGCCGAATTGCGCTGCAAGCCGGCCCGGCCCGGAAATCTCGGCACGGGTCTGAAAATCCAGGCTGTTTTGGAAAATGTCATAGGCGCCGGAGCCTTCCAGGGAAAAGTCCGCGGATTCTGCCTTCATGCTCCGAAGATGAACAACGCCTTTTTTCATGCGGCCCCGGGCCGAGATTTTAACGTCAGGGCCAGTAGTGTGGCTGTTAAAGGCAATCCCGCCGGCCTTAAGCTGTGCGTCCATGTCGGCAATCAGGTTTTTTGGCAATATGGCCGTGCTGTTAAGGTCGATCCGGCCGGAAACATTGCCCTGAAAAGAATTCATGCCCGGTATGGCCGAAAGCAAGAGATCTGAAACCGTGACGGCCAGGTCTGCGGTCATGGCCCCGGGTTCAAAGGGTGGAGTTGTCAATCCCCGGGGAAAAGCCTTTTTGAGGTTTAAGGTGCCGGAAGCACTCACAAGGCCTTGGTAAATACCGGTTTCAAGACGGCTGATATCCACCTGCCGGTCGCGCATCTCCGCCCTGACGGCAATTTTTCCCAGGTCCACGCCGGGCAGGCGGCAGCCGTCTGAATCCAGCTCAAGCAAAACATCGGGATTGCGGATTTTTCCCTTAGCTTGCGCAGAAAGCCTGATTTGGCCGGAAAATTCAGGATCAAGGCCCAGGATCTCCCGGATTTCCGAAAGATCGGCCAGGGCCTGTATTTGCAGTTTTGGGACGGGCTCGGAAAAAAGCCCGGCAACGCTTCCGGATACTGAAATCTGCGATTTTGCCGACTGCAACTCCAGTTCCAGGGGGTCGAGCAGGTCTTCTGAAAGGGTGGCTTCCAGGACAAACCGGTTAATGGGCGCATTAATACCCGCGGTGTTGATCCGTCCGTCCCGGATGGAAAACCGCAGGCTCCCGGATTGTCCGGCAATGTCGGCATCCCGGGCAGAAATGGTGAAATTTTCGAAAAAAACATCCGGCGGCTGGTCCGGCTCCCGGGTTTGCAGGCGAAAGGTTCCGTCTTGTGCAGCCAGTTCATTGATGCGGACATTCCATTGCCGGGCACCGGTTTTTTCCGGAGGGGTTTCCGGGGCGGCTTTGTCCCCGGGGGAGACAAATGCGCTGACAATATTGAGTCTTTGGTCCGCCCCGGTTTCTGCAAAGATGCCGGGGTTGCGGACAGTGGCTGTTTCCACCAGTATCAGGCCGGAAAAAAGTTTTGTCAGACCCATGTCCACAAACACTTCTTCAGCCGTGATCACCGGCCGGGCGTCCGGGTCCAGGATTTCGATTCCCCGCACCCGGACACTGCCCGTAAGCACTGAAACTTCCTGGCTTTCCCAGTGAACTTTGCCGGGAATGGCAGCGTTGACATACTTTCGGATCATGGCCCCGGCGGTGTCTGTGCCGAGAAACACCTGTGCGGCAATGACAGCAGCAGCCGCCAGAACGGCGGCGGCTGCCGCGGTAATTGTTAAAATTTTCAGAAGCCGCCGGATCATTGCAGCTGCGCTGACAGGTCAGTGACCCGGCCTGTTTTTTTGATTGTTGTCATGGTTTCAATGAAATCGTGTCATGCGTCTGTCATGGGCACCGGCTGAAAAAAGATGCAGTGCTTGCGGTATTGTATGTATCGATTATAATATGCTATGCAATTAATGATGACAACCTTTTAATAAGGCTCCGCTGCCATGGGTTTTTGCCTGCCGGGCAGCCGGCACAACGTGTGACATACGGAAAAACATGATCATGTCTGATGAGTTGTCCCGTCTGGAATGGATTCTGGAAAACAGCATAGCCCCGGAGAATGAAGTCCGCGCGCTGCTGCGGGAATATGAGGAACTGCTGGTTTCAAGGCGCCGGATGAGCACATTGCTGCAGAATTTGCCGGGCATGGCTTACAGGTGCAGAAATGAAAAAAAATGGACCATGGAATTTGTCAGCCAGGGATGCTTTGCTTTGACCGGATATGAATCCGGGCATCTGACCGGAGAAGGCGGCATTGCCTACGGGGAACTCATCCACCCGGAAGACGCTGACTATGTCTGGCAGACGGTGCAGCAGTGCCTTGCCCGGAATCGTCACTTTGAGGTTGAATACCGGATTGTGTCGGCCTCCGGTGATATTCGGTGGGTTTGGGAACGGGGGGTGGCAACCGGGCAGACGGATAACGGCCTTGAAATCATTGAAGGCTTTATTTCCGATATTACCAAAAGAAAAAAGGCAGAGGAAAAACACGGCAGGCTTGAAAAGCAGCTTCACCAGAGCCGGCGAATGGAGGCGGTGGGGCGTCTTGCCGGCGGCATTGCCCATGATTTTAATAATTTGCTTTTTGTCATTCTGGGCTATTCAGAGATGATGCTCCAGGACCTGCCGGAAACCCATGACATGCAGGGCCCGGTAAGGGAAATATACAATGCAGCGGACAGGGGCAGGGATCTGATCGGCCAGATACTGGCATTCAGCAGAAGGCAAATGCCGGAAATGGAGATCATCGACGTTGAACGGGTCATTGGCGGCATTGAACCCATGCTGGTCAGACTTATCGGCGAGGACATCGAAATTCAGGTCAGCCTTGGTGCCGGGGCGGGTTATGTCAAAGCCCATGCCTCCCAGATCGAGCAGATCCTGATGAACCTGGCGGTCAATGCCAGAGACGCCATGCCCTCCGGGGGCCGGCTTTTTATTGCCACCAGGGCGGCCCGGATTGAAAAAGACAATGAAGAAGCCGAAATCGGGGAACTCCGGCCGGGTTCTTATCTTCTGATTACCGTGGAAGACACCGGCGAGGGTATGGACCGCGATACCCTGGACAGGGTTTTTGAGCCATTTTTTTCCACCAAGTCCAGGGAGAACGGCTCAGGGCTCGGACTTTCCACGGTTTACGGTATCGTGGGGCAGTACGGGGGAAAAGTCCGGGTTTCCAGCCAGCCCGGGCAGGGCACACGGTTTTTGATTTATCTGCCTTTGGTGGAAACGGCCCGGGCTTCTGATGCGGCCGGGCCCCAAGAAGAAACAGAATCCAGGGGACTCAACGCTCCGGTTACCGTGCTGGTTGTCGAGGATGATCCGTCGGTGCGGGAGCTTGCGATAAGAATTTTAAAGGATCAGGGCTGCCGGGTGGTTGAAACCCGGGATGGATCCGATGCTGTTGAAAAGGCCCAAGCTCTGGAAGAGCCCCTCCATCTGCTGTTAACAGACGTGGTCATGCCCGGTCTGAAAGGCCCGGAGGTTTTCAGACGGATCAGGACCCGGCATCCGGAAATGAAAGTTCTCTATATGTCCGGTTATTCCGGAAATGTACTGGAAAAGACCGATATGCCCAGGCAAAAAGCCGCGTTTCTCCAAAAGCCGTTTACCATCCAGGAATTGCGGGAACATCTGGCCATGCTTCTGGGAGATCGGGCCCACAAAGGCGGGCAGAAGCCCACGGGGCCGCCAGTGACTTGATATGATGAAAATGATATCAGTAAAAATATTGTCAGGAATCAGGATATGCCGGATCTGGAATTAACCCCGGTGGCCCGGGCCGTGATGGAAAAGCGCTATCTTGCCCGGGACAACCAGGGCAATATCATTGAAACCCCGGAGCAGCTGTTTCACCGGGTGGCCCGGGCTGTGGCCGAGGCGGACCGGATGTTTGACCCGGGCGCATCCGTGCGCAAAACAGCCGGCGCCTTTGAAGCGGCCATGACATCTCTGGCCTTTCTGCCCAACACGCCCTGCCTGATTAACGCCGGCCGGCCCATGGGACAGCTGGCGGCCTGTTTTGTACTGCCGGTGGACGATAACCTGGAATCCATTTTTCAGACCCTTAAGGACACGGCCCTGATCCACCAGAGCGGGGGCGGCACCGGGTTTTCCTTTTCCCGGATCAGACCCCGGGGCGATACCATTTTTCCCGCATTCGGCGCTTCGGGAGGGCCGGTTTCCTTTATCGAGCTGTTTGACTCGGCCACCTATATCATTGACCGCAACCAGGTCAGACCCGGGGCCAACATGGCCGTGCTCCATGTTTCCCATCCGGATATCGAGGAGTTTATCCGGGCCAAGACCCGGCAGCAGGGGCTGCAGAATTTCAACCTGTCCGTGGCCGTGGATGAGCGGTTTTTGGACAGCCTGGAAAGAGGGGGGCATTATCCCCTGATTCATTCGCGCACCGGGGCGGTGGTGGGGGAAAAACCCGCCCGGAAAATCATGGACATGATCGCTGAAAGCGCATGGGAATGCGGAGATCCGGGAGTTTTGTTTATCGACCGGATCAACCGGGAAAATCCCACACCCGGGCTTGGCCGTATCGAGGCCACCAATCCCTGCGGAGAGCAGCCCCTTCTGCCGTTTGAATCCTGCACCCTGGGCTCGGTGAACCTGACCCGGTTTGTCTCTGATCAGGGAATTGATTATGAGGGCCTGGAGCGGATCGTGACCCTGGCCGTGCATTTTCTGGACAATGTGATAGAGGTCAACCGCTACCCCCTGCGGCGAATCGAGGAATGGAGCCGCACCAACCGAAAGATCGGCCTGGGGGTTATGGGGTTTGCCGATGCGCTGATCGCAATGGGCGTGCCCTACCAGAGCCAAAAAGCCCTGGACCTGGCCGAACAGATCATGGGCTGTATTCAGCAGACCGCTGCCGCGGCTTCGGCCCGACTGGCAGAAACCCGGGGCAGCTTCCCTGCATTCGGACACAGCGTGTTTCCGGAAAAAGGCGTTATGCGGCGCAGGAACGCGGCCGTGACAACCATCGCACCCACCGGCACCATCAGCCTGATTGCCGGGGTCAGCTCCGGGATCGAGCCGGTATTTGCATTTGAGCTGCAGCGCAAGGTGGTCGACAAGGTTATCGAACAGGTCCATCCCCTGTATCAGGCCTGCCTGGACAAGGGGCAGACCCCGCCAAAAGAGATTTTTCAGACCGCCTGGAATGTCGCCCCTGAGTGGCACCTCAAAATCCAGGAGGCCTTTCAGAAGCATACGGACAACGCGGTTTCCAAAACTGTCAATTTTCCGGCGGATGCCACCATCTCAGACATCCGCCGGCTTTTTGATCAGGCCGCTGCCATGCAGCTCAAGGGCGTAACCGTCTACCGGGACAATTCCCGCCAGGGACAGAGCCTTTCGGCCTGCCCGGTGCGGTGTGAAAGATGCGAGTGACCAATTGATCATTCCTGTTCCAGGGTAATGATGATATCGGCCACTGTGGCGCCCTTGCCCTCTTCATGCACGAGCAGGGGGTTGATGTCCAGTTCCTTTACCTGGGGGCAGTCTGTGACCAGGCCGGACAGGCCCACCAGCAGCTTTTCAATGGTTTCAATGTCGGCCCGGGCTTTGCCCCGGTAGCCGGTGAGGATCTGATATCCCCGTACGCTTCGGATCATCCGCCGGGCGTTATTGCGGCCGATGGGCGCCAGCCGGAAGGAAACGTTTTTAAACAGCTCCACGTAAATGCCGCCGAATCCAAACATCAGCAGATGACCAAAGCCCGGGTGCCGGTTGACGCCGAGGATGACTTCTTCACCTTTGGGCGCCATTTTGGTGACCATCACCCCCTGGATTTCCGCATCCGGAAGGTAGGCTTTGGCGTTGCTGACGATATCCGTATATGCCTGCTGCGCTTCCTGGGTGGTTTCAATGTTTAAAACCACGGCCTTTGCGTCCATTTTGTGCAGAATCTGGGGGGACACCACTTTCATGACCACGGGATAGCCCATTTTATCCGCTGCCTGGCCGGCTTCCTGTTCAGACCCGACAATTTCCACGGGCAGGGTGGGAAAACCGTAACACTGCAGCAGGCGGGCGCCGTCGTGCTCGCCCAGCACGGTTTTGCCGCTTTTCAGGCATTCGTCCACGATCTGCCGGGCCCGCTCCCGGTCAAAGGTCAGATCATACTGGGGCAGGATGGTTCGTGTCAGCCAGCGGGTGGCCTCATAGAGTCTGCCCATGGCCCGGGCTGCGTTTTCCGGAAAGGAATAGACCGGCACATGGTGTTCCTGCAGGTACTGTACGCCGGCAGATACGTCCACCACCCCCATAAAGCAGCAGATAATGGGCTTGTCCGTATTTTTATAGGTTTTGACAATGGCTTTGGCCGTTCCGATGGCATCGGTCATGGACTGGGGGGTTAAAATCATGAGCACGCAGTCCACGCCATGGTCTTTGATCACCGCATCCAGGGCGTGCTCGTAGCGTTTGCTCGGCGCGTCGCCGATGACGTCCACGGGGTTGCTGAAGTTGGCCGTGGGCGGCAGGTGCTCGCGCAGGGCTGCATCGGTTTCATCAGAGAATTGCGCCAGTTTCAGGCCGGATACCTCGGTCATGTCCGTGGCAATGATGCCGGGACCGCCGGCGTTGGTGATAATGGCGGTGCGGTTTCCCGCGGGCAGCCGGTTTGCGGAAAACACGCCCGCGTAGTCAAACAGTTCATCCACGGTGTCCACCCGCATGATGCCGGCTTCATCAAAAATGGCGTTGTAAACGGCCTCTGATCCCGCCAGCGAGCCGGTGTGCGAAGACGCGGCCTTTGCCCCTGAGGCGGTCTTGCCGGACTTGATCACCAGAATCGGCGTGGGGCGGTGATCCGAGGTGATGTGCTTGAGCTTGTCCACAAAATTTTCCCGCATGCGCAGTTCTTCCATGTAGACCATCATCACCCGGGTTTCCGGGTCCTTGTGATAGTACTGCAGCAGGTCGAATTCATCCACGTCCGCCTTGTTGCCGATGGAGATAAATTTGGAAAATCCGTATCCCCGGGACATGGCAAAGTCAAGCACGGCCGTGCAAAGCGCCCCGCTCTGGGAAATAAACGAGATGTTGCCGTATTCGGGCAAGTGGGTGGAGAAGCTGGCGTTTAACCGCACATCCGGGTGGGGATTGATGACCCCCAGGCAGTTGGGGCCCACCAGGGGAATATCGGCCCGACGGCAGACATCGGCAATTTCCGTTTCGATCTGCGCGCCCTCGCCCCCGACTTCCTTGAACCCGGCCGACACAATGACAATGCCCCTGACCCCTTTTTCCACACAGTCGCGTACGGCCTGAAGAGCCAGTTTTGGCGGCAGGATGATCATGGCCATGTCCACCGGATCCGGGATTTCCGTGATGGATTCGTAGCACCGCACGCAAAGAATGGATCGGGCCTTGGGGTTGACCGGGTAGAGGGTCCCGGTATATTCGCCCCTTAAGATATTGGCAAAAATGTCATGGCCCACTTTGCCGGGAGTTGATGAGGCGCCCAGCACGGCAACGGATTTGGGGGAGAAAATCGCGTCAAGTCTTTCCATTATACTCTCTTTCAGATTTTTTACGTGTTCATTTTGTTGTGCATTGACCCGGAATATATAATTGGTATTGTAACCGCCAAATAAAAAGAATGCAAACCCCCCGGCCTATCGGACAATGGAAATGCCGATGCGCACGGCCCGGTTTCGTTCCCGGTAGTCCAGCAGGCTTTCGGCCAGGGCATTGACGTACTGGGCCTGGAGGTAAACATCAATATCCACGGGCAAAAGGCGATGAAGCGGGTATGTTGCATCAAGCTGCACGGACGCGCCTTGTTCCGCCCACCTGAAATGCGAGCCCAGCACCAGACCTTCTGCCCGGCCGGCCTTGATTTCAAGGTCAAAATAGCCCCGGTAGCGGTACAGGTCCCTGTTGGTATCATCATCGTTTCCGGCGTAAACCCACAGCTTCGGCGCCACCTGGACTCCCAGCCGGGTTTTTTCATGAAACCAGATAAAAACCGGGCGGATGTAGGCGTAATTGGTGCTGCGCGACTCAAGCCCGCCGCGGCCGTTGGATTCGTGCTGAAATCCGGTCTGGACAAACAGCCGGGGAATGCCGTTTTGGTCTCCAAGCAGATTGGGGGAAAAAAAGAAAATCTCGGGCTTGTAGCTGGTATCCTTAAACGGCTGGGAGGCCGAGCCCAGATCCCAGAAAGAGGTCTGGGTATAGCCGAGAAAAAACTGCCGGGCCCAGGGGTGTTTTTGCGCAATTTGTTTCTTGGGATTGAAAAACCGGTATTTCAGGCTGATCTGGAATTTGCTTTCTTCAGGATCCACCCCGGCCAGAAAATACATGGGTTTGTAGGCTGAAATGTTTTCAAGATACGGCTGATAAAGCGAAAACATGGAATCCATGGTCTGCAAATCCGAATCGCCGGTCCTGGATTCAAAAACAGAAGCCTCTGAACCCGGATACAAAGATGTTTGTGCGCTGATTTTTCCCGTATGCGCAATGCAGACCGAAATCAGGACAATGATCAGGATCAATGTGTTCCGGTTCATTTGCCGGCTCCTTTTGGTTGTTTTAAGGGGCGGGGCACCTTTTTCTCTGTCATTTATATGGAAAACATATTTTTTGCCGATTTACAAGGCGTTATGGGATCATGGAGAGCATTTCATCCGCTTTCCGAACAGATATTATTTTTTAAAACAATGTTATTGACACGGGAAATTTTCTGTGCAAGGGTTTTGAGTAAATGCACACTTTGCACATTTTGCATAATTGATGGCGCCGTAAAAAGTCTGATTTCAGATGGTGCCGTAAACAGTTCAAGATCAAGGCTTGCGCAAGTTCGAAGAATGCAGCGTACTTAGCCGTACGTGAAATTCTGAGAAATTGCGCGTAACGCAGATATTGGACTTTTACGGCGCCATCATAATTGCACAGGAAAAGGCCATGGGCATTGAGCTTATTCATTCCAGGCCGTGTCTGATTTTCGGATGCGGCAATCCGCTTTTCGGTGATGACGGATTTGGTCCGAAAGTCATTGAGCACCTCCGGCAGCACCATCAGCTTCCGGAAAGTGTGGGGTGCATGGACGCCGGTACCGCGGTGAGAGACCTGCTTTTTGATATTCTGCTTGCGGAAAACAAGCCCCGCCGGATTCTCATCATTGATGCCTCCCGGCAGGAAGGCCGGGCTCCCGGCGAGATTTCAGAGATTGCCGTGGATGGGATCACCCCGGAAAAAACCAGCGATTTTTCCCTGCACCAGTTTCCAACCACCAATATGCTCACGGAACTCAGCACTGGAACCAACGTGGAAGTCCGTGTGCTGGTGGTCCAGCCCGAATATATTCCGGATGAGATTGCTCCCGGCATTTCCGCGTCTGTGATGGGCGCGGTGCCGGAAATGTGCCAGCATATCATGGATATCATTGAAAAGGAGCCGTTATGATCGAAATCCGTCCAAGCCGGCTGGCCAGCCTTCTGGGTGTACACCGCAACACGGTCCGCAACTGGATCAGGAGCGGCAAGCTTTCGGCAAAGCCCGGGGTGGGCAAACGGTATGTGATTTCCCGATCGGAACTGGCCGAATTTCTCCGGGCCAGACAGGTTTCGGCCGGGGTCATTCAAGAGTTGACAGACCGGCAGTCCGGAGCTTCTGCCGGTGCGGGGAAAACCCGTTACCAAAAACCAGATATTGACAAAGAGGTGCCCATGTCAGACAAACCCGTGGGATCCGTGATGGTTGTGGGCGGCGGCATCGCCGGAATTCAGTCGGCCCTGGACCTGGCCGAGTCCGGCTATTTCGTCTACCTGCTGGAAAAAAGCCCGGGCATTGGCGGCAACATGGCCCGGCTCGACAAAACTTTTCCAACCAATGACTGCGCCATGTGAATTCTTTCACCGAAACTGGTTGAGTGCGGTCGGCACTTGAATATTGAACTTCTGACCTTATCCGAAATCGTGGACGTGGCCGGTCAGGCCGGCAACTTCACAGTCACCGTAAAAAAGAATCCCCGCTACATCGACATGGACAAGTGCATTGCCTGCGGCATCTGTGCCCAGCGCTGTCCCAAAAAAGTCGATGATGAATTCAACATGGGCATTGCCAAGCGCAAGGCCGCCTACATCCCTTACGGGCAGACCGTTCCGCTCAAGTATGTCATTGATCCGGTCAACTGCCTTTATTTTACCAAGGGCAAATGCCGGGCATGCGAAAAATTCTGTCCCACCGGGGCCGTCAATTTCGAGGACAAGGAGGAAATCCTGGATTTCAGCGTGGGTTCCCTGATTCTGTCGCCGGGTTTTGAATCCTATGATCCGTCCGGGCTGGATTTTTACGGATACGGAAAAATCCCGGATGTGGTCACCAGCATGGAATATGAGCGGATGCTTTCGGCCGGGGGGCCGTTTCAGGGACATCTGGAGAAGCGCTCGGACGGTAGGGAGCCGAAATCCATCGCTTGGATCCAGTGTGTGGGATCGCGCAACACCAATCAATGTGAAAACGGGTATTGCTCCAGTGTCTGCTGCATGTATGCCATGAAACAGGCCATTATCACCGATACCCACATTGCCGGCGGCGGCGAGCAGACCATTTTCATGATGGATCTGCGCGCACACGGCAAGGAGTTTGAGCGCTATCACCAGTATGCCCTGGAGCACAATGTCCGGTTTGTCCGGGCCCGTCCCCACACCATTGATCCAGGCCCGGGCAATTCCGGGGTGACCATGCGTTATGTCACCGAAGACGGCCGGACAATGAAGGAAGATTTTGACATGGCCGTGCTTTCCGTGGGCATGGAAGCCTCTGATGATGCCCGCCGGCTGGCTGAAAAAACCGGAATTTCACTCAACCATTATCAATTCGCCCAAACTTCGAGCTTTAAACCGGCTGCCAGTACCCGGGAGGGGATTTTTATCGGCGGCGCCTTTGGCGGGCCAATGAATATCCCCACGGCTGTGGCCCAGGCCTCATCCGCTGCTGCAGAAGCCGCCCGGGGCCTGGTCTCATCCAAAAACACCCTGACCCGGGAAAAGAAATACCCGGCTGAAACAAACATCGCCGGCAAGGAACCGCGCATCGGCGTGTTTGTCTGCTCCTGCGGGGTCAACATTTCCAGCACTGTTGACGTGGAGGCGGTGGTGGAATACACCAAAAGCCTTTCCAACGTGGTGTTTGTGGAAAACAACATGTTTTCCTGCTCCACGGATACCCAGCACATGATGGCCAAGGCCGTGGCGGAAAACGAATTAAACCGGATTGTTGTGGCGGCCTGTTCTCCCAGGACCCATGAGCCCCTGTTTCAGGACACCCTAAAGGAGGCGGGATTAAACGGGTATCTGCTGGAAATGGCCAACATCCGCAACCACAATGCCTGGGTGCACCAGCAGGAGCCGGAAAAAGCCACGCAGAAGGCAATGGACCAGGTGCGCATGGCCGTGGCCAAGGCCCGCATGGTACAGCCCCTGGACAAGCTTGAGGTGGAGGTGACCCAAAAAGCTTTGGTGGTGGGCGGCGGCCCGGCCGGCCTGAGCGCAGCCCTGGGCCTGGCTGAGCAGGGATATGAAACTGTGTTGGTGGAAAAAACCGGTCAGTTGGGCGGAAACGCGTTAAACATCCGCAAAACCGCAAAAGGTGAGGATGTTGGCCCGGCCCTGCGCGAAATGATCCGGAATGTGGAGGCCAACCAGCGAATCCGGGTGTTGAAAAACGCCCGCCTGACCACTGTTAATGGAATTGTGGGCAGTTTTTCAAGTGATGTGGAAGCAGACGGCAAAACCGAGCACATTGAATACGGCGCAGCCATTCTGGCCACCGGCGGCCGGGAAACCGTTCCCGAGCAATACCTGTACGGAACAGACAGCCGGGTGATGACCCACCTGGAATTTGACCGGGAACTGGCCGATCATGCCGGCCGGGTCAAGCAGGCCAATACTGCGGTGTTTATCCAGTGTGTGGGTTCCCGGAACGAAAAACGCAATTACTGCAGCCGTATCTGCTGCACCCACACAGCCAAGTCCGCCATTGAGCTAAAGGAGCAGAACCCGGATATGAACGTCTATGTGCTCTACCGGGATATCCGCACCTACGGCGCCAAGGAGGATTTTTATACAAAGGCCAGAAAACTCGGGGTCAAATTTATCCGCTATGACCCAAAAGACAACGATCCAGAGGTCTATCAGGAGGATGCGGGCTTAAAAATCCGGGTCACAGACCCCATCCTGGGTCTGCCCGTGGCCATTGACACCGATTACCTGGTTCTGGCCGCAGCCATTGAGGCCAATGAGATCTCTGACCTGCTGAGCCTGTTCCGGTGCGACACCAACCAGGACGGGTTTTTAAATGAGGCCCATCCCAAGCTTCGGCCCGTGGATCTGGCGGTGGACGGGCTGTTTATGGCCGGTATGGCCGCGTATCCGAAAATGATAGAAGGTTCGGTTTCCCAGGCCCGTGCCGCGGTGTCCCGGGCCGGGGTGATTCTTTCCAGAAACCGGATGTATCTGGATGCGGTCAAGTCCTATGTCACCGAGCAGTGCGACGGATGTGCCGTATGCCTGGATGTGTGCCCCTATGACGCCATCTCCCTCACTGAGGAAACCATAGACGGCAGAAGCGTCAAAAAGGTCAGCACGGAAGCGGCCCTGTGCAAGGGCTGCGGGCTTTGCGAGGCAACATGTCCAAAGCAGGGCATCCAGGTTTACAGCTTTACCAATAATCAACTCCGGGCCCAGGTGCGTGCGGCACTGGATCTGCGCAATTAAAACGGATAAATGCAATAACGGGAGACAGAGCCATGTCTGAATCATTTGAGCCGAAAATTATCGGTTTTCTGTGCAATTGGTGCGCTTATGCCGGCGGGGACCTGGCCGGGGTCATGCGCATTCAGTATCCGCCAAACCTCCGGGCCATCCGGGTGATGTGCTCGGGCATGGTGCACCCGGAAGTGGTGGTGGAGGCCCTTTGCAGCGGGGCTGACGGCGTCATTGTCATGGGGTGACACCCCGGGGAATGCCATTACCTGGAAGGTAATGAAAAAGCACTGGCCCGAAGCACCGTTATCAAGGCGGTCCTGGAAGATTCGGGCATTGATCCCGGGCGTTTTGCCATTGACTGGGTGTCTTCGGCCGAGGCCCCGCGATTTGCTGAAGTGGTCACGGAATTTACCCAAAAGATCCGGGCCATGGGGCCCTGTGAAGCCGGCGCCCTGCAGCAGGCGGCCAATTGAGACCTTTGCCTGTTAAATAGATTTGTCCGGCCGAATGGGGCCTATAGTCCACAGGAGGGGATATGGAAACTTTTTTTGACCTGGTTCAGCAGGTTCAGAAACCGGGATTGTGCCACCGGTGCGGCGGATGCGTCACCTTTTGCACAGCCGTGAATTTCGGCGCCCTGGAGCTGGACCAAGATGGTAAGCCCCGCTACGGGGATATGGAAAAATGCATCGAATGCGGGCTGTGTTATTGTATTTGCCCGGAAATCGAGGAGTTCGAGGAAGAAACCCGGCGCAAGGTGGCCTGGAGCGCACCGAACGGCCGCATCATTGAAACCAGCGTGGTCCGGTCCGCCGACACTGCGGTGCGGGAAAGAGGAACAGACGGCGGGGTGGTAACGGCATTGCTGCTGCATCTTTTTGACAACGGCCGCATTGACGGTGCCATTGTCACCAAGCCGGCCGGGCCTTTCATGCGCCGGCCCAGCCTGGCCGTAACCCGGGAGGAGATAGAAGACGCCGCAGGATTTTATTTTGACACATCCCACGGCATGAAGCATCTAAGCGACCGGTACGTCACCTATTCCTCCATTGAGGAGTTTGCGCCCATGATGAAAAAGGGCCTCCGACGGGTCGCCCTGGTGGGCACCCCCTGCCAGATCAAGGCTTACCGCCGCATGGAGGTGCTGGGTATCGTGCCTTCGGATTCAATCCAGTACTGCCTGGGGCTGTTTTGCTCGGGCAACTTCACCTTTGATCCGGAGAGCCGGAAAAAACTGGCGGATACCCATGGTTTTGCCTGGGACAATGTCAAAAAAATCAATATCAAGGATTCGCTTTTAATCCACCTGGACAATGGCGAAATCCGCTCGATTGCCCTGGAAGACCTGGAGTTCATGAAGCGCGTGGCCTGCCGGTACTGCCCGGATTATTCAGCTGAATTTGCCGATATTTCCTTTGGCGGCATCGGCGCGCCCGAGGGCTGGACCACGGTGATCACCCGCACCCCCCTGGGCCGGGCTGTGCTGGCAGACGCCCGGGGCAATGCCGTGGAGGAGCTTGACCAACGGCAAAACCCGGGCTATGCATCCGGGGCCCTGGCCGAAATGCGGGAGGCGGCGGACAAAAAAAAGAAAGCCGCCCGGGACAACCGCAAGGAACTGGGCAAAAAGCCGGTGAACATCAAGGGGTAAAGTGCTTCAAAACAATATCCAAACGTGTTTGAGAGGAAAATCATATGGCAGCAAAAGTGGCAAGCGACTGGCTCAATGCCTGTTCCGGGTGCGAGATCGCCATTGTGGATATGGGCGAGCGGCTGCTGACCGTGCTGGATCTCGTGGAGTTTGTGCATCTGCCAGCGCTCATGGATCACAAGTATTACGGCCAGATGGGAGACGGGGCACACCTGAGCTTTCCCGAAGCCGATCTGGGCATTATCAGCGGGAGTATCAAAAACGAAGAACATCTTGAGGTGGCCCTGGAAATGCGCAAAAAATGCGGGGCCATTATTGCCCTGGGCACCTGCGCCACCCATGGCGGAATCCCGGCCCTGGCCAATTCCTGGTCCAATGACGAATTGTTTACGCGTTATTATTCCACCGAGACCACCGATCCCTGCGATGCCGTTCCCGCAGACGGCGTGCCGCCCCTGCTGGAAAATGTATCCGCCCTGGATGAAAAAATCAATGTGGACATTTACCTGCCCGGATGCCCGCCCCATCCCGACCAGGTGTTTGGCGCCCTGGCTGCGTTTCTGGAGGGAAAGACCCCGGAGCTTCCGACAAAAAGCGTTTGCGACACCTGCCCCACCAAACGGGAGGGCAAGGGCAAGATCGGCAAGCTGCGGCGATTCTTGCAGGCCCCGCAATACAAAGGTGCAGATGAGCCCCTGGACCAAATGCGCTGTCTGCTGGAGCAGGGGATTTTGTGCATGGGCCCGGTGACCCGCGCCGGCTGCGGCGGCGACGGGGTTGTGCCCCGGTGTATTTCCGCCCGGGTGCCGTGCCGGGGATGCTACGGCCCTGTGCAGCCCGGGGGCAACCAGCGGCTGGATATGTTAAACGCCCTGGCGTCAAACGGTATTGACCCGGCATCGCTTCCGGAAACCGTTTCCATGCTCCGGTTTTCCGGCGGGCACGGAATGCTGAAACCGGCCCGCAGATAAAAGGAGGTTTTATGACCGAAACACGCACCATCAAAATTTCGCCTATCACCCGGATCGAGGGCCATGCCTCCATTGCCATTGAGTTGGACGATGCCGGCAACGTGGCGGATTCCAAGGTTCATTTTCAGTCCATCCGGGGTTTTGAAAAATTCGTTGAGGGAAAACCCGCAGAAGAACTGCCCAGGATTGTAACCCGGATCTGCGGGATCTGCCCCTGGCACCATCACGTGGCCGCCAACAAGGCAGTGGATCGCTGCTTTGGCGTAAAACCCCCGCCGGCGGGCCAAAAACTGCGGGAGCTCATCCAGACCATTGCCCAGGCCGAGGACAAGCTTTTGCACTTCTTTTTCCTGGCAGCGGCCGACTTTGTGATCGGCCCGGATGCGGATTACGCCGTGCGAAACGTCATCGGCGTGGCAAAGGCCAACCCGGATCTGGCCAAAAAAGTGGTGCAGATGCGCTACAAGGCCAAGATGATGATTGAGAAATTCGCCGGCAAGGCCATTCACCCTGTTGCTGCGGTCACAGGCGGGTTTGCCAAGGCCATGACCGAAGAAGACCGCAAGTTGATGCTGGAGGGCATGCGCGAGATCTATGATTTCGCCCGTTTCACCATTGATTTTGCCAAAAAGGATATTTTCCCCAAATACATGGATGCGATCCAGAGTCTCGGGGTGATCAATACCGGGTTTATCGGCACGGTGGACAGTGCCGGGGCTCTGAATCTTTATGACGGAAAAATCCGGCTCATGAAGGCCGACGGCTCCTATACCGACTTTGACGTCCAGGATTACACGGATTATCTGGGCGAACACGTCCCCTCCTGGTCCTATGGAAAATTTCCCTATGCCAAATCCTGGAAAGAGGGTTTCTCCCTGGACATTGACAACCCCAAAGGCATTTACCGCTCCAACACCCTGGCCCGGATCAACGTGGCCGACCACATGGCCACTCCTGCGGCCCAGGAGGAACTCGAGGAATTCCGGCAGCTTTTTGGCCGGCCGGCCCAGGCCACGCTGCTGTACCATTATGCCCGGTTAATCGAGGAGGTCTATGCCTGCGAACACGCCATTGAAATGCTCGAAGATCCGGAGATTACCGATCCAAACGTGCGCGCGGAGGCCGAACCCAAAGCCGGCCGCGGCGTTGGCTGCGTGGAAGCCCCCCGGGGAACCCTGATCCATGATTATTCCACGGATGACAACGGCCTTATCACCCGGGCCAACATGATCGTGGGCACCACCCACAACCTGGGTCCCATCAACATGAGCGTGGATCAGGCCGCAAGATCCCTGATTAAAGACGGCCACGTGGACGAGGGCATCTTAAATAAGGTGGAAATGGCGGTGCGCGCCTATGATCCATGAGTCTCCTGCGCCACACACAGCCTGGACGGCGGTGTCGCAATGGAAATGACCATCCGTGATGCGGACGGCAATGTTATTAAAACCTTCAGTAATTGAGAAAAAACGCCCATGTGCCTTGCCATTCCTTCGAAAATCGTTGCTGTTGACGGTGATACGGCCGTCATTGATGTGGACGGAGTGCGGCGCGAAGCCAGCCTGATGCTGGTGGAAGACGTCTGCGTGGGTGATTACGTGATTGTTCATGCCGGCTATGCCATCAGCCGGTTAGACGCGGATGCGGCCGAAGAATCCCTGGAGCTCATGAAGCAGGTGTTTACATGACTCCGGTGGTTTCCGCGCTCAGACTGGATATCAAAGGCATTGTCCAGGGCGTGGGGTTCCGTCCCTATATCTATCAGCTGGCAGCCGCCCATGATCTGAAAGGATCTGTTATCAATACAGGTTTCGGGGTCCGGGTGCATGTGGAAGGCCGGCCGGAGAAGGTGGCCGGGTTCTGCCGGGCCATGGGCGGCCAGGGGCCGCCCATGGCCCGGATCACGGAAATCACTGAACACCAGAGCCCGCCTGCCGGGTTTTCGGATTTTACCATCGGCCAAACAGACCGGGGCATGGCTTCGGTCAACACATTTGTCTGCCCGGACACGGCTGTTTGCGCCGACTGCCTGCGGGAGATGCATGACCCCCGGGACCGCCGCTACAGGTATCCGTTTATCAACTGCACCAACTGCGGGCCCCGCTACACCATCGTCTATGATCTTCCCTATGACCGGCCGTATACCACCATGAAGCCCTTTGAAATGTGCGATCAGTGCCGGGCCGAATACCATGATCCCTCCAGCCGGCGGTTTCATGCCCAGCCCAATGCCTGCCCGGCGTGCGGGCCTAGGGCGGTGGTTTGCGGCAGCACGGGCCAAAAAATCCCGTGCGCAGATCCCATTGCCCATGCCGCAGACCAGCTCAAAGCCGGCGCTATTGTGGCCATAAAAGGCCTGGGCGGCTTTCACCTGGCTGCGGATGCAGCAAACTGGGATGCCGTGGCCGGGCTGCGGCGGAAAAAGGGCAGGGCGGAAAAACCCTTTGCCGTAATGGCCCCGGGTCTTGAACAGGTCCGGACATTTGCCCGGATCCGCCCGGAAGAAGCGGATTTGCTCACCTCCAGCCGGCGGCCCATTGTCCTGGTGGAAAAAAAAGCGCCTGATGTTCTCTGCGATGCTGTGGCTCCGGACAATCCCTGTTTCGGCGTGATGCTGCCATATACGCCCCTGCACCACCTTTTGCTGGATCACGGGTTTGCCGCCCTGGTGATGACCAGCGGAAATGCAGCCAAAGAGCCCATTGTCCTGGACAATGAGCGGGCATTTTCTGCTCTTTGCCGTATCGCTGACTTTTTTCTTATCCATGACCGGGGTATCTGTGTTCGGGCAGATGATTCCATTGTGCGCCATGTGGCCGGCACACAGCGCGTCATCCGCCGGTCCCGGGGATATGCCCCGGCTCCCCTGGCTTTGAATTTCCGGTGCCCGCAAATCCTGGCCTGCGGGGCGGAGCTGAAAAATACGGTGTGCCTGACAAAGAATAAAAACGCGTTTTTAAGCCAGCATATCGGGGACCTGGAAAATCCCGAGGCTTTTGATTTTTTCCAATCCACCATCGATCATATCCGGGGTCTTTTCGACATCACCCCGGAGGTGGTGGCCCATGACATGCACCCGGATTACATGAGCACCCGCTATGCCCTGGTTCAATCGGCAGTCAAACACGTGGCAGTCCAGCATCACCATGCCCATGTGGTGTCCTGCATGGCGGAAAACCGGATTTCGGACACGGTCATCGGCCTGGCTTTTGACGGCACCGGCTACGGCACAGACGGCCGGATCTGGGGCGGTGAGGTGCTGGTGGCAGATGCCGCCGTATTTGTCCGCGCAGCTCACCTCCAATATGTGCCCATGCCCGGCGGCAATGCCGCAGTTGCCGACCCGCGGCGCATGGCCGCCGGGTGGCTGCATCAGGCATTTGGAAACCAGTGGGTGAACCTGGAACTGGAATGCGTCCGCAGCCGGGATCCGGAAGAACGGGCCGTGATTTCCCGCATGATTGAAAAACAGGTCAATTCTCCCCTGACCTCAAGCATGGGCCGGCTTTTTGATGCCGTGGCCGCAATTGCCGGCATCCATTCCGGGTCCGTGGAATTCGAGGGCCAGGCCGCCATAAAGCTGGAAGCCGCAGCCGGTCCAAATCCCGGCCTGCTGGACCAAAAGGCGTGCTATCCTTATGCCCTGCCGGCAGACACCCACGGCGCCATTGAACTCCGGCCCCTGATCCAAGCGGTTGTTGATGACGTGCAGGCCGGCCGATCGGCAGCAGAAATCAGCCGCCGGTTTCATTCCACCCTGGTTTATTTGTTTTCGCAAATCTGCGATCAGATCCGGGCCCGTCAGGGCTTCAGCCGGGTGGTGCTCACCGGCGGGGTGTTTCAAAATGCCTACCTGCTTAGCATCATGGCGGCAAATCTTGAATTCATGGGTTTTTCGGTTTATACTCACAGCCTTGTGCCGGCAAACGACGGGGGCATCAGCCTGGGCCAGGCTGTTTGCGCCGCGGCAAAAATGCGATAGGTCGCCATGGAACACACGGAACAGTACAGGGACGGCAAACTCTGCGCCAGTCTTGCCGGACAGATTACATCAATGTGCACAGAAGACATGCGGATCATGGAGGTCTGCGGCACCCACACGGTGTCCATATTCCGCCACGGCATCCGCACTCTGCTTCCCCGGTCCCTGTCTTTGATTTCCGGGCCGGGATGCCCGGTCTGCGTCACAGACCAGGCAGAACTGGATGCGTTTATAGAAATCGCCAACATGCCGGATACAATTCTGGCCACCTTCGGGGATCTCATGCGCGTGCCGGCCACCGGCTCTTCTCTTGAGAAAGAAAAAGCCCGGGGAAAAGACATCCGGATGGTGTATTCCACCATGGACGCCCTGGCGCTGGCCCGGGCCAACCCGGACCGGCAGGTGGTGTTTGCCGGTGTGGGATTTGAGACCACCGCGCCCACCATTGCCGCCTCGATTCTGGCCGCCCATGCGGAAAACCTAAGCAATTACAGCGTGTACTGCGCCCACAAACTGGTGCCCCCGGCACTTGAAGCCCTGATGGGGCTTTCCGGTGTTGAAATCCACGGGTTTTTGCTCCCCGGCCATGTTTCGGTGATCATCGGCGGGCAGGCTTATGCGTCATTTTTTGAAAAACACCGGATTCCATGCGTCATTGCCGGATTTGAGCCCGCAGATATGCTCATGGGCATCCAGGAACTGACAGAAATGATTTCTTCGAATACCCCGGGCCTGGAAAACGCCTATGGCCGGGCTGTGTCCTGGCAGGGCAATCCCCGGGCGCAAAAGGTCATGGACCGGGTCTTTAAAACCGCGAATGCCCGCTGGCGGGGTTTGGGGGAAATTGCCAAAAGCGGCCTGTCCATCCGGGAAGAATTTGCCGCCTTTGATGCGGCCCGGCGGTTTTCCATAGATCCCCGCCCGGCCGCAGCCCCGGCCGGGTGCGCCTGCGGCGAAGTGCTCACCGGAAGATGCCTGCCCCCTGACTGCCGGCTTTACGGCACCGCCTGCACCCCGGCCGACCCGCTGGGGCCTTGCATGGTTTCAAGCGAGGGAACATGTGCGGCATACTGGAAATACAACCGATAATCAGACGGGTTGGGTAGATGAAAAACGATACCATTGTGCTGGACCACGGCAGCGGAGGCCTGCTTTCCCATGAGCTCACGGAAAAGATCATGCTGCCGGCATTTGACAATGACGTGCTGTCCCGGCTCGACGACAGCGCCGTGATCGAGTCCCAAAAAGGGCGCATGGCGTTTTCCACGGATTCCTTTGTGGTGGATCCCCTGTTTTTCCCCGGGGGCAATATCGGGGATCTGGCGGTCAACGGCACGGTCAACGACATTGCCATGAGTGGGGCAGTGCCCTTGTATTTAAGTGCCGGGCTGATCATCGAGGAAGGCTTTGCAATCCGCGATCTGGAAGCGATCATCGCCTCAATGGCCGCTGCCGCCCGGCAGGCCGGGGTCAGCATTGTTGCCGGCGACACCAAGGTGGTGCCCCGGGGGGCGGCGGACAAGCTGTTTATCAATACCTCGGGCGTGGGCTGGATTGTCGGGGATCTTGAAATTAACGCCGCCAATGCCCGGGCCGGGGATTGTGTTCTTTTAAGCGGCACCATGGCGGATCACGGCATGACCATCTTAAACCAGCGGGAGGGGCTGACCTTTGATGCGGACGTGAAAAGCGACAGCGCCGCGTTAAATGGCCTTGTAGCGCGCATGCTTTCCGCCGCCCCGGACGGCATCCGGGTGCTGCGGGACCCCACCCGGGGCGGGGTGGCAACGGTTTTAAATGAAATTGCCCTTGCCTCGGGCGCGGGCATTCAGATCAATGAATCAAGCCTTCCGGTTCGCAAATCCGTATCCGGCCTGTGCGAACTTCTTGGCATTGATCCTTTGTATGCGGCAAACGAGGGAAAGCTCATCGCCATTGTTGACAGAGCCTGTGCCGATGCCGTGCTTGCCGTGCTCAGGCAGGACCCCCTTGGCGCTGATGCCTGCATTATCGGCCAGGTCACGGCCGACCACCCCGGCCGGGTGGTCATGGAAACCGCCATCGGCGGCCGGCGCATCGTGGATATGCTCATCGGCGGTCAGCTTCCCCGCATCTGCTGATATAGTGCCTGAACGAATATAGCTGTGTCATCCACTAACTGATTTGATTTTATATCCGGTTTTGGAGGTGCCGGCGCCATTGCCGGGTGGTATAAAATTTCCGGCTCAGTTGCCGAACACGGGACCGTCCGGACCCAGATGACAGGAATAGCAGCCGAATCCGCGCCGGGTGATGATGCTGAAGGGTTTCACCCCCAGGGCATCGGTCATCAGGGGCACAAGCCGGTTCAGCTTAAGTCGGGTGGTCTCCGGATGTTGGGCAAACTCCGGCCCGAGCAGAAGGGCGCCGCTGAGCCGGGGTAGATGCTTTGTGGGCATGCTGAATTTTTGTTTCCGGGCGTCCGGTCCGTGGCACAGGGTGCAGTTCGCGTCTGCATAGCGCCCGGGCCGCCAGGATTCAAACAGTTCGGACGCCGGGGGAAGCACCTTCCGGCGCATGTGGGCTTTGCGTTGCTCAAAATTCATTTCAGTCCAGGCCAGCGGTTTTCCTTCAGGCCCGGGCGGACCCACGGGCCTGGGGTAGCAGCCGAAGAAAATCAGGGCCGCAGTTATTACCGGCAGCAAGAATTTCAGATATTTTAAAAAAACAATCATCTTTCCACCTTGTGGGAAAAAATGAAGAGAAATTGCGCGTAACACGATTATGAATTATTTTGTTATAATAACATATATCAGCGTCAATAGCAAAACGCCGGCAGATGATATGGTGGCCAAAGCCGCAGGCAACAGCGTCCGGGCCGGGAAACTCCCGGACCACGATGATGTGTTTTTTTCCTGCCCGGTTTTCCTCTCTTGAAAATCTTCAAATTCACATCCAAGCTTTACGGCCGCTTCAACCAAATGCTCGGCAACTCTTGTTTGATTTTATATCCGGTTCGGGTTATTCTGCGGTAGTGCCAAAAAATGGTCAGCTTATGGTAACCGGTTTCCGGAAAAAGGTGGCGAATGTCGTATATATTGCCTGTTGTGCTTCTTGTAATCGGTCTTTTGCTCCTGATCAAGGGGGCGGAATTCCTGGTGGAAGGTGCCGGTTCCATTGCCCGGAGATACAGGATCTCGGATCTGGTGATCGGTCTGACCATCGTGTCTTTCGGCACTTCCGCCCCTGAGCTGTTTGTCAATGTCACCGCAAGCCTTCAGGGCAATGCCGGTATTGCCATCGGCAATGTTCTGGGCAGCAACATCGCCAATATCCTTTTGATCCTGGGCGTCTCCGCGCTGATCTATCCCCTGGCCGTGTCCCGGGGCACGGTGTGGCGGGAAATTCCCTTCAGCCTGCTGGCGGCGGCCGTGCTTTGGATCGCCGCCAATGACCGGCTGTTAGACGGCTGGGCCTATTCGGACGTGTCGCGTTCCGACGGGTTGGTGTTTCTGCTGTTTTTTGCCATTTTTCTGTATTACTCGGCCAGCATTGCCGGAAATATCTCTGCCAACGGCCGGGACCTTCCCATGCAGCAGCGAAGCATTGGCGCGTCCATGGGCCTTGTGGCCGCCGGACTGGCGGGCCTGGCCCTGGGCGGCAAATGGATCGTGGACGGTGCCGCAGATATTGCCCTCTCCTTTGGCATGAGCCAGGAGATGGTCGGCCTGACCATCGTGGCAGTGGGCACTTCCCTTCCCGAACTGGCCACCTCGGCCATGGCCGCCTGGCGCAAAAATGTGGAAATCGCCGTGGGCAACGTGGTGGGCTCCAATATTTTCAATATTTTTTTCGTGCTGGGCATCAGTTCGGTGATCAAGCCGCTTCCCTTTCACCGGGGGGCCAACCTGGACATCGGCATGGTGGTGGTGGCCAGCCTGATTCTTTTTGCCACCATGTTTTCCGGCCGGCGCCGCAGCCTGGACCGCTGGGAGGGGGCGGTACTGCTGGTGCTGTATGCGGCCTACCTGGTATACGTGGTCATGCGGGGATAGCTTTGCCGCCGGCTATTCCTCTTTTTTTTCGTCTGCCTTGACCCCGATTTTATCAAAGATTTTCTGCTTGATCTGTTCGTTGAACACGTTCCACTTGTGCTGCTGGAAATCCTGGTCCCCGCTGCCGGAAAGAAATCCCACGGGGATGTGAAATCCGCCGGCAGACATTTTTCCGCCCCCGAAATACTTGCCGCTGGCATCTTTTCCGAACACTTCCTTGATAAACTGGTCCGGGTCAATGGTGATCCGGTTTGTGCGCATGGAGCCGATCACGGCTTCCTCCCAGCTGTCCCCGGTGACAATGCCGTAGACAATGGCAGTGTGTACGTTTTCCTCTGTGAGCAGAAAATCCGCGGCCTGGGGGATGGCGTCCCGGTCTTCTGCGCGCAGGTAGCCAACGCCGGCAAAGCAGAAATTCTGGACGATTTCCCGGCTGCCCAGGGCCTTGTGAATCACCTTCATGGTCTGCCTGGACCGGGCCTGGTTCATGATCCGGGAAAGCAGGTCCCGGTCCTGATATGCAGATAAAAATGCCGCTGCATGAAAATCTTGTTCCCGGGCGTTGATAAACCCGGTTGTATCCGTGATAATGCCGTGGGTCAGGGCGGTGGCCATGAGAATGTGGTTTTTGTCCGAGGTGTTCATCTCCATGATGCCGTTTTCCAGGTATTGCGCATAAATGGAGGAGGCCGCCCCGATTTTGGGGCGGATATCCTTGAACTGCGCCTTTAGCCGATCCTGCGGCTCATGGTGATCCACGATGATCAGCGGTGAAACGCCGGCCTTTTCCAGGGAATCGAGCAGGGGGCCGGCCGTTGTTCCCTGGTTGTCGAGAAAAACCGCTCCGTCATAGGACTTGAGATCTATTGACCCCTCGCATCGGATCAGTTCAATGCCCATGAGTTTGACCAGGGCAATGTTTTGCTGATGGCTGATGCGGCCGCAGTAATAGATATCCGCCTGGATATCAAATTCTCTGCTGATGATCTGGTGGGCAAACCCGCAGGCAATGGCATCAGGATCCGGAAATTCCTGGAGCACCACGGCATGCTTCTGCCCCCGGAAAGAATCCAGGGCCGCGGCCATGTCAGGGCCTGCGCCCCTGGTTGGGTCCGGATCAGTTTTTTCGGTCTTTTTGGTCTGCATCCTTTTTGTCTCCGGCTTTGGGGGTTGACGGGTCCCCGGGCACATCCCGGGTTTTTTTCGCATCCGGCCGGTCTTCTGTTTCCTCGCTCATATCAGCGCCCAGCCGTTGGGCGGTTTCCGTGAGATGTTCGCACACGGCAGCCAGCTTTGCGGCTTTGCGGCCGGATTCCACTGCCCGGTTTTTGGCCTCCACCGAGTCGTTGTAAAACTGCCGGATGTTTTCAGGATCATCGCCGGATTCAATGGCCCGGCGCCAGGCATCCATTTTTTCCTCTGCCGCGGATGAGGCCTCTTGGGCTTCCTGCTCGGCTGCTTTGCCTTTTTTGCGGATGTCTGTAAGCCTGTCTAAAACCGCTGCTATATCGCCGGCTGTCCCGGCCTCGGGTTCGGCTGCCAGGTCAATGTCTTTTGCCGCAAGCATGGCTGCGGAAACCGGCAGCCGGGAAAGCAGATCCGAAAGCGGGCTGTCAAACAGGTCCACGGGCTGCTGCTGCCTGAGTTGAAACGGCAGAAACACGATGCTTGCATCCTTGCTGTAAGCAGCCACAGCATCGCTGTCGGCCCGGGCCACGATTTCCGGCTCGGCCTCGATGCGGATTTCGGTCAGGGTTTCATGGATGTCTGAAACGGTTTTGCCGGTTGCCAGGGCGTCTTCGCTCACATCCAGCACCCGGATTTTGGATTTTTCCCATCCCGGGTTCTGGCGGATCATGTGGGCAAACAAAATCATCAGCCGGCTGGTGGCATCCCCGCGCCACCACACGTCCATGCGCCGCTTTTCCGGCGGAATTTTCAGCAGCCTTTCCCATTGGGTCTTTTCCGCTGAAAACAGCAGGATATTGCATCCCCGGGCAAAGGCGGCCTGCAGGTAGAGGCCGAAGCGTTTGGTTCGATGGGCGGACGGGCTGGATTGGCTCATGTCCAGCCAGTTGGTGATCATGGTGTTGGCGCGCAGCGGGCCGATGCCGTAGGCCTGGATAAGTGTTTCCATGGTGAGTCGGAAATTGGAGCCGGTGAGCACCAGGGGAAATACGTCCACTTCCAGCTCCCGGATGTCTTCCAGAAGCTGTTTTTCAGTTTCCTGGCGCTGTTTTTCGGCCTCCGGTCCTTCGGTTTGCAGGATTTTCACCATGCTGGCAAATCCGCTGTCACCCTGGATCCAGTCGGCCATTTGCAGCAGGGGTTTGCGCCGGTCCGGGTCATCTGAGAAAATCAGCAGGGCCGGCCGCCAGTTCCGGGGATGTTCCGGGTCTTCAGCGGCCCGGATCAGGTGGTTGCGGATCTGCTGGAACCGGTAGGACCTTCTGCTGTCAGCCCAGCGTGCCGGGCCTGCGGTGCGGGTGAGGTACTGGTAGATGGCAGACAAAAACGCAAGGGCCACGATGCCCGCGGTCAGGTCAATGGCCAGCATTGCCCCCAGGCAGGCCAGGCCGCCGGCCAGGCTCAGGTGCTTGTCGTAGAGCCTGAACGTGGGCCGAAACGACGGGCTTGCGGCTCGCGCCTCGAAAAAGGTGGCATAGTTGAGCAGCCCGTAGGAAATCAGAAAAAACATGGACACCACAGGGGCCACCACATTGAGGTTGCCCAGGGCGATGGTGGCAAAAGCGATGGCTGCAGAAAGCAGAACCGCGCGCCTGGGATTGTCAGCCGGCCCGGAGCCCTTGGCAAACGGGAGCAGAATTGGAAAAATCCGGTCTTTGGAAAGTGACTGGAGAATCCGCGGAGCGCCCATAAACGATGCCATCCCCGAAGACAGGGTCGCGGAAATCACCCCGGCCAGCACTAGGGCGTCAATGGCGGCAACCCGCTTCATGGCGTTGTAATCCGTTGCCAGGATATCTCCGGGCAGGCTGCCGGCAAAAACAACCGCGGCGGCCAGGTAGATGACAATGGAAAGCCCCACTGCGGCAAACGTGCCGTTGGGAAGACTTTTGCCCGGGTCTTTCAGATCCCCGGACATGCTGACTCCTTGTGTGAATCCGGTGACAGCGGGGAAAAAAATGGCAAAAATCACCCAGAAGGGCGGGCCGTTTTCCGGGGTGGCCAGATTCTGTGTCAACACCGCCGTATCCCAGCGCAGAATGCCGCCGACAAAAAAGGAAAGGATCGCGGCAAACAGCACCACCATGATCACCGACTGCAAGCGCGCGGCCCAGTCCGCCCCCAGCCAGGCGAAGACAAACAGCAGCACCACCGCGGCTGCGGCAATGATCTGGGCGTGCGCCCTTGTTGCAAAAGGCAGCAGTGCAGCCAGCACCTCCCCAAAGCCAATGCTGTAGAAGGCAATGGAGACCGACTGGGCCAGAAACAGGACAATGCCGATGGCACCGCCGAATTCCAGGCCCAGGGTCCGGGAAATCAGGTAATAGTCTCCCCCGCCCTTGACATTGAGGCTAGTGGAGATGGCCGCCAGGGAAAGGGAGGTGAGCACCGAGATGAGATTGGCCAGGGCAATGATGACAAGGGCCCGGATCAGGCCTGCGCTGCCCACCACGTAGCCCAGGCGCAGAAACAGGATAATGCCGAGAATTGTCAGGATGCTCGGCGTAAAAACCCCGGAAAAGGTGCCCAGCGTTCCGGCTTTTTTATCTCCTGCTGCAGGTGGGCTCATGTGGGAAAATCCCGTTGGTCCCGGCCTAAGTATAGGAAGGGGGCTCTATGTCATAGAGCACGTTTTCAATGCCTGGTATGCCGTTTATTGCCGTACCAATTTCATCGGTGATTTCCTTTTTGGTTTTTTCCCTGAGATATTCTTCGGTTTTAAAGCTGGTGTAACCGCTTTTGCGGACATTCTGGGTTTCGGCCTTGATATAGACAATTCCGCTGGTGGCGTTTACCGATACTTTTAAATCGGGCTTGCAGTAATTTTCAATGGCTGCTTTCACCCGGGAGCTCAGCGCCAGATCCCCGATGGCTTTTCTTGAATCCGGGGTTGCGACAAAAGTTTTTCGCCGGGCGGCGTGGCAGATGGTTTCGGCTGCGTCGGTAACTTTCATCCGTTTGATCCGGATGGTCATAGCATAGCTGTGCGGGTTTGTCAGATCCACCTTGTACAAGTAATGGGCCCATCGCGCCCGGGTGTTGTCTTCTTCGTTAATATAGCTGATGGCCTCTTTTTCGCTGATATTGTGTTTCTCCCGCATAAAGTCAATTCGGTCGGCAAGATCGGCTATGATACGGATGTTTAATACGTGGGAGATGTCAGGCAGCAGGATGTGAGAGCCGTGGCCGTGATAGACGATGTTGTCGTCTTTTGCGTGTTCCAGTAAAACCGCCTGGATATAGGAGAGGTATTTTTCCTTGCCCCGCGTAAAGCGCTCAAGAACCGATGGCGCATCGTGAATGGACTGGATCAGTTCCTTTTCAGGAACATTGTAGCGCTGGTTGGCTTCTTCGATCAGGGTCTCCCGGCTCAGGATTTTGTAGCCAAGAATTTCCGCTGTTTTTTCCGCAACTTCCTTGCCGTGGCTGAAGCATCCGCGGGAAATGGTGATAATGGCCATGAAATTTCCTCCGTTCTTCTTGTATTCTGATAAATAGCCAGTTACACCCGGTGCAGCTTCTGTATCGGGCATGTTCGATGATCTTTGTATTATAATAATAACGCCCTGCTTTTAATGTCAAACGATTAAATGGGAGAGGTCCTGCCCTTGTTCATGCAAAAAATCAATCAACTGTTATTATTGACAGCAGGATCTTGCCGGCTCAGGGGTCAAACCCTTATGATTGTTCTTTGTCCGGGTCAAGAGCAAAAATAAGGGTTTGGCTCCTCTATTGAATGGAGGGGAAATGGAAGACAAAAATCAAGGTTTGGGCCCGCAGGGGGTGGTGCTGGATCTCGACGGGGTGATTACGCGGACTGCAGCGGTTCACGGCCGGGCGTGGAAGGACGTGTTTGACGCGTTTTTAAAGGAGCAGGACAAAGATTTTTCCCCGTTTACGGATAAAGATTACCTGACCTACGTGGATGGCAAGCCCCGGTATGACGGGGTCAGTTCCTTTCTGGAATCCAGGGGCATATCCCTTGCCTTCGGCGATCCCGATGATCCGCCCGGAGACCGGACCGTCTGCGGGCTGGGCAACAAAAAAAATGAACGGTTCAACGACCTGGTCCGCGCCGGCGGGGTGGAGGTGTTTGACACCACAGTGACGTTGATAAAGAAACTGAAACAATCCGGGACCCGTCTCGGGGTGGCCTCATCGAGCAAAAACTGCCGGCAGGTGCTTGAGGCCGCGGGACTGCTTGATTTGTTCGAGGTGCGCGTTGACGGGGTGGTGTCTGCCGAGCTGGGTCTGAAGGGAAAGCCGGCCCCGGATATTTTTATTACCGCCTGCCAACGGCTCGGCGTGGCGCCCGTTGATGCAGTGGTGGTGGAAGATGCCGTGTCCGGGGTGCAGGCGGGCAGAAACGGCGGTTTCGGCATGGTCATCGGCGTGGCCCGGGAAACCGATCCCGCAGTACTGCTCAAAAACGGGGCCGACCGGGTGGTCCGGGATATGGGTGAAATCTCACCGGCTGATATCCGGACCTGGTTTGAAACCGGCCTGCCGGAAGATCTGTGGTCTGTGACGTTCCACGATTATGATCCGTCCCTGGAAAAAACCCGGGAGACCTTGCTGACCGCTGGAAACGGGTATTTTGCCACCCGGGGGGCCATGGAGGAATCCGCAGCCGGGGAAATCAACTACCCGGGCACCTACATGGCCGGGGTTTTCAATTGTCTGACATCAACGGTGAGCGGTAAAGACATTGAAAACGAGGACTTTGTCAATTGTCCGAACTGGCTGCCGGTTAATTTCCGCATCGGCTCCGGGCCGTGGATGGACATCAACGCGGTCAAAATCGAATCCATCTGCCGGCGCCTGGATTTTCAAACCGGAATCCTGCACCGGGATATGACCGTGGCCGATGCCATGGGGCGCAGAACCCGGATCGTGTCCGAGCGAATCATCAGCATGGCCGATCCCCATGTCTGCGGCCTTCGCTATAGCCTCACCCCCATCAACTACGATGAAACCATCACCTTTTCCGCTGCCGTCAACGGGGACGTCATCAATGACGGAGTGGAGCGCTACCGGGATCTGGAGCAGCAGCACCTCACGCCCGTGGAACAGACCGCAGGCGAAGATACCCTCCTGGTGCGGGTGCGCACCGCCGAGTCAGACATTGAGATTGCCGCCGGCACTAGGGCGGCTGTGGTCTGCGGCGAAAAAATCCATTCGGAGGTCAAACTGGCAGAGGGCCGGGGAGAGTTGCGGTTTTCGGTTCCTGCCCGGAAAAATCAGCCCGTGTGCATGGAAAAACTGGCCGCCTTCTGCACCTCGGCCGATGGCAGCACAGAAAGCCCGGCCACGCGCGTGTTTGCCGCCCTGGAAAACACAACTTCCTTTGATGCGCTCAAATCGGCAAGCATCCATGCATGGTCCCGCCTGTGGAAGGAAATGGATATCCGCGTATCCGGGGACCGGTTTTCCCAGAAAATGCTGCGCCTGCATATGTATCATCTTTTGGTCACGGCATCACCCCACAACACCGGCCTTGATGCGGGCATGCCCGCCCGGGGCCTGCATGGCGAGGCCTACCGGGGCCATATTTTCTGGGACGAGCTGTTTGTAATGCCCTTTTATGACCTGCATTTTGCCGATATTGCCAGGTCCCTTCTCATGTACCGCTACCGCCGGCTGGATGCCGCCCGCGCCTATGCCCGCGAGCACGGATTTTCCGGGGCCATGTTTCCCTGGCAAAGCGGCCGCACCGGCACCGAGCAGACCCAGACCGTGCACTTAAATCCCATGACCGGCCAATGGGGCCCGGATAACAGCAGCCTGCAGCGGCACGTGTCTCTGGCCGTGGCCTTCAATACCTGGCAGTATTTCCACATCACCCATGATCTGGCGTTTTTGGAAAACTTCGGGGCTGAAATGTTTTTTGAGATCTGTCGGTTCTGGGCCTCCAAAGCCCGGTGGGACAACGCTCTCAGCCGCTACCGAATCCACGAAGTCATGGGCCCGGACGAATTTCACGAAAAATACCCGGACAAAGACAAGGGCGGGCTCACAGACAATGCCTACACCAACCTCATGGTCCACTGGGTCCTGACCCGGGCTGCAGAGATTTACCGGTACCTGGGCGGCGAGGCCGGAGACACCCTTTGTGAAAAAATCCGCCTGTCCGTGGATGAGATAGAAAAATGGGCGCAGATGGCGCAAAAACTCAACATTGTGATGCGCGACGGCCTGATCGCCCAATTTGACGGGTATTTCTCCTTAAAGGAGCTGGACTGGGATCATTACCGCAGCATTTACGGCGATATCCACCGCATGGACCGGATTTTGAAAAAAGAGGGCAAAAACCCGGACGCCTACAAGGCAGCCAAGCAGGCCGACGTGCTCATGGCGTTTTTCACCCTGGGCGAAGATGCGGTCAAAAAAATGCTGGCATCCATGGGCTATGGGTCTTTGGACAATCTTCTGGAGAAAAATTTCGATTATTACATGGCCCGCACTTCCCACGGGTCCACCCTGAGCCGGGTGGTGCACGCAGCCCTGGCCCGGCGCCTAGGCCGCAAAGACATTGCCTGGCAGTTTTACCAGGAGGCGCTTTCAAGCGATTACATTGACATTCAGGGCGGCACCACCAAAGAGGGCATTCACACCGGGGTGATGGCCGCCACAGTGCTCATGGCCATGAGCCTCTACGGCGGCCTGCGCACGGACAAAGACATCCTGGCCATTGATCCGGCTCTGCCCGGGCGATGGGAAAAAATCACCTTCGGCCTCTGGTTTCAAAAACACCGCTATGCGTTTGAAATCACAAAAAACAAGGTTATTCTCACAATAGAAGGATCTGAAGGCGGGGTTATCCCCGTGGAAGTGAAAGGAAAGACACACCATGTCTCCTGCGGCGTCAAAACCGAATTTCCTTTATAAGCCCCGGGAGCAGCCGTCACCCCGACCCTTCACCCAAAAAATAACTTTTTAATTTTACTTAACACTGCCGGTAAAAAGATTTTTTACAGGCTTATCAACTTTGAACATTGAACCTTGAACCCTCAACCAAGGATTTGCCCCATGCTCGGAGACGTCTTGTTAATCGAGGAAAAACATAAGCAGGCAGCCGCCCGGATTGCAGATTACATCCTGGACAACCGCCAGCCCGGAACCATCATTGCCATCTCCGGGGAGTCCGGATCGGGCAAGTCCGAACTGGCCCATTGCCTGGGCCGGGAACTGAAAGACAGGGGCTTTGCCGCCAAGCTGGTGCATTCGGACAATTATTACCTCACCCTGCCCAAAGACCGCAACGACTGGCGCAAGGCCCACGGGGCAGAAGCCATTGGGCTAAATGAGTACGACTGGGCCCGCATCCACCAGAGCCTGGAGGATTTCAGGCGCGGCCGCACCGCACAGATGCCTTGTATCGACCTGATCACCGGCCAGGTGGACACGCTGACCACGGATTTTTCACAGATGGACATGCTGGTGCTTGACGGCCTGTACGCCATTGCCGCCAAAAACGTCCATGTTCGGGTTTTCATCGATCTTACCTATCACGAGACCAAAAAGGCCCAGCTTGTGCGCGGCAAGGAAAAGGTCGATGACTGGCGCATGACCGTCCTGGAGCAGGAGCACCGGGCCGTGGCTTCCATAAAAGACAAGGCGGATCTGATTGTCACGGGATCATACGAGGTCAAACCCGCATAAAAGCAAAAGGATTGCATAAACCATGAAAATCTGGCCCGGAACACCGTTTCCCCTGGGTGCCGTTTATGATGGGGCCGGCACCAATTTCTCCATTTTCTCAGAAATCGCTGACCGGGTGGAGCTCTGCCTGTTTGACGATAACGGCGGCGAGACCCGGGTGGATCTGCCCGAGGTCACGGGATTCTGCTGGCACGGATATCTTCCCGCAGCAGAGCCCGGCCAGGAGTACGGCTACCGGGTCCACGGTCCCTGGGAGCCGGAAAACGGCCATCGCTGCAACCCGGCAAAGCTTCTGCTTGATCCCTATGCCAAGGCCCTTGCCGGCCATGTCCAATGGGATGAGGCTGTGTTTCCCTATCCATTTGCAGACGGTTCGGACGTGAAAAGCGATGTTGACAGCGCGCCCTTTGTCCCCAAGTGCGTGGTTCACCAGCCCCATTTTGACTGGACCGGCGACCGCCGCCTGCATCTTCCCTGGCATGAATCCATCATTTATGAAACCCATGTCAGGGGCTTTACCATGCAGCACCCGGATATCCCGGAAAATCTGCGCGGTACCTATGCCGGCCTGGCCCACCCGGCGGCCATTGAGTATTTTCAGGATTTGGGCATCACGGCCGTGGAACTGATGCCGGTGCACAAGTTCATCCACGACAAGCAGCTCGCGGACAACGGGCTTTCCAACTACTGGGGGTATAACTCCATTTGCTATTTTGCCCCGCACGACCAGTATGCCGCAGACCGCCGCCCCGGCGGGGTGGTCTCCGAGTTCAAGCAGATGGTCATGGCCTTTCACCAGGCCGGCATCGAGGTAATCATTGATGTGGTCTACAACCACACCGCAGAAGGCAATCACGAAGGGCCCATGCTCTGCTTTAAGGGAATTGACAACGCCTATTACTACCGGCTCACAGACGATGCCCGCTATTACATGGACTACACCGGCTGCGGCAATACCTTAAACATGCGCCACCCCCACGCCCTGCAGCTGCTCATGGACTCGCTGCGTTACTGGATCGAGCAGATGCACGTGGACGGATTCCGCTTTGATCTGGCCTCTGCCCTGGCTCGGGAGCTGCACGACGTGGACCGGCTGTCATCGTTTTTTGACATCATCCAGCAGGATCCGGTGATCAGCCAGGTCAAGCTCATTGCCGAGCCATGGGATGTGGGGGAGGGAGGATATCAGGTGGGCAAGTTTCCTCCCCTTTGGTCGGAGTGGAACGGCAAATACCGCGACTGTATGCGCGACTACTGGCGCGGCCAGGACCAGGTGCTGGAAAAGCTGGCCTCCCGTTTCACCGGCAGCTCGGATCTTTATGAAAACACCTCCAGGCTGCCCTATGCCAGCGTCAACTTTATCACCGCCCATGACGGATTTACCTTAAACGATCTGGTCTCCTACAATGAAAAGCACAACCAGGCCAACGGCGAGGACAACAACGACGGCGAGGACCACAACCGCTCCTGGAACTGCGGGGCCGAAGGGCCCACAGACGACCCGGATGTCCTGGCGCTGCGGGCCCGTCAGCAGCGCAATTTTTTGACCACATTGTTTTTGTCCCAGGGCGTGCCCATGCTTTTGGGCGGAGATGAAATGGGCCGCACCCAGCAGGGCAACAACAACGCCTATTGCCAGGACAACGAGATTTCCTGGTATGACTGGGAAAACGCGGATTCGGATCTGCAGGAATTCTGCCGGAAATTGATCGAATACCGCCGGGATCACCCGGTGTTCCGCCGCCGCCGCTGGTTCCAGGGCCGGCCCATCCACGGCAGTGAGGTCAAGGACGTTGCCTGGTTTAACATGGACGGCAAACAGAAAGCCGAGGAGGAGTGGGCCGACAACTCGGCCCAAACCCTGGGGGTGTTTTTAAACGGCCAGACCATTCCCAACCCCTATATCAAGGCCGATCCGGTAACGGATGAAAGTTTCTACATTATTTTAAACGCCTATCACGAAGCCCTGGACGTGAACCTGCCCGGGGAAAAATGGGGCAGCGGCTGGTTCCGGATAATCGACACCGCAGCCGGCGGTTTTGTGGAAGAGGAAAGCCGGATCGAACCCGGCGGCGAAATCCGGGTGGAGGCCCGCTCTGTGGTGCTGTTCCAGGTTGAGGAAAAGGAGCCCAACGCGCAATGACGGCGCAAATAGAAAAACACGTCCCGCAGGCCACCTATCGCCTCCAGTTCCACCCCGGTTTTACCTTTGACCATGCCGCGCAGATCACAGATTATTTAAGCGCCCTGGGCATTAGCCACGTGTATGCCTCCCCGTATCTCCAGGCCGCCCCCGGCTCCACCCACGGCTATGACATCACTGACCCCGCCGGGGTCAATGCCGAACTCGGCGGCGAAGAGGGCCACAAGCGTTTCTGCAAAGCCCTGGAAAACAACGGCCTGGGCCAGGTCGCAGACATCGTGCCCAACCACATGGCCGTATCCCACCCGGCCGCCAACAAATGGTGGTGGGACGTGCTCAAAAACGGTCCGGCCAGCGCTTATGCCGGATATTTTGATATTGATTGGGAACCCCCGGAAAACCGCCTGGCCGGCAAAATCCTGCTGCCCATCCTGGAAGACCAGTACGGCCGGGTCCTGGAAGCCGGAAAAATCCGGGTGGCGGTTTGCCCGGAACATGGCCTTGTGTGTCAATATCACGATCACGTGCTGCCCCTGCGGCCGGGTTCTGCAGAAAATATCGCAGACCATGCAGACCCGGCCTGCCAAAGCGCGGTTCTGGCCGATCATTTCAACACCAACGTCAACGCGTTAGACAGCCTCCTGGAAAACCAGCACTACCGCCTGGCCTGCTGGCGCGCTGCATCCGAAGACATCAACTACCGCCGGTTTTTTGCCATCAACTCACTGGCCGGGGTTTGCGTGGAAGACCCGGCCGTGTTTGAAGCCACCCACGTCCGGATTCTGGACTGGCTGGACCGGGGCGTGATCCAGGGGGTTCGCATTGATCATCCCGACGGGTTAAAGGACCCGGAACAATACCTCAACCGGCTTGAAGCCGCCGCCCCCGGGGCCTGGATGGTTGTGGAAAAAATCCTGCATCCCGGAGAGGACCTGCCCGGTTCATGGCCGGCTGCGGGCACCACTGGGTATGATTTTTTAAACCTTGTTACCGGCCTGTTTGTGGATGCTGCAAACAAAACCGCTTTCACCGGGATTTATGAAAAATTCACCAGCCGCAAAATCAGCTACCCAGACCTCGCGCATACGTGCAAGCATAAGGTCATGGAAGATCTGCTGGGCGCCGAAATTTCCCGGCTGACCCACCGGCTGGCGGGCATCTGCGAAAACCACCGCTGTTTCCGGGATCATGCCCGCAAAGAGCTTGCCCGGGCGATCCGGCAGATGCTGGCCTGCATGCCGGTCTACCGCACCTATGTGCGCAAAAACACCCCGGCACGGCCCGCAGACGCGCAAATCATCGCCCGTGCCGCAGCCGAAGCCAAATCCCGGCAGCCGAACACCGATCCCCGGCTTTTTGACTTTTTGGCAGCGCTTTGCTGCGGCCGGGTGGCAGGCGATGCCGAAGCCGACTGGATGCTTTTGTTTCAGCAGGTATCCGGCCCGGTCACGGCCAAGGGCATTGAGGACACGGCCTTTTACCGGTATCACCGGCTGATCTGCCTAAACGAGGTGGGCGGGGACCCGGACACGTTCGGCCTGTCTGCTGAGGCCTTTCATCAGGCCATGATTGCCCGGCAGGAAAAATGCCCGGCAGCCATGCTGGCCACCGCCACCCATGACACCAAGCGAAGCGAGGACGTGCGCGCCCGCCTGGCGTTGTTATCCGAAATCCCGGACCAGTGGGCGGCTGCCGTGCGCCGCTGGGCCGCCCACAATGCCATGTACAAAAACCAGCACCTGCCGGATGCCAACATCGAATACCTGCTCTACCAGACCCTGGTCGGGGCCTGGCCCATTGATCCGGCCCGGGTCTGTGCCTTTATCCAAAAAGCCGCCCGGGAGGCCCGGGAGTTCACCTGCTGGGAGCAGCCCGATGAGGCCTATGAGCAGGCCCTGCTGGATTTTGCCCAAAACCTGCTGGCCGATTCTTTTTTTGTGTCTGATTTTCAAGCCTTTGTGGACCCGCTCATTTTTCCGGGCCGGATCAATTCCCTGGCCCAGACCCTTCTCAAGCTCACGGTCCCGGGCGTGCCCGACTTATACCAGGGCACCGAGCTGTGGGACTTGAGCCTGGTGGACCCGGACAACCGCAGGCCCGTGGATTTTGCACGGCGCCGGGCGATGCTGGACGCACTGGCAGACATGACCCCAAAACAGGTCATGGCAGAAATGGACTCCGGCCTGCCCAAGCTCTTTCTGATCTCCCGGGTGCTGCACTTTCGCCGGCAGCACCCGCACCTGTTTTCCCCAAAGGCCCCATACCAGCCAATGGCTCTGGCCGGCCGGCACCCGGACCACGCCCTGGCTTATCTGCGGGCAAACCAGGCCGCAGTGATCGTCCCGCGAAGGGTCATGAATTTTGCCGGCCATTGGGCTGACACCCGGATTGATCTGCCCGAAGGCGAATGGAAAAACATCCTGACAAACGAAACTTTCACCGGCCCGGATTTTTTCCTGGAGTCCATTTTAAACCGGTTTCCCGTGGCCCTGCTGGTCAAAACCGGGCCGGAGCATGGAAAAGGAACTGTTTCATGAGCCGCCTTGAAGTCTGGGCACCCTTTGCCCAAAGCCTGGAAGCCCGCATCAGCGGCCGGACCGTTCCCTTTGCAAAAACCTCCGAAGGGTGGTGGCGCCTGGCAGAGGCGATTTCTCCGGGCACCGGCTACGCCCTTTCGGTCAACGGCAAAGACCCGGTGCCCGATCCCCGCTCCATGCGCCAGCCCAAAGGCATTGACGGCCCGTCCCAAATACTGGATCACAGCCCCTTTGCCTGGGATGATGCGCATTTTCAGCCCCGGCCCCTGTCATCTGCTATGATTTATGAACTCCATGTTGGCACCTTTTCCCAACAGGGCACGTTTGACGGCGTGATCCCATACCTGGACCATCTGCTGGACCTGGGCATCACCCACGTGGAAATCATGCCAATAAACGGATTTTCCGGCACCCGGGGCTGGGGATATGACGGGGTTAACCTGTTTGCCCCCCACGAGGCCTACGGCGGCCCGGACGGATTCAAGCGCCTGGTCAGCGCCTGCCACGCCAAAGGACTGGCCGTGATCCTGGATGTGGTCTACAACCACCTGGGCCCGGCCGGCAATTACCTGGACTGGTTCGGGCCGTATTTCACGGATCACTACCAGTCGCCCTGGGGCCGGGCCGTGAACCTCGACGGCGCAGAAAGCCATGAGGTGCGCCGGTTTTTCTGCGACAACGCGGCCATGTGGCTGCGCGACTACCATGTGGACGGCCTGCGTATTGACGCGGTCCACGCGTTTTTCGACCTTTCGGCCATTCATTTTCTCGAAGATCTCCGTCAGACCGCCGATCAAATCCAGGCAGAGACCGGCCGGCACAAGATCCTGATTGCAGAAAGCGATCTAAACGACCCCCGCACTGTCCGGCCCACGGCGGCCGGCGGCCATGGCATGGACGCCCAGTGGAGCGATGACTTCCACCATGCCCTCCATGCCGTGCTCACCGGTGAAAAGGGCGGCTATTATTCGGATTTCGGCAGAATTTCAGATATTGCCCGGGCCCTGACCCGGGTGTTTGTGTATGACAACCGGTTTTCCGCCTTCCGCCGGCGTTATCACGGCCGGCCTGTGCACGGCCTTTCCGGGCACCGGTTTCTGGGATACCTGCAGAACCACGACCAGGTGGGCAACCGGGCCCTGGGCGAGCGGTTAAGCCACCTGATCAGCCCGGGCCGCCTGAAAACCGGCGCAGCCATCATGCTGCTGTCCCCGTTTGTCCCCATGCTGTTTCAGGGCGAGGAATGGGCGGCGTCCACACCGTTTCAGTATTTCACCAATCACCCGGATGCGGACCTGGGCGAGGCGGTCAAAAAGGGCCGTTGCAAAGAATTTGCCGCATTCGGCTGGGACCCGGATCAGATCCCGGATCCCCAGGCCAGTGACACCTTTGCCCGCTGCGTGTTAAACTGGGCGGAAAAAGAAAAATCGTCCCATGCAGAGATCCTGGAGTGGTACAGGCAGTTGATTGCGCTGCGCAAAAACCTGCCCGATGCCGCAGACGGCCGCATGGGCCGGGTGCAGGCCGCAGCAGACGACGCTGCCGGCTGGCTGGTCATGACCCGGGGAGCTCTGACAGTGGCCTGCAATCTGTCTGGTCAGACACAGCTTGTGCCCCTCTCCGGGGCAGACCGGATGGAGATCAGGCTTTGTCCGGAAAAAGATCCGCAAATCACCGCAGCCGGCATTGAACTGCCCGGCGACTGCGTGGCAGTGCTGTATCAGAACCCGGCCATGGAGGAATCAACATGATCAAAATCCGTTCAAGCGGCATTCTGCTGCCCGTCCAGAGCCTTGCATCAAAGTATGGCATCGGCGACCTGGGCCCTGCGGCCCGGGAGTTTGTTGAGTTTCTGCACGCCGCAGGCCAGCACGTATGGCAGATCCTGCCCGTGACCCCCACAGTGGCCGAACACGGCCATTCCCCGTATCACAGCCCTTCGGCCTTTGCCTTTAACCCGCTTCTCATCAGCCCGGAGCAGATGGCCGAACACGGCTTTATCGGCAAAGCCGATATCGATGGCATCACGGAGATCACCGCATCCCCGGGCAAAATCGCCTATGACGCGGCCTGGGAGGTCAGAAAGGACCTTTTTGCCAGGGCATTTGAACTCCACCGCAAAGAGCCGGATTTTGAGGCATTCTGCCGGACACACGCCCACTGGCTCGACGACTATGCCCTGTTTACCGTGCTCACCCGCCAGTACAGGGACCGCTTCTGGCAGCAGTGGCCTCCGGGTCTGGTCCGTCGCCAGCCCGACGCCCTGGCGGCCGCATCCCGGCAGATGGCTGAACCCATTGCCTGGATCTGCTTTCTGCAGTACCTGTTTTACCGCCAGTGGACAGAGTTGCGGGATTTCTGCGCTCAGCACGAAATCGGCATCATGGGAGACATGCCCATTTACGTGCCCCTGCATTCCGCAGATGTCTGGTGCCGGCCCGAACTGTTCAAGCTGGACCCGGATTTTCAGCCCGTGGTGGTCTCGGGCGTGCCTCCGGATTATTTCAGCGACACCGGCCAGCTCTGGGGCCATCCGGTCTATGACTGGCAGACCCATGAAAAGCAGGGCTTTGACTGGTGGATTTCCCGCATCTCCCACAATCTGGATCTGTTTGACATCCTGCGCATCGACCATTTCCGGGGCCTGGTGGCCGCCTGGGAGGTGCCCGCAGCAGATACCAGTGCCTTAAACGGTAAATGGCATCCAGTGCCGGTGCATTCTTTTTTTAAGGCCCTGTACCAACGCATTTCTTCTCTCTGCCTGGTGGCCGAGGACCTGGGCCATATCACCGCAGACGTGCGCGAAGTCATGGCCCAATACGATCTGCCCGGCATGCGCGTGCTCGTGTTCGGGTTCACAGATGATCCCTCCCACAACCCCAACGCCCCCCACAATGTGGACCCGGCCGGCCTGGTCTACACCGGCACCCATGATACCAACACCGCCGCGGGCTGGTTTGAAAACGAGGCCACAGAAATCGCCCAAAAACGCGCCTCTGCCTATTTTGGCGCAAATCTCACCCCCGCCGCCTTTGCCCGCCTGCTGGTGCGCGCGGCCATGATGTCTCCGGCCCGCCTCTGCATTCTCCCGATCCAGGATATCCTCGCCCTGGGCCAGGAGGCCCGGATCAATCACCCGGCCACACAAAAAAACAACTGGCTCTGGCGCCTCACCCCAAACCAGCTCACCGCCGAAGAGGCCACCCGCCAGCTCAACCTCACCAAAATTTACGGCCGGTATTGACCATCCAATTCCTTGGTTTTAAAACATATCCCATTTGCCCTTGACATCCCTGCCGCTTTAAGGTGTATATAAATCAATTCACCCTGCTTTTTCCAAAAGCCGTATAATGCATTGCACACCACACCCGAAAAAAGCGGAAACGCAGTCAAAAATACAGTCACCCCATGCCCGCACCAGGCTTGAACCCAAAAATCACCAGCGAGGCCCATATCACCAAAAACAACAAAAACAAACATCCTTTACTTCACCCGGATATTGCAGAACGCAGCGCCATAACTGCGGAAACTAAAGGATATGCCAATATTCATGTCAAAAGGGCGTTTTATTTTACGCCTCTTCAGGCGTCTACTCATCGTTGTGCGAGAGATGTAAAGAGCAACTTGGCCCAATTGAATGGAAATGATAGGATACGATTATGAGCAAACTGGAAAAGCTGTCCGAGCACATTTTGATGCGAAGATCAAATGCGAATGTCTCGTTCGAGACTTTATGCTCCCTGGAAAAAAAATACGAAATCATCATTTTTTGGAGCTCTGAGGACAATTCATTTGTGGCCGAGGTGCCGGAACTCCCAGGATGCATGGCGGACGGGAAAACCTACCAAGAGGCCCTAAGCAATGCGGAACAAATTATCGATGAGTGGATCGAAACTGCTACAAGACTCGGCAGGCCTATTCCTCAACCGAAAGGCCGTCTTGCGTATGCCTAATCAACGGCACAGTTCGCACAACCAGCCCCTCAAGCCGACGCCCGTACCTCGCGCGGCTTAGGGGCAACGTTAGAGCGCGTCTTAGGTGAGGTGCAATGCAGACGATCGACCAAATGGAACGCGAACTCGACCGATTATTAACTTGGGTTCGCGCCGCCGACACTCGTGTGACGTTAGTGCTCCCACTTGACACCGCCATGTTGGGAGCTCTGGCGGCGGTGGCTTCAGATACATGTGGCTGGAACACATGGCAAGTGATTTGGGGGCTTCTATCGGTGATTCCGCTCACAGCAAGCCTTGTCTTCCTTGCCTTGGCGACTTTCCCGCGCACTGACGGCCCTCGAAATTCGCTTGTCTTCTTTGGCGGTATTGCCAATCGGACCGAACGTGAATTTCGAGATGCGGTGCAGGCAGTAGATGAGGCCGGATACGCCGAAGACTTGATAAGCCAATGCCATGTGAACGCGGTAATCGCGGTCAAGAAGTTCAGATGGATCAAGCTATCGCTTCTAAGCGTATTCATCGCCGCAATTCCATGGTTTCTATCGATCTACAGCATGTACCAAGTGGGATAGCAATGGGCAAATACCAAGAGGTCAACCACCAGATCCAAGATATTATCGATACGCCATGGAAGACTAGGCGCGGAACGAAAGTGCCAAAAACTACGGAAGTCGCACTTGGTGGGGGTGCGGTTGAGATTGAGGCCACGTTCTTGTACGCGGATCTCGCTCAATCATCGAAAATGGCCAAAGAGTTAGATCGCCGAGTCGCGGCGAAATTGATCAAGTGTTTCTTGGCGTCTGGTTCAAAAGTAATTCAGCAGAATGGCGGCGCAATAAGGAGCTTTGATGGTGACCGGGTTATGGGAATCTTCCATGGCGATTTCAAGAACAGTAATGCCGCAAAATGTGCTCAGCAGATCAAGTATGTGGTGCATTATCTAATCAAACCGAAGTTCGAAAGGAAGTACAATTCCATTAAGAACGCATCCTTCTCGATAGATCATGGCATCGGGATCGATACGGGCACCGTATTATCGGTCCGCGGAGGCGTGCGAGGCGAGAACGACCTAGTATGGATCGAGCGTGCACCCAATTTGGCCGCAAAGCTCAGCTCCCTCCGTGAGGCGCCATATCAAACGTTCATAACCGCGCGTGTCTACAACAAGCTTAACGACAATGCGAAGTACGGGCCTAATTGGGAGAATAAGTGGCAGAGCCGATCGTGGAACTTTTTAGGTGATAATTTGACTGTGTATCGCTCGAGCTGGTGGTGGAAGCCCGGATTTTCCGGTAGCCATCCGTAGACCGGTTCGTAATCGCTCTAATATGAAATTAGGGATCCAAAGGTTCGGCATGCAAGAGAAAATGGAATCGATATATCATCAGTATAACGAGGCGATCCACGCGACAAGCGTGTGATTGCAGAGATTATATCCAAAAATAAAATAAGATCTTAAGTCATAAATATGGCACTCAAAAATAAAATGCGAAGAAGAGCAAAAAAGCCACCTCATATAGATTCACTTAAAACGAATTTTCAGGAAATCGATAGAATTCTTGAAATTCATGGTGAAATTTCAGGAAGTGGACCCGGATACAAACATAATGTCCAGGTGCTTAATAAAAGTGCTGTTGTTTTGCTTCTTGCATGCTGGGAAGCCTATATTGAAGACCTTGCAGATAACTCATTCTATTTCATGCTTTCAAAATCAAAGCAACCACAAGTTTTTCCAGACCATGTACTTTCGAATGCTGCTAAAGAAATTAAAAAAAGTAACAGTGATGTTTGGAGCTTAGCAAACATGGGATGGAAGACAGTAATGCAAGACCATAAAAATAAAATACTAGAAAAATACACTGTTCAAGGGGCATTCAATACACCAAGTCCTAAAAACATTGATGCTCTATTTTCTAATTTAATCGGTTATAAATCTATTTCAAGAACCTGGTATTGGCCTGCTATGTCTATTGAAAATTCCAAAAAGAAGCTTGAAGAACTTATCGAGCTAAGGGGGAGTATTGCACATAGGGTTCAGTCAGCAAAAAAAGTAACAAAAACACATGTGAAAGATAGCAAAGCCTTTATTTTCCGGTTGGCTATTATATCAAACAATAGAGTTGTCAAATATATTGAAGATCAGGTTGGTATTAAACCCTGGCGCACCCTTAGATACCAGAAAACTAGATAGATATAACCAGTCAGCCCAGGTGACAGCCAGGGCCGGCGTTTTTTTGATAAGCCGAGGTAAATTGAACATCAAACAACTTTAATCAAGTCAGTGGAAGCCCTGGCTGCTCCTGGCTTCCAACGTTGGCTCTTCCCCATTTCTGAACACAAAAAGATGGGATTATGTCTATGTCAGATACTGAAAAAATTCTTTTCCCAGGCCGCTTCGGTTTTGAGAACAAATCTTTAATCGACTCAGATTTCCCTGAATCAGCTAGAACCGCATTATGGTTTGTACTCAGAAGAACTGTAGAGCTTAATCGATCTGAGGGGTGGTATCGAATCGCTGAAGAACTGCTTCGACTTCATAGAATCAAGCAATCCTACAGCGATGATGAATCATCTGATCTTTCATACGATATTCTCCAGAAACTTGCATGGACGAAAGTTTATATTTTTTGTGAACGGGTATACGATAGGTTACTGAAGGAAGAAATCGAATATGACTTCAACGGAAATCCAGGGACGATACTTGAAATAGAGGCAGTGCGCATTGATTTTGAAAAAGATGTCAACCAACTTCTCGCTGAGGAATCAATCGTTTATAGAATGAAGGATGGTGAGTTTTATCGGCCAGGCCGGTACCATTCGCAGAAAATCAGTTCCAAAGCTTACAGGATACTACAAGATCCAAAATTAAATGAAGCACGTCGACATTTTACAAAAGCAAAATTGTTTTTTGAAAAGGTACCACAACCCGATTTTCCGAATGCAATTAAAGAAGCTGTTTCTGCTATGGAGGCGGCCACAAAGGCCTTGTTCCCAACAAAACAAAAAGATTTTGAAAAAATAATAAAATATATTACTGACGCTAACGGTGAGGCTATTCCTCCCACAATAGTAAACGGAATTTTATCACCATACCGCTTCAGAGGTGCTGGACAGGGTGTAGCTCATGGCGGAACCACTGGCGGAAGCGCTACTGCTGCCACTACGGAATGGACAATTACTGTTATAGCAGCATCCATTATTTACTTAAGGGATATTGCACAATCACATGAGATAGAGCCCCCACCTTTCTAATTTTTGTGCATATTGGGGTCAAACTTATAAATTATGCGCCAACAACGACATTAAGAGCGTCGGCAAAAAGCCGCCGCGCCTTATGCCGGGCGTTGAGGGATAATAGTGATAAATGTTGAACAAATAAAAATTGATATTCGCATACCACAGGATGAAATGCGGATAGTAATGATGCAGCCTTTTATCCAGTTTCACTCAACCCCTGGTTCCTCTCCTAAAGAGCCGTTCAGATGGTCTTATACCGCTGTCAATGAACAGCTGAATGCGATTAATCACACTCTGGATATCTCGCAAGGCAGCTTCGGTGGGCGGGGTGCCAACTTCACGTTATTTCCTGAATATGCAGTGCCGGGAGTTAAGGGTGTATCGACCATTAATGATCGGATTTCAGAAACTGACTGGCCCAATGAGAGCATCATAATTGCCGGCGTTCACGGGATCTCGAAGTCCGAATATGCAGATTTGTGTAACATGCTTGGCGCTGTAGTCAGCGAGTCGAACGCGCCGGACACGGTCCCGAATGACCAATGGGTAAATTGCGCTGTGATATGGGTCAAGGCCTACGGCGGTACGATTGGAAAGTGGGTGCAGCCGAAGGTCCGGCCTGCCTGGCCGGAAATGAATGTCCCTTGCAGCGATATGTTTCGTGGCAGCACCATTTACGTCTTTGAGGGTCGATACGAACCGAGTGACTATCCGTGCAGGATCGTGACTTTTATATGTTTCGACTGGGTTGCTGCCGTGGCTGGATCTACTGTTTGGCGTGAATTCCTTTCGCAGCTTAACGAGATTAAAACACCATCCGACCTGGATTGGGTTTTCGTTATTCAACACAACACAGGGCCAAACCACTCCTCATTTCTCAACAACACATACCAGTTTTTAACAGATACATCGTATGCATTCATCCATAGAGACAAGGCTACAATCATTCATGCAAACACTGCGGTTTCCCGAGAGCCGGTTCGCACTGGGCTAGGAGGATTTTCGGCGTGTGTATTATCGCCTACCGCGCAGTTTGAATGCAATTGTCGCCGGCCCACGGTATGCACACAACCTAGCTCGCTCAGAGGTAGCGATATACTTGAACGCTGCAAAGATGTTGTCTTCAGGGAAATGGGAGAATGCATTCATGTCTTTAGCGTCAGAGTCCCTCGTTTCGCGGGATATGACGCAACCGATAGAACTTATCCGTTACCAACGGCTGGCGTTTATGCAACTCGCGACACCAGTGATCCAAGACTTTGTAACGGTCCAGTTCCAGCTGCAGTCAAATGGATCAATGATTCTCTTGATATTATGCGTCATCTATCGGCAACCATGCTTTCGGGGCGCCCTCTTAAAATTTCGGCTGAAGAAATTGAGCCCTTCATTATAGCCGGGATTCGCGCAATAAATGGACCGATGTCCTTGGACCAAGTCAACTGGGCTACGTGTTCTTATTCAAACGGCATGGTGTCGCGAGATTTGAACCGCCGCGATAATGCTGATTTGTGGTCAGAACCTGAGGCCGACGCCTTGGAGCACTTACTCCATTCGCTAACTGCAATCGGCCTTGCTTACAGTTTAGAAATTTCAGGCGCCATGCTTCACTGCTCGATACAAACAGATAATGGATTTGTGCAAGTTGTTGCAATTCGCGGTGATACATATCAGGATTGTCGCCTCCATTATGACCGTTTAGTCCGACAACAAAGCCCAGATCCGGTCCTGATAATAGCTCGTGATCGTCATAACGTCCCCCCAGTACCGGAAGAGTTTTGGAGAATTGATGAAATTGATGGTGAAAGCGGCTTGGCATTTCTCGACTTCCAGACACTGATTAATAGTTGCCGCGCTCTCTCCGATACTCATACCTTAAAGGAGCAGCTTGATGCAGTCTTACCAGGACATCGTCAAATCATATGACAGACTCAAAAAAGTACTCGAAGATCGTATTCTCGAAAAGGGTACTAAATTGACTGCCTCACCAGATGATGACTATCCCCTGCTATTGCTGGAAACTTCTTCTGATTCAGCGGCATTTGCGATTATCAATGGCACTTCCGAATCATCGTTTGCCCGCGCGTATGATACCTTCAAGAAGCTCTACCGGGAGAAACATACTTATTGGAGAAATCGCAACCTGTCTTTCGTTATCTGCCGGTCAGAGCCGAAGCCTGCGAGTGATGCATTTTTTGGTTCATTGGAGACAGATGTATATTTTTGCCGAAAATACGTTATCAATTTATCGCACTCCCCAGATGAACTTGAGCGAGAACTGCTTCGGCTCCCTTTCCTCCCTTTCCCAGAAGATCAGGTGGGCATGCTCGTGCGACCACCCTCTGCACAGACGCTTCTGCAGGACCTGAATGTAAGCGCTGTACTATCGCGCCAGATAGTGGTTCCCAGAGAGTATTCCGCATCCCATATTGTTGAACAACTTCTTGCTAAAAAGGAAACACTACCCCAAATTAATTACGGGGCAGAACCAGTTATGCAGCAGCAAGTTCAACCTGTAGAGCGCATGCGAGTCAGGACAGTTGAGATTGAAGCCTTTCGAGCATACAAAAAAAAGCAAGTATTCGATGTGGACGCGGATATTGTTGTTCTTTATGGACCTAATGGTCTTGGGAAGACGTCCTTTTTTGATGCAATTGACTACTTATGTACAGGGAGAATAGGGCGTCTTTGCCGTCAGCGAATCAGTCAAAAGCGCTTCATCAATATCGCCCGTCATTTGGCCTCAACAACCAGTGACGGTTTGGTTTCAGGCTACCTGAGCCAAGGGAGCGCAGATCATTCAGTGGCACGAAGGGTTGCCGAATGGGGTGCTACATTAATTGATGGGGAGGAGCATGATCGAGCGAGCACATTGCAATTTCTGACTGCAGCCCAGTGGGGCCCCAAAAAAGCGCGGATCGAGCACCTCGAACGTCTCTTTCGAGCGACACACCTTTTTAGTCAAACCGACCCGGAACTAATGGTTGAATTTGAGCAAAATTCCACACTTTCTTCCGATCTGGTATCACGGATGCTGGCCCTAGATGATTATGCCTCAGGATTGGCAAAAGCAGAAGCGGTATTGGGAAAGCTGGAAAAACTAATTACCCAGAAAAAACAACAGATAGACGATCTTAAGGAGGAAGTGAGCCAGGTAAATTTGCGGCTACAGGAATTGCCGCAAATTCGGGGGGAGGTTGAAGGTGAGAGGCAAATCTCCAAGATTGTCGTCGAACTGATCAAGGAACTGCCACGCCTTACTGATATGGAAATTGATGAAACCCAACCAACTGCAGAGAATGCCCGTGAATGGCGAGCCATGGCTGAATCGGCCCTCAAAAATGCCCAAAACAGTCTTCGACGCCTTCAGGTGATAGAATCCGACTTGGCAAAATACGATAAGAACAAACACGCACATCAAGAAACCGTGGCTCAGATTGCAAAGCTCGAGGAGGCACTCAAAGAGAGAAAAAATGAGCAAGAGCAACAAAAAGAGGCATTGGATAAACTTTCAACCAATTTAGAACAAGAACGCACCATTTTGGCGCGCGCAAAGTCACGTCAGCAGTGTTTGACAAAGCTTGACCGCCTCCAACAGATTTATCGGAAGACTGATAGCTCGCTCCGTCATTGGCACGAGGAGCTGAATCGAATATCTGGGGAAATAGAGAAGATTGATACTGAGCTTCAGCCGTTGTTGACTGTCGCAGAAAATCTGCGAACTCAAATTGCCAAGCATAACGAAACGATTCGAGACCATTCTCAAAAAATACAAGCTTTATCGGAAATTCAAGATGGTCTTCCGGCATGGCGGGAGAATCGGGGATTCATAATCAGTCTTAAGGAATCTATTGCTAAGGCGCAATCAACCCTACGAAGCGTCAATGCCGATATTGACGAGCTCAAATCTGGAATGACTGAAAAGGAGCAGGAACTTGCCACGTGCGAGGAAAAATATAAAGAGTTTTCGGCAAACCGAGCTGAAATTTCTCAATTACTTGATAAACTGGAGGCCCACGTATCAAACGGGATCTGTCCCACATGTGGCACTGATCATAAATCAAAGAGGACGTTGATCCAACGAATTCACGCTCAAAAGGAAGCAAGGCCTGCTTTTGTAGACGAGCTCTCGAAACGCTGTGACGAACTCCGAAATGACCTGAAAAAGGACAAAACATCCCTTGCGACGGCCACCACGAAATACTCATACAAGACCAAAGAACTACAGGAAAATGAAAAAAAGCTTGCGGATGCACGTCAATCTTTGGTCCTATTCGAGAGCAGGGTGGTAAGTACGGGGCTTTCAGTGAACGAAGATCTCGCAGACGCTATATCACGCAAAACTACACAGGAGAAGCAGGCGTTTGACCGTTCACGGGCCGATCTCACTCGGCTCGAATCCGAGTTGGATAGTAGCACCAAACGCATGAAGGAATTAGAGCAGAATCGTGTGGAGAAGGAAGGAATTCGGAAGCAGGCAACGGCAACTATTGCGTCTCTGGAAAAACAGCTCGATGACCTCCATGTTAAAGCTGATGAATTGGATCTATCCCTTGAAATGACCTCTCAGGAACTGGCGGCGGAGAGCAAACAGGCCGCATCGCTTGAAGCAGAGGCTATCAAACGCATTGGTCATTTCTCTCCTCAGAAGGATGCACTCACGAATGATTTGAGTATGATTAAAACAAAGATCAGTCAGGCCAGAAAAAAAATTGGCACTCTATATCAAGAAAAAGAACGGTTGGAAGAGGATATGGGAGACTTCGTTGAGCGGGCAGCGGCTGTACTTGATCGTGATGCACTCACCCCTGAAGCCATTAGCGAGAAGATAAAACTAACAGAGGAGCGCGTTGATCAGCTGCATGCGATCCAGAGACGCTGTTCGACGCTCGAGCTATCACTGGATGCCGCTCAACGAACTGCGATACGGTCGGAACTCGAGTCTCAAGTCAAATCACTGACAAACCAGGAGAGCGTTCTCAGAGAAGAAACCTCTAAATTATCAAAGATTAAGAACTGGTTTGAGAGAGTAAGAGAGGTGCTTGATAGGCAGAGTTCCCGTGCTGTCGCCAATCATGTTGAGACGCTTGGCCCTCTTACAACGTTAATCCAGAAGCGACTTCGCACTGTGTACGGATTCGGCGACATTGCCCTTGATGCTAAAGGAAAGGAGATCCGTGTCGCGGTTGGATGGGAAAGCGAGAAAGTCAAGCCTGCCGACTATTTCAGCGACTCACAGAAACAGATACTCATGCTCAGTATGTTTCTCGCAGGCAGACTGACCCAGACCTGGTCCGGCTTTGCGCCGATCCTAATGGATGATCCGGTTACTCATTTTGATGATCTCAATGCGTTTGGTTTTGTGGAACTCATAAGAGGCCTTGTGAGTACGTCCCCGGGTAGGCGACAATTTTTCATCTCCACTTGTGAACAGCGCTTGTTCGACTTAATGATAAAGAAATTTAGAAGCTTAGAAGGAGGAGCAAAATTTTACAAATTTGAGAGCATTGGTCGTGATGGGCCGGTTGTGCATAGCTTAGGTAAATAAAGCATATATTGACTAAATTCAATCCAGATCATGCACAAATGCTCGGTGACATTCTTCACGGAAAATCTGGAGAAGGAATTCGGGGGCACCTTGCTCAATTCTAACCAGAAAAATTCGCCGGATAAAACCGGTGATTTTCACCTTCGGCCAATAATATACACATGAAAATGCAAATGACGGGAGTTTGAATGGAAAACGGGCAACTGAATTGGATTGCCAATTTTATCTGGGGCATCGCGGATGACGTTCTGCGGGATGTTTACGTACGGGGCAAGTACCGTGATGTGATTTTGCCCATGACGGTGATCCGCCGTCTTGATGCCTGCCTGGAGGCCACTAAGCAGGATGTGCTCAAGATGAGCGAACAGCTTGACAAGGCGGGCGTTGCCAACAAGGTTGGCGCTTTGTCCAAGGCGGCTGGTCCGGACGCCAATCACGCTTTTTATAATGACTCGCCGTTTACCCTCCGCGACCTCCAGGCCCGCGCTAAGCAGCAGCAGCTCAAGGCCGACTTTGAGGCCTACCTGGACGGCTTTTCACCCAATGTCCAGGAGATCCTTGACAAGTTTAAATTCCGCAATCAGATTTCCACACTGATCGATGCCGACGCACTCGGCCCCCTTATTGAAAAATTTCTCGACCCGGACATCAACTTAAGCCCCCATCCCGTCCGCGACGCCGGGGGCTCCATCCGCCTGCCCGGCCTGGACAACCACGCCATGGGCACCATCTTCGAGGAGCTGATCCGCCGCTTCAACGAGGAAAACAACGAGGAAGCCGGCGAACACTTTACGCCCCGCGACGTTGTCCGGCTGATGGCCAATCTGATTTTCTGGCCTATTGCCGACCATATTCAGTCCGCTACATACCGGGTCTACGACGGCGCCTGCGGCACCGGTGGCATGCTGACCGTGGCTGAAGATACCCTTCGAGATCTTGCCAATAGCCGGGGCAAAGACGTCTCCATCCACCTGTTCGGCCAGGAGGTCAACCCCGAGACCTATGCCATCAGCAAGGCCGACCTGCTGCTCAAGGGTGAGGGGGCTGGCGCGGAAAACATGAAGTTCGGCTCCACTCTCTCCCGCGACGCTTTTCCCTCGGGCGAGTTTGACTTCATGCTATCCAATCCGCCGTACGGCAAGAGCTGGAAAATGGACCTTGAGCGCATGGGCGGCAAGAAGGATATGTCTGACCACCGCTTTATCGTTCAGCATGACGGTGACGAGCTTTCACTGATCACGCGTTCCAGTGACGGCCAGCTCCTGTTTTTGGTCAACAAGCTGACCAAAATGGTCGATCCAACGGGCAAAAGCCCCCTTGGCAGCCGTATCGCCGAGGTCCACAACGGCTCGTCCCTGTTCACCGGTGACGCGGGTTCGGGTGAATCCAACATCCGTCGCTGGATTATTGAGAACGACTGGTTGGAAGCCATCATCGCGCTGCCGCTGAACATGTTTTACAACACCGGCATTGCCACCTACATCTGGGTGCTCACCAACGCCAAGCCGGAGAACCGCAAAGGCAAGGTCCAGCTCATCGACGCCACGCAGATTTACCAGCCCCTGCGCAAGAACATGGGCGCAAAGAACAGCGAGCTTTCCGAGGAGCAGATCAAACGGATCTGCGAGATGTTTTTGGCCTTTGAGGAAACAGAGCAATCGAAAATTTTTTCGAATGAGGCCTTTGGCTATTGGAAGATTCGCGTTGAGCGGCCCTTGCGCCTGCACAGCCAGTTGACTCGCCGAGCGATTCGGTCCCTAAGGTACGCCTCGGGCGACGAGGACATCCGCCAGGCCCTGCACGAGGAATTCGGTGACGCGATCTTTGACAACTTCTCCTCCGTGCGCAAGCAGGTGGAGAAGACCCTCCGTGACTGGGGCGGCAACAGTGATGAGGACTCCGGGGTGGACGAGGACAGCGACACGCCCAGGCGAAAAGCCATTCCGGAGAAGAAGCGCAAGAAGCTGCTCAAGCCCGACACCTGGAAGCGGGACAAAAAGCTGTATGACGCTGCCCGTGCCCTGCGGGCCGAGGTGGGAGAGGGCCTTTTCACCGACCACAACCGCTTCCGCGACGCCGTGGCCGATGCGCTGGAGAAGGGGGGCATCAAGCTCTCCGCCGCCGAGCAGAAGAGCATTCTCAATGCCGTGAGCTGGCGGGTGGAGGACGCGCCACCGGTGATCAAGAAGGTCCACAAGCTCGGCAAGGCTGAAGTCGATCCGCTCCACGGCCTGTACGCCAATCCCGTTGGCGACCCCGGGCTCGTCCTGGAATACGAACCCGACTCCGAACTGAGGGACAGCGAACAGGTGCCGCTTTTGGAGGAAGGCGGGATCGAGGCCTTTTTCAGCCGTGAAGTCCTGCCCCACGTACCTGACGCCTGGATCGACGGAACCGCCACGAAGCTGGGCTATGAGATTTCCTTTACCCGACACTTCTACAAGCCGCCGGAGCTGCGGCCGCTGGATGAGATCAAGGCCGACCTGCTTAAATTGCAGGAAGAAGGCGAGGGGCTGCTTGAGGAAATAGTCGGAGGTCAGAAGGCATGAGTGATGTACTGAAGCCCTACCCCGAATACAAGGACTCCGGCCTGCCGTGGCTGGGGCGGGTGCCGAAACATTGGGAATGTCTGCCACATCGGGCCATCTTCGAAGAGGTCAAGGAACAAGGGCATTTAGATGAGCAATTGCTTTCGGTCACGATCGGCAGAGGCATCATCCGCCAAGAAGATCTTTTGGCTGACTCCTCGAAGAAGGATTCCTCAAATCTCGACAAGTCCAAGTACAAACTCGTCCTCCCTGGCGACATAGCCTACAACAAGATGCGCGCTTGGCAGGGCGCGGTGGGAGCATCAAAGTATCGAGGGATCGTCAGTCCAGCCTATATCGTGCAACGGTTGCGGGGCGAGCTCAGATCAGAATACTTCCATTATCTGTTGAGAACGCCCGGCTTCGCCAAGGAAGCGGAACGTTGGTCGTATGGCATTACTTCAGACCAATGGAGCCTGCGCCCGCAACACTTCAAGATGATCTATTCATGCCTGCCGCCGCTCGACGAGCAAGAACTGATCGTTGGATTTCTTAGTGGACTTGACCGGCACGTCCGCCGCTTCATCCGAAATCGGCGGCGGCTGATCGAGGTGTTGAACGAGCAGAAGCAAGCCATCATCAACCGGGCCGTGACCCGTGGTCTTGATCCCGACGTGCCCCTTAAACCCTCAGGCACCGAATGGATAGGGGATATCCCAGAGCATTGGGAAGCAACGACGCTTGGGAGGCTCGTCACTACATTTAAAACAGGTCCGTTCGGTAGCATATTGCATCAATCGGACTACATTCCCGGCGGCACGCCGCTGGTTAATCCTGTACACATGTCGGGGGGACGCATTACACTTGATGTGAATTGCGCCGTTGACGGTGCAACGTTCCATCGGCTACGAGAATATGCCTTAATAGAGGGAGACATCGTTTTCTCGCGCAGAGGTGAACTCGGGCGCTGCGCCTTAGTCCGGAAAGAGGAGGCTGGTTGTCTGATCGGAACGGGAAGCATTCGGGCAAGACTAATCCCCAATATGATCAACCATGACTTCCTCATTGCAGCGCTTAATGGTTGGTGGGTTGCCGAGTACCTCTCGCTAATGTCGGTAGGTGCAACCATGCAGAGCTTGAATACCGGAATACTAAGCCGTCTTCCTTTGCCGTTGCCACCAATCGAGGAGCAAGTGCAGATAACAATGTTGATTGAACGGGAGTCAGCTCTCGTGGATAAATCTATCGCCAAGGCTCAACGCGAAATCGGCCTCATCCGCGAATACCGAACTCGCCTGATTGCCGACGTGGTCACCGGCAAGGTGGATGTGCGGCATCTGGCCCCGACGCCGGGCAGTGAAGACCTGGAAGAGACGGTTGAATCTCTTGAACCACTGGAAGAAGACATCGCTGATGCCGTGATTGATGATGAGGAGCGCGTCAATGGACCCGACTGATAACCCTAACGGAAACAGTCTCGGCAAACAGGGGGATTACCCGCGCCTGCTGACCGAAATCAAGGAGCGCATCCGCTCCGCCCAGTATGAAGCCCTCAAGGCGGTCAACAAGGAACTGGTGGGTTTGTACTGGGACATCGGGCGGATGATCGCAGAGCGCCAGGAGACCGAGGGCTGGGGCAAATCTGTGGTAAAGCGGTTATCCGCCGATCTGCGGCAGGAATTCCCCGGTGTGAGCGGTTTTTCAGTCCAAAACCTCTGGTATATGCGCCAGTTCTATTCGGAGTACCATGGCAACGAAAGACTCCAACCGCTGGTTGGAGAAATCGCCTGGGCGCATAATCTTGTCATCATGAGCAAATGCAAGGACCCCCTGGAACGGGAATTTTATCTTCGCATGACCCGCAAGTTCGGCTGGTCGAAAAACGTCCTCCTCCACCAGATCGACAACCAGAGCTATGAAAAATCGCTTTTGGGCCAGACCAATTTTGACCGGGCGCTGACGCCGGAGTTGCGCGCTCAGGCCAAACTGGCGGTAAGGGACGAGTACACCTTTGATTTTCTGGAGCTGGGTGAAGATCACAGCGAGCGTGAGCTGGAACGATCCCTCATCGCCCGGATCGAGGATTTCCTGCGAAGCATGGGCGGCATGTTCGCCTTCATGGGCAGTCAGTACCGGCTGGAAGTGGAAGGGAAAGAGTTTTTCATCGATCTTCTCCTGTTTCACCGGCGCCTGCGTTGTCTTGTGGCTATTGAGCTGAAAATCGGTGAATTTCTGCCGGAGTTCGTCGGTAAGATGCAGTTCTATCTGACGGCGCTGGACAGGCAGGTCCGCCAGGCGGATGAAAACCCCTCCATCGGCATCATTCTCTGCAAGGAGAAGAATCGCACGATTGTGGAATATGCCCTGCACGACGCCCGAAAGCCCATGGGCGTGGCGACCTATGAAATCACCAGGACTTTGCCGAAATCGTTGCAAGGGCAACTGCCGTCTCCGCAGGAGATCGCCCATTTGCTGGAGGATTTATGAATCCGACCGACACAAGCGAAAAAGGCCTGGAAACGCTGATTGTCGAATCCCTCGTGGACGAGGCGGGCTATGTTCAGGGCACAAACGACGACTACAGCCGCGAGCACGTGGTCGACCTGACCATGCTGCGGATGTTTTTGGAGGCCACCCAGCCGAAGACGGCTGAGGCCCTGGCCATGGATCAGGACTGCCCGAAGCGAACGCAGTTTCTCCATCGCCTGGATGCGGAGATTGCCAAACGCGGCGTGATTGACGTCTTGCGCAAGGGTGTTAAGCACGGCCCGATCAGCCTGGAGCTGTTCTACGGCACGCCGACGCCGAGTAACACCAGGGCGGCGGAGCTGCACGCGGCGAACATCTTCAGCGTGATCCGGCAGCTCCGCTACAGCCAGGACGAGATGCAGCTTGCCCTGGACCTGGGGCTGTTTATCAATGGCCTGCCGGTGGCCACTTTCGAGTTGAAGAACTCGCTGACCAAGCAGACGGTCGCTGACGCTGTGCGGCAATACAAGCGGGACCGAAGCCCGAACGAGCCGCTGTTTAAGTTCGGCCGCTGCATGGTGCATTTCGCCGTGGACGACCACGAGGTACGGATGTGCACGCATCTCAAGGGTAAGGACTCGTGGTTCCTTCCTTTTAACCAGGGATGGGACAATGGGGCCGGAAACCCGCCGAATTCGATTGGACTGAAGACGGATTACCTCTGGAAGCGGATTCTCACCAAGCCCGGGCTGACCGACATCCTGGAAAACTACGCCGAGGTGGTTGAGGAGAAAGACGAGCGCGGCCGAAAGAAGCCCCCCAAGCAGATATTTCCCCGCTATCACCAGCTCGACGTGGTGCGAAAGCTCCTGGCCGACGCTGAGGCCGAGGGAGCGGGCAAAAAATACCTCATTCAACACTCTGCGGGCAGCGGCAAAAGCAACTCAATCGCATGGCTGGCCCACCAGTTGATCGGCCTGGAGCACGGGGGCAAGGCGATTTTTGATTCCGTGGTGGTCATCACCGACCGGCGGGTGCTGGACAAGCAGATTCGGAGCACGATCAAGCAGTTCGCCCAGGTGTCTTCGGTGATCGGAGCGGTGACGGGTGACTCGGTCAGCAAGACGCAGCAGCTCAGCGCTTTTCTCAAGGCTGGTAAGAAAATCATCATCTCCACGGTGCAGACATTTCCGTTTATTTTGGACGAGATCGACGATGAGCATCGCGGGAAGCGGTTTGCCATCATTATCGACGAGGCCCATTCCAGCCAGGGCGGCAAGACTTCGGCGAAGATGCACATGGCGCTGGCCGACCGGAAAGAATCCAAAACCGAGCCGGATAATAACGATGAGTGGTTCATGGCAGCAGAGGAGCGGGCCGAGTACAAGGCCGCACCATCTGAAGAAGAAACTCTGGAGGACATGATCAACGAAATCATGGAGTCACGGAAGATGCTGACCAATGCCAGCTACTTCGCCTTCACGGCCACGCCCAAGAACAAAACTTTGGAGATCTTCGGTATCCCGGACAAGCCGGTGGGCGGCAAGATACCGCACCGGCCGTTTCACAGCTACACCATGAAGCAGGCGATCCAGGAAGGTTTTATTTTGGATGTGCTGGAGCACTACACGCCGGTAAACAGTTGGTATCGCCTGGCCAAGACCGTGGAGGACGACCCGGAGTTCGACATAAAGAAGGCCGGTAAAAAGCTGCGTCGGTATGTTGAGTCGCACGATCACGCCATCCGGACCAAGGCCGAGATCATGGTCGACCACTTCCATGAGCAGGTGATTGCACGTCGAAAGATCGGGGGGCGGGCGCGGGCCATGATCATCTGCAGCAGCATCAAGCGGGCGATCCAGTACTTTGAGGCAGTATCGGCGTACCTCAAGGAGCGAAAAAGCCCGTACCACGCCATCGTGGCTTTTTCCGACTTTGAGCAGGACGGCAAGAAGATCACCGAGGCCTCCCTGAACGGATTCCCGAGCAGCAAGATCGAGGCGTATTTCAAGGCGGAGGAAGTGAAAGGGATTTCCGGCAAAGATCCGTACCGTTTCCTGATCGTGGCCGACAAGTTCCAGACCGGCTACGACGAGCCGCTGCTGCACACGATGTATGTCGACAAGGTGCTCTCCGGTATCAAGGCGGTGCAGACGCTGTCGCGCCTGAACCGGGCGCACCCGCAAAAGACCGATACCTTTGTGCTGGACTTCATGAATGACGCGGACACGATCACCAGGGCATTTTCCGATTACTACCGCACGACGGTGCTCAGCGAAGAGACGGATCCGAATAAGCTGCACGACCTCAAGGCGACGTTGGATGGCTATCAGGTCTACAGTGACGAGCAGGTTGATCAACTGGTCAGGCTTTTTCTCGGCGGCGAGGACCGCGACAAGCTGGACCCGATACTCGATGCCTGTGTCGGGGTGTATAATGAGGATCTGGTTGAAGATGAACAGGTGGATTTTAAGGGCAAAGCCAAGGCATTTGGCCGGACGTATCAGTTCCTGGCCTCTGTTTTGCCATACACGAATGCCGAGTGGGAGAAGCTGTCAATATTTCTTGATTTTTTAACCCCGAAGTTGCCCGCTCCCGTGGAAGAGGACTTGTCAAAAGGCATCCTCGAGTCCATTGACATGGAAAGCTATCGAGCAGAAAAACAGGAAACAATGAAACTTACGCTGCCAGACGAGGATTCTGAAATCGCCCCCGTACCCACAAGCGGGGGTGGTCGCAAGCCCGAACCTGAACTCGACGCGCTGAGCAACATCATAAAGGCATTCAACGACCGCTTTGGAAACATCGACTGGGAGGACGAAGATCGCATCCGCAAGGTGATTACAGAAGACATTCCCGCCAAGGTTGCGGCGGATCAGGCATATCAGAATGCCATGAAGAACAGCAGCAAGTCTGCGGCTCGCCTGGAGCACGACCGGGCGCTGGAAAAAGTGGTCATTGAAATGCTCTCCGACCACACGGAATTGTTCAAACAATTCAGCGATAATCCGGATTTTAAAAAGTGGCTGGCGGACACGATTTTCGGAGTGACCTATGAGGAAGCTTTTTGAAACACAGGGGAGTGCCTAATCGTTCAGGATTGAGTCGACCAATCATGTACAAATAGCCATTGCTTCCAGGTTTTGATTGGAAAATGGAAAGGCCCTGTTTTTTGACCAAATAATAAAGATTCTATGGAGACAGTAAATGAAAAAATTATTCGCTTTATTCGTAATGTTAATACTTTTCACAGGTTGTTCGCATAATTTGCGGATTACGAATTTAAATGAAAATTTCACACACCCTGTGAGTCCACCTCAGGAAACGGTTACTATCGGAGTTGTTGGCGCCCAAATGAATGATCCGGTCAATAGTGGCTATCTTTTTTCGGTAGTTTCTGCTCTGAGAGGATCAGGCAATTTTGACAGAGTTATTTATCCTTATTCCCATTCCTCCCATGGATCAGAGGTTGAAGCTATTGTACAAATAAGTATTTTGCCTGAATACGATGGGAATGCCAGTAATTTCTTTGTAAATTTTCCCGGATTTCTTATTTTCGCTCCCGCTATATGGGGGTATGGCTACCAAGCCGATATTGCAACCATGGTTGATATTTCATATCCGGATTTAAAGAAATCTGAACATTCTGAAATACATTTGACATACACTTTCCGCCAGGCTGAAATAGACCGGACCTGGACAGAGATAGGATGGTTGGAAGTAGGCATTATCCCTTTGATTGGCGGATTTGTTTTCACTCAATATGATCCGGATGTGACCGAGCCTTTTATTTCTGAAGTTTCTCCCAATTACGGAAGATATGTGAGCACGAAGATTACAGAGTCACTTTATTCTACGCTTGAAAAAAACTATTAAAATTCTAATAAAAATCAAGCAGTTGTTGCTTTCGCCGAGATTGATGGAAATCTATCATGCATGGAAGGGCAGCCTGTCAGATTTTTCGGCGCAAAATGTGTTTTTTGGGGTATGACTTAGGGTCAGTTTAATTTACTGCATAAAATTCACAGGGATAAATCAGAACAAGAACGGGAGCAAAGATGAAAATAAAGCTTCAATTTGCAGTTATCGGGTTTATAGTGATAGCCCTGTCAGGCTGTGCAAGTATGAAACCGCCGACAATTACAGACTCCGGGCCGATATTTTCAGCAGAAACTGCATATGTTGTCGAAGCAGACACATCCTCTGCCGAAATGCGGTTGGCGGTTCAAAAAGCCATCTCAGATCTGGGGATTGCAACCTGGAGCGGGCCTTTATCAGAAAAACCTGATCATATGGATATTTACGTTGAGTGTTCAGATAACTAGAGGTGGGATATGATCATGTATCTTTCCTCATTAAATGTGACGGTCTATGATAATGAAACTGATAAAATGATCGGAACCAGCGGTTATGACAACACAGGCTTTTTCCACGCCTTTCCGGCTGCCGACCAAAAGGCTAAAGAAGTTGTGAATTCAATTTTTAAAAGATAGTATCAAAAATAAAAAGGCATAGGCTGGTCTTGAGGTCCCGAAAACAGAACGAAAACAGCGTTTTCCCATGGCGGCCGAGCTCATTGAAATCGCCCTGCTTGAAGCAGATCCGGAACGTGTCCTGTATTGGTTCGACCGGCTGCCGGAGAGAAAATATGACCGGCCGGGCGTTGACAATAATGAAGTGGCAGAAGCAAAGGCAAAAATATCTGCAGAAACTGAGAGAGAAACATGCCTGCAAAACCCGGCTGATGGAGGTTCTCGACAGCCTGGAGGGCGTACCCATTATAAAAAAGCAAGCTCGTTAAAAAAGACGAGGGTTTGCCAAAACAAATATGGTCCCGCAACGGAAGTTAAATGAATCGGCATTTCTGAAGGGCGGCGACTATTTGGTTTTCAGGTGTGGGGTAAAAATTTGATCTGCTATAATATGGCCTTGACAATACGTACGCCATGCCGTACATTATTATAAAAAATAATAAGGTGAAATATGCCTACTTTATCGGCAACAGAGGCGCGGTCCAAATTGTACCGCCTTATCGACCAAGCATCCAAATCGCATGAACCAGTTGTGATCACCGGGAAACGGGGAAATGCGGTTCTGATTTCAGAAGATGACTGGCGTTCCATTCAGGAGACCATGTATCTTTTAAATATTCCCGGTATGCGTGAGTCCATTCGTGAAGGCCTGGCGACCCCGGTTGAGGATTGTACTGAGGAAATTGATTGGTGAGTTGGCGAATCATTTTCACGAAGCAGGCTCAAAAAGATGCGAAAAAATTATCAGCATCCGGGCTCAGATCCAAAGCGGAAGAATTAATACAAATCCTTTGTGATAATCCCTATCAAACGCCGCCCCCGTATGAAAAGCTTTTGGGTGATTTAGCCGGTGCATATTCACGACGTATCAATATTCAGCATCGGTTAGTTTACCAGATCATCGATAATGAAAAGAGGGTAAAGATCATCCGCATGTGGACTCATTACGAATAACCCAGCAGAGCCAGGCCTTTCGCCCGGACAAGAAATCTGTTGCGCTCCGTTTTCGCCGGCGCATGAAAATGCCCTTTTAGAGCGCGATGATATCCTGCCTATCCCCCTTTACGGTTATCCTCAAACATTTCCACCGGCATCTGGTGTTGAAGTTTCCAGACCATCTGTATAGGACGTTCGCTCTGATAGCTTTGGCAGGCTGCAGGGCCAAGGTAGGTGAATGGAACCGTGCAGTTATTTTGCTTCTTATGGCTGCGGACAAAGATTAAAATCGTATATCCGCGTTGGATATGATGGATGAGGTTTTGGCCGGTTTTTGAATTCTGCCGGGTATTGGACTGGGATTCCCAATGCAGAAGCTCCCGGCTGATCGGAAAATCAGCATACATGGTGGACGGTGAAAATTCCTTTTCGGTTTTCTGAAAGGTGATCATGACACCGTAGGCTTTTATATCCGGCAGATGAACGATGCCGACACCCCTTTGACCGGCTGTTTCAAAGGTTGCCTGGCCCAGGGCAGCCAGAATGTCTTTGAATCCGTATTGGGCATGAAGCTCCAGGGGGCAGGCAAAAGGGGCAGATCCGGCCGGATGCCGGCAACCGGTGTTTCGGATTCAGCCCATGCCAGTATTTCTTCTATATCCGAAAGCGTTGCCGGGTTTCTGGAAAGCCTGTCAAAGGATTCCCGCAGGGAGTTCATGCCCAGGGTGTTTCCTCTTTCCGCCCATATCCGGTAGTGGATCATAATGGCTGTGTTGCCGGCTGCCGATATTGCCCGATCCACCTGTTGAGTTTTCAAAAGCCCCACAATTTCTTGCAGCCGGGCAATCTCAGCGGGGCCGTTGGTCAATGCAAGGCGAATCAGGGCGTTTTTCATGCGCGTTATATCCGGGTCTGACGGAAATTCTGTCAGCCTGGCTTTTGCCTTCCAGGTCGACCAGGTTTCCCGGATCAGTAGGCGCTCCGGTTCATAATCATGGTGGCGGATAAAATTGCCAAAGGTCAGGGGCTGGCCGGTTTCATGGGAAAATGCGCGGAGGCGCTCCGGCACCTGCACGGCCAGGTTTTTTAAATTCTCCCGGATATTTTCCAGAACATGGCGCCGGGAAAGGCGGTCGAGCTGGATGGCGCAGCCGGGCGGGAGGTGGGGAAAATCCTGCTCTACTTCCCGGTCAATGGAAAAGCGATGTTTGGGCAAAAGCGCTTTAATCTTGGTGTCAATGCGGTATTTGCGGTGCGCCTGGCCCACAAAATCGAGCACGGTAAGGCAATCCTTGCCTGGACTATGGCGCAGGCCCCGGCCGAGCTGCTGCAAGAATACGGTCAGACTCCGGGTGGGGCGCAAAAACAAAACAATGTTGATATCCGGCAAATCCACCCCTTCGCTGAGTTTGTCCACGGTAAACAAAAACTTAAGCTGGCCGGATTTTAGCTGGTTCAGCAAAGGTTCGTAATGGCCGGGATGATTGCCGGAGACATAGGCTGCGGAGGCAAGGCCGTGCTTGTGAAACATTTCCGCCATATACTCCGCGTGCTCGATGGAAACGCAAAAGCCGATGCCTTTTACCCCTTCCATGTCCGGCTCATAGCGATGTAGGGCGGATAGGATGGCATCAAGGCGCTGGCGGGCTTGGATATGATTGCCGGTATAAACTTTTTCCAGTTCATGTGTATCGTATTGGCCGTTTTTCCAGAACCGGTCATCTGAAAGCGAGACCGGATCAGTCACGCCAAAGTAGTGAAACGGGCAGAGAAGCTTTTCTTCCAATGCTTCAGGCAGGCGGATTTCTGCTGTAAACCGGTTGTCAAAATCCGCCAGTACATTGCCGCCGTCCATTCGTTCCGGTGTGGCGGTAAGGCCCAGAATAATTTCAGGGGAAAATTCTTCAAAAACCGGGCGATAGCTCGATGCAGTGCCGTGGTGAGCCTCGTCGATAATGATAAAATCATAAAATCCGGGTCCCACTTGGTTCCATAACCGCCTGGAGGTGAGCATGCTCACGGTGCAGAACAAATGATCAAACCGTTCTGCCTGGTAGGTGCCGCCCAGGACATCGCCAAAACCGGCATCCCGTAAAACATTTCTGAAAGTTTCCTGCGCCTTGGTTAAAATCTCCACGCGGTGGGCGACAAAAAGCAATCGCGCCTGTCTTTTTTTCCGTTCATAAAAGCGCTGAAAGTCAAATGCGGCGATAACAGTTTTGCCGGTGCCGGTGGCGGCCACCACGAGATTGCGGGTAAGGCCCCGCACTTCACGCTCTGTTTCCAGGGTTTCCAAAATGCGTTCCTGGAAAGGATGGGGCCGGAGATCGAAAAAAACAGCCGATTGCGGCTGCGCATGCCGTGCGCGGCGGATGGCGCTGCGCAAGGGGGCGGGATCTTCCGGGTCAAAAGGAACAAATTCCCGGCTGTGCCAGTAGGTTTCAAACTCGGCGGTGAATTTTTCAAGGATATGCGCCATGTCCTGTGCAGTCACTTTCAGGTTCCATTCCAGGCCGCTGGTGATGGCGGCATGGGACATGTTGGCCGAACCAATATAGGCGCTGGAAAAACCCGAATCGCGCCTGAAATGATAGGCCTTGGCGTGGAGCCGGGTGCGCTCGGTATCGTAGGATACGCGCACATTGACATTGGGCAGTGCTGCAAGCCATTCGATTGCCGGCGCATCCGAGGCCCCCATGTAGGATGTGGTGATCAGGCGGACAGGGATATTGCGGTCCCGCAAATCTTCAAATGCGGGTATCAGCAGGCGCAGGCCGGACCACTTGATAAAAGATACCAGAATGTCCACGCCATCGGCAGAGCGCATTTCAGCGGCCAGTTCGTGCACGAGCTGGGGATCTGAAGGCGATCCGGTAAAAAGACTGCTTTCTGAAACAGGCGTATGCGGCCGGGGCATGTGGGATGTGCCGTAATGCGGCGGGGTGATTTCAAGGAGAAGGGATTTTTTTGTTGAAACCAGTTTTTTCGTGTCTGCATCAGGGCTGTTTGAAAGCTGCTCAAGAATTAAATTGCACAGGGCAAGCCGGTTTTCCGGATCCGATTCTTCCCGCAGCACCTGTTCTAAAACTTTTGCGACAAAATCGGCATACCGCGCGGGCTGCTCTTCTGCATCCAGCTTTCCGAGCACGGGTCGCAGTTCCGGGTATTGCCGCAGGACATCCTGGAGATGTTTGTCGATAAGCGCGTCATACATGCCGAAAGCAGGCTTTGATGTCATCGGGCGGATTCTCTCAGGCAGCTATGCTTGTTGTTGATGCGCATTATATCCCTTGTTTTCCAATGCGATAATTCAGGTAGGATTTGACCACAGCCACATCTGCTTCTGCCCATTCCAGGGCCAATAACCGGTCATGGGCGGTCCATTGAACGGCATGGTGTTCTGCGGGTTTAATGCGGCCATGGGTTATCCGGCAAACAAAGGGATGAAGCCGGATATAAAGATCCGGATAAGAATGGCTTGATGGCGGCAGCATGGTTTTAATTTGGATCTCAACGCCCAGTTCTTCCTTGATCTCCCGGATGATACAGTTTTCCGGAGTTTCGCCTGGATTGATTTTTCCTCCGGGAAACTCCCATTTAAACGGCATTGCCATGGCCGGGCCGCGCTGGGCCGCCAAAACCTGCCCGTTTTTTTCTATAATTGCGCAGGTGACCTCAATGGGGCCATTGCTATCAACTGCCTTGCTGTTTTTGCGGCGTTCAGATATGTCTTCAGGCATGTGACAGGCGCTTTGCAAATCTTTAGGGTGATTTTTGGTCGGCAGCCATTGCGAAAGTAAATTCAATCTCGCAGATTCTCCGGTGTTTGTAAAGTTCCGGACGAACCCTTTCCGGAAGAATTCCGGGGGCATGGTGATAGAACCGGCTAAGCTTTTCCGGAAAACATAGCGGTCATAGCACATCAAATGATTCCGGGTGGATTTCGGGATCTGCTCTTTTGCCGTGATCACAAGGAATCCGTTGGGCTTTAGCGCGTTTATAACCTATGCTTTGCTGATCACAACACGTTTTCCTTTTGCCGCTACATGAAATTCCCCGCGAAACCCTTCTTTTAAAAGGGCTGTGGCTGCAGCCTTGATTCGTGCCGGAAATCGTGTTTTGTCTTTGAATTTGGTGCCTGTATAGGCTTTGAACGCATTTCCGACCACGATTTCAATTTCCATTAATCCATCATATCCTGGTTTTTCAAAAGCAAGCTCCCACTGTGACTGCCCGGGATTTTCCTTCAAAAGCTTACGGAATTTGGCCGTTATTCCTGTATCCGGGTTTTTTGTGTATGGAATGTCCACAACCACGCCACGAAGGTCTGCGCTTTTTTGGGGCAGTTCAAGCCGCAGTTTTTTCTTTTCCGCGATCAGGGTAAAAGCCTTTTGTCCGGTTTCCGGGGCAGGGGTGAAAACTCTTTGGAAAAACCTGGCTATCTGGCTTTCTTCCTTGTAGGAAATCCGGTATTCATTTTCACCCGTATTCCTGGATACATGCGCATTAAATGTTTTTTCATCTGCAACGATTTTAATCTCACGGTTTTCTCCGGGTTCAGGCGGATTGTCTTCAAAAAACGCGTTGATGAATTTCTGATTCACCTTAAAACCGTGGGTGCAGATGGACGGGTGGAAAAATATAACCTGCTGGAGCCTGGCCCGCATGAAATAACGTGCCAGAACAAATTCAGCCCGGTCTTTTACAAGGTTTCTGAATGCTTCCTGAGTCCAGTAGGGCTCATATTCCGGCTTCAGGCTGAAAGTATCGTTTTCCCGGTCCAGCACAAAACAATCCTCCGGGGCGTTGCTCAGTTTGTCCAGAGGCATTCTTTTGAGGTGGGAGGATACTGAAGAAAGGCGAAAATTTTCAGGGTCAGAAGATTTGGCCAGTGCATCATAATCTGAAATCTGGTTTGGGTGATTCAAATAATGGGATAAAAACTTGCTGGCGATATCATCTGTTTTCCAGCGGGTTCCCTCCAGTTCCAAAAGAGACAGGAGCACAACCATTTTATAGGATTTTACCGGATTGAGGCCCGATTCGATATGGGAAAGCAGATATTCGCCAGGGGTGTTGATCAGGCTTTTTTCAAATTCAGTGATATTGCCATTTTCGCAGAATTTTTTTGCCCGGAGCCAGTTGCCGAATTTTTTCAGGAAAACATAAGGGTCGATGTCATAGGCATTATGCAGCATATCACGCAGCTGCAGATCGATTTTGCCAAGGTCTGCCTTAATATCCTGGTAAATCATCTTCAGGCGGTCTTCAACAGACATTTCCCGTTGAAAAATCTGTTTTATCCGGGCATCCCAGAGCCTCTGGACTTCAAGCTCAGCACTGACATAGCAGCCCTGGGGAAGGTTTTGGGTTAACATTTTTCCGGGCTTTGCATCCGGGCTTGCTGCAAGCTGCGCTATGGAAGTATATCCGGCAAGGGCAAGGGGTGCTGTGTGTGCTTTTTTGAAGTTGCCCACAAAATCCAATACGACCAGAAACTCTTTTCCCGGATATTTGCGCAAACCCCGCCCGAGCTGCTGGAGAAACAGGGTAAACGACTGCGTTGGGCGCAAAAAAAGCACGTGTGTCAGGCCCGGGATATCAGTGCCCTCATTAAACAGGCTTGCAGTGCATATAACATTTAGGGGATCATGTTCATCCTGGAGCCGTGCTATTGCATCATGGCGCTGTGTATCTGTTGCCTCTCCCCAGAGTGCAGCTGCCGGAATATGGTGGTTTTCTGTGAGCTTTTCAGCAGTATACCGGGCGTGGCTGATTGAGCTGCAAAATGCCAGCGCCTTTATTTTGCCGGTTGCAGGCAGGTATTTTTTAAGATTGCCGGCCACAATGGCAGTGCGGGTATCATCTTTCAGGGCAATGTCTAAAGCTTCCTGGTCATAATCGGTGCCACGCCAGGAAATCTGTTCATAGTCGGTTTGATCATAAACGGCAAAATACTGGAAAGGCACCAGCCAGCCCCTGTCGACCGCCTCCAGTATCCGTATTTCATAGGCAACATTGTAATCGCAATGGGCCAGGACATCTCTTCCATCCATGCGCTCGGGTGTGGCGGTCAGGCCCAGAAGAAACCCAGGCCGGAAATGGGACAGTGCCCTCTGGTAGCCGTCTGCTTCAGCGTGGTGAAATTCATCAATAACAATATATTCAAATTGTTCCGGGGAAAAATTGTCCAGGCGGCTGTTTCGGCTCAGGGTCTGGATCATGGCAAAAACCGCTTTGCCATCGCCGATATTTGTATTGCCTCTTCCGTAGATTACGCCAAAGTCCGGGTCATTCATGACATTTCTGAAGGTTTCCAGGGCACCGGCAAGAATGTCTTCCCGGTGGGCCACAAACAAAAGGGTTTTGCACTGGCTTTGTTTAAAGTCAAATGCAGCAAGATAGGTTTTTCCGATCCCTGTTGCTGCCACCACCGCTGCCCTGGAGACCCCGAGGTTTCTTTGGGCAGCCAGATTCTCAAGGGCTTCTTTTTGTGCGTCATTGGGGGAAACAGTAAAATCGCTTCGGCCATAGGCATGTTCGGGGTCAAAGATCTCTGTATTATTTTCAGGCTTCAGGCCCCAGTTTTGATTTTTGCTAAAGCGTTGTTTGTAGCCGTTTATAAATTCCCGGGAAACCGGAACGGCCATGTCTTTCCACATTCGTTCAAACTCTGCCACTGCAGCCTGAAACGGCGGAGTCTGGTTATCGTATGAAACGTTTACCTCACGCGGGGAAAAATAATTCCATTCTATGTTGTTTACCATGCCGCCCATTGTGAAGTTGGATGAGCCTATGATCATGGCCCCCTGGCCGTCGCAGTGTTGAAAAAGCCATGTTTTTACGTGAAAATGGGGCGGCTCTTTGTCAAAGGCAATATCCGGGGGGTGGAATATCTTCAGGCTTTCTTCCGGCACTTGGGCTGCAAGATGTTCCAGATATTCCGGCCGCGTGATGTTGCCCATGGTTGAAAGCATGATTTTCATGCTCCCGCCGGTTTCCAGAAATTTTGAAAACTCGGAAATCAAAAGATTGGCTGCACCCGGGGAATAAAAGGCTGATGCGATCCATGCAGATCTGCTTTGGGCCAGCTCAGTGCGGATGGTATGTATCAGTTTGCCGTTGGCGTAGGGGTTGAAAACAAACATGGGAAATTTTTGAAATTCAATCTCACAAAGTTCCCCTCCGTTGACCTGATTAAGA